>NZ_MULI01000083.1 GCF_002939385.1 Streptomyces sp. MH60 | reverse complement strand
GGCGACGAACGGTCCGTGCGGCCCGTACGGTCGTCCCGGCCGGCGCCCGCGAGCCGGTCCGCGGCCGCGGTGGGCTCCGCCGGCGACTCACTCGACGGCTCCCGGGACGAGCGCGGCGGCCTGGCGCCGCTGCCCCGCCGGGTGCCGCAGACCAGCCTCGCCGCCGAACTGCGCGACGAGGACCCGGACGGCCGCCGGAACGGCTCGGCGGGCGCGTCCGGGGACGACTACGCCGACTTCACGGCCGAGCGCGCCGCCTCGTCCCTCGCCGGGTTCCAGCGCGGCACACTGCGGGCCCAGACCGATGAGGACACCGACACCGCGGCGGACGACGACACCGACACCGACACCGGCGGGCAGGTGTTCTCCTCCGCCGCCCCCACGACCCCGACCGCCGACCGCCGATTGCCGACGAAGGACACGCGATGACCCGACCCTCCCCCGCCACGCACACCGAGCTGGACCAGTTGCTCACCGGACTCGTGGAGCGGGTCGCCGACGTGAACCAGGCGGTGGTGCTCTCCGAGGACGGGCTGGTCGTCAGCAAGTCCACCGGGTTCCTGCGTGACGACGCCGAGCGGCTGGCGGCGACCGCGTCGGGCCTGATGAGCCTCAGCAAGGGCGTGAGCATGGACTTCCGGGGCGGCCCGGTGCGCCAGGCGCTCATCGAGATGGCCAACAGCTACCTGATACTCACCTCCGCGGGCCCCGGCGCGCACCTGGTCGTGCTCACCGGGCCGAACGCCGACGTCGGCGTGGTGGCTTACCAGATGAACATGCTGGTGAAGAAGATCGGCGAGCACCTGAGCGCGGCACCGCGGGCCACCGCCGGCCCCGGCGAGTGACGTGACCGGAGGCGACGCGGGGGGCCGGCTGGTGCGGCCGTTCACCCTGACCGGCGGCCGGACCCGGCCCAGCCGCGCCGACTTCACCCTCATCACGACGGTGACCGCTCTCGACCCGCAGCCCGCCCGGGCCCCGCGCCCGCAGCCCGAGCACCTGCGGATCCTGCGGCTGTGCGCCCGGCCGGTCGCCGTGGCGGAGATCGCGGCCCGTCTCGACCTGCCGGTGAGCGTGGTCGTCATCCTGCTCTCGGACCTGCTGGAGGCCGGCCGGATCACCGCGAGGCCGCCGCACCCCGTCTCCCACGCCACCGAGGACCTGGACCTGCTGCAGAAAGTGAGGGACGGCCTTGGCCGGCTCTGAGCGCGTCGCCGAGACGCCCACGGCATCCGCACGCTCCACCGCGCCCGAGGCGGTGAAGATCCTCATCGCCGGTGGTTTCGGCGTCGGCAAGACCACCATGGTCGGGTCGGTCAGCGAGATCGCCCCGCTGCGCACCGAGGAACCGCTGACCGCGGCGGGGCTGGACGTCGACGACCTCAACGGCATCGAGGAGAAGCGGGCCACGACCGTGGCCCTGGACTTCGGCCGGATCACCATCGACCGGGACGTCGTGCTGTACCTCTTCGGTACGCCCGGTCAGCAGCGTTTCTGGTTCATGTGGAACGACCTGGCGATCGGTGCGCTCGGTGCGGTGGTCCTGGTCGACGTCCGCAGGCCCGAGTCGAGCTTCGCCGCGATCGACTTCTTCGAGCGGCGGGGCATTCCGTTCGTCGTCGCCGTCAACGGCTTCCACGGCCGGCACCCGTATCCGGCCGCGGAGATCCGCGAGGCCCTCGCGCTGCCGGAGCACGTGCAGGTGCTGCTGTGCGACGCGCGGGAGCGGACCTCCAGCCGGGACGTCCTCCTCGCCCTGATCGACCAGCTGATCGACGCCGCGACCGGGGCCGCGGCGTCGTAGCGCGTCGTCTTCGGGTGTCGCCCTCGGGCGTCCGTCAGACGAGACCCGTGGACTTCAGCCACGCCTTGGCCACGTCCAGCGGGTCCTTCTTGTCCAGCTGGACCTGTGCGTCCAGGTCGAGGAGCGTCTCGGTGTCCAGCTTGGCGGAGACCGCGTTCAGCGCGGCCACGCCCTCCTTGTTCAGTCCGTCCTTGGCGACCAGCGGGGTCACGTTCGCGTGGCCGAAGAGGTTCTCCGGGTCCTTCAGGACGACGAACTTCTCCTTGACGATGGTCGGGTCGGTGGTGAAGACGTCCGCCGCCTGCACGGTGTTCTTGGTCAGCGCCGACTGGGTCAGCGGACCGCCCGCGTCGAGCGCCTTGAAGGACTTGAACTTCAGGCCGTACACCGACTCCAGGCCCTTGAGCCCCTGCTGGCGCGTCTGGAACTCGGGCGATCCGCCGATCACCAGGTCCGGTGCGACGTCCTTGAGGTCGGCGAGGGTCGACTCGGCGGTGAGGCCGTGCTTCTTCGCGGTCTCGGCGTTGACGCTCACCGAGTCCTTGTTCTCGGCCGGTGACGACTCCAGCAGCGTCAGCTTCTTGTCCAGCTTGGCCTTCGCCGCCTCGTTCACCGCCTCGACGGACTTCTGCCGGGCCTTCGGGTCGAGGTAGGCCAGCAGCGAGCCGTTGTACTCCGGCAGCACGGTGACGGAACCGTTCTTCAGCAGGCCGTACGTCGTCTCGCGGCTGCCGATGTTGTGCTGGTAGGTGACCTTGAGGCCCTTGGCCTTGAGCGCCTCCCCGTAGATGTCGGCGAGCAGGGTGCTCTCGGCGAAGTTGTTCGAGCCGACGACGACGGTGCCGGCCTCCGCCTTGTCACCCGCGAGGGGGTTGTCGGAGGTGTCGTCGGAGCCGGAGGAACAGCCCGCGAGCAGCGCCGCGGCGGCGGCGAGCGCGAGGGCCGCCGCGCCGGTGTGCCTGGTCCTGGACCTGCTGCTCTTCGCGGTGAAAGTCATTCGTCGATCCAAACGATCCGGTCGCCGCTCAGTCAAGAACGGCCTGGTTACGGTTTCTTCACCCCGGTGCGCCGTCATCGTCTGCGCACCCCCGGCGACACGGCCAGCCGCCCGACCGCCCAGAACACCGCGAGGGTGACGAGCGCCATGAGGGCGACCAGCGTGGCGCCGCCGACCACCTTCTCGTAGTCGCGCTGGTAGAGGCCGTCGATGATGTAGCGGCCGAGCCCGCCGAGGCTGACGTACGCGGCGATGGTCGCCGTCGACACGACCTGGATGGCGGCGGAGCGCAGCCCGCTGAGCACCAGCGGGAGGGCGACGGGCAGTTCGACCCGGAAGAGGATGTCCGTCTCGCGCATGCCCATGCCCCGCGCGGCGTCCACCGGGGAGGGGTCGACGGAGCGGACGGCCTCGTAGGTGGTCACCAGGATCGGCGGGATCGCGAGCACGACCAGCGGGATCATCACGGGCAGCAGACCGATGCCGACGGCGACGGCGATCAGCACCAGCAGTCCGAAGCTGGGCAGGGCGCGGGCGGCGGTGGCGACGAAGGCGACGGCGTTGCCGCCGCGCCCGGTGTGCCCGGTCAGCAGCCCGGCGGGCAACCCGATGGCGGCGGCGAGACCGAGGGCCATCAGCGTGTACTGGACGTGTTCCAGCAGGCGTCCGGGGATGCCGTCGTAGCCGTGCCAGTGGGTGCTGTCGCTGAAGAAGGCGTTGACGAAGTGGAGTACGTTCACCGGGCCGCGGCCTCCTCCGGCTCGGGCCGCGCGGCGGCTTCCTTCGGGCGTTGCCGCTTGCCCCGCGGCAGCCACGGGGTCAGCAGGTTCCGGGCCAGGACGAGGAGCGCGTCGCACAGGATCGCCAGGACGGCGGTGGTGAGGACGGAGTTCACCGCCAGCTCGGGACGGCCGTACTTCTGGGCGTCCGCGAGCAGGTTGCCGAGGGCGCCCTGGTTGCCGATGAGGGCGCCGACGCTGACCAGGGAGATGCTCGCCGACACGGCCACCCGCAGCCCGGCGAGGATGGCGGGCACGGCGATCGGCAACTGCACCTGGAGGTAGCGCCGTACGGGCCCGAAGCCCATGGCCGTGGAGGCGGCCAGCGTCTCCTCGGGCACCGACCGGACGCCGTCGACGATCGCCGGGACGAGCACCACCAGGCTGTACACGGCCAGCGGGATCATCACGGTCAGTTCGGTCTGGCCGGTGTAGTCGATGAGGACCACGAAGACGGCCAGCGAGGGGATGGCGTAGAAGACGGTCGTCACACCGAGCACCGGCGGGTACAGCCAGCGGAAGCGCACGCACAGCTGGGCGAGGGGCAGCGCGGCGAGCAGCCCGGCCAGGACCGGCAGCAGCGCCTCGCGCAGATGCAGGCCGATCAGGCCGAAGTAGGTGTTGCCGAGGTCGCTCGGTATGTCGAAGAAGCCGTTCACGGGGCGACCTTCGTGACCTCGGCGGGCTCCTCGGTCCGCGCGTCGCCGGGGTCCGCCGCGCCATGGGCGGAGCGGATCGCCTCCGCGATGGTCTGCTGGGAGACGACGCCGGTCACCCGCCCGTCGGAGTCCACGGCGACGGCCCAGCCGGTGGGCGAGAGCACGGCGCAGTCGAGCGCGGCCCGCAGCGAGTCGGTGCCCGGCACGAACGGCCGCCCGTAGGACAGCAGCCGTCCGGCCGCGAGGTCCCCCGCGGCCAGGTCGCCCGGCTCGGCCCAGCCCAGCGGCCGGTCGTCCGCGTCGGTCACCAGCAGGTGGTCGGCACCGTCGGCGGCGGCGAGCTGCTCGGCGGTGGCGTCGGCCCGCACGACCGGTCCGGCGCTCAGCTCCAGGGCGGCGGAGGGGAAGAAGGAGAGCCGCCGGATGCCGCGGTCGGCGCCGAGGAAGTCCTCGACGAAGTCGTCCGCGGGGTCGGACAGCAGCTCGGCGGGCGGTGCGAACTGGGCGAGCCGGCCGCCGGTGCGCATCACCGCGACCATGGTGCCGAGTTTGATGGCCTCGTCGATGTCGTGGGTGACGAAGACGATGGTCTTGCCCAGTTCGTCCTGGATGCGCAGGAGTTCGTCCTGGAGTCCCTTGCGGACGACGGGGTCGACGGCGGAGAACGGCTCGTCCATGAGCAGCACCGGCGGATCGGCGGCGAGCGCCCGGGCCACGCCGACGCGCTGCTGCTGGCCGCCGGAGAGCTGGTACGGGTACCGCTTGGCGAGCGAGGTGTCGAGCCCCACCCGTTCCATCAGCTCGGCGGCCCGCTCGCGGGACTTCTGCTTACCCCAGCCGATCATGCGGGGCACGGTGGCGATGTTGTCGAGGATCGTCCGGTGCTGGAAGAGCCCGGCGTTCTGGATGACGTATCCCATCGACCGGCGCAGCGTGGTGACGGGCTGCTGCTGGAGGTCCTCGCCGTCGAGCAGGATCGTTCCCTCGCTGGGCTCGACCATTCTGTTGATCATCCGCAGGGTGGTCGTCTTGCCGCAGCCCGAGGGACCGACGAGGACCGTGATCGAACGGTCGGGTATGTCCAGTGACAGCCGGTCGACCGCCACGGTGCCGTCCGGGTACCGCTTGGTGACTGAGTCCATCCGTATCAAAACGCCGAATACCCTTCGGGTCTGGCAGAAGCTGCCCGCTCCGGCCGCGGTCGGTGGGGCCGTCGCCGGTCGAGTGTAGACGGCTGGTCCGCGGGGCCCCCGTTGCTCCGGGGCGACTCCTTCCCGCTGCTCCGGCGTTCACACCGCAAACCCGTCCGACGGCGGCGGCCGGGAGCGACGGTGTCCACCGTGCCGCTCCCGGCCGCCCGCGCGCCGGCCCGGTCGGGCTCAGCCCGCCTTCGGCTCCAGCCGCAGGGAGATGCTGTTGATGCAGTACCGCTGGTCGGTCGGGGTCGAGTAGCCCTCGCCCTCGAAGACGTGTCCGAGGTGCGAACCGCACCGGGCGCAGCGCACCTCGGTGCGCACCATCCCGTGGGAGCGGTCCGCGATCAGCTCGACCGCGTCGGTGTCCTTCGGGTCGTAGAAGGACGGCCAGCCGCAGTGCGACTCGAACTTGGTCGTGGAGGTGAACAGCTCCGCACCGCAGGCGCGGCAGGAGTAGACACCCTCGGTCTTGGTGTCGGTGTACTCACCGGTGAAGGCCGGCTCCGTGGCGGCCTCGCGCAGCACCGCGTACTCGGCCGGGGCCAGCTCCGCCCGCCACTGCTCGTCCGGCTTCTCGACGTCGTACGACATGAGTCTCAGCCCCTTACTTCGACAGCTCGTCCAGGATGCGCGGTCCGAGGTCGGTGACGTCGCCCGCGCCCATGGTGAGAACGAGATCACCGGCCTTCGCCATTCCCGCGACCAGCGCGGGCGCGGCGTCCTTGTCGTGGACCGGCGTGACGTCCGCGCCCGCCGCGCGGGCCGCCTCGATGATCAGCTCGCTGGTGATGCCCGGGATCGGGTCCTCGCGGGCCGGGTAGATGTCGAGGACGACCGAGGCGTCAGCGAGGGACAGTGCCTGGCCCATCTCCTTGCCCAGCTCCTGGGTGCGGGAGAAGAGGTGCGGCTGGAAGAGGACCAGGATGCGGGCGTCGCCGACGGCGGCGCGCATGGCCTCCAGGTCGGCCGTCATCTCGGTGGGGTGGTGCGCGTAGGAGTCGACGACCTGGACGCCGGCCGCCTCGCCCTTGAGCTGGAGGCGCCGCTTGACGCCCGTGTACGCGGCCAGCGCGGGGGCCAGCTCGGCGGCGGGGACGCCGAGGGCCGCGCCCGCGGCGAGGGCGGCGACGGCGTTGTGGGCGTAGTGGCGGCCGGGGACGGAGACGGTGAAGGTCAGCTCGGCGCCGTCCAGGACGACGGTGACCTCGCTCTTGAGCCCCTGCGGGACGACCGACAGGATGCGCACGTCGGCGTCCTCGGACTCCCCGTACGTCACCGTCCGCACCGAACCGGCCAGCCTGCGCGTCAGCTCCCGGGCGCCCTCGTGGTCGGCCGTGATCACCAGGGTGCCGCCGGGGACGATCTTCGCGGCGAAGGTCTCGAAGGACTCGTAGATCTCGTCCATCGACGCGTAGTTGGCGTGGTGGTCCAGCTCGACGTTGAGGACGATGGCGACCTCGGGGGCGTACTTGTGGAAGCTGCGGTCGCTTTCGTCCGCCTCGGCGACGAAGATCTCCCCGTCGCCGTGCAGGGCGTTGGAGCCGGGCGCGTCCAGGTCGCCGCCGATCGCGTACGACGGGTCCAGGCCCAGCTCGGACAGGGAGACCGCCAGCATCGAGGTGGTGGTGGTCTTGCCGTGGGTGCCGGCCACGGCGATCGGACGCAGGCCGTCCATCAGGGCGGCCAGGGCGTCGGAGCGGTGCACGACCGGGATGCCCAGCTCGGCGGCGCGGACCAGCTCCGGATTGTCCTCGCGGATGGCCGAGGACACGACCACGCAGCTCGCGTCGTCGGCGAGGTGCTGTGCCGCGTGCCCGATGTGCACCGTGGCGCCCAGGGCGCGCAGCGCGCCGGCGGTCGCGGAGTCCTTGGCGTCGCTGCCCGCCACCTCGGCACCGCGCTGGGCGAGGATCTTGGCGATGCCCGACATCCCGGCTCCGCCGATGCCGATGAAGTGCGGTCGGTCCATGGCGGTGGGAAGGCCGGGTGCCATGCGCTGTTCTCCCAGGGTGATCCGTCGGTGGGCGCGCCCCCTCGGCGGGGGCGCGGCACCAGCCTATGCCTTGCTGTGGGAGAAGAGTTTCAGGACCGGTACGCCGACCTTGTGCCGGGCCCGGGAGGCCCAGTCCCGGTGGAAGAACTCCTCCACGTAGTGGGGGTCGGTCAGGACGATCACCTCGTCGGCGGCGACCTCCATGACCACGGACTTGAGCTCGTCCAGCGGGTGGTCCTCGATCAGCCGGCCCTCGGCCTGGGCGCCGGACGCGCGCAGGGCCGTGAGGGACACCTCCAGCGCCCGCTCCCCGACGCTCTGCGCCTCCCGGCCCTCCGGGGTCTCCCCCTCCCGCACGGCGTCGTCCAGCTCGCCGAGCGCGACGTCGTCGATGGCCCGCAGCAGCCGGTCCGCCTGATCGCCGCGCGGCTGGAGCAGCACGTGGAAACCGACCTGCTCGTCCCCGTGCAAGGTGGTGACGAACTCCACGTCGGCGGACGTCAGGGCCTTCTCGATCATCAAAACGCTTGTGAACACCAGGCGCCCCTTCTCCTTCGAGGGCCCGCGGGCCCACCCTCCGTAGGCCGTACCAGACCCTGCGGAAACCATCCTGCCCCGTGATCGCACGGGTACTGCCGGAATCAGTGTGCCCGGCGCGGACTAAACGGAACGGAAGATTCCGCCGATTCCCGGATGTGCGGTAACGATCGAACGCCGGTCCGGTCGCCGCCGTGCGCACCTGCCCGGATTCGCCCTAGTCACGCCGGTAACGGCTGAAGAGGAAACCTTCCTCCTCCAGCAGGGACGCCAGTACGAACCGCCGTGGGACCTCGACCGCCGGTCCGCCCGCGATCCGCTGCGCGTCCCCCGCGGTCAGCATCGGGGAGACGGTCAGGCACAGCTCGTCGAGCACCCCGGCCGTGACGAACTGCCCCAGCAGCCGCGGGCCGCCCTCGGTCAGCAGCCGGGTGTGCCCCAGCTCCGCGAGCGCCCCGAGGGCACGGGCCGGGTCCACGCCGACGCCGTCACCCGCGATCACCACCCGGGCCCCGGCCCTCTCGGCGGCCGCGATCCGGTCCGGGGCCGCGGCGGCTCCGGTCAGCACGAGGGTGGGCACGAGCGGGGAGGTGAACAGCGGAAGGGAGAAGTCCAGCTCCAGGCTCGCGCTGACCACCGCGATCACCGGCACGGGTGGCTGACCGGCCGCCCGCCGCGCCTCGGCGAAGTCGGGCCGTACGCGGGCCGGCCGGTACCCCTCCTGCCGTACGGTCTCGGCACCGGCGATCACCACGTCCGCCAGTGCGCGCAGGGTGCCGAAGACACGCATGTCGGTCGCGCTGGAGATGGGCTGGGAGCGGCCGTCGTGCTGGGCGGCGCCGTCGAGGGTGGAGACCATGTTGGCCCGCAGCCACGTCTCCCGGTCCCCGTCCGGCTCGGGGTAGGCGTAGGCGGCGGCCAGCTCGGCCAGGCTCCACTCCCGGTCGGTCTCGGAGCCGCCCGGGCCGACGGTCGGATCGGTCACGGCGGGCACGGGGAACAGGCGTCGCATGGGGTGCAGTGTTCCACGCGACCGACACCCCAACCCCGCAGGCCGACGCCCTGCCGACCCGCACGACCGCACCCCGGCGCCCCGACCCGCGCCACGTCCGCCCCCGCCCGCGGTCCGGGCGGCGGCGCGGCCCTCCGGGCAGGCCCTACCATTGAGTACCGTGTCGTCCTCCTCCCCCGCCTCCGTTCCCGCCCCGATAACCGGGACGGCTCCGGCCCCGGTCTCCCTGTGCGCCCGCGAGCCCCACGTCCCCGCGGACCGTCTGGTCGCCGAGATGGTGCCCCCGCCCCGTTTCGACTCCGTCCGCTTCGGGACGTACCTCCCGGACCCGAACCAGCCCAGCCAGAGCGAGGCCGTACGGGTCCTGGAGGACTTCGCGGGCGGGCTGGGCGAGGCGTCCGGCGCGGCCACCGGCAGGCGCGGCTTCTTCGGGCTGGGCCGCGGCAAGGCGCCGAAGACCCCGGCCGGACCCCGCGGCGTGTACCTCGACGGCGGCTACGGCGTCGGCAAGACCCACCTGCTGGCCTCCCTGTGGCACGCCACCCCCGCCGAGCCCTCCCGCAAGGCGTTCGGCACCTTCGTGGAGCTGACCAACCTCGTCGGCGCCCTCGGCTTCCAGCAGACCGTGCGGACCCTGTCCGGGCACCGCCTGCTGTGCATCGACGAGTTCGAGCTCGACGACCCCGGCGACACCGTCCTCGTCTCCAGCCTGCTCGCCCGGCTCGTGGAGGCCGGCGTGGCACTGGCCGCCACCTCCAACACGCTGCCGGGCAAGCTCGGCGAGGGCCGGTTCGCGGCGGCCGACTTCCTGCGCGAGATCCAGGGCCTGTCCGCCCACTTCCGCGCCCTGCGCATCGACGGCGAGGACTACCGCCACCGCGGTCTGCCCAAGGCCCCGGCGCCGTACTCCGACGAGCAGGTGACCCGTGCGGCGCGGGCCACCGAGGGTGCATCCCTGGACGACTTCCCCGCCCTCCTCGACCACCTCGCCCGCGTCCACCCCAGCCGTTACGGTGCCCTGACCGACGGTCTGACGGCCGTGTGCCTCACCGGGGTGCGCCCGGTGCCCGACCAGTCGACGGCGCTCCGGCTCGTGGTGCTCGCGGACCGGCTCTACGACCGCGAGGTGCCCGTCCTGGCCTCCGGACTGCCCTTCGACCGGCTGTTCAGCGAGGAGATGCTGAACGGCGGGTACCGCAAGAAGTACTTCCGGGCGATCTCCCGGCTCACCGCGCTGGCCCGGGACGCCGCGCGCCTGGTCGACACGCCCTGAGGGCGGCCGGAGCAGTCCATTCCCGCCAACCCACCCGCCGATTTCAGGCTCTCTTCCGGCTCGTAACGCCACGTTAACCCTGCAAAGCCCGTTGCAGGGTTAACGTGTTTCTTGACCACGCATTGACCATGCGTTGACCTTGCTTTGACCGTGCACCGGCGCGCGCCCTCGGCGCGAACTGCCTGGAGGGGGGCGTATGTCACGCGGCACGACGGCCCGGACCGTGTTTCCGCTCCTCGCCGCCGTCCTGCTCGCCCTGGCGGTCTTCGCACCCGGCTCACCCTTCGCATCCGCGCACACGAGCCGTGATGCCGTGGCCAACACCCACCCCGGAACCACCCTCTCCGGCACGGCCGCCTACGACGAGACCGTCACCTGCCACGACACCGGCCGCTCCGGGAACCCGAACGGTTCCGCGGGGGTCCGCGACCGGCACCGCACCACCGCCGTGCCCCAGCCCGACACCCCCGAGCGCCCGTGCGCGCGACAGCGCGACCCCGCGGCGCCCGCGCCCCTCAGGCCGGCCCTGGCGACCGCGCACCGGCCGAGATCCGCGCCGGACCACTCGCCCGCGGCCCTTCAGGTCTTCCGCTGCTGACGGACCACCGGCACATCCCCCACCTCTGTCCCACCCGTCCGACGCGCCCCCACGGCGCGCCAGGAGGAATACCTCATCATGCAACCCCTCATCGACAACGCCCGTACGTTCGGACAGCGCCCTGAGGAGTTCGCCGGGCACGCCCAAGGCCAGTCGCCCGAAGTCCTGTTCATCACCTGCTCCGACTCCCGGGTCGTACCGGCCCTGATCACGGGCGCCCGGCCCGGCCAGCTCTTCGAGCTGCGCACCGCCGGCAACATCGTCCCGCCCTACGCCACCGAGCGCCCCTCCGGCGAGGCGGCCACCGTCGAGTACGCCGTCCAGGTCCTCGGCGTCGCCGACATCGTGGTCTGCGGCCACTCGCACTGCGGCGCCGTCGGCGCGCTGGTGCGCGGCGACGACCTGACCGCCGTACCCGCCGTGCGCGACTGGCTGGCGCACGCGGCGGACGAGCCGGAGCCCTGCGACCCCGCCGACCCGACGGTCGCCGGGGCCGTGCAGCACCACGTCCTGGCGCAACTGCTGCGCCTGCGCTCCTACCCCTGCGTCGAGCAGCGGCTGGCGGACGGCCGACTGCGGCTGCACGGCTGGTACTACGAGGTCCACACCGGCCTCGTGCGCGCGCACCGCGCGGACACCGACGCGTTCGAGACCCTGTGAGCGCCGGCATGTCCCTCATAGCCGATCAGAACCGAAGGTTCCCGCACTGGCGGCAGGACCTCACCGCGTCCCTCGTCGTGTTCCTGGTCGCGCTCCCGCTGTGCGTCGGCGTGGCCGTAGCCTCGGGTGTCCCGGCCGAACTGGGCCTGGTCACCGGCATCGTGGGCGGCCTGGTCACCGGTTTCCTGCCGGGCAGCAGCCTCCAGGTCTCCGGCCCGGCCGCCGGGCTGACCGTGCTGGTCTTCGGCGCGGTCGACCAGTACGGGCTGGCCGCGCTCGGCGTCATCGTGCTCGCCACCGGGATCATCCAGCTCGTGATGGGCGCCCTGAAGCTGGGGCGCTGGTTCCGGGCGATCTCCCTGTCGGTCGTCGAGGGCATGCTGGCCGGCATCGGTCTGGTGCTCATCGCCGGCCAGCTCTACTCGGCCGCCGGTCTCGAGGCGCCGGCCTCCGGCATCGACAAGCTCACCGGGCTGCCCGGGGCCGCCGCCGAAGCGCTGGGCAGCACCGAGGCGCTGACCTCGCTCGCCCTGGGCGCGGGCACCGTCGCGGTGATGGTGCTGTGGAAGCGGCTGCCGAAGCGGGCGCAGACCGTGCCGGGGGCGCTGGCCGCCGTCGGCCTGGCCACCGCGGTCACGGCGGCGTTCGGCCTGTCGGTCGCGACCGTCGAGGTGAGCGGCCTGCTGGACGTGATCCAGCCGCCCGGCGCCGACGCCTTCGGCGAACTGGCGAGCGTGGGCCTGCTCGGCACGATCGTCGCCTTCACGCTGATCGCCTCGGCGGAGAGCCTGTTCAGCGCCGCTGCGGTGGACCGGCTGCACGACGGGCCGCGCACGGAGTACGACAAGGAGCTGATGGCGCAGGGCGCGGGCAACACCGTGTGCGGTGTGCTCGGCGCGCTGCCGATGACCGCGGTCATCGTGCGCAGCTCCGCCAACGTGGCCGCGGGGGCCCGCACCAAGGCGTCCCGGGTGCTGCACGGCGTGTGGCTGCTGCTGTTCGCGGCGCTGCTGCCGTCCGTGCTGGGCCTGATCCCGCTGCCCGCGCTGGCGGGCATCCTGGTCCACGCGGGCTGGAAGCTGATCCCGTTCCGCAGCATCCTGCCGCTGTGGCGCGACCACCGGGGCGAGGCGCTGATCCTGGTGGTCACGGCCGTCTCGATCGTCGCGGTCAACATGTTCGAGGGCGTGCTGATCGGTCTGGCCCTGTCCGTGGTCAAGACCGCCTGGGAGGCCTCGCACCTCAAGCTGGAGATCGTCGACAAGGGCGCGGGCCCCGTCCAGGCCCATCTGACCGGCAACGCGACCTTCCTGCGGCTGCCGAAGATCCTGGAGGGCCTGGAGGCGCTGCCGCAGGACCGCCCGGTCGAGCTGGACCTGTCCGGGCTGCACCATCTGGACCACGCCTGCCGCACGGCCCTGGAGAACTGGGCCGAACGGCACAGCGCCACCGGCACGGACCCGGTGAAGGTCACCGAACCGGAGAAGGCGGGGGTGTAGCCGGAAACCCGCCGCCGGTTCCCGGGCATGGCCCCGGAACCGGCGGCGGGCCTATCGTGGCATAAAGGGTGAAAAACCGTCCTCCGAGTGAGGAGGCCGCCATGGTCCAGGAGCTTCTGACCGCGGCCGCCGCCGTCGGCAGCGCGGGCGTCCTCTACGTCGCCGCGGCGGCGCGGGTCGTCCGGCAGTACGAACGCGGGGTGGTCTTCCGGCTCGGACGGCTGGCGGGTCAGGAGCGCGGCCCCGGGTTCACGATGATCGTGCCGTTCGTGGACCGGCTGCACAAGGTGAACCTGCAGATCGTCACGCTGCCGGTGCCCGCTCAGGAGGGCATCACCCGCGACAACGTCACCGTGCGGGTGGACGCGGTCGTGTACTTCAAGGTCGTCGACGCGGCCAACGCGCTGGTGCGGGTCGAGGACTACCGGTTCGCCGTCTCGCAGATGGCCCAGACCTCGCTGCGGTCCATCATCGGCAAGAGCGACCTGGACGACCTGCTGTCCGACCGGGAGAAGCTGAACCAGGGGCTGGAGCTGATGATCGACAGCCCCGCGGTCGGCTGGGGCGTGCAGATCGACCGGGTCGAGATCAAGGACGTCTCCCTGCCGGACACCATGAAGCGCTCGATGGCCCGCCAGGCCGAGGCCGACCGGGAGCGGCGCGCTCGGGTGATCAACGCGGACGCCGAACTCCAGGCGTCGAAGGTGCTCGCGCAGGCGGCCCGGCAGATGTCCGAGACGCCCGCGGCCCTGCAACTGCGGCTGCTCCAGACGGTCGTGGCGGTGGCCGCCGAGAAGAACTCCACCCTGGTGCTGCCCTTCCCCGTGGAGCTGCTGCGCTTCCTGGAAAAGGCGCAGGAGCACCCGGTCGAGCGGTGACACGAGCTACGCGCGTGGTTCCCGGGACTCCTGGCAGGTGATAGACACGGCGGGTCACAGTCCTGTCCGCCAGCAGGAAGGTTTCCCCATGTCCACGTCCCACAGCGCGGCGACCCGCCGCCAGGTGCTCGCCCGTACCGGAGCCCTGGGCGCAGGCATCGCCTTCACCGGCGCCCTGTCCGAACTCTTCGCCGGTACCGCCGCCGCCCAGCCCCTGGGCCACACCGGCTACGGCCCCCTGGTGCCCGACCCCGACGGCCTGCTGGACCTGCCCAAGGGCTTCCGCTACCGGGTGCTGTCCCGCGAGGGCGACCGGCTGCGTTCCGGGGAGGGCCCGGTGCCGTCCAACCACGACGGCATGTCCGCCTTCCCGGGCAGACACGGCCACACCCGCCTGGTCCGCAACCACGAGAACCGCGCCGACGGCCGGGTCCCGGTCCCCACCGTCAAGGGCCTGACGTACGACCCGGAGGGCAAGGGCGGCTGTACCGCGCTGGAGCTGGACTCCCGCAACCACGTCCTGTCCGAGCGGGTCGCCATCGCCGGTACGGCCGTCAACTGCGCGGGCGGGCACACGCCCTGGAACACGTGGCTGACCTGCGAGGAGACCGAGGACCGGGCCGGCACCAACGGCTACACCAAGGACCACGGCTTCATCTTCGAGGTCGACCCGGCCGACCCGCACCGCACCGGCGCGGTGCCGCTGACCGCGATGGGCCGCTTCCAGCACGAGGCGATCGCCGTCGACCCGAGGCGCGGCGTCGTCTACGAGACGGAGGACGCCTTCGACCGGCCGTTCGGTCTCTTCTACCGGTTCCTGCCCGAGAAGCCGCTCGGCGGCCGCGGCTCGCTGCGGGCGGGCGGCCGGCTCCAGGCGATGCGCGTGCCCGGCGTGCCCGACCTCTCCTCGATCCAGGAGACGGGGGCCACCTTCGACCGCGTCGAGTGGGTGGACGTGCCCGACCCGCTGGCCGACGGGACGCCCATCCGCTTCCAGGACTTCGGCCGGGGCGGCATCACCCACGCCCAGAAGCTGGAGGGCTGCTACTGGGGCGGGCACAGCGTGTACTTCGTGTCGTCCTTCGCCCACAGCGACGAGGGCTCGGCCGCCGACCACTACGGCCAGATCTGGCGCTACGACCCCGAGCGGCGCCGGCTCACCCTGGTGATCGTCTTCGGCCCGGACACCGACGTGCAGCTCCCGGGCGAGTCCCCGGACAACATCTGCCTCGCGCCCAGCGGCGGCCTCATGGTCTGCGAGGACGGCAACGGCGCGCAGCACGTCTTCGGCGTGACCCGGCGCGGCGAGGTGTACGCGATGGCCCGCGGCGCGCAGAACATCGGCACGGAGGAGGAGCCCGAGTGGGGTGAGTTCGCCGGTGTCACCTTCTCCCCGGACGGCGACACGATGTACGTCAACTGCTACACGCCCGGCACCACCTTCGCGGTGACGGGTCCCTGGCGCAGGTAGCGGCCGGGTCCCAGGCGGGGCGCGCACGCCCGGTCACTGAAGCCGCGGCCATGGGGTACCCGGGCCGCATGACTCAGAACGTGCAGGTCAACGGCTCGTACTGGCTTCAGACGGCACCGGGCGGCGCGCCCCGCCCCGCGCTCGCCGAGGATCTCGACGTCGACGTCGCCGTGATCGGCGCCGGCGTCGCGGGGCTCAGTACGGCCTGGGAGCTGGCGCGGGCCGGGCGGAGTGTGGCGGTCCTGGAGGCCGGGCGGGTCGCCGCCGGTGTCACCGGGTACACCAGCGCCAAGCTGACCGCCCAGCACACCCTGGTCTACGACAAACTGCGCCGCACCCGCGGTCCCGAGGGCGCCCGCCTGTACGCCCGCTCGCAGTCCGAGGCGATCGAGCGCGCCGCCGGGATCGTCGCCGAGCTGGGCATCGACTGCGACTGGGAGACACGCGACGCGTACACCTACGTCCGCGATCCGGGCCGCGTCGACGAGGTACGGGCGGAGGCGGCGGCCGCGAAGGAGGCGGGGCTGCCGGCGTCGTTCGTGACGGAGACCGGGCTGCCGTTCCCGGTGGCGGGCGCGGTGAAGGTGACCGGGCAGGCCCAGTTCCATCCCCTGAAGTACCTGCGGGCGCTCGCCGCGGACCTGGAGGCGCACGGCGGGCGGATCTTCGAGGACACCACCGTCCAGGGCCTGGACGAGGGCGAGCCGTGCCGGGTGAGGACGGAGGCGGGGGCGACGGTCACCGCCCGGGACGTCGTGGTCGCCACGCACTACCCGATCTTCGACCGGGCGCTGCTCTTCGCCCGCCTCTCCCCGCGCCGCGAGCTGGTCGTCGCCGGGGCCGTCGAGGCGGACCGCGACGTCGACGGCATGTACATCACGCCGGAGGAGAACACCCGCTCGGTGCGTACGGCCCCCCTGGACGACGCGGGCCGCCGCCTGCTCGTCGTCACCGGCGAGCACTTCACGCCCGGCACGGGCGACACCCGCGAGCGCTTCGACCGCCTGGCCTCCTGGGCGGACGAGCACTTCCCCGGCGTCGACCGCACCCACGCCTGGGCCACGCAGGACATCGACCCCACCGACACCGTGCCGATGGCCGGTCCACTGCACCCGGGCGCGCACCACACCTACGTCGCCACCGGCTTCGGCGGCTGGGGACTGAGCGGCGGCATGATGGCGGGCCGGCTGCTCACCGCGCAGATCACCGGCGAGGAGTGCGCCTGGAGCGGGCTGTACGACCCGCGGCGGCTGCGCACGGCGGTGCGTGAGGCACCCGCGCTGCTCAAGACGCAGGCCGAGGTGGCCAGGCACTTCGTCGGCGACCGGCTGCGGCCCGCGCCGCCGGTGGACGCGCTGCCGCCGGGCGAGGGCGCGGTGGTCCGGGCGGGCGGCGACCGGCTCGCGGTCTACCGGGACGAGGCCGGCGCCCTGCACGCCGTCTCGCCGCGCTGCACCCACCTGGGCTGCCTGGTCGACTTCAACGCGGCCGAGCGCGCCTGGGAGTGCCCCTGCCACGGCTCCCGCTTCGACACGGACGGCAAGGTGCTGGAGGGCCCGGCGACCAGGCCGCTGGAGCAGCGGGACATCTGACGGCGGCTGGGCCGGGCGGGTGAGCACGGCGGCACGTCACCCCCCACAGTCATACAAACCGAATATCCCACTCCTACGTTCGTACGGTGATCACTTTCGTACGACGCGCCGCCGCCCTCTGTGCCCTGGGCGCCGCCCTCGCCGCCTGCGGAACCACCGGGGCCGAGCAGACCCCCCGCCCGGCACCCTCGGCCCCCGCCCCGTCACCGCCCTCCGCCCGGACGCCCACCCTCGCCCCCGGCCCCGGGGGCCTCACGCCGGTCTTCGAACACGGCCCGCGCACGGAGGGCACGAAGGACGGCAAGCTGGTCGCCCTCACCTTCGACGCCGACATGACCGCCGACCAGGGGCCGCGCGCGGCGTCGGGCGAACGGTTCGACAACCCTCGACTGATCGCGACGCTGCGGAAGCTGAAGGTGCCGGCCACCGTGTTCATGACCGGCCGCTGGGCCGAGGAGTATCCGGACGAGGCCCGCTCCATCGGCCGGGACCCGCGGTTCGAGATCGCCAACCACTCCTACAGCCACTACGCCTACACCGACGACTGCTACGGCCTGCCGACCGTGTCCGAGGACCGCATGCGTACGGACCTGGAACGGGCGTACACCGCCTTCGAGAAGGCCGGGGTGCCGAACCCGATGCCGTACTTCCGCTTCCCCGGCGGCTGCTACGACAAGGCCGCACTCAGGGAACTGTCGGCCACCGGAGTCACCGCCGTGCAGTGGGACGTGGTGAGCGGGGACGCCTTCGCCACCGACGCCGACGCGGTGACCCGGCAGGTGCTCGACGGGGTGCGGCCGGGTTCGGTCGTCGTCATGCACTGCACGCGCAGCGCCGCCCCGGTGACCGAGGAGGTGGTCCGGGCGGTGGTGCCCGAGCTGCGCCGCCAGGGCTACCGCTTCGTGAAGGTCTCGGAGTTGATCGGCGCCGCGAACGGGCGCCGCTGACGGGCCTACGCTGGAGGCATGAGCGACGAACACGACCCGGGCGCCGACGGCCCCGACGGCCCCGGCTGCGAGCCCGGCGGCTACTCCCTGATCGACACGGCGCCCCGGCCGCCCAGGGCCGACGGCCCCCCGTACGCGGAATGCGTCCTGTGCCGGGAACCGACGGAGTACCCGGAGTCGTACAAGGGCGTCACGCTCTGCCCGGTCTGCGAGTGGCAGGAGGCGCAGCGCACCGCCTGCTCAGGCTGACGGCCCGCGCGAACTCAGCGCACGGGCCGCGGATGCCGTAGCGGCGTCCCACGCCGTCCAGCCGGAGATCGGGGCGCAGGGGGCCATACTCTCGCGGGCCGGAGGCTTGGCGGGCTCGGGCGGGAGGCTTGGCAGACTGTAGGGCGTGAGCAACGACCCGACGACTCCCGTCCCCGCCCCCGTTCCCGTCCCCGACAGCCCCTTCCGTCCCGAGCCCGGCGACCGCGACCTCGCGCCGCAGTTCGTGCTGCCGCTGGTCGTGCGCATCGAGCGGGCGGCGCCGCCGCCCCGTACCGACGCGCTGGAGACCGCGGCCCGTGCGGTGCTGGTGATGCTCGCCGACGAGCGGTCGGCCGGTGACGGCGCGTGGGCGCGGGCGGTGCGGGACTGGCAGGACGCCCGCATCCGCAAGGTCGTACGGCGGGCCCGCGGCGCGGAGTGGCGCCGGGCCGAGGCGCTGCCCGGCATCACGGTCACCGGCAAGACGGCCGAGGTGCGGGTCTTCCCGCCCGTTCCGCTGGACGGCTGGCCCAAGGACCTGGCCCGCCTCCAGGTCTCCGGCACCGACCTCGACGACCCCGAGCCGCCGGCCGACGCCGACCCCGCCACGCCGGTGCTCTGGATGAACCCGGACCTGGAGATGTCGGCGGGCAAGGCGATGGCCCAGGCGGGCCACGGGGCGCAGCTCGCCTGGTGGGAACTGTCGGACGGCGAGCGGACGGCCTGGCGCGACGCGGGCTTCCCGCTGTCGGTGCGCACCGCGGACCCGGCCCGCTGGCCCGGCCTCACCACCGGCGCCCTGCCGGTGGTGCGCGACGCCGGGTTCACGGAGATCGCGCCGGGCTCCTGCACGGTGGTGGCGGACCACCCGGCGCTGCGGCGGCGGGAACCTCAGATGTAGCTCTGAACATGCCCCGCCCGGGGTTCGGCCCGGGCCGGGTGGGCGATACCCCCGACATGTTCGCCGGAGGGGAGGCAACCATGGAGCGCATGGCGCGGCTGGGCACCGGTATCGGATGGCGGCCGGAGATCGCGGACGTCGTGGAGGGGATGCCCGGCATCGACTGGGTCGAGGCCGTGTCCGAGAACCTGTGTCCCGGGCATCTGCCCGACTCGCTGCTGCGGCTGCGCGAGCGCGGGGTGACCGTCGTGCCGCACGGGGTCTCGCTGGGGCTCGGCGGCGCGGACCGGCCGGACGCGGGGCGGCTGGCGGCGCTGGCCGAGCGGGCGGAGGTCCTGGGCTCGCCGCTGGTCACCGAGCACATCGCGTTCGTACGGGCGGGCGGGGCGCTGACCGCCACACCACCTCTTGAGGCGGGGCACCTGCTGCCCGTTCCCCGCACCCGGGACGCCCTCGACGTGCTGTGCGAGAACGTGCGCATCGCCCAGGACGCGCTGCCCGTGCCGCTCGCCGTGGAGAACATCGCCGCGCTCGTCTCCTGGCCGGGCGAGGAACTGACGGAGGGGCAGTTCCTGTACGAGCTGGCCGACCGGACCGGCGTGCGGCTGCTGATCGACGTGGCCAACCTGCACACCAACCACGTCAACCTGGGCGAGGACCCGGCCCGCGCGCTCGGTGAGCTGCCCCTGGAGGCCATCGCGTACGTCCACGTCGCGGGCGGCTTCGAGCGGGACGGCGTCTGGCACGACAGCCACGCCCACCCCGTACCGCGGCCGGTGCTGGACATCCTGACCGACCTCGCCTCGCGCGTCGCACCGCCGGGCGTCCTGCTGGAGCGGGACGAGAACTTCCCCGACGGCGACGAGCTGCGGAGCGAGGTGGAGGCGATCCGCGTCGCCGTGGAGAAGGGGCGGGCGGCGGCCACCGGGAGCCGGGCGGCCGCCCGCACCCCGCGCACCGGCGCCGATGCGGGCTCCGGCGCCGACGACGCCGTACGGCAGCGGCTCGGGCTGGCGCAGGCCGCGCTGCTGTCCGCACTGGTCGCGGGGACGCCCGTGCCCGACGGGTTCGACCGGGTGCGGCTGGGGGTGCAGGCGCGGGCGCTGGCCGGGAAGCGGGCCGACGTGGTCGGGAAGGTCGCGCCCGAGCTGCCGGTGATCCTGGGCGCGCGGTACCGGCCGGCCTTCCTCGCCTACGCACGGGGCTGTCCGATGACCGGCGGCTACCGGCGGGACGCCCTCGACTTCGTCGCACACGTGCTGCGGACGGGGCTCGGGGACGAGGACCCGGGTGTGCGGCGGGAATTGCGGGAGTGGTGGCTGGAGCGGTCGGGACCGGTGCCGCGCTCGGCGCGTCCCGGGGTCCGGCTGGCCCGTGCGACCAGGCGCGTCCTGCTCCGCCGTTGAACCGGGGACCGTCTCGGGGGACATCGTCAAACGGAACGTCACATACCCACAACACTGCGTCCCGGAATGTGAACAGGGCATGGCGCCGGCGAAAGCCCTTGGCATAGAAGTACGGCATGTTCTGGGTCCTTTTCCTCCTGTCGGCCTGGGCCGTCGCCGGTCTCGCGTGCCTGCGGCTGTGCCTGGCGGCCGTGCGCGCGGCGGCCGTCGAACCGCACGCCGTCGTCCGTGAGCACACGCTGACGCTGTACGAGGCGGCGTTCCTGTCCGGCGGCCCGCGGCGGGTGGCCGACCTGACGCTGGTCTCGATGGCGCGCCAGCGCCGGCTGCTGCTCGCGCACACCGGCTGGGCGACCGTCGTCGACCCGTGCGGCCGGGACGACATGGAGCGGTCGGTCATAGGGGCGATAGGGCCCGGGGGACAGTCGCGGATAGCGCCGGTACGGGCCGCCGCGGCCGCCGCCGACGCGGTACGGAGCCTGGCCGACCGGCTGGTCGGAGCGGGCCTCGCGGTCCCCGACGGCGGCGCCGGTGGCGTCGCGGCCGGGGTGCGGCGGGTGCGGGTCGCCGCGGTGACGGTGTGCGCGCTCGGCCTGGTCGCCCTGGCGCTGCCGCTGCCCGCCACCGAGCCGCGTCTGCTCATCGCCCTCTGGTTCGCGCTGCCGCTCGCCCTGACCCTGGGGTGCCTCGCCATCACCCGCATGGAGATCCACCCGTACGCCCGCTGGGCCTCCCCCGCCGGGCAGCGGCTGGTCGGCGCCCTCGTCCGGCAGGCCGACGGCACGGCCGACGACCGGACCTTCCTCACCTCGGTCGCCGTGCGCGGCGTCCACGCGATCGGCGAACCGGATTTGCGTGCGGCCTTCGCGCACCGCGAGAAGTACGCCGGGGACCACTGGGAGCGCCGCGCCTGACCACGCCGGGGGCGCACGGAGGCACTCGGCGGCGACACCCGCGGGCGGTGCTTGCCCCGCCCGGCCGGCGCACCAAACATCCCTTGTGTCACACCGTGCACCGAAGGGATACGCGATGCGAGCTGCCGCCCTCTACTCGGCCGCCGGGGCCTTACTGCTGACCACCCTCGCCGCCACCCCGGCCCAGTCCGCCACCCCGGCCCAGTCCGTCCCCTCGGCCGGGCCCGGGTCCGCCGAGGCGCGCGGTACCGCCGTGGCCGCCCGGCGCGCGGCGGCGGCCGGGATCGAGTTCGGCAGGTGCCCGAAGGCGGAGCAGCTGCCGGGCGGCATCCGCTGCGGCACCGTGTCCGTGCCGCTGGACTACGCCCACCCCGACGGGAAGCGGATCAAGCTGACCGTCAGCCGGGCGCGGGCCACCCACAAGGACCCGGACGACGGCAAGCGCGAGGTGCCCGGCCAGGGCGCCCTCCTCTTCAACCCGGGCGGTCCCGGCGCCTCCGGGCTGTACTTCCCGCTGGTGGGCATGGTGCCCGAGTGGAAGCGCGTCGCCGCCGCCTACGACCTCGTCGGTTACGCCCCGCGCGGGGTCGCGCCCTCCGCGCCGCTGTCCTGCCAGGACCCCGGGGACTTCTTCAAGGGGCCCCGCCCCGCCCCGACGCGGCCCTCGGACGCGTACAAGGAGCAGCGCGCCGCCGAGGCCGAGGCGTACGCGCGCGACTGCGCGGAACGGGGCGGGGAGGCGCTGCGGCACTACCACTCGCTCAACAACGCCCGGGACCTGGAGGTGGTCCGCGCCGCGCTGGGCGAGCGGCGGCTCACCTTCATGGGCGCGTCGTACGGCACCTACCTCGGCGCGCTGTACGCCGAGCTGTTCCCCTCCCACGTGCGGCGAATGGTGTTCGACGCGGTGGTGAACCCCGACCCGGAGCAGATCTGGTACCGCAACAACCTCGACCAGTCCGAGGCGTTCGAGGACCGCTGGGACGACTTCAAGGCGTGGGTCGCCGAGCACGACGCCGTGTACGGGCTCGGGGACACCGCGAGGAAGGTGCAGAACAGCTACGAGGAGGCGAGCGCGCGGCTGGCGGCACAGCCCGCGGGCGGGACGGTGGGCCCCGCGCAGTTGCAGGGGGCGTTCCTGAAGGCCGGGTACTACGACGACTACTGGCCGCACCGCGCGGAGGCGCTGTCGGCGTACCTGAAGGGTGATCCGCAGCCGCTGGTCGACCAGGCGGGGACGCGGACCGAGGAGGGCGCGGTCGGGGCGGAGAACTCGAACGCCGTGTACACGGCCGTGGAGTGCAACGACGCGCCCTGGCCGACCGACTTCGAGGTCTGGGACCGGGACAACACGCGGCTGGCCCGCCGGGCGCCGTTCGAGACCTGGGACAACGTCTGGACGAACCTGCCGTGCGCCTACTGGCGGGCGCCCCGGCAGCGGCCCCTGGACGTGCGCACCGCGCCGGGTGAGCTGCCGCCGACGCTGGTCCTGGCCGCGGAACGGGACGCGGCGACGCCCTACGAGGGGGCGCTGGAGCTGCGGCGGCGGCTGGCGGGCTCGGTGCTGGTGACCGAGCGGGACGCGGGGACGCACGGCATCGCGGCCGGGCCCAACGCGTGCGTCAACGGCCACCTGGAGGCGTACTTGCTGGAGGGCCGCCTCCCGGCGCGGGACACGTCGTGCGCCCCGCGCCCGGAGCCGAGGCCGAGGGCCTGACGGATCAGGCGGTTTCGACTGGGCCGGCTGATCAGGCCAGCCCGGCGATCAGCTCGCCGAGGTCCTTGCGGCGCCCCGTGTAGAACGGGATCTCCTCGCGGACGTGGCGGCGGGCCTCGGAGCCGCGCAGGTGGCGCATGAGGTCGACGATGCGGTGCAGCTCGTCGGCCTCGAAGGCGAGGATCCACTCGTAGTCGCCCAGCGAGAAGGAGGCGACCGTGTTGGCCCGCACGTCCGGGTAGCCGCGGGCCATCTTGCCGTGGTCGGCGAGCATGCGGCGGCGGTCCTCGTCGGGCAGCAGGTACCAGTCGTAGGAGCGCACGAACGGGTAGACGCTGATGTAGTTCCGCGGCGTCTCGTCGGCCAGGAAGGCCGGGATGTGCGAGCGGTTGAACTCGGCGGGGCGGTGCAGCGCCATGTTCGACCAGACCGGCTCCAGCGCACGGCCCAGCCTGGTGCGGCGGAAGAGGTTGTACGCCTCCTGCAGCTGGTCGGCGGTCTCGGCGTGCCACCAGATCATCAGGTCGGCGTCGGCGCGCAGCCCGGACAGGTCGTAGGTGCCGCGGATCGTCACGTCCTTGGCGGCGAGCTGGTCGAACAGCTCCTGGACCTCGTCGGCGTACCCGGCGCGGTCCTCGGGGAGGGTGTCCTTGAGCTTGAAGACGGACCAGAGGGTGTAGCGGATGACCTCGTTGAGGTCCTTGGCCAGCTTGCCCTTGTTGGGGATGCGCTCGGCCGCGGGGGTGGAGGCGTCGTCACTCATGGCCCTATTCTCCCGCTCCGCCGTGCAGGCTCTGCACCGGGTGGGCCGTGAGCCGCTCCACACCGGCGAAGTCGCCCCGGATCTGGTCGACGGCCGCGTACGCGCTCGCGATGCTGGCCGGGATGCCGACGCCGTCGTAGGCCGCGCCGCACACCGCGAGGCCCGGGAGTTTCGCGACGTGCTCGCGGACGCGGGCCACGCGCGCGTGGTGGCCGACGGGGTACTGCGGCAGGCCGTCCCGCCAGCGGGTGACGCGGGTGGCGACCGGCGTGGCGGTCAGCCCGGTGGCCTCGGCCAGGTCGTGCCGGGAGACGGCGACGAGGCCCGCGTCGTCGCGGCCGAGGATCTCCGTGTCGCCGTACCGGCCGACCGAGGTGCGCAGGACGACCAGGTCGGGGTCCTCGTCGGCGATCCAGCCCCACTTGCGGGAGGCGAAGGTGGACGCCTTGATGGTGTGCCCGTCGACCGGCGGTACGAGGAAGCCGCTGCCCTCGGGGAGCGCGGCGGCCGCCGAGCGGCGGTAGGCGAGCGTGATCAGGGCCATCGAGGCGTACTCGACGGCGGACAGCTCGGCCGCGGCGGCGGGCGCCTCGGCGCGCAGCAGTTCGGCGGCGGGGCGGGCGGGTACGGCGACGACGACCGCGCCGGCGTGCAGCACCCGGTCGCCGGCGACGATCCGCCAGCCGTCGGACGCGGTGCGGCGCAGCTCGGTGACGGGCGCGTCGGTGACGATCTCGCCGCCGCGGGCGCGGACCGACGCGGCGACGGCGAGCGGGAGGGTGCCGATGCCGCCCTCGATGCCCATGAACACCGGGCCGCTCGCCGGGGAGGTGGCGGTGCGGCCCTGGAGGGCGCGGACCGCCTCGGTGAGGGAGGTGTGGGTGCGGGCGGCCTCGAAGAGCTGCGGCACGGCCGAGCGCAGGGAGATGCGGTAGGCGTCACCCGCGTAGACGCCGCCCAGCAGGGGTTCGACGAGGCGGTCGACGACCTCGCGGCCGAGCCGCGCGGCGACGTACTCCCCCACCGCCACGTCGTCGCCGACCTCGGTGCGGGGCAGTGCGGCGTCGCGCTCGATGCGGGCGAGGCCCTCCTCGGAGAGCACGCCGGACAGGGCGGCGGCGGTGCCGGGGACGCCCATGACGTGGCCCTTGGGCATGGGGCGCAGGGCGCCGCGGGTCCACAGGGAGGCCGACGCGGTGGACGGCGGCTGGAGGCGGTCGGCGAGTCCGGCGGCGCGGGCCAGGCCGACGGCCTCCGGGCGGCGGGCCAGCATCGACTCGGCGCCGAGGTCGACGCGCACTCCGGCGATCTCGCCGGGCAGCAGCTTGCCGCCGACGCGGCCGGACGCCTCCAGGACGGTCACCCGGGCGCCGCCCTCCAGGAGGCGGTGGGCGGCGGCCAGTCCGGCGATACCGGCTCCTACGACGACTACGTGTCCAGGTTCCTCTTCCGGGGGAGTCTCGCCCGCCGTGGTCTCGCTTGCGCTCATGCCCCCAGCGTCTCAGACCCCGGTTCCCGCGTTCCGCGCACCCGTCCGTCCCGCGAGTCCGGACCGTGATCTCTTCGGGACCGTTCCGCGCCGTCGTACGAGCCCCCGCGTGCGTCGTAGAGACATCAGTCGCTACCACCCCGGGGGTACCCACCATGCGGACACGACGAGCAACGACGAGAAGATCCACGCCACCCGCCCGCGCCCTGGCCGGCCTGCTGCTGGTCACGGCGCTGGCCCTGACCGGCTGCAGCGGGTCGGACGCCGGGTCCGACTCGGGCGGCGGCGCCAAGGCGGCCGCGCCGCAGGAGGGCTCGCGGGCGGAGGGCTCGCAGGCCGACGACGGGACCGGCGCGGCCGGTGCGGGCCGGGCCGACGGCGCCGACGCGAGCGCCCCGCCGAAGCTCGCCCCGGCCCACCTCATCCGCACGGTCTCCCTGAGCGTTCAGGTCCGGGACACGTCCGAGGCGCTGGACGCGGCCCGCACCGCGACCGAGGACGCCGGAGGTTACGTCGGTGACGAGTCCACCACCCGGGACGCGGAGGGCCATGAACGGACCGAGGTGACGCTGCGCGTGCCGGTGGAGCGGTACGAGGACGTGCTCGACGAGCTGGAGGGCGCCGGGAAGCTGCTCCGGCGCGACGCGCAGGCCGAGGACGTCACCGACCAGGTGGTGGACGTGGACAGCCGCGTGAAGTCGCAGCGCGCCAGTGTGGCCCGGGTCCGCGAGCTGATGGACCGGGCGACGAAGCTGAGCGACGTGGTGTCCCTGGAGGGCGAGCTGAGCACCCGCCAGGCGGAGCTGGAGGCGCTGCTCGCCCGGCAGGCGGCCCTGAAGGACCGCACGAGCCTGGCCACCATCACCCTCTCCCTGTCGGAGACCCCGGTGAAGCACGAGGAGAAGAAGAAGGAGGACGACGACCCCGGATTCATGGACGCGCTGGCCGGCGGCTGGGACGCCTTCGTGACGATGCTGCGCTGGGTGGCGGTGGTGCTCGGCGCCGTGCTGCCGTTCGCCGCGGTGGCGGCGCTGCTCGCGCTGCTGTGGCTGCGGGTCGTACGCCGCAGGCTGCCGCGCCGTCCGGCGCCGGCGTCCGCGGCGCCGCGTGGGGAGGCGGCCCCCGGCGGGGACGGCGGCGGGCGGGAGTGAAATGCCCCGCCCGCGTAGCGTGTTCGCATGAGCATGAGCGCTGCGGGCGGTACGAGGGAACGGCTGGTCGTCGTCGGTGGTGACGCCGCGGGGATGTCCGCGGCGTCGCAGGCGCGTCGGCTGAAGGGTCCGGACGAGCTGGAGATCGTGGCGTTCGAGCGCGGACACTTCAGCTCGTTCTCGGCGTGCGGCATCCCGTACTGGGTCGGCGGCGACGTGCCCGAACGGGACCAGCTCGTCGCGCGCACGCCCGAGGAGCACCGCGCCCGGGACATCGACCTCAGGATGCGCACCGAGGTCACGGAGATCGACGTGGCCGGGGGGCGGGTCCGCGCGCGTGACGTGGATTCCGGGGCCGAGTCCTGGACGTCGTACGACAAGCTCGTGATCGGGACCGGGGCGCGGCCGATCCGGCCGGAGCTGCCGGGTGTCGACGCGCCCGGTGTGCACGGGGTGCAGACGCTGGACGACGGGCAGGCGCTGCTCGACACGCTGGCCCGCACGCGTGGCCGTCGCGCGGTGGTCGTCGGCGCCGGGTACATCGGCGTGGAGATGGCCGAGGCGCTGATCAACCGCGGCTACGAGGTGACGGTCGTCAACCGCGGCCGCGAGCCGATGTCGACGCTCGACCCGGACATGGGCCGCATGGTGCACGAGGCGATGGAGGGTCTCGGCATCACGATGGTCGACGGCGCCGAGGTCACCAAGGTGCTGACCGGGGACGACGGCCGGGTCCGGGCGGTGGCGACGGAGGACGCCGAGTTCCCGGCGGACGTGGTGGTGCTCGGCATCGGCGTACGGCCCGAGACGGGACTCGCCGCGGCCGCGGGGCTGCCGCTCGGCGCGCACGGCGGGCTGCTGACCGATCTGGCGATGCGGGTGCGCGGCCACGAGAACATCTGGGCGGGCGGCGACTGCGTGGAGGTGCTCGACCTGGTCTCCGGCCGGGAGCGGCACATTCCGCTGGGGACCCACGCCAACAAGCACGGACAGGTCATCGGCACCAACGTGGGCGGCGGTTACGCCACCTTCCCGGGCGTGGTCGGCACGGCGGTCAGCAAGGTCTGCGACCTGGAGATCGCGCGGACCGGCCTCAGGGAGAAGGACGCGCTGCGCGCGGGGCTCCGGTTCGTGACGGTGACCATCGAGTCCACCAGCCGCGCGGGCTACTACCCGGACGCCTCGCCCATGACGGTGAAGATGCTGGCCGAGCGGCGCACCGGGCGGCTGCTCGGCGTCCAGATCGTCGGCCGTGAGGGCGCGGGCAAGCGGGTCGACATCGCCGCGGTGGCCCTCACGGCCGGGATGACGGTCGAGCGGATGACCGCCCTGGACCTGGGCTACGCGCCGCCCTTCTCCCCGGTGTGGGACCCGGTGCTGGTGGCGGCGCGCAAGGCGGCGCGGGCGGTCGAGGAGCAGCGCTGAGCGGCTGCGCCGGTCAGCCCGTCCCGTTGATGCGGTCGATGGCCTGCCGGGCCTGCTCGGCCGGGGGCCGGGACGGCAGGGAGGACACCGAGCCCGGGGTGGCAACCGGCGCCGGGGCGGTCGCCACGGCGGGCGGCTGCTCACCGGCCGGCCTGGCGTGCGTCGCGGCCCGGGTGGCGCGCAGCCGGTGGCTCACCGCCTCGTCCAGGGTCACCGGCCGCTGCATCTGCGCGGCCAGCCGTCCCGCTTCCTGACCGAGCCGGGCGACGTCCTCCCAGGGCAGCCGCAGCACGAGGGCGACCTCGGCCTCGCCGTCGGGCAGGGCGTGCATCGCCGGAGCCGGTGTGACCCGTTCGTTCATCGCCTGTTCCTCACGTCGTCCCCGCGCCCCGCCTTCCCCGGACCGCGGGCGGTTGAGAGGGCATACGTACACACGGACGGGGGCGTTCAACGGAACGCACCGGTACACCGTCCGCCGGGCGGGCAGTAGTGTCTCGTGGTCATCCCCGTCCATGACGTGAACCCGACGCGCCGCACCGCGTGGGTGACGTACGCCCTGATCCTCGCGAACGTCCTGGTGTTCCTGTTCACCCCCGGCATGACCGGGTCGGCGACGGGCGACGGCAGCCTCGCACAGATGTGTGACCTCCGGGCCTTCCTGGACCACTGGGCGGCGGTGCCGCAGGAACTGCTCCAGCACCGGATGCCCCGCCTGGTGCCCACGGGTGCCGTCGGGGTCGGCCCGCAGGGGCCCGGCTGCGTGGTCGCGCCGCCCGGCTACGACAAGTCGCCGGAACTGAGCGTCCTGACGGCGATGTTCCTGCACGGCGGCTGGCCGCACCTGCTGGGCAACATGCTCTTCCTGTGGATCTTCGGCAACAACGTCGAGGACCGGATGGGCCACGTCTCCTTCCTGCTGTTCTACGGCGTGTGCGGTTACGCGGCGACCTACGGCTTCGCGCTCCTCAACGCCGACTCGGGCGCCCCGCTGATCGGCGCGTCCGGCGCGATCGCCGGGGTGCTGGGCGCCTATCTGGTGCTGTATCCGAGGGCCCGCGTCTGGGTCCTCGTCCCCTTCCTGATCTTCCTGCCGCTGCGGCTGCCCGCCTGGATCGTCCTGGGCCTGTGGTTCGTCCTCCAGGCGCTCTACTCCGGCGGCCAGGGCGTGTCCGACGCCGGCACCGTCGCCTACGTGGCCCATGTGGTCGGTTTCGCGGTCGGCATGCTCCTCGCCTGGCCGCTCAAACGCGGCACTCCCCCGCCACCGGAACCACGCGGCATCCTCTTCGGCCGACGGGCCCGACCGGCCCCGTAGTTGGCTGCCTCGGGTCACGCGTGCGACCTCTCGGTTGGGGGCCGGGGCGGGTCGTACGCACGCTCATACGGCCGGTGGGCCTGCGTGGCGACCGGCTCGGGTGCTGTCGGTGGTGCTGCCGGGCGGGGCCCGCGCGATCCGGGCGACGCGCCTACGCGTGGTCGAGCATGCCCTCCCGCAGGCGGGTCAGCAGGCGGGAGATGAGCCGGGAGACGTGCATCTGGGAGACGCCGAGGCGCT
>NZ_MULI01000082.1 GCF_002939385.1 Streptomyces sp. MH60 | reverse complement strand
GGACGGGGGAGGCCGAGGACGCGGGCGGCCTGGGGGTCGATCCGCTGTTCGTGGCGACGCCCACGCTGGCGCTGCTGGCCGGGACGGTGCTGGCGCTGCGGCTGCTGCCGCTGGTGGCGCGGCTCGCGGAGCGCCGGGCGGCGAGCGGACGCGGGCTCGCGGCGGCGCTGGCGGGCTGGCAGCTGAGCCGCCGTCCGATGCGCGGGGCGGGTCCCGTGCTGCTGCTGGTGCTGGCCGTGGCGCTGGGCACGATGGCGATCGGGCAGGGCGCCTCGTGGTCCCGTTCGCAGGACGACCAGGCCGACTTCCGGGCGGGGGCGCCGATCCGGGTGCAGGCCTCGGGCACGCCGGGCCCGGGCCGCACCGACCTGGTCGCGGGCGTCACGGGGGTGGCGGAGGTCGCCCCCGCGGCCCGCTCCGAGGTCTCCCTGTCCGGCGACCGGACGGCGACGGTGCTCGCGCTGGACACCTCGCACGCGGCGGGCCTGATGCTGATGCGGCCGGACCTGGCCGACGAGTCGCCGCGGGCGCTGCTGTCCGGGATGGCGCCCGGCCGGCCGTCGAAGGGCGCGAAGATCCCGGCGGACACGGCCCGGCTCGCGCTGACGGCGACGCTGGCCGTCCAGGACGCCGACCGGGGCGCGGCCGACTCCCGGTCGGCGGACGTGACGGTCACCGTCGAGGACCGCTGGGGCACCCCGTACCGGCTGGCGGCCGGTTCGCTGGCCGCCGACGGCCGGGAGCACACCCTCGGTCTGGACGTCTCCGCCGGACCGCTCACCCTGACCGGCGTCGAGTCCACGGTGGTCCAGCCCGGCGGCCACAGCGAACAACACCGCCTGACCGTACGGCAGGTGACGGCCGCCGCCGCCGACGGGACGGTACGCAGGGTGCCGCTGCCCGACGCCTGGACGGCCGGGTCGGAACTGGCGCCCCCGCCGGCTGTTCCGGACGCGGTCGGTGCCCCGTCCAAGCCTCGCCTGCTCGGTTCGGAACCGCTGGCCGTCGAGTACTCCACGGGCCGCTCGGACGGCGGCTGGAAGATCACCACGCTGACCGTGCGGCTGCGGGTCGCGCAGTCGAAGCCCGCCGAGGTGACCGCGGTGGCCACCGACCGCTTCCTCGACTCCTCGGGCGCCCGCACCGGGCAGCGGGTCACGGTGCTGATCGGCGGCCACGACGTCCCGGTGCGGATCGTCCGCTCCGTGCGCGAGCTGCCGGGCACCGGGCCCGAGACCCCCTCGGCGCAGTTCGGCGGCGCCCTGCTGGTCGACCTGCCGACGGTCAACCGGCGGTTGCAGGACAAGTACGGCGCCGCCGTCGCACCCACCGAGTGGTGGCTGCGGACGGCACCGGGGCGGACCGAGGAGGCCGCGGCGGGCCTGCGGGCGTTCCCGGACACCGCACCGGCCCAGGTCCTGGTGCGCGACGAGGTCGCCGAGCGGCTGCGCGACGACCCGTTCGGCGCCGGTCCCGGGGCGGCGTTCGCCGCGGCGACCCTGGTGGCGGCGGCGCTCGCCGCGGTCGGCTTCGCGGTCAGCGCGGCCGGGTCGCTGCGCGAGCGCGGCACCGAGTTCTCCGTACTGCGCGCCCTGGGTGCCTCGCGCCGCCGGCTGGCCCGCACGGTCGCCGCCGAGCAGGGCGTGCTGACCGGCCTGGCCCTGCTGACCGGCGCCGCCCTGGGCGCGGTCCTCACCCGGGCGGTGATCCCGCTGACCGTACTGACCCCGCAGGCCACCCGCCCCGTGCCGGACGTCCACGTGGCCCTGCCGGGCGACCGCATCGCCCTGCTGCTGGCCGGCATGGCCGTCGTCCCGCTCCTGGTCACCGCGGCCCTGGCCCTGCGCCGCACCGACACGACGGTGACCCTCAAGGACCCCGGAGGCACCGGCCGATGAACCCCACGACCACACCCCGGACACTCACCCGGCCAAGCCCACGGGTCCTGCCGTACGGCCTACGCGCCCGCGCGCTGCCGGGCCGCCGGCCCGTACCGCTGACGGCCACGGCGACCGTCACTCCGCCCGTGCCGCCACTGCGCCGCGCCGATACCCCGGTGTCCCTCAAGGACGGAGGTGCCGGACGGTGAACCCCGTGACCGCGCCCTGGGTGCGTACCCGGTTGCGGGCCGCGCCCGGCGCCGCCGTCGCGCTGGCGGTGCTGGTGGCGGTGACCGCGTGCCTGGCCGCCGCGTTCCCCCGGGCACTGGACCGGTACACGGACGCCGGGCTGCGCCAGGCCGTCGAGCACGCCCCGGTCGACGAGAGCAGCATCCTGGTGACCGCCGGGCCCGACCTCGACGGAGAGGTGGCCCACACGGAGGAGAGCGTCCGGCCCGAACGCCTCACCGGCCTCTACGAGTCCGCCCTCGGCACGGTCGAACGCCCGCTGGTCATCGACGAGAAGCGCTCCTCCTACGGCGTCCGCACCACCGAGACCCTGCCGTCGCCGGACAAGTGGCTGCCCCGGCCCGACGGCCTCCCCGCGGAGATGCTCCTCGCCGCCCCGCACGGTCTCGCCGACCACACCCGGCTGCGCTCCGGCCGGCTGCCCGAGGTCCCCGGCAAGGAGGCGACCGCCTCGACCCCCGAGGTGCAGGCCGCGGTGACCGAGGAGACGGCCCGCACGCTGCGCATCAAGGTCGGCTCCGTCATCCACGTGCCCGGTCAGCGGGATCTCACCGTCCGCGTCACCGGCATCGTCACACCCGAGGAGCCCGACAGCCCCTACTGGTCCGTCGACTCCCTGCTGCGTGCCCCCTCGCTGCGGCGCATCCCGGGACCGATGGGGGCCTCCAACCCCTCCTACTGGGTCGGCGGCCTGCTGCTCGCCCCGGAGGCGGCCCCCGCGCTGCTGACCGTGACCCCCACGGTCCGCTACTGGCACCTGACCCCCGCCCCGGACGCCCTGCACAGCCGCGACCTCGACGGACTCGCCTCCGCCGTGGCCTCCCTGGAGTCCGGTCCCGGCCTGGAGAAGCTGCACTCGACGATCAGCCCCTTCACCGACGTCACGACCGGACTCGACAACGCCTTCACCACGTACGAGGACCTCCGCGGCGACATCGGCCCGCTGATCGTCGTCGCCGCCTCGGGCGCGGGCACGGTCGCCGCCGTCGTCCTGCTGATGGCGGGCGGTCTGGCCACCGACCGGCGCCGCGCCGAACTGGCCCTGCTGCGGGCCCGCGGCGCCTCCGTACGGGGCATGGCGGGACGGCTGCTGGCCGAGACGGCGGTCGTGGCCGTGCCCGCGGGCGCCCTCGGATACGGCGTGGCCCTGCTGGCGCTGCCCGGCGGCCGGCCGCTCCCCGCGCTGTGGGCCGCCGCCGCGGTCACCGCCATTGCGTGCCTGGCACTGCCGCTGCGGGCCGCCGCCGCGCACCGTGCCGTACGGGTCCACGACGGCCGTCACGACGTGGTGTCCCCGCGTGCGTCCAGGCGCCGTACGGTCGCCGAACTGACCGTCGTGGTCCTCGCGCTCGGCGCGGTCGAGATGCTGCGCCGGCGCGGGGCGACGAACGGCGCCGGTGACCTGGTGGCGATGGCCCCGGTCCTGGTCGGGGTGATCGCCGCGCTGGTGCTGGTGCGCCTGTATCCGCTGCCGCTGCGCGGGCTGGCCCGCCCGGCCCGGCGGCTGCGGGGTGCCGTAGGGCCGCTCGCGCTGGCCCGGGCCGGCCGCGGCTCCGCCTCCGCCGTGCTGCCCCTGCTCGCGCTGCTGACCGCGTTCACCGTGGCGGCGTTCGGCGGCTCGGTCCTCAGCGGCGTGGCCGACGCCCGCGACCGGGCGGCGCTGCTCTCCGTCGGCGCCGACGGCCGGGTGGAGACGGAGGCCGCGCTGCCCGCCGGGCTGCCCGGCCGGCTCGGGAAGGCGCCCGGAGTGCGGGAGGTCACCGAGGTCGGCCTCGACTACCAGGCCAGGACGAACGACGGCCGCCAGTCGCTGCCGCTCGCGACGGTGGACCCGGGCGACTACGCGGCGCTGGCCGGGCGGACGGACCTCGGCGCGTTCCCCGCGGGCGAGCTGAGACGGCCGGACGGCGCCGAGGGCGGCTCCGAGGACGCCGTGCTGCCCGCGCTGGCCTCGCCGACGGTCGCCGAACGGTTCGGCGACGACACCTTCCAGGTGCGCCTGGCCGACGGCAGCGTCGCCACGCTGCGGATCGTGCTGGTCCGCGACCACACCCCGGCCGTGTATGGCGACGACTTCCTCGTCGTGGACCGGGCCGGGCTGTCGCCCGGCGCGGTCCGGCCGAACGTACTGCTGCTGACCGGCGACGACCTGGACGCGGGCGCGGTGCGCCGGGCGGTGGACCACGCCGGCACCGTCCAGCTGCGGTCCGAGGAGCGCGGCACGTACGTGGACTCGCCGCTGCAATCCGGTGCGGAGCACATCTACACGGCCGCCGTGGCCGCCGGCGCCGGCTACGCCGCCCTGGCCCTGCTGCTGTCCCTCGCCGGCACCGCGCCCGAACGCGCCGCGCTCCTCGCCCGGCTGCGCACCATGGGCCTCACCCGCGCCCAGGGCCGCCGCCTGCTCGTCCTGGAGTCGCTCCCGCAGGCGCTGCCCGCGGCACTGGGCGGCGTGCTGACCGGCTGGGCGGCCGTCCGGCTGCTCTCCCCCGGCATCGACCTGACGACCATCGCGGTGTCGGCGCCGACGTCCCCGGCGGGGCGCGCGGAACTGAGCGCCGACCCGTGGTCGCTGGCCGTCCCGGCGGTGGCGGTGCTGGTCCTGGCGGTGGGGGTGGCGGCCCTCCAGGCGTGGTGGTCGGGCCGGCGCGGCGCGGTGGCGGAACTCCGGGCGGGTGACACGCGGTGAGGGCCCGACCGGAGGCACGGCGGACCGCGGACGCAGACATGGAGGAGACCCGATGACGACCGACCCCACCCTCGCGGACCTGGCCGACCGCGCCACCGCGTCCCGGGACCGGCCCGCGTACGGCCACGACGCCCTGATCACCTGCGACCGCCTGGTGCGGATCTTCAGCGCGGACGGCGTGGAGGTGCAGGCCCTGCAAGGGCTCGACCTGCTGGTACGGGAGGGCGAGCTGATGGCGCTGGTCGGCGCCTCGGGCAGCGGCAAGTCCACGCTGATGAACATCCTGGCCGGTCTGGACACGCCGACCGCCGGGGCGGCCCGGGTCGCGGGGCGCGATCTGCTCGCGATGACGGCGAAGGACCGCCTGGCCTACCGCCGCACGGTGGTCGGCTTCGTGTGGCAGCAGACGGCCCGCAACCTGATGCCGTACCTGACGGCCGCGCAGAACGTGGCCCTGCCCATGCAGCTGGCCGGCACCGGCGGACGCCGGGCGGCGCGCACCGAGCGCGCGCTGGAGCTCCTGGACCTGATGGGCATCGCGGACTGCCGCGACCGGCGCCCGCAGCAGCTGTCCGGCGGGCAGCAGCAGCGGGTCGCCATCGCCGTGGCCCTCGCGGGCAACCCGTCCGTGCTGCTCGCGGACGAGCCGACGGGCGAGCTGGACTCCCACACCGCGGAACAGATCTTCGCCGCGTTCCGCACGGCGAACGAGCACCTGGGGACCACGGTCGTCATCGTCACCCACGACCAGGCGGTGGCCGGTGAGGTCCGCCGCACCGTCGCCATCCGCGACGGCCGCACCTCCACGGAGGTGCTGCGCCGCAGCGAGGTGGACGCCGAGACCGGCCACGAGACGGTGGTGGCCCGCGAGTACGCCATGCTCGACCGCGCCGGCCGGCTCCAGCTGCCCGCCGACTACACCGCGGCCCTCGGCATGCGCGACCGCGTCGCCCTGGAACTGGAGTCGGACCACATCGCCGTACGCCCGGACGACAGCGAGCCCCCGCACTGAGCGGCGGCCCGGACGGCCTCAGCGCACGCTGATGCCCAGGGCCCCGGTCCCCGCCCGCCGCAGCGCGACCGACCCGAAGGGTGTGCGCAGCCGCAGCCACGCACCGCAGGACAGCAGCTTCGGCGCGTCCTCGCCGAAGTCGGAGCCGGAACCGGAACCGGAACCGGAACCGGAGCCGGAACCTGAGTCGGTCCCGGAGGCCGACATTCCGCGCGGCCGCAGGAACCCGAGCGACTGAGCCGCGTGCACGGCCCGCACCGGCAGCCCGGTGTCCCCGACGCTCCGGGACCAGATCTCCCGCCCCACCCGGTCCAGCTCGGCCCGCGTACGGGCCTCGGGGGCCAGCTCCCCCGTCCGTGTGCGGAACTCCGCCACCGCGGCGGCGACCAGCGCGCGCAGGGCGTCCGGGGCGGGCAGCCCCGCCTCGGTGCGCCAGCCCCCGCGCGGGGGCAGCACTCCGGCCCAGGGCGGCCCGGTCACCGCGTCCGGCACGCCGGAGGTGGCCGCCTGCTCGTCCACGGTCTCCAGCAGCTCACCGGCGGAGACGGTCACGTCGAGCGTGGCGTCGAGCCCGTTCTCGTACGGCTTGGCCAGCCGTACCGCGCGCACGGCCAGCACCTCGAAGGAGGGCGGCCGCCCGAAGACGGCGAGGGCGGTGCCGGCCGCCTGGAGGCGCACCGCGGCCGAACGGTCGTAGTGGAGCAGCCGGGAGAGGAAGGCCGCGAGATCCGCGGCCTCCCCCTCGTCGGCCAGGTGGAGGACCGTCATGCGGCGACGGCCTCCTCCTTGGTGTCCGTGTACTCCTGGAGGAACTCCCGTTCCTCGGCGGTGAGCCGGCGGGGCCGCTGCGCCTCGAAGTCGAACGGCACGATCACCGTGGAGGCGCGGACGTAGATCTCGTCCCCGTCCTTGACCTCGTAGGTGAGGGTGAACGAGGCCGCCCTGATCTGCGTGACCCACAGCTCGATGTCGACCGGGTGGTGCCGGTGGACGAGCTGCCGCTTGTAGTCGATCTCATGGCGTGCCACCACCGACCCCTGCTTGAAGTCCTTCTCCGGGCGGAACAGGAAGTCGATACGGGCCTCCTCCAGATAGCGGAGGAAGACCACGTTGTTGACGTGGCCGTACGCGTCCATGTCCGCCCAGCGCAGTGGGCAGCGGTAGATGTGCCGCAAGATCAGCCCCGGGTCAGCTTCTTGTAGGTGGCGCGGTGCGGACGGGCGGCGTCGGCGCCGAGCCGCTCGACCTTGTTCTTCTCGTACGAATCGAAGTTGCCCTCGAACCAGAACCACTTGGACTCGCCCTCGTAGGCGAGGATGTGGGTGGCGACGCGGTCCAGGAACCACCGGTCGTGGGAGACGACCACGGCGCACCCGGGGAACTCGAGCAGCGCGTTCTCCAGGCTGCTGAGGGTCTCGACGTCGAGGTCGTTGGTCGGCTCGTCGAGGAGCAGCAGGTTGCCGCCCTGCTTGAGGGTGAGCGCGAGGTTCAGCCGGTTGCGCTCACCGCCGGAGAGGACCCCGGCCGCCTTCTGCTGGTCCGGCCCCTTGAACCCGAAGGCGGACACATAGGCGCGCGACGGCATCTCGACCTGGCCGACGTTGATGTAGTCCAGCTCGTCGGAGACGACGGCCCACAGCGTCTTCTTGGGGTCGATGTGCTCGCGGCTCTGGTCGACGTAGGAGATCTTGACGGTGTCGCCGACCTTGATGTCGCCGGAGTCCGGCTCCTCAAGGCCCTGGATCATCTTGAACAGCGTGGTCTTGCCCGCGCCGTTGGGCCCGATGACCCCGACGATCCCGTTCCGGGGCAGCGTGAAGGACAGGTCGTCGATCAGCACCTTCTCCCCGAAGGCCTTACTGAGGTTGTTCACCTCGACGACGACGTTGCCGAGCCGCGGGCCCGGCGGGATCTGGATCTCCTCGAAGTCCAGCTTCCGCATCTTGTCGGCCTCGGCGGCCATCTCCTCGTACCGCGCGAGGCGGGCCTTGGACTTGGCCTGGCGGCCCTTGGCGTTGGAGCGCACCCACTCCAGCTCGTCCTTGAGGCGCTTCTGCCGCTTGGCGTCCTTCTGGCCCTCGACCTTGAGGCGGGTGGCCTTGGTCTCCAGGTACTTGGAGTAGTTGCCCTCGTAGCCGTGCAGGCGGCCGCGGTCGACCTCGCAGATCCAGCCGGCGACGTTGTCCAGGAAGTACCGGTCGTGGGTGACGGCCACGACGGTGCCCTCGTACTTGGCGAGGTGCTGCTCCAGCCAGTTCACCGACTCGGCGTCGAGGTGGTTGGTGGGCTCGTCGAGCAGCAGCAGGTCGGGGGCCTCCAGCAGCAGCTTGCACAGCGCGACACGCCGCTTCTCACCACCGGACAGGTTCACGACGGGCCAGTCGCCGGGCGGGCAGCCCAGCGCGTCCATGGCCTGCTCCAGCTGGGCGTCGAGGTCCCAGGCGTTGGCGTGGTCCAGCTCCTCCTGGAGCTTGCCCATCTCCTCAAGCAGCGCGTCCGAGTAGTCGGTCGCCATCTGCTCGGCGATCTCGTTGAACCGGTCGAGCTTGCCCTTGACCTCGGCGACACCCTCCTGGACGTTCTCCAGGACGGTCTTCGCCTCGTTCAGCGGGGGCTCCTGGAGCAGGATGCCGACGGTGTAACCCGGGGACAGGAAGGCGTCCCCGTTCGAGGGCTGCTCGAGCCCCGCCATGATCTTCAGAACGGTCGACTTACCGGCGCCGTTCGGTCCGACCACACCGATCTTCGCGCCGGGCAGGAAGCTCAGCGTGACGTCATCAAGGATCACCTTGTCGCCGTGCGCCTTGCGCGCCTTGCGCATGGTGTAAATGTACTCAGCCAAGAGAAACCGTCCGGCAGCTTGATCAGGCAGTGGGCAGATACACCCCATCTTGCCGCACCGCCACCCCTGGGCGGAAACCCGTTTGGCTCGACCTCTCTGACCTGGGGGTTTCGCACACCGCGCTAGCGTGCCGCAGTGACCAGCGCACCGGAGCGCCGGACGCATGCGTGGAGGGGAGCCCGCGCGGACTGCACTGGAAGACCCGCCCTCTGGTCGAGTGGGCCGAGGGCCGTCCCTTCGTCTGGGTCGACGACGAGATCAACGCCGTGGACCGCCAGTGGGTGGCGGCCGCTCACCCCGGCCCGTACCTGCTCCACCGCGTCGACCCGGCCGAGGGGCTCACCGACGCCGACTTCGCCGTGCTCGTCGTCACTGCTCGTTCCTTCGGCGGACGAAGAGGAGGACCGCGCCGCCGATGACCACGAGGCCGATGGCCGCGCCGCCGATCAGCGGGGTCGCGTCGGAGCTGCCGGTTTCGGCGAGGTTGGGGTTGGGGTTGGGGGAGGGGGCGACGACCGTGGCGGGGGCCGGTTCGCCGAGGGTGTGGGTGGAGTCGGACAGGGTGGCGCTCTGGGTCCGGCAGTCGAGGACGCCGCTGAAGCGCTGCTCGAAGCCGGCCGGGCCGCGGATCGTGAAGTCGTAGGCGCGGTCCTCCGGCAGCGGGACCGGCACCGTCCGGGTCTCGCCCGGCGCGACGGTGTGCTCGGTGTCCAGCAGTTCGAAGGTGAAGGGCTCGTCGCCCTTGTTGAGCGCGGTGATGTCGAGGGTGCCCTCGGCGCAGTTCTTCTCGGCGGACAGGGCGGGTATCGCGCCCTCGGCGGCCCAGGTGGCGGTCGCCGTCGCGGCGACCGTCGACTCGCTGGAACCGGCCAGGATCTGGGTCTGGCTGCGGCTCTCGGAGGCGAAGGCGCGGCCGACCGGCACCGTCGTCGACGCCTGGACGGACAGCCGGGCGGTGCCGGCCTCCGCGTCCTCGGGCACGTCGAAGAAGAGCTGGGTGCCGTCGGTGACCTCGGTGACGGGCTCGCCCTTTTTGTCGACGATCCGCACGGCGTCCTTGGCGGTCGCGTCCACCGGGGGCGTCACCGTCGCGCCGCCCGCGTCGGTGTGGACGGTCACCGGGCCGAGCCGCTCACCGGGGCGGCCCGAGACGGCCGGCGGGTCGAGGGCGAGGGACGCCTCGGGCTCGGCCAGGTCGCGGGCGTTCTTCTCCAGGTAGTCGGCGAGCCGCTCGGCCTGCGGGTCGACGGCCTCGACGTCCGTGTCGTCCGAGTACCGCCAGATGGCGACCTGGGTACCGGCCGCCGCGTCCTCCTCGGTGAGCCCGCCCCGGACGCCCGCCTTCTTAGCGAGCGCCGCCAGGTCGTTGACCTGCGGGTAGGAGTTCCCCAGGATCCAGCGGACGCGGCCGGCGTCCTTGTTGGTGCCCAGCGACGTCCCGCTCCAGGGCGTCTCCTGGTACTTCGCGTCCTTCTGCGTCGGGTTCTGGATGTCGACGCAGTAGGTCTGCAGCATGCCGCCGCCCTCGACGGACATCTCGAACAGACCGGCCGACACCTGCTGGTCGCCGTCCTCCCCGTGGATGACCGCGGTGCCGTGCGTCTTCAGCCCGCCTATCGTGGCGGTCGCCCCGCCCTGCCCTCTTACGCCGCCCCGCGCGCCGTCCTGGGCGGCGGCCGGTGCCGCACCGGTCACCACACCGGCGACGGCGAGCACGGATGCCAGTGCCCCGGCGGCGAGACGCGCCGCCCCTCGACCGGGCAGAGACGACGCAGCGAGCGAAGAAAACACCAAATTCCCCTTCGAGCAGGACCCGTTGACGTGGGGGGAACGGTCCCACCAGCAGAATCAGCAGCCACACAAGGCTCGTTCGGCATCCTAAGGACGTGACGGACCGGGCTTGCCGGTGATCGTCGCCCACGCGGTGATCCGAATCGGAATCGTTATCGCCGAGAGCCTCTTTGAGCAGGGCTTATCGACAAATCCACCCACACCCGCGTCGGACGCATGCGGAGACAAGCCGTACTTCGGGCGGTTTCGGCAGGGCCGGCCGGCCTCGGTCATCCACTCGGTGTCATCCCACCGGGACGGGCTCCGGTCGCTGCTCGGGGACTGAACCGGTCGGCTGCCCCGTCGGCTCCCCCGTCGGTTCCCCGGCCGATCCGCCGGTCGCGACCTCCCAGTTGGGTTCCGGCTGGGGCGGGGAGGTCGAAGCCTCCGCCCTGCCGGTGCGCCGGAACGCCGCGGTGCCGCGGGCCAGATCGTGGCCGATCGCCACCGCGTCGACGTCGGCCGAGGTCCGGCTCTGCCCCTCGCGCACATCGGTGCGCACCTTCAGCCTGCCCTGCACGACGACGGGGTCGCCCACCGCCAGTGACGCCGAGGCGTTGGCGGCGAGCTGCCGGTTGGCCCACACCGTGAAGAAGTTGGTGTGTCCGTCCGTCCAGGCGCTCTTCTCGCGGTCCCAGTAGCGCGCGGTGACCGCGAGCCGGAAGCGCAGCGACGGTCCGTTCGCCAGTTCCCGGAAGACCGGCTGGGTGGCCACGTTCCCCACCGCGCAGATCATCGTCTCGTTCATCGCGAGTCCTCCCTCCCGTACGGGCGTGTCCCGTACGGCGGCCGGGGCGACCGCGTCCGTCGCGATCGCCGTGGAGGCCAGATTGCCCGCGGCCGGGCCGGTCCGCCGAGGGTTGTGGACCGGCCCGGCGCCTGTGGAGAACTCCGCCACCCGCACGGGTGGCAGCGGTGGCCGGGTGCTGCTACCTCGTCGCGACCCCCACCCCCGTCCCCGCCCCCGCGACCCGCGCGTACTGTTCCCGCACCTCGCGGTACCGCAGCAGTTCCGCCGCCAGCGGGTCCAGCACCCTGGCCCGGCCGCACCCCGCGGCCGCCTCCCGCAACAGGCGCTCCGCCTCGTGGCCGTAGCGTCTGGCGGGTCCGCGGGCCGCCAGGCGGCAGCTCCACTCGATGAGGGGGCCGCCGACGATGCCGGCCAGCATCAGCAGCACGGGCACCCCCAGGTTCGGCGGCACGACGCCGATGATCTGACCCAGCAGCCACAGGCCGCCCACCACCTGGAGCAGGGTCATGGTCGCCTGGGCGAGGACGGCCACCGGCCACCATCCGGGCCGGGGCGGGCGTCCCGGGGGCAGCCCCGCGCGCACCGCCAGCTCGTCGAGGGCCTCGGGCAGCCCCTGGGCGCCCCGGACGGCCGCCTCGCGCATCGCGAGGGCCCACGGCACCGGCAGCCCGGCCGACGCCCGGTCCGAGACCGTACGCACCGCCTGTTCGACGCGCTGACGGGCCGTGACCTCCTCGTCCGCCTGGGCGCGGGCGGACAGCCGTCCCGTGACGGGGTCGCGCCGGTCGTGGTACCAGCGCCACAGCCGCAGCCAGGGAGTCCCGCACGCGCGGTTGGCGTTGCGCAGCCAGGCGCGTTCGGCCGCCTCGCCCGCCGCGGTGGCGCCCACCGCGTCGGCCAGCCGGTCCGCGAACTCGTCCCGCGCCTCCTCGCTGAGCCCGGTGCGCCGCCCCGTGACGTACACGGGACGCAGCTGCCGGGCGGCGGCGTCCACATCGGCCGCGATCCGGCGGGCCGGGGCCTGCCGCTCGGCGACGAACTGGCCGAGCGTCTCACGCAGTTCGCCGACGCCCTCGCCGGTGAGCGCGGACAGGGCCAGCACGGTCGCCCCCGGTTCGCCGTGCTCGCCCAGCGCGATGCCGTCCTCGTCGAGCAGGCGCCGCAGGTCGTCGAGGACCTGCTCGGCGGCCTCCCCGGGCAGCCGGTCGACCTGGTTGAGGACGACGAAGGTGACCTCGGCGTGGCCCGCCATCGGCCGCAGATAGCGCTCGTGGATCAGGGCGTCGGCGTACTTCTCCGGGTCGACGACCCAGATGACGGCGTCGACCAGGGCCAGGATGCGGTCCACCTGCTCGCGGTGCTGCACGGCCGCCGAGTCGTGGTCGGGCAGGTCGATCAGGACCAGCCCGCGCAACGGCGACTCGGAGTCCGGGTGCTGGAGCGGACGGCGGCGCAACCGGCCCGGGATGCCCAGCCGGTCGAGGAGGCTGGCGGCGCCGTCGCTCCAACTGCACGCGATGGGCGAGGCGGTGGTCGGCCGGCGGACGCCGGTCTCGGAGATCGTCACCCCGGCGAGGGTGTTGAACAGCTGCGACTTGCCGCTGCCGGTCGCACCGGCGATGGCGACGACGGTGTGCTGTCCGGAGAGCCTGCGCCGCGCGGCGGCCTCGTCCAGCACCCGGCCCGCCTCGGCCAGGGTCCCGCTGTCGAGCCGGGTCCGGGAGAGTCCCACCAGTTCGCGCAGCGCGTCCAGGCGCGACCTGAGGTTCCCGTCGTAGGCGAGCGGCATCAGGGCGGCCGAGGTCGCGGCGGGCCTGCGCGGCAGGACGGCGAACTGCTCGGCCCCGCCGTTCTCGTCCACCCGCCGTGCGATCAGTCCGTCGCCCCAGGCGGCCTCGCCGTCCCCGGAACCGCCCGAACCTCCCGCACCATCGGGACCTGCCGCACCACCGGGACCTCCCGCACCGCCCGAACCTTCCGCACCGTCCGAGCCGCCGGTCGAGCCGCCGGTCGAGCCGTCCCTGCGTTCCGCGCGGGGTTGCGCCCCGGGGGCCTCGTCGCGCACGCGCGCGTGAGGGCCGCCCGAGCGCTCGCTCGCGCGTTCCCGCGGACGCCCTCCGCGGCCCGCGTCCTCGGCCTCGCCCGCCTCCCCCGCCGCGTCCCCGCGCGGCACGCGCTCACGGACGGCACGCTCACGGCTGGCTGCCTGCTCGGCAGAGTCGCCCTTCCGACCCCGGCCGTCCTGCCCGTCCCGGCGGTCCTGCCCGTCCCGGCGGTCCTGCCCGTCCCGGCCGTCCCGCCCGTCCCGCCAGTCCCGGCGGTCTCGCTCGTCCCGGCCGTCCCGCCCGTCCCGGCGGTCTCGCTCGTCCCGGTCACCCCGCTGGCTCCGGCCGCCCGTGTGGTCTCGATCGTCGTCCCGGTCCCGGCGGTCTCGCTGCTCCCGCGCAGCCCGATCGCTCCGGGCAGCGGCCCGGGCAGCCCGGTCACCCGGGGCAGCCCGATCGCCCCGGTCGCCCCGGGAGCCCGCCGTGTCGGCGGCCCGGTCCGCGCGTTCCGTCTCCTTCGTCGCAGGGTCGGTGTGCTCGGTGTGCTCGGTGGGGTCCTGGTCAGTGACGGCGGTCACCGGTCACCTCTCCTTCTGCAGTACGGACAGCGCGGCGATGAGTTCCGCCTGTGGCTCGGGGTGCACCTCAAGACCGTCGAGCGGCGCCAGCCTGCGCTCCCGCTCGACGTGCATGACCCGGTCGACGTGTTCCTCGAGCAGCCGCCCGCCCCGGTCGCGCAGCCGCAGCGCGCCGTGGGCACCGATCCGCTCGGCGAGCCGCTCCCCGGCGACGCGCGCGCGCCGCCCGCCCAGCAGCACGGTGGCGACCAGGCCGGCCACCACCCCGGGGTCCGGTGCCAGGTTCCGGTCCAGCTCGCGCACCTCCTCCTCGGCGTACTCCTCCAGTTCGCGCCGCCAGCGCCGTACGGCCATCCCGATGCGGTGCTCGGCGCTCTCCGGCGCGGGGGCGCGGTCCGCGAGTTCGGGGGCGTCCGCCGCCGGTTCGTGCCGCCAGACCTCGTCGACGCGTTCGTCGGCGGCCGTGACGGCGCACAGCAGCAGGGTGCTCAGGCTCTCGACCAGCGAGTCGAGGAGCTCTTCCGGGGAGCAGTCGAGGGGGAAGGCCCGCCAGCGCTTCAGCGCGTCCCCGGCGAGCACGGCGCCCGCCTGCAACCGCCCCCGTACGCGCGCGTGCTCACCGTCGTAGGCGCCCTCGACGGCGGCGGTGAGCCGCAGCGCGGCGGCGTACTGTGCGGCGGTGGCCCCGGCCAGCTCGGGCATCCGGGACTTGAGCGAGTCCAGGATGCCGTGTGCCGTACGGGCCATGGCGTGGTGCCGGGCGTCGAGTTCCTGCGCCCGGTGGACGAGCCAGGACCGCAGCGGTGCCACGGCGCTGGCCGGCAGCAGTCCGCCGCCCCAGGCCGACTCGGGCAGCTCGGGGACCGTGAAGCGGGGGACGTCGCCGAGCCCGGCCTTGGTGAGCAGGGCCCCGTACTGCCGGGACACCTCGGACACCACCTGGTGGGGCACCCGGTCGAGCACGGTGACCAGCGTGGCGTCGTACTCCTTGGCGGTGCGCAGCAGGTGCCAGGGCACCGCGTCGGCGTACCGCGCGGCCGTGGTGACCATCACCCAGATGTCGGCGGCGCAGATCAGTTCGGCCGCCAGGACGCGGTTGTCGGCGACGAGGGAGTCGACGTCGGGCGCGTCCAGGAGGGCGATGCCGGGCGGCAGGGTGTCGGCGGTCTCGACCCGCAGCACGCGCGCGGGGTTCTCGCCGGGCAGCAGCAGGTCGTCGTCCGGGTCCCGGTGGGGCACCCACACGCGCGTGAGGTCGGGCAGCACCCGCATGCCGCTGAACCAGTGGTGGTCCTCCGGGTGGCACACCAGGACCGGCGTGCGGGTCGTGGGCCGCAGCACACCCGCCTCGCTGACCCGGCGTCCCACCAGGGAGTTCACCAGGGTCGACTTCCCGGCGCCGGTGGATCCGCCCACCACGGCCAGCAGGGGCGCTTCCGGCTCCTTCAGGCGGGGCACCAGGTAGTCGTCGAGCTGGGCGAGCAGTTCGTCGCGGTTGGCACGCGCGCGTGGGGCCCCCGGCAGGGGCAGCGGGAAGCGTGCGGCCGCGACACGGTCGCGCAGGGCGGAGAGTGCGTCGAGCAGCTGAGGCCGTACGTCCAAGGTCACCACATGTGAAGAATGCCCAATTTTGAGGGAATTCTGAAGCATATGAGCATGATGAGCATGTCTGCGCCCCCACCGGACACTCCGGGCGGAAGGGACTACTGGGACGCGAGGACAGTCCAGGCATAACGAGTGGACAACACCCGATGCGCGAGACGCCAAAAGCGATGCACGATTCGTAACTGCCTGCGATTATCGGGATCGCTTCACCGAACCTCCACATCGAGCCACGGAGGGGAAGCAGCCAGGGCAGGGAGTCAGGAGCCCTATCCTTGTCCCCGGCGAGGTCACGGACCGGCCCACACCCGGGCACCACGACCGAGGCCACCACACCAGGCCCCCGTAGCTCAGTGGATAGAGCAGGCGCCTTCTAAGCGCTTGGCCGCAGGTTCGAGTCCTGCCGGGGGCGCCGGACTCCCTCCTTCCTGGAGGGCACGTCCGCCGGTGCCGGCTCCATTTCCCGTCCGGCGAGAGGGACCACCACCGTGCGACTGCGCTGCGCCGTGCTCGACGACTACCAGCGGGTGGCGACCGAGGCGGCCGACTGGTCGCCGGTCGCCGACTCCGTGGACGTCGTGTCCTACGACACCCACTTCCCGGACGAGGACTCCCTCGCCGCGGCGCTCGCGGACGCCGACATCGTGGTCACCCTGCGCGAACGCGTGCCGTTCCCCGGCTCGTTGCTCGCCCGGCTGCCCCGGCTGAAACTGATCGTCGCCTCCGGCATGCGCAACAGCGTGATCGACTACGCCGCCGCCGACGCGCACGGCGTCACCGTCTGCGGTACGGCCTCCTCCTCCACCCCGCCCGTCGAGCTGACCTGGGCCCTGCTGCTGGGCCTGGCCCGCGGCATCGTCCAGGAGGGCAACGGGCTGCGCGAGGGCGGCCCCTGGCAGCAGACGGTGGGCGCCGACCTGCACGGCCGCCGGCTCGGACTGCTGGGCCTGGGCAGGATCGGCGGGCGGGTGGCCCAGGTCGGCCTGGCCTTCGGCATGCGGGTGAGCGCCTGGAGCCAGCACCTCACCCGGGAGCGCACCGAGGAGGTCGGCGTCGAACTGGCCCCCTCCAAAGAAGAGCTCCTGAGCGCCGCCGACTTCGTCTCCGTCCACCTGGCGCTGGGCGAGCGCACCCGCGGCCTGCTCGGCCCCGCCGAACTGGCCCTGCTCAAGCCCACCGCCTACCTGGTCAACACCTCGCGCGCGGCGATCGTCGACCAGGAGGCGCTGCTCGCCGCGCTGCACGCGGGCCGCATCGCCGGCGCGGGCGTGGACGTCTTCGACACCGAGCCGCTGCCCGCCGGTCACCCGATGCGCACCGCCCCGCGCCTGCTCGCCACACCCCACCTGGGCTATGTCTCGCGCGCCAACTACGCCACGTACTACGGCCAGGCCGTCGAGGCGATCGCGGCCTACCTCGCGGGCTCACCCGTACGGCGGCTGCCCGTGTCCCCGCCTCCGGCCCCGGGCCGGGCGTAAGGCCGCTCAGGCGGTGCCCGTCCGGGCGGCGTCCGCCGGGCGCGCGTAGATGCCGTCGCTCCGGCGCAGGTGACCGAAGTCCACCAGGTGGCGCCGGAGCGTCACATGGTCGACCTCGCCGTCCTCGCACCAGGCGCGCAGCTTCTCGTCGACGGTGCGTTCCGGGTACTCCACGCCGGGCGCGAAGGTCTGCTCGGCGATGTGCCGCAGCACCACCTTCTTGCGCGTCCAGCGTGCGGGGAGACGGACCAGCCGGCCGTTCCTGACGAAGGTCCGCACGATCATGCCGACCGGGCCGTCGTCGCCCGCCGCGGCGGGGTCGCCGGGCGCCTGCGACGCCGGGCGGCCGGCGAGGGCCAGCTCCCGGAAGCGGTCGTGGACGACGACGAGTTCGCCGTCCTCCCCGGACGCCACCACGCCCAGCGCCCGCAGTCGGCGCAGCGCGGCGGACGTCTCCCGCGCGGAGAGGCCGGCCGCCCGTGCCACCCGTACGGCGTCGCCCGCGCCCAGCGCCACGGCCGCGAAGGCCCGCACCCGGCTCTCCTCGGCGAAGAGGGCGGGCAGCGCGGCGAGCGCGGCCGGCAGCGGCGAAGCCTCCGCTGACTGATGGGGCCGCTGGGACCGCTGAGGCGACTGGGAGGACTGGGGCGACTCGGAATCCGCGACGGACGAGTCGGATCGGTCATTCGGCATGCCGGGAGGCTAGTGGACACACCGACGCGCACGGGAGCGATTTTCCGCGGGCTGCCGTCATCCGCACCCCACGCGCTCAAAAAGGGTGATCCGCACATTCCCCCCGTGACCCGCTGCGACCGGGTGCGTTGAACCGACAGTGCGGCGGCGCGTCCTGCCGCCGTGCTCCCCGAGTCAGAAGGAGAACGTGATGTCTCGCATCGCGAAGGCCACCGGCATCGCTCTCGGCGCCGGCGCCGTGGTGCTCAGCGGCACCGGCATGGCCATGGCGGACGCGGGCGCGGCGGGCGCGGCCGTCGGCTCGCCCGGTGTCCTGTCCGGCAACGTCGTCCAGATCCCCGTGCACGTGCCGGTCAACGTCTGCGGCAACACCATCGACGTGATCGGCCTGCTGAACCCGGCCTTCGGCAACGCCTGCGAAAACGGCGACGACGAGGACAAGAGCGGCGGCTACGGCAGCTGAGTCCCCAGGCACCGAGGAGCCCCGGCCTTCCCGGCCGGGGCTCCTCGCTTGTCGGTGTCCGGGGACGACCCGCTCAGGCGTACCGGTAGATCCGGCCGACGTCCTCCAGCTCGTCCGGCGTCACGTCCCACGGCGGCAGCCTCTCGTGCCGTGCGACGATCCGCCCGCGCTGCGCGCTGCCCCGGCCGGGCGGCTCGGCGGGCAGGTAGCGGGCGCCGCGGTGGCGGGCCTGCCAGCGCGACCACTGGAGGTCGACGAAGGCGTGGTGCAGCCAGAACACCGGGTCGTTGACGGAGGCGCCGCCGACCATGGCGCCGCCGACCCAGCGGTGCACGCGGTTGTGGTTGCGCCAGGAGACGCTGCCCCGGCCGGCCCCCCACCCCTCCAGTTTGTTGCGGAAGCCCTTGCGGACCGTGGAGTCGTAGGGCGAGGTGTCGTACTTCGGGTCGTCCAGCGCCCACTCCAGGTCGCTCTTCGAGGGCAGGTCGAGGGGATCGCCCGCGCGCCCGAGGTCCCGGGTGAGGTACTCCGTGTCGGTGACGTTCACCTTGAGGGTCCAGTTGCCCTCGGCGTGGGCGAAGGGACCGGTGGTGACCCGGTGGTCGGAACGCCGTCCGGTGCCGCCCAGGAGGTCGGCGGTCCAGGGCGTCGACTTGGCGCCGCGGTTCTTCGTCCAGTCCCAGTACGGCACGGTGACCGACTCGTCCACCCGGCGCAGCGCCTCCTCCAGGTCCAGCAGGAACCGGCGGTGCCAGGGCAGGAAGGACGGCGCCATGTGCGCCGTGCGCAGTCCGTCCTCGCCGTCGGAGACGTAGTACTCGATGTGGGTGCGCACGAACTGGTCGTACTCGCCGCGTCGTTTGACCTCCAGCAGCGCGTTGACGAACCGCCGCTTCTCGCTGCGGGTCAGCGTGCTGACGTCCTTACGCGTGTACGCCATGCCGCTCCCCGGAGTGCTGGTCGTGGCCCGCGGACGGGGTGTCGCGCAGGTGCTCGCCGGGGCCGAGTTCGTCGACGGCGCCGCGGGCCGCTTCGAGCGGCGTGGGGTAGGACCGGTAGTGGTCGACCATGCTCAGCCAGGTGCCGTCGGCCCGGCGCATCAGGTGCAGCGGACGGCCGTCCACGGTGACCTGCCAGGTACCGGCGCCCACGGCCCGGCCCGCGGCGGAGCGGATGCCCCGGATGCGCCGACCGCGGTAGGTCTCGTCGAAGGCGGCACCCTCGGTACTCTCGGCGCCGTCGGCGCCCTCGGCGGGCTGAGCGCCCCCGGCGGACTCAGCGGCGTGCGGCCCGGGGTGGGCGCGCCTCGGTCCGGTGGTGGCGGCCTCGGCGGCCCGGGAGGGGCGCGAGGCGGCGATCAGAGGCGCCAGGCCGACGGCGAGGGCCGGGGCGAGCAGCCCCCGCATCACCTGCCGCCGGGTGCCCGCGACCGGCCCGCCTCTCGCCGAATCCTCCGCCGCCTGCTCCCGCTCACGCTCCGCGCCACTCCCCGACGCGCCGTTCACTGTCGTGCCCGCGTTGCCGACCATGGCTCACTCCTCGTCCGGTTCCGTTGGTCCGCACCGCTAACCGAACGACGGGCCCCGCGGTCACCCGCGCGCAGGGCCAGTCGGAGCACGGCCGCTCGGCCGAGCGAGGTCGCCGGGAGGCTACAGACCCGGTCCGACGCCCAGGTTGGCCACCGGCACCGTCTGGACCACCGGGGCGAGCACACCGGCCTCCGGGAGCTTGGGCGCCGGCAGGCCGAGGGTCTCGGGGTTCGGCGCGGTGAGCGGGGCGTCCAGGGACAGTCCCGGCGCCAGGGTGCGCAGTTCGGCGGCGGGGGCGTCGACACCGGCGTGGTCGAAGTCGTCGCCGAGGACGTGCGGCAGCGGCTGGCGCAGGTCGACGCCGGGCAGCCCGCCGCGCACCGGCAGCTGCGGCAGCGTCCGCTCCGGCAGCAGCCGGCCCTCGACGTACTGGGGGCCCTCCGGCGCGCCCGCCGTCGGCACGGGCAGCTCGCCGGCCACCTCGGGCAGTTCCATGCCGAGGGCCGTCTCCGCGCCGCCCAGCGGCACCGGCACGGGAACCGCGCGGGCCGCGGCGGCGGGGGTCGCGGCAACGCCCACGGCGGCGGCCACACCGGTGACCACGGCGGCCAGGGTTCGTCTGGTGGTCGGCTTCATGACAGGCACGGTCCCTTTCGAGAAGGCGGGAGGTACGGCTCCGGGAAGGCGGGAGACACGGCTCCGGAAGGCGGGGGTGCGGCGGGGGCGGGGTGGCTCAGCCGCCCAGCGGGAGGCCGCCCAGCAGGCCGCTCGCGGAGTTCAGCTTCGTGGTCGCGCCCTTCACGGTGTGCAGCACGGAGTCCTTGTTCTCGGTGTCCAGCGCGTCGGACCGGGCTTCCGACTGGTGCTTGATCGGCATGACGTCGATGGGCTCCGCGGTCAGCGCGTTCACGGCGCCGTTGAGGCTGGTGGGCGTGAGCGCGGCGGCGTCGGAGGCGTCGTAGGCGAACGCGGGCACGGCGGAACCGGCGGCGACCAGGGACCCGGCGACGACGGCGGCGGCCTTGAGGGACTTCATCGTGTTCCTTTCTTCGGCGACCCGTGTCACCGGAGGTATTGCTGACGCCCTCCCTAACGACCTGCGCCGGAGCCGGAAACTCCGCCGTCCGGAAGACATATGAGATCTCCGGACACGGAAAAGGGCCGTCGCGCCTCCGACAGGGAGGCGCGACGGCCCGGGACGCCCGGGACGGCTCGGTGTCAGGAGGGGTCCGCGGGTGCGGCGGCCTCCGGCGTGGCGGCCTCCGGCGCGGTCGGTACGCCGGGCAGGCCGGCCAGGTCCGCGGCGGGCAGCCCGTTGCCGACCATCGTGGCGGCGACGACGTTGACGATGCCGGTCATGAGGTCCTTGACGGCCGGGCCCACCTGTTCGGCGGTACCGGAGGTGCTGGCCTTCACCAGGGCGTCGATCTGCTTCTGCAGCTCGGCCTCCGCGGCCGCGGACAGGTCGGTGGCCGCCGCGGTGCCGTCGTCGCTCTGGGCCGTGACCGGCGCCGGCAGCGTGACCGGGGTGTTCGTGCCGGCCTCCGGCGTGGTGGCGGCCGGCGGCTGGGCCGGGGTGCTCGTGCCGGGCGCGGCCGCCGCGTCGTCGGCGTCCGTGTCCGCGGCGTCCGCCTTGGCGAGGGCGTCCTTGACGGCCGCGGAGAGCTTGTCCGCGTCCGTGGCGGAGAGCCGGCCGTCGTCGGCCTTGAGGACGGCGCTGAGCAGGTCGGTGACCGGCGTGAGCACTCCGCCCAGACCGGCCAGGCTGCCGACCTGGTTCTGCAGTTCCGCCGCGTCGGGGAGGGGGGCGTGGGACGCCGCGTGGGTGCGTTCCCGGACCGAGTCGCCGTCGGCCGCCATCACCGCCGGGCCGGAGAGGCCGATCAGCAGGCCGGCGCAGAGAGCGGAGGTGGTGATTCGCCGTGCGGGCAGACGCATGGGGGTTCCTTTCGGTGGTGCGTCGGTTGTTGTGCCCACCGTGGAATCGCCCTCGGCGCTCTGCAACGCAGGCACGGGCCCCGGGCGCCCGCCCGCCCTTCTCGCGGGCCGCGTCTTACCTGGTGAGACGCCCTGTCAAGGCCCGTGCGCCGTGTCGTCGCCCGGACCCCCCATTCGGGGCAGCACACCGCCGTCCGCGCGGCAACGCGAACCGGCCGCCCGTTCGCGGAGGAACCGCGGTACGGACGGCCGGTGCGGCAAGTGGTGAGCCGACGTCAGTCGTTCTCGCACTCGTTGCCGAACGCCGGGTTCAGCAGGCCGATGACGTCGATGGTGTTACCGCAGACGTTGACCGGGATGTGGACCGGGACCTGCACCACGTTGCCGGACAGGACGCCCGGGGAGTGGGCGGCGGCGGCCTGCGCGCCGCTGTCGGCGGCGGCGACACCGGCGGTGCCCGCCACCGCGGCGGCGGCGACGGAGGTCAGGGCCAGGCCCTTCGCGATACGCGACATGGAGAAGTGCTCCTTGGGGTTGTACACACATCCGGGCGGCTGCCCGGCGCAGTGTCAACGCGTGGCACGGGCGCGAGTTGTGCCGCCAAAGGGGTGATCTAGCGAAAGACCGGCGTTCACAAATCCAACACAGTTACCCGGTTTCGCCGTATTAGTACGGATAGCAGCTAGAGTCCCACACCATTCGACGCACCCGTATGCCGCGTAGCGGCCGGCGCCCGCGGCCGGGCGCGTACCCGCCCGTCCCGAGCCATCTCCGTGAGCGAGGAAACGCGCATGCACCTGCCACCGACCGGCTTACGGCCACGGGTTCTGCACCTCACCCAGCCGGTGGACGGCGGGGTCGCCCGGGTGGTGACGGACCTGACGCGGGCTCAGCTCGCCGCCGGACTGCGCGTCGCGGTCGCCTGTCCCGGCGGGGACCTCGCCGACCGGCTGCGTTCCCTGGGCGCCGACGTGCGGCTCTGGCCCGCGACCCGCTCGCCGGGCCCGGCGTTGGCGGCGGAGGTGCGGCGGCTGGTCCGCGTGGTCGAGGACGTACGGCCCGATCTGGTGCACGCGCACAGCGCCAAGGCCGGTCTGGCCGGGCGGCTCGCCGTACGGGGCCGGGTGCCGACCGTGTTCCAGCCGCACGCCTGGTCGTTCGAGGCGGTCGGCGGGGCCGCCGCGCGCCTCGCCCTGGGCTGGGAGCGGTGGTCGGCGCGGTGGACGGCGCGGACGGTGTGCGTGAGCGAGGCGGAACGGCTGCGGGGGATGCGGGCCGGGCTGCGCGGGCCCTGGGCGGTGATCCCGAACGGCATCGACCTCGCCCGCTTCCACTCCGACGCGCCCGGGTACGCCCGCCCTGACCCGGCCGGCCCGCGACCGCGGCACGGTGTCGCCCCGCACGCCCCGCTGGTGGTCTGCGTGGGGCGGCTGTGCCGGCAGAAGGGGCAGGACGTTCTGCTGAGCGCCTGGGAGTCGGTCCTCGCGCGGGTGCCCGGCGCCCGGCTGGTGCTCGTCGGCGACGGCCCGGACCGCGCCCGGCTGGCCGCGCGGGCCCCGGCGTCCGTGCTGTTCACGGGTGCCGTCGCGGACGCCGCCGCCTGGTACCGGACCGCCGACCTCGTGGTACTGCCGTCGCGCTGGGAGGGCATGGCGCTGGCCCCGCTGGAGGCGATGGCCTGCGGGCGGCCCGTGGTGGTGACCGACGTGGACGGTGCCCGCGAGGGCCTGCCGCCCGCGCTCGTACCGCACTGCCTGGTGCCGCCCGGGGATCCCGCCGCGCTGGCCGACGCCACCGTCGCGCTGCTGCTCGACGCGCCGCTGCGCGCCTTGCTCGGCCGCCGGGGGCGGGCGCACGTCCGGTCCGCGCACGACGTACGGCACACGGCCGCGGCGGTCGCGGCCCTGTACGGCGACCTCCTGGGCGGCGTACGGCCCACGGCAGCGGCACACACCGGCGTCGGCGACCGCGCCGGCGACATCGGCGACAGGCCCGACGGCACCGCGGGCCCGCGGCTGCCCGCCCGGCGCCCCGCCCCACGGCCGGACTCCCCGCTGCCGCTGCTCGTCGCGGACGGCGCGGCGGCCCTGCCGGGCTCGCTGGTCCTCACCGGCACCCCGCACCAACCGCTGCTCGCGGCCCTGCTGGTGGCCGCCTCGCTGCTGCTGCGCCCCCGTACCCGTCCGGCCCGGCGGACGCCCGGCGCGCTGGACGACCTGCCCGCCCTGTGCGGCCGGATCGCCGTCGGGTGGCTGGCGCTCGCGGCGCTCGTCGCGGCGTACGCCCCGTCGCACGCGCTCTCCGCGCGCACCCTGTGCGCCGGTTTCCTGCTGCACGCGGTGACGGGCTGGGCCGGCCGGGGTGCCGTGCACCGCAGACGCCGTACGGCGCTCCTGAACCACCCCCGCGCCGCCCTCGTCGTCGGACCCGCCGCGACCGCGCAGCGCGTGGCCTCGGCGCTGCTGCGCCACCCGCGCTGCGGGGTGCGCCCCGTCGGGATCGTCACCGCCGACCCGGGCGGCACCACGGGCCTGCCCGTGCTGTCCACGGACGAGGAGGTGCGGCGGGCGGTCGTGCAGAACGGCGTACGGGACGTGCTGGCCGTGGCCCCCTGGGCGGACGCCCCTTCCGTACGGCCCGGGCAGGCGACGCTGCTGCGGGCGCTGGCCGAGTCGGGCTGCGCGGTGTGGGAGCTGGACGCCGAGGCCCCCGCGTACACCGGCGCTCCCGCCCGCCCGGGCGGGGACCGGATCGCCGGGTTCTCCTGCCGGCGTCTGGAACCGGCGGCGCGGCGGCCGGGCGGCGCGGGCAAGCGGGTCCTCGACGTGACGGTGTCCGGGGCGCTGTTGCTGCTGCTGAGCCCGCTGCTGCTGGCCTGTGCGACGGTGCTGCGGGTGGTGAGCGGTCCCGGCGTGCTGTTCCGGCAGGAGCGCGTCGGTCAGGGCGGCAGGCCGTTCACACTGCTGAAGTTCCGCACCCACCGGCCGGCGGACGAGCACGAGTCGGCGACCCGGTGGAGCGTGGCGGACGAACACCGGATGCCGTGGTTCTGCCGCTTCCTGCGGCGCACCTCGCTGGACGAGCTGCTCCAGCTGTGGAACGTCTTCCGGGGCGACATGAGCCTGGTCGGCCCGCGTCCCGAACGCCCGTACTTCGTGGCCCGGTTCAGCCAGACCCATCCCGGCTACGCGGCCCGCCACCGGATGCCGTCCGGGATCACGGGCCTGGCCCAGATCAACGGGCTGCGCGGTGACACGTCCATCGAGGACCGGGCCCGCTTCGACAACGCCTACATCGACGACTGGTCGCTGTGGCAGGACGTCTGCATCCTGCTGCGCACGGCCGCCGCGCTCGTGCGCCCCACGGGGAGCTGACCCAGGTGGCCCACGCCCTGCCCCTCCCGCCGACGGCGCGCGTACGGCGGCTGCCGCCCGTGCTGGCCGTGGTCGCCGTCGTCGCGCTGCTCGCGCTGCCCTTCGCCCCGGGCGACGGGGGCGGCGCGCACCCGGCCGACGCGGTCTCCGCGCTGGCGGTGCTGTACTGCGCGCTGCGGCTGGTGCGGGACCGGCGGCGCCCCCTGTCCCGTACGGCGGCGGTGGTGCTCGGGCTGCCCGTGCTCGGCCTGGCCGTCGCCGCCGCGGGCGCCGGGTCGCCGGGGGCGGGGCTGGCGGGCCTCGGCCGCTACCTCCAGGTCTTCGTCCTGGTCCCGGCCGCCGTACTGCTGCTCGTGCGCGACCGGGGCGACGTACGGCTGCTGGCCCGGTCGATGGTGGGGCTGGCCCTGTGGCAGGGGGCGGTCGGGGTACACCAGTACGTGACCGCGACCGGCGCCTCCTACCAGGGCGAGCGGGTCCGGGCGGTGGGCACCTTCGGGCCGCAGGACGTGATGGGGATGGCGACCGTGGTCTCCCTGGGGCTGGTCTGCGCGGTGGGGCTGGCGGTGGGCCGGACGCCGGTGCGGCAGCGGCTGCTCGCCGCCGGGTGCGCGCTCGCCCTGCTGCTGCCGCTCGCCCTGTCGTTCAGCCGCGGGGCGTGGATCGCGACGGCGGTGACGTGCGCGGTGCAGCTGCTGCTCGCGGGGGTGCGCAGGGCGTTGGCGGTGGCGGCGGCCGTGGTCGCGGCGGCGGTGGTGCTGGTGGGCGGCTTCGGGGTCGGTACGGCGATACTCCAGGAGCGGGTCGGCAGCATCACGCGGGTCACCGCCGCCCCCGACCAGTCGGTGACCGACCGCTACACGATGTGGGCGGCGGCGGCCGGGATGTGGCGGGAGCGGCCGTTGACCGGTGTGGGGCTGAAGGGCTTCCCCGAACACCGTGACGCCCATGCCTCGTTGGCGCTGTCCTCGGGCAGCGAGACCGACGGCGCGGGTGCCGGGTACCGCAGGCAGCCGCTGCTGTCCCCGCACAACATGTACCTGCTGGTGCTGGCCGAACAGGGGCTGATCGGGCTGCTGGCGCTGGCCGGGAGCTGGCTGGCGCTGCTCGTGCTGGGCCTGCGCGGGCTGCGCGGCGCACGGCGGGAACACGGCTCGGTGCCGGACTGCGCGTTGGTCGCCTGCGGGCTGCTGGTGTGGCAGCTGACCGACTTCGCGTACGCCGACATCGGCGGGCCCTCGACCGTGCTCACGGCGGTGTGCTTCGGGCTGGCGGCCTGGTGGGCGCTGGGTTCGGCCGCGCGGGAGGTGCCGGAGCCGTGACGACGACCTCGCCGCACCCGGCGGGCGAAGCGGACGCGTCCCACGGCGCGGTCCCCCGGGCCGAGACCCCGTACGCGGAGACCGCACCCGTCGCCGAGGGCGGCTCCTCGGGGCGTTTCCTCGCCCGCGCCGCCCTCGTCACGGCCGTGCTCTCGGTGGCCGGGTCGGTGCTCGGACTGGCCCGGGACCAGGCGCTGGCCCGGCTGTTCGGGGCCGGGAGCGAGACGGACGCCTTCCTGGTGGCGTGGACGGTGCCCGAGTTCGCGGCGACGCTGCTGATCGAGGACGGGCTGGCCTTCGCGCTGGTCCCGATGTTCAGCCTGGCCCTGGCCCGCCGCGCGCAGGGCGCCCCCGGCGACCCGGTCCGCGCGCTGGTCGCCTCGACGCTGCCCCGGCTGGCCCTGGCCTTCGCGGCGGCCGGTGCGCTGGTCGCCGCCGCCGCGCCGGTGCTGGTGCGGGCCCTGGCGCCGGGGCTGGCCGACCACGCCCTCGCCGTGGACTGCATGCGGCTCACCGCCACCTGCGTCGTCAGCTTCGGGCTCGCCGGGTACTGCAGCGCCGCGCTGCGGGCGCACCGCCGGTTCCCGGCACCGGCGGCGATCTACGTCGCCTACAACACCGGCATCATCACGGCGATGTTCGTGCTCGGCGGGCGCTGGGGGGTGCGCTCGGCGGCGGTCGGGGTCGCGGTGGGCGGGGCCCTGATGGTGGCGACGCAACTCCCCTCGCTGCTCGGCCAGCTGCGGCGGCGGGGCAGCGGCGAGGGCGCACCGGGCGGCGCGGACGGAGAACGCCCGGCAGGCGGAGCACCCCTGTCGGTCACCACGCACCGCACCGGCCCGTCGGGCACCACGCACGGCACGTCCCCGTCAGGCACCACGGACAGCCCACGCCCGTCGGACGCCACGGACGCAGAGCACCCTCCGCACGCCACGCACCGCACCCGCCCGCCGGGCGCCACGGACAGCGCACGCCCGCCGGGCGCCACGGACAGCGCCCGTCCCCTCGCCCTCGCCCTGTTCGGCACCGTCCTGCTGTTCGCCCTGTGTCGCCAGTCCCAGGTGCTCATCGAGCGCTTTCTGGCCTCCGGGCTGCCCTCCGGGGCCATCTCGCACCTGAACTACGCGCAGAAGGTCGCGCAGATCCCGATGACGCTGTCGCTGATGCTGTGCACGGTCACCTTCCCGGTGGTGGCCCGCGCGCTGGCCGACGGCGACACGGAGCGGGCCCGCGACCGGGTCGAGCGGGACGTGGCGCTGGCGGCCTGCCTGGTGCTGCTCGGCGCGGCCACCGTCGTCGCCTGCGCGCCGCAGATCATCCAGCTCCTTTTCCAGCGCGGCGCGTTCACGCCGGCCGACACGGCGGCGACCGCGGGCGTCATGCGGGTGTACGCGCTCGGGCTGCTCGGCCAGACGGTGGTGGGCGCGCTGGCCCGCTCCTACTTCTCGGCGGGCCGCGCCTCCTGGTACCCGTTCGGCGCGATGGCCGTCGGCGTCGTGGCCACCGCCGTCGCGGGCGCCCGCGCGGTCGGCCCGTGGGGCGTGACCGGCATCGCCGCCGCCAACGCCGCCGGCATCACCGTCACCGCCGCCCTGCTGCTCGCCGGGATGGGTCCGCGCAGCGTGCCGGTGCGGGTCCGGCGGGTCCTGGGCGACCTGGGCCGGCCGCTGCTGGCGGCGGCCGTGGCGACCGGCTCGGGCGCACTGGCCGCGGACCTGGTCACCGACGCCGGTGCCGCCGTTTCGCGGACCGCCCTCTCGCTGGCCGTCGGCGCCGCCACCGTCGGCGGTGTCTTCGTCGCCCTCTGCCTGGCCCTGGGCGTCCGGGGCCTGAGCGCCCTCCGTTTCCCCCACCCCGTCACACGAAGGCTCCCTCATGGCCGTTTCCGCTTCCGGTTCCCCTTCCGCGACCACGACCGCTGACGCCCGCCCCGGCACCGTCCCCTGGGTCGCCATGTACCACTCCGTCGGCGACTGCTCGGACGACCCGTACCGCATCACGGTCACGCCCGACCGGCTGGACGCGCAGCTGGGCTGGCTGCGGCGGCGCGGGCTGCGCGGCGTTCCGGTCGCCGAGCTGCTGGCCGCCCGCGCCCGGGGCGGCGGCCGGGACCTGGTGGGGCTGACCTTCGACGACGGATACGCCGACTTCGTCGAGCACGCGCTGCCGTGTCTGCGTCGCTGGGGCTGCGGGGCGACCCTCTTCGTACTGCCGGGACGGCTCGGCGGCGACAACGCCTGGGACCCGCTGGGCCCGCGCAAGCCGCTGCTGACCGCCGACGGCATCCGCCGCGCCGCCGCCGAGGGCGTCGAGATCGGCTCGCACGGTCTCACCCACGTCGACCTGACCGCGGTGGACGGCACCACGCTGACCGCCGAGACCGCCGGCAGCCGGGCGCTGCTCTCGGAGTTGGCCGGCGCTCCGGTCATCGGCTTCTGCTACCCGTACGGCACGGTCGACGCCCGCGCCGCCGACGCCGTGCGCGCCGCCGGTTACACCTACGCCTGTGCCATCGACCCCGGCCCGCTGACCGGCCCGTACGCCCTGCCGCGCGTGCACGTGGGCCAGCGGGACACACCCGTACGGCTGTTGCTGAAGACCCGGCTGCACCGCCTGCGCCGCCGGGCCCCGGCGGGAGTGTGAGGTGACCGACGTGAAGGCCCTGCACATCATCACCGGTCTCGGCGTCGGCGGCGCCGAGCAGCAGCTGCGGCTGCTCCTGCGGCACCTCCCCGTCGACTGCGACGTCGTGACGCTCACCAACCCCGGCCCGGTCGCCGACGGTCTGCTGTCCGACGGCGTGCACGTCGTCCACCTCGGCATGACCGGCAACCGCGATCTGGCCGCGCTGCCCCGGCTGGCCCGTCTGATCCGCACCGGCGGCTACGACCTCGTGCACACCCACCTCTACCGCGCCTGCCTCTACGGCCGCCTCGCCGCCCGCCTGGCCGGGGTGCGCGCGGTGGTCGCCACCGAACACTCCCTCGGCGACTCCCAGATGGAGGGCCGCCCGCTCACCCCGGGCGTCCGCGCGCTGTACCTGGCCGGGGAGCGCCTGGGCAGCGCCACGGTCGCCGTCTCCCCCACCGTCGCCGACCGGCTGCGGCGCTGGGGCGTGCCCGCGCCCCGCATCGAGGTCGTCCCCAACGGCATCGACCTGGCCCGCTTCCGCTTCGACCCGGTCCGGCGGCTGCGCACCCGGCGCCGCCTCGGCCTGCCCGAGGGCGCGTACGTCGTGGGCGGCGTCGGCCGGCTGACGGCGGCCAAACGCTTCGACGTCCTGGTCCGGGCCCTCGCCCTGCTCCCGGCGGACTGCTGGCTGCTGCTGGTCGGCGGCGGCCCCGAGGAGCACCTGCTGCGCCGCACCGCCCACGAGGCGGGGGTCGCCGACCGCGTCCTGCTCACCGGCGAACGCCCCTACCTCCCCGACGGCTCCCCCGGCCCCGACCTGCCCGCGCTGGCCGCCGCGATGGACGTCCTCGCCTCGCCGTCGCCGGAGGAGGCCTTCGGCCTGGCCGCCGTGGAGGGGCTCGCGTCCGGGCTGCCGGTGCTGTACGCCTCCTGCCCGGCGATCGAGGACCTGCCCCCCGAGTCCGCGCCCGCGGCACGGCGGGTCGCGGGCGGCGCCGGGGAGTTCGCGCGTGCCCTCGCCGAGACCCGCGCGTCCCAGGGCCCGG
>NZ_MULI01000081.1 GCF_002939385.1 Streptomyces sp. MH60 | reverse complement strand
CCCGGCCGTCCGGCCGCCGTCGTCCGGCTTGGTCCGCGAGGCGGCGGCGGCACCGGCCGCACCGGCCCCGACGGCCGCCTTGCGCACGGAACGCAGCGCTCCGCGAAGCTTCTCCCCGGCCTCCTCGCCGAGCCTGCCGCCGGATCCCTGGGCACCGCCGCGGCGCCTGCGCCCGTCCGGCTGCGGGGGCAGCGGCACCACCTTGGTGGCGTCGACCGGTTCGGCCCCGGCCGCCTGCTCCGGGGCGTGGATGACCTTGTTGAGCATGGCGCGGGCGCCCGCGTCGTCGAGCCGCTGGTCGGGGTCCTTGGTGAGCAGCCCGTAGATCACGTCCCGGAGCGGGCCGGCGTTCTTCGGCTCCTCCAGGTTCTCCGTCATCACCGCGGTGAGCGTCGCGATCGCCGAGCCCCGGTCGTAGGGCGGGGTGCCCTCGACGGCGGCGTACAGCAGGCCGCCCAGCGACCACAGGTCGGCCGCCGGGCCCGGCTTGTGGCCGCGGGCACGCTCGGGGGAGATGTAGGAGGGGGCGCCGACGAGCATGCCGGTGGAGGTGATGGAGGGGTCGCCCTCGACCTGGGCGATGCCGAAGTCGGTGAGCACGACCCGGCCGTCCTCGGCGATCAGTACGTTCGACGGCTTCACGTCGCGGTGCAGGATGCCCTCGCGGTGCGCGGAGCGCAGCACGTCCAGGACGGCGAGGCCGACCTCGGCGGCGCGCCTGGGCTCCAGCAGACCGTCCTCACGGATGGCCTCGGCGAGCGACTTGCCCTCGACGAGTTCCATCACGATCCACGGCCGGTCGTCCTCCTCGACCACGTCGTACACCGTGACGGCGCTGTTGTTGCGGATCCGCGCGATCGCCTTGGCCTCGCGCAGCGTGCGCGTGATCAGGCGCCGCTTCTCCTCCTCGTCGATGTTCCCCGGGAACCGCAGCTCCTTGACGGCGACCGTGCGTCCGAGGGTCTCGTCCTCGGCGCGCCACACCGTCCCCATGCCGCCGCGGCCGAGCACGTCTCCCAGCCGGTACCGCCCGGCGAGGAGACGTGCGCTCTTGTCCGTACGGGATGTCCCCGCCCGCTCCGCCTCCGACATGCGTCCCCTCATGCAACCCGCCCTGACAGAGCCTTCATTGTCCCTCACCCGACAAGTGCTCTACGCCCAGGGTGCCCGGAGGGTTCCCTTCCCGCCCTCCTCACCGCGCCGCGATGTCCGGTGCCCCCAGCCGGGCCGCGTCGGCCGTCAGGTCGTCCGGCTGGCGCTGGGACTCCCGCTCGGCCTCGACCCGCTTCTCGTAGTGCTCGATCTCCCGCTCGACCTGGCCCTTGTCCCAGCCCAGCACCGGCGCCATCAGCTCGGCGGCCTCGCGGGCGCAGCGCGTGCCCCGGTCGAAGGTCTCGATGGAGATGCGGGTGCGCCGGGTGAGGACGTCGTCCAGGTGCCGCGCGCCCTCGTGCGAGGCGGCGTAGACGACTTCGGCGCGCAGGTAGTCGTCGGCGCCGGTGAGCGGCTCGCCCAGGGAGGGGTCGGCGGCGACGAGTTCGAGCAGTTCCTCCGTCAGCGAGCCGTAGCGGTTGAGCAGATGCTCGACGCGTACGACGTGCAGTCCGGTGCGCGCGGCGATCCGCGCCCGCGCGTTCCACTGGGCGTGGTAGCCCTCGGCGCCGAGCAGCGGGGTCTCCTCGGTGACGCAGTCGGCGACCCGCAGGTCGAGCCCGTGCACGGCCTCGTCCACGGCGTCCTTGGCCATCACCCGGTACGTCGTGTACTTGCCGCCCGCCACGACCACCAGGCCGGGCACCGGGTGGGCGACGGTGTGCTCGCGCGACAGCTTGCTGGTGGCGTCCGACTCGCCGGCCAGCAGCGGACGCAGACCGGCGTACACGCCCTCGACGTCGTCGCGCGTGAGGGGCACCGACAGCACGGAGTTGACGTGTTCCAGCAGGTAGTCGATGTCGGCGCTGGACGCGGCCGGGTGGGCCTTGTCCAGGTCCCAGTCGGTGTCCGTGGTGCCGATGATCCAGTGCCGGCCCCAGGGGATGACGAACAGCACGGACTTCTCGGTACGCAGGATCAGGCCGGTGCTGGAGTGGATGCGGTCCTTGGGCACGACCAGGTGGATGCCCTTGGAGGCCCGCACGTGGAACTGGCCGCGCTCGCCCACCATCGCCTGGGTGTCGTCGGTCCACACCCCGGTCGCGTTCACCACCTGCTTGGCGCGGACCTCGTACTCGCCGCCCGCCTCGACGTCCTGCACCCGCGCGCCGACCACCCGTTCGCCCTCGCGCAGGAAGGAGGTGACCCGGGCGCGGTTGGCGACCTTGGCGCCGTACGCCGCGGCGGTGCGCACCAGCGTGGCCACGAAGCGGGCGTCGTCCATCTGGGCGTCGTAGTACTGCAGCGCGCCGACCAGCGCGTCCTTCTTCAGGGCGGGTGCCACGCGCAGGGCGTGACGGCGGCTCAGGTGCCGGTGCAGCGGCAGTCCCCGGCCGTGGCCGCGGGCCATGGACATGGCGTCGTAGAGCGCGACGCCGGAGCCCGCGTACAGCCGCTCCCACCCCTTGTGCTGGAGCGGGTACAGGAACGGCACCGGCTTCACCAGGTGCGGCGCGAGCCGTTCGAGCAGCAGTCCGCGCTCCTTCAGCGCCTCCCGCACGAGCACGAAGTCGAGCATCTCCAGATAGCGCAGGCCGCCGTGGATCAGCTTGCTGGACCTGCTGGAGGTGCCCGAGGCCCAGTCCCTGGCCTCGACCAGGCCGACGGACAGGCCGCGCGTCACGGCGTCGAGCGCGGTGCCCGCACCGACCACACCGGCTCCCACCACCAGTACGTCAAGCTCGCGCTCGGCCATGGCCGCGAGCGACTCGGCCCGCTGCGCCGGCCCAAGGGTCGCTGTCCTCACTGCTGCCTCCCGCTGTCGGTCGCGTCGGCCGCACCCGTCGGGCGAGCCCGGTTCCTGGTACCCACCATGCCCAGATTCTGACCGGCCTGCCCGACTTCGGCAGCCGGGGGCCCCAACCTGTGGACAACTTCCCCACAGGCCCGTACCGGCAGGCAGAGCGCCGTCGACACTCGCCGAAACTCCGCAGATCAATACCGCAAATCGGTCATATTTACTCCTAGTCTGACGTTGTGCTCGCCCGTCCTGTCCACCGGGCTTGCGCACCTGTCCCGCTTCGGCTACTGGGAAGGACGGCCCACGCCATGCCCGCAGATCTCGCCGTCATCGGACTCGGCCCGTACGGCCTGCCCCTGGCCCAGGCCGCCGTCGCCGCCGGCATCCCCACCCTCGGCTACCGCACCGGACCCGAGGCCGACCCGCTCACCCCCGCCGAGGTGCGCCGGATGCTCGCCACGGGCTTCCGCACCCCGCCCGGACCGGCCGAGCTGGGCCGCGTCCGCACCGCCGTCATCTGCGCGCCCACCCCGCCGGGCGCGGACGGCGGCCTGGACCTCACCCAGGTGGAGGCCGCGGCCCGCACCCTGGCCGCCCACATGCGCCCGCACACCACGGTGATCCTGGAGTCCCCGGTGCGGCCCGGGACCACGGAGGAGTTCCTGCGTCCGCTCCTGGAGCAGGGCTCCGGGCTGCGCGCCGGCCGCGACTTCCACCTCGCCTACTCCCCCAGCCGCGTGGACCCCGGCAACCGCGACTTCACCCCGGCCAACACCCCGAAGGTCATCGGCGGCCTCACCCCCGCCTGCACCGAATCGGCCGCCGCGTTCTACAGCCGCCTCACCGACAAGGTGGTCCGCGCCCGGGGTCCGCGGGAGGCCGAGACGGTCCAGCTCCTGGAGACCAACTTCCGGCACGTGAACATCGCCCTGGTCAACGAGATGGCCGTGCTCTGCGACGACCTCGGCGTCGACCTCTGGGACGTCCTGCGCTGCGCGGAGACCAAGCCGTTCGGCTTCCAGGCATTCCGCCCGGGCCCCGGCGTCGGCGGCCACTCCGTCGCCCAGGACCTGACCGGCCGGGCCCCGCACAGCCTGCGCATGGTGGAGCTGGCCCAGCAGGTCAACTCCCAGATGCCGCGCTACGTCGTCCAGCGCGCCGCCGCCCTCCTCAACGAGCACGGCAAGTCCGCGCGCGGCGCCCGGGTCCTCCTGCTCGGCGTCACCTACAAGGCCGACCTCGCCGACCAGCAGGCCACCCCGGCCGAGGAGATCGCGACCCGCCTGATGTCGATGGGCGCCGCCGTGAGCTACCACGACCCGCACATCCCCTCCTGGAAGGTCGCCGACCGCCCCGTCCCCCGCGCCGACTCCCTCTACGAGGCCGCCGCCGACGCCGACCTCACGATCCTCCTCCAGCAGCACCGCACGTACGACCTCCAGGGCCTGTCGGTGAAGGCGCAGCTCCTCCTGGACACGCGGGGAGCCACCCCCACGGGGGCGGCGCACCGGTTGTGAGCCGGGGGCGCACGGGGGTGACCGTGCCACGGGGTTGGTGGTGAGAGGGCGGCCACGCCGGTACGGTGGGGGAGCAGGTGGAGCCCACCGCAGTGGGCCTGCGGCAGGCTCCAAGAAGTGATCGGAGTGTCCGCCCCTAGTTCTCGTGGGGGCGGCCGCTCACTTCCCGTGGATCCACAAGATGCACCTCCTCCGGAACTTCACCATCCGCAGACGGATCCGGTCCCAGCGGGTGGGCTTGCGGTGACGGCCCATGGCGCGCCGCCTTCCACGATGCCGCCCATATCCCGGTGAGGCGGTCCGTCTGGAATTCGGGCCGGGCCCCGAGGAGCGGGGTCCGGAACGGTTCCTTGGAAGGGGGCGCCCTCAGAGAGCGGGGCGCCGAGCAGGGACATTACCGATCCGGCACGGCCCTCCCCGGCGCATTCGCCCCGAACGCCACCGCACGCCCCCGCGCCGCGTCACGCGCCCCTCAAGAGCCCCCGAGCACGCGAAAGGGGCCGGTCACCCGCCAGGTGACCGGCCCCTTCACATGCCGTGGCGACTACCGCCGGTGCTGCGAGTCCGCGACCGTCACCTCGACGCGCTGGAACTCCTTAAGCTCGCTGTAGCCGGTGGTGGCCATCGCGCGGCGCAGGGCGCCGAAGAAGTTCATCGAGCCGTCGGGGTTGCGGGACGGGCCGGTGAGGATCTCCTCGATGGTGCCGACCGTGCCGAGGTCGACCTTCTTGCCGCGCGGCAGCTCCTCGTTCACGGCTTCCATGCCCCAGTGGTTGCCCTTGCCCGGCGCGTCGGTCGCGCGGGCCAGCGGGGAGCCCATCATCACGGAGTCCGCGCCGCAGGCGATGGCCTTGGGCAGGTCGCCGGACCAGCCGACGCCGCCGTCGGCGATGACGTGCACGTACCGGCCGCCGGACTCGTCCATGTAGTCCCGGCGGGCCGCCGCCACGTCCGCGACCGCGGTGGCCATGGGCACCTGGATGCCCAGCACGTTGCGCGTGGTGTGGGCGGCGCCGCCGCCGAAGCCGACGAGGACGCCCGCGGCGCCGGTGCGCATCAGGTGCAGGGCGGCGGTGTAGGTGGCGCAGCCGCCGACGATCACCGGGACGTCCAGCTCGTAGATGAACTGCTTCAGGTTCAGCGGCTCGTGCGAGCCGGAGACGTGCTCCGCGGAGACGGTGGTGCCGCGGATGACGAAGATGTCGACCCCCGCGTCCACGACGGCCTTGGAGAACTGGGCGGTGCGCTGCGGGGAGAGCGCGGCGGCGGTGACCACGCCCGAGTCGCGCACCTCCTTGATGCGCTGCCCGATCAGCTCCTCCTTGATGGGAGCCGCGTAGATCTCCTGGAGGCGGCGGGTCGCGTTGTCGGTGTCCAGCTCGGCGATCTCGTCGAGCAGCGGCTGCGGGTCCTCGTGCCGGGTCCAGAGCCCTTCCAGGTTGAGAACGCCGAGGCCGCCCAGCTCGCCGATGCGGATGGCGGTGGCCGGGGAGACGACCGAGTCCATGGGAGCGGCCAGGAACGGCAGCTCGAAGCGGTAGGCGTCGATCTGCCAGGCGATCGAGACCTCCTTCGGGTCCCGCGTACGGCGGCTGGGGACGACGGCGATGTCGTCGAAGGCGTACGCCCGGCGGCCGCGCTTGCCGCGCCCGATCTCGATCTCAGTCACGTCTGTGGCCTTTCCCTGATGCGTTGCAGCGCCTTCCAGTATCCCCGACGGGCTCGCCGGGGCACCGCAGAGGGCGGCCCCGGATGGTCCGGAGCCGCCCTCGGGAGGCTGCTGCCTGGGTGCTTACTTGCTGCGGCTGTAGTTCGGCGCCTCGACCGTCATCTGGATGTCGTGCGGGTGGCTCTCCTTGAGGCCCGCGGAGGTGATCCGGACGAAGCGGCCCTTGGACTCCATCTCCTCGATGGTGGCGGCGCCCACGTAGCCCATGGTCTGGCGCAGGCCGCCGACGAGCTGGTGCAGGACGTTGGCCAGCGGACCCCGGTAGGGGACCTGGCCCTCGATGCCCTCGGGCACGAGCTTGTCGTCGGAGGCGACCTCGGCCTGGAAGTACCGGTCCTTCGAGTACGACCGGCCCTGGCCGCGGGACTGCATGGCGCCCAGCGAGCCCATGCCGCGGTACGACTTGAACTGCTTGCCGTTGATGAACTGCAGCTCGCCCGGCGACTCCTCGCAGCCCGCGAGGAGGCTGCCCAGCATCACGGTGTCGGCGCCGGCGGCCAGCGCCTTGCCGATGTCGCCGGAGTACTGGAGGCCGCCGTCGCCGATCAGGGGCACCCCGGCGGCGCGGGCGGCGAGGGAGGCCTCGTAGATCGCGGTGACCTGCGGGACGCCGATGCCGGCGACCACGCGGGTGGTGCAGATGGAGCCGGGGCCGACGCCGACCTTGATGCCGTCCACGCCCGCGTCGATCAGCGCCTGGGCGCCGTCACGGGTGGCGACGTTGCCGCCGACGACGTCGATGCCGACGCTCGACTTGATCTTCGACATCCAGCTCAGCGCGTTGCTGTTGTGGCCGTGCGAGGTGTCGACGACGAGGAAGTCCACCCCGGCCTCGGCGAGGGCCTGGGCGCGGTCGAGCGCCTCGGGGCTGGCGCCCACGGCGGCGCCGACGAGCAGGCGGCCCTTCCCGTCCTTCGCGGCGTGCGGGTACTGCTCGGCCTTCACGAAGTCCTTGACCGTGATCAGGCCCTTGAGGACGCCGTCGCCGTCGACCAGCGGCAGCTTCTCGATCTTGTGGCGGCGCAGCAGCTCCATGGCGTCCACGCCGGAGATGCCGACCTGGCCGGTGACCAGCGGCATCGGCGTCATGACCTCGCGCACCTGCCGGGTGCGGTCGGTCTCGAAGGCCATGTCGCGGTTGGTGACGATGCCGAGCAGCTTGCCCGCGCCGTCGGTGACCGGGACGCCGCTGATGCGGAACTTGGCGCACAGGGCGTCGGCCTCGCCGAGGGTGGCGTCCGGGTGGATGGTGATGGGGTTGGCCACCATGCCCGACTCGGAGCGCTTCACCAGGTCGACCTGGTTGGCCTGGTCCTCGATGGACAGGTTGCGGTGCAGGACGCCGACGCCGCCCTGGCGGGCCATGGAGATGGCCATCCGGGACTCGGTCACCTTGTCCATGGCCGCGGAGAGCAGCGGGATGTTGACCCGTACGTTGCGGGAGATGCGGGACGAGGTGTCGACCGCGTTCGGAAGCACCGCGGAGGCGCCCGGCAGCAGCAGCACGTCGTCGTAGGTCAGCCCGAGTGTCGCGAATTTCTCGGGCACTCCGTCGACGTTGGCAGTCATGACACCTTCCCCAAATGGCCTTGCTCGGTGCGGATGTCCATGCTAACGGGAAGTGGACGTGGGTCATTCCACGATCAAGGAAGCATGCGACCTTCGTGCCTTTGTACGAGGCGGACCGCCGCGTGGACGACGGCGCGAACCGCCCGAACTACTGCTCCGCCAGCGCCCGCAGCCGGCTCAGCGCCCGGTGCTGGGCGACCCGGACCGCCCCGGGTGACATTCCCAACATCTGTCCGGTCTCCTCCGCCGTGAGGCCGACCGCGATGCGCAGCAGGAGCAGCTCGCGCTGGTTCTCCGGCAGGTTGGCCAGCAGTTTCTTGGCCCAGGCGGCGTCGCTGTTGAGCAGCGCCCGCTCCTCGGGACCCAGCGAGTCGTCCGGCCGCTCGGGCATCTCGTCGGACGGGACGGCCGTAGAGCCCGGGTGGCGCATCGCGGAGCGCTGGAGGTCGGCGACCTTGTGGGCGGCGATGGCGAAGACGAACGCCTCGAAGGGGCGTCCGGTGTCCTTGTAGCGGGGCAGCGCGAGCAGTACCGCGACGCAGACCTCCTGGGCGAGGTCCTCGACGAAGTGCCGGGCGTCGCCGGGCAGCCGGGACAGCCGCGTGCGGCAGTAGCGCAACGCCAGGGGGTGGACATGGGCGAGCAGGTCGTGCGTGGCCTGCTCGTCCCCGTCTACGGCGCGGTGGACGAGCCCACCGACCGTCCCCTGGTCCGGGGGCGCCTCGTCGTCACGCATCGGTCCATGGTGCCTTGCGGCCGTCCGATCCGTGGCTCCGTGCCCGTTGTTGTGCACCGAAGCGTTATGAGCAGGTGCGCCGGAACTCATCCCCTGCGCCCTCCCCTTCCGCTCGACCGACTCGTCCCCGAGGAACTCCACACCTCAAGGATGCGTCATCCGCGGCGAAACGAGCAGCGGGCCTCCGGCGGGTCGCCTTGTCACCCCCGCTCACCTCGCGATAAGCGGGGAGCGTCACACCCCCGACGGGCCTCGTCGGCCTCCACCGCACGGGGTTCCCCTAGCGGACCAGGCCCCACCGGAAGCCGAGCGCCACCGCGTGCGCCCGGTCCGAGGCGCCGAGCTTCTTGAAGAGCCGACGGGCATGGGTCTTGACGGTGTCCTCGGAGAGGAACAGCTCCCGGCCGATCTCCGCGTTGGAACGGCCGTGGCTCATGCCCTCGAGCACCTGGATCTCACGCGCGGTGAGCGTGGGCGCGGCACCCATCTCGGCCGAGCGCAGCCGGCGCGGGGCGAGCCGCCAGGTCGGGTCGGCGAGGGCCTGGGTGACGGTGGCGCGCAGTTCGGCGCGCGAGGCGTCCTTGTGCAGGTAGCCACGGGCACCGGCGGCGACGGCGAGGGCCACGCCGTCCAGGTCCTCGGCGACGGTGAGCATGATGATGCGCGCGCCGGGGTCGGCGGACAGCAGCCGCCGGACGGTCTCGACGCCGCCCAGACCGGGCATGCGCACGTCCATCAGAATCAGGTCCGAGCGGTCGGCTCCCCAGCGGCGGAGGACTTCCTCGCCGTTGGCGGCCGTCGTCACGCGCTCGACGCCGGGCACGGTCGCGACCGCGCGGCGGAGCGCCTCTCGGGCAAGCGGGGAGTCGTCGCAGACGAGGACGGAAGTCATGGCCGTCCTCCGCAGCTGATGCGCGTCACGTTGAGCCTCCAGGCTGGTACGAAATCGTCACCTGTGCGGTCGACCGTCCCGGACGCCCGCCCGAGCACTTGTTCCTTCAACCGCCTCCGCACTCTCAACGATGGTCACTCGAAAGAGTTACGGGGCTGTGTGTCGTCTTCGGCACTCTACGTGAGGGGGCGGCCACGCAGCAGACATGCGCGAGGGACCCGCGCCGTTTCATCACAAGCGGTGCCCCATTTAGCCGCTTTTCTTCCACTTCGCTGGTGTCTGCGGCTAGATTCGCAATGAGTCATATTTTCATCTCCTTAGATCGTAGTTGTACGGTCGTGGACACCGTATCCACCCAGAACGGCTACAAGGGGTCACGCAATGGCAGATTTCTCCCGCCTTCCCGGACCGAACGCGGACCTGTGGGACTGGCAACTCCTGGCTGCGTGCCGCGGGGTGGACAGCTCGCTCTTCTTCCATCCGGAAGGCGAACGCGGTGCGGCACGGAGTGCTCGCGAGAACTCGGCCAAGGAGGTCTGCATGAGGTGCCCGGTCCGCGCCGAGTGCGCGGCGCACGCGCTGGCGGTGCGCGAGCCGTACGGCGTGTGGGGCGGGCTGACCGAGGACGAGCGCGAAGAACTCATGGGGCGCGCCCGCAACCGCCTGGTGGCGGCGTCGGCCGGCGGGGAGGCGGCCGCACCTCACTGAAGGAACGTTTCTCTGGAAGAAGGCGACGTAGGCCCCTCAAGGACCCCCGCGGAACTCCCCGACGGGGTCAGCGCGCCGCCGGCTGGCGGGCGCCCGCCCGGGCCAGCTCGTCCAGCGTGGCCGTCACGGCCGGCACCTGCGCCAGGTCGGGCAGCGTGAGCGCGACGATCTCCCGCCGCACGGCCGGCTCCAGCGCGACCGTGCGCGCTCCCCTGGGCCGTACGGACTCGACGGCGAGCTGGGGCAGGACGGCCACGCCGAGGCCCGCACCGACCAGGCCGACCACCGCCGGGTAGTCGTCGGTCGCGAAGTCGATGCGGGGAGCGAATCCGGCGCCCTCGCACACCTCGACCAGCTGGCCGCGACAGCGCGGGCAGCCCGCGATCCAGGACTCCCGGGCCAGCTCGCCGATGGCCACGGACCCTTCGGTACGGGCCAGCCGGTGCCCCTCGGGAACCAGCGCCACCAGCCGGTCGGTCAGCAGCGGCCGTACGACCAGGTCGTCCCACTCCTCGGCGCCGGCCGCGCCCTCGTAGCGGAAGGCGAGCGCCACGTCGCAGTCACCCTCGCGCAGCAGCTCGACGGACTTCGGTGGCTCGGCCTCCTCCAGGGAGACCCGGGTGCCGGGGTGCGCGGCGCGCAGCGCGGCGAGGGCGGTCGGTACGAGGGTGGAGCTGCCGCTGGGGAAGGAGACCAGCCGGACCCGGCCGGCCCGCAGCCCGGCGATCGCGGCGACCTCCTCCTCGGCCGCCGTCAGCCCGGCGATGATCCCGGCGGCGTGCCGCACCAGCGCCTCTCCGGCCTGGGTCAGCCGCATCTCGCGCCCGGTGCGCACCAGCAGCGGGGTGCCGACGGAGGACTCCAGGGCCTTCATCTGCTGGCTGACGGCGGGCTGGGTGCAGCCCAGCTCGCGCCCCGCGGCGGAGAAGGAACCGGTGGATGCCACGGCGCGCAGCACGCGGAGATGACGAGCCTCGATCACACCCCCGAGGATAAGCGACCCTTTGACCGGACGCCGAATAATGCGTCGCCGCTTTGACCGAGCATGTCCTACCGTTCTCGCATGCGTCTTCCCGCCATGAGGCTCCTGTCCGTCAACCTGGGTCGCGCGAAGGCGGTGCCGTACACGGACCAGCCCGAGGGCGTCACCGGCATCGACAAGCGGCCGGCCGACGGCCCCGTGCGGGTCGCGGCGCCCGGGACGGAGGGCTTCGGGGCGAGCGGCCTGGCCGGCGACACCGTCTGCGACACGCGGCACCACGGCGGCGAGGACCAGGCGGTGTACGCGATGGCGCGCGAGGACCTGGACGCCTGGGAGGCCGAGCTGGGCCGTGAGCTGCCGGACGGCTCGTTCGGCGAGAACCTCACCACCACCGGCCTGGACCTCGCCGGTGCCCTCATCGGCGAGCGCTGGCGGGTCGGCCCGGAGCTGCTGCTGGAGGTGACGTCCGGACGCATCCCCTGCCGCACCTTCCAGGGCCACCTGGGTGAACGGCGCTGGGTGAAGCGCTTCACCGAGAAGGGTGCGCCGGGCGCCTACTTCCGCGTCGTCGAGCCCGGTGAGATCCGCGCGGGCGACCCGGTGCGGATCGTGCACCGGCCCGCCCACGAGGTGACGGTGGCCCTGCAGTTCCGCGCGGTGACCACCCAGCGGGAGCTGCTCCCCCGGCTGCTCGCGGCGGGCGACGCGCTGCACCCGGAGGCGCTGGCGGCGGCGCGGAAGTACGTGGCGCAGTACGGCGGCTGAGCGAAGCGGACGTGGTCGGTCCGCACCGGTGATCCCGCGCCCTAACCTTGCGCCATGACAACGGCATTGATTACGGGATCGACGGCGGGCCTCGGCGCCGCGTTCGCGCGTCGGCTGGCGGCCGACGGACACGACCTGGTGCTGGTGGCCCGCGACACCAAGCGACTGCGCGAACAGGCCACCGAACTGCACGACCGGCACGGCATCGAGGCGGAGGTGCTCACGGCGGACCTGTCGACGGACGCCGGCATCGACGCGGTGGCCGCCCGGCTGGGGGACCGCAGGAGCCCCGTCGACCTGCTGGTCAACAACGCCGGTTTCGGCAACAAGGGCCGTTTCCTCGACGTGCCCATGGCCGACGAGCTGACCATGCTCAAGGTGCACTGCGAGGCGGTGCTCCGGCTGACCTCGGCGGCGGTGGAGGCGATGCGGGAGCGGGGCCGCGGCGGCGTCGTCAACGTGGCCTCGGTCGCCGCCTTCGTCCCGCGCGGCACCTACGGCGCCTCCAAGGCGTGGGTCGTCCAGTTCACCCAGGGCGTGGCGAAGGACCTGGCCGGCAGCGGCGTACGCCTGATGGCCCTGGCCCCCGGCTTCGTGCGCACCGAGTTCCACGAGCGGGCCGGCATGGGCACGGACAACATCCCGAACTGGATGTGGCTCGACGCGGACAACGTCGTCGCGGCGGGCCTCGCCGACCTGTCCCGCGGAAAGTCCGTGTCGATCCCCGACCCCCGCTACAAGACCCTGATGGGCGCGGCGAAGCTGGTACCGCGGGGGCTGCTGGGCGGGCTCACGTCCCGGACGGGGCGGAAGTACGGGCCGCAGTAGGAGTGCGAGCCGCTGTCGCCGCTTGCCTGCTCGCCGGGGTTCGTCGGCGGCATCGCCCCGCGAGGGCGCGGGGAACCGCGCGCGCCACCACGACGACGCGGCACCCGGCGACGAGCCCGACCGGGCAGACGCGTTCCCGGCACCGGCGTGCCGAAGCAACGGTGCCCGGCCCCCCGCAGGGGACCGGGCACCGTTCGCTCAGCTCAGCGCAGCGCTCAGTGGGCGTGGCCGTGGCCCGCGGCGGCCGGCTCTTCCTCTTCCTTCTTCTCGACGACCAGGGTCTCGGTCGTCAGCAGGAGGGAGGCGATGGAGGCGGCGTTCTCCAGGGCGGAGCGGGTGACCTTCACCGGGTCGATGACGCCGGCCTTGACCAGGTCGCCGTACTCGCCGGTGGCGGCGTTGAAGCCCTGGCCCTTGTCGAGCTCGGCGACCTTGGAGGTGATGACGTAACCCTCCAGGCCGGCGTTCTCGGCGATCCAGCGCAGCGGCTCGACGGCGGCGCGGCGGACGACCGCGACACCGGTGGCCTCGTCGCCGGTCTTGCCGAGGTTGCCCTCGAGGACCTTGACGGCGTGGACCAGCGCGGAGCCACCACCGGAGACGATGCCCTCCTCGACCGCGGCGCGGGTCGCGGAGATGGCGTCCTCCAGACGGTGCTTGCGCTCCTTCAGCTCCACCTCGGTGGCGGCGCCGACCTTGATCACGCACACGCCGCCGGCCAGCTTCGCGAGGCGCTCCTGGAGCTTCTCGCGGTCCCAGTCGGAGTCCGTGGACTCGATCTCGGCCTTGATCTGGTTGATGCGGCCCTCGACCTCGTCGCGCTTGCCGGCACCGTCGACGATGGTGGTGTCGTCCTTGGTGACGGTGATGCGGCGGGCGGTGCCGAGCACGTCCAGACCGACCTGGTCGAGCTTGAGGCCGACCTCCTCGGAGATGACCGTGGCGCCGGTGAGGACGGCCATGTCCTGCAGCATCGCCTTGCGGCGGTCGCCGAAGCCGGGGGCCTTGACGGCCACCGCGTTGAAGGTGCCGCGGATCTTGTTGACGACGAGGGTGGAGAGCGCCTCGCCCTCCAGGTCCTCGGCGATGATCAGCAGCGGCTTGGAGGCGTTGGCCTGGATGACCTTCTCCAGCAGCGGCAGCAGGTCCGCGATGGAGGAGATCTTGCCCTGGTTGATCAGGATGTACGGGTCGTCGAGGACGGCCTCCATGCGCTCCTGGTCCGTCACGAAGTACGGCGACAGGTAGCCCTTGTCGAAGGCCATGCCCTCGGTGAAGTCCAGCTCCAGACCGAAGGTGTTGGACTCCTCGACGGTGATGACACCGTCCTTGCCGACCTTGTCCATCGCCTCGGCGATCAGCTCGCCGACCTGCTGGTCCTGGGCGGACAGCGCGGCCACGGCGGCGATGTCGGACTTCTCTTCGATCGGGCGGGCGGTGGCGAGAAGGTCTTCCGACACGGCGGCGACGGCCGCGTCGATGCCCTTCTTCAGCAGCGCCGGGGAGGCACCGGCGGCGACGTTCTTCAGGCCCTCGCGCACGAGCGCCTGGGCGAGCACGGTGGCGGTGGTGGTCCCGTCGCCCGCGATGTCGTTGGTCTTGGTCGCCACCTCCTTCACCAGCTGGGCGCCGAGGTTCTCGTACGGGTCCTCGATCTCGACCTCGCGGGCGATGGTGACGCCGTCGTTGGTGATAGTGGGGGCGCCGAACTTCTTGTCGATGACGACGTTGCGGCCCTTGGGGCCGATCGTCACCTTCACGGTGTCGGCGAGCTTGTTGACGCCGCGCTCGAGGGCGCGACGGGCGTCCTCGTCGAACTTCAGGATCTTCGCCATGGGAGCGTGAGCCCTCTTCCGGAAATCTTGGGGTTATACGGCAACTGCGCCCCCGACGCCCGGCTTTTTATGGTCGCGGGAGCCAGGGGCGCAGCTGGAAAGCAAGGTGCTTCGGTGAAGTAAGGAGCTACTTCTACTTCTCGACGATCGCGAGCACGTCGCGGGCCGAGAGGACGAGGTACTCCTCGCCGTTGTACTTCACCTCGGTGCCGCCGTACTTGCTGTAGAGCACGACGTCGCCGACGCTGACGTCGAGCGGAAGACGGTTGCCGTCCTCGAAGCGGCCCGGGCCCACGGCCAGGACGACGCCCTCCTGGGGCTTCTCCTTGGCGGTGTCCGGAATGACCAGGCCCGAAGCCGTGGTCTGCTCGGCGTCGAGCGGCTGGACCACGATGCGGTCCTCGAGCGGCTTGATGGCAACCTTGGAGCTGGCGGTCGTCACGATCCGACCTCCCCCTTCGGAGATCTCACGGGGTTAACTGTCTGAGGTGGCGACCAGGTCGATCCGTCGTCGCGGGTGCCGGACCTGCCCGTCGCTGTGTTGGCACTCTCCGGTGGGGAGTGCCAGACCCGAGACTATGACCGCGATTAGCACTCGGTCAAGCGGAGTGCCAATGCCGACGGCGCGTCGGCCGGTTTTTCGTGTGAGCGCGGGCGCCGGACGGGCCGTGACTACAGGTACTTCTCCAAGTCGCCCACCCTCAGTCCCTGCTCCTCGATCGTCCTCAGCAGGTGTTCCGTGCGGGCCGCCAGGTTCGTGGCCGTCGGGTGGTCCGGGTCGACGGCGATGATGTCGCCGGGGTGGAGGCGATGGTCGCCGCGGGTGGGGGCGAGGACGCCGTCGGCGTCGAGGGTGGCGCGCCACAGGACCAGGGCCGTGATGCCGCAGTCGGCGGCGGCGCGCAGGGTCGTGGTGTCGTACGTGCCGTGCGGCGGGCGGAAGAGGCGGGCGCGGACGCCGAAGCGCGACCTGAGCTTGGTCTGCTGGCCGCAGATCTCGGCGCGCTGCCCGGCATAGGGCAGGCCGCGCAGGGAGCGGTGGTCGAGGGTGTGGTTCTGCAGGCTCGCGCCGAACGGGCGCAGCCGGGCCAAGTCGCCGTACGCCGGTCCGGCGACGGTGTCGGTGAGGAACAGGGTGACCGGGAGGCGCCGTTCGCGGACCAGGCCGGCGAAGGCGGGGTCGCGCTCGGCGCTGTCGTCGTAGGTGAGGAAGACGACCGGGTCGTCGGTGCGGACGTGGTCCACGACCGGGGGCGGCCGCCGCCCCTGGTCGGCGTGCTGGGCGGGGTCCCCGGCCGCCGCCGCGTGTTCGGCGGGGGCGGCGAGCCGGTCGCAGGCGGTGAGCGGGAGCAGCAGGGCGGCCAGGGCGGCGCCGGCCGGCCGGAACCGCCCTCGCCTCACAGGTAGTCCTCCAGGCGGGCCACCGCGTACCCGTCGGCGGTGATCCGGTCCAGGAAGCGGCGGACCATGTCGGTCATCGTGCCGTCCCAGTCGTCGGTGCCCCGGAAGTGGGTGAGGACGATGTCGCCGGGGTGCAGGTCCTGGTCCCACTCGCGGTACTCCCAGTGGTCGACGTACACCTCCTCGCTCCAGATCGGGGCGTACTCGATGCCGCAGGACTTGGCGGCGCGCAGGGTGTCGCCGTCGTAGTTGCCGAAGGGCGGGCGGAAGAGGACGGGGCGCTTGCCGTAACGCTTCTCCATCACGTCCTGCATGCCGCAGATCTCCTGCTTCTGCTCCTCGTAGGAGAGCGCGGGGAGGTAGGGGTGGCTCAGGGTGTGGTTGTTGAGGGTGATGCCGCGGGCCTGCATCTTCTTGAAGTAGCCGTAGTCGTCCTTGATCTCCTCGTCGGTGAGGAAGACGGTGTACGGGATCCTCAGCTCGCTCATCATCCTCAGGAACGCCGGGTCCTTCTCGGCGCCGTCGTCGATGGTGAGGAAGACGACCTTCTCCTCGGTGGGGACCGTGGTGAAGACCGGCGGGAGGCCGTCCTCCTCCTGGCCGTCGACCTCGAAGCCCTCGCGGGCCTTGATCTCGGGCTTCTCCTCAGGCGGCGCGGGGGCCGTGAGCGGGACCTTCTCCAGGCCCCAGCGCTTGGCGGCGGCGACCAGGGCGGCCCGGGCCGCGCGGGCCTTGGCCGCGCCGTCGACCGCGCGGGCGGGGGGAGCCTTCGGGGCCTGCTGGCCGGCGGCGCCCCGCACCCCCTGGCCGTCGCCCTGCGCGCAGCCGGCGGCGAGGGCGGCGAGGACGAGGACGACGGTGGCCCGAGGCACCCGGGACACGCGACGCGACGCCCGACTTTTGTCATTTTGTACGACTGCTCGCATGGTGCCGGATCCTCGCAGTCCCGGACCGCCGAACCCGGCCCGACACCGCGCCGGAGGCACACCATCCACCGACTGGCCCACAATGAGTCGGTGAACGACCTGGACTCCCTCCGCACCCTGCTCGCCCCCGAAGGCCGCGCGCTCCTCGACGAGGTGCGCGACACCGACCCCGCGCGGGAGTTGGCGGTCGCGACCCGGTTGCGGCGCACGCATCCGGCCGAGCTGGTGTCGGCGGCGCTCGGGCAGGCGCGGCTGCGGCAGCGCGCGGTGGCGAAGTTCGGGGCGGAGGACGCCGGGCGGATGCTCTTCACGCCCAACGGGGTCGAGCAGTCGACGCGGGCGAGTGTGGCGGCGTACCGGGCGGCGTGCTTCCGGGCGCTCGGGGTGCGCTCCGTGGCCGACCTGTGCTGCGGGATCGGGGGCGACGCGATCGCGCTGGCGCGGGCCGGGGTCCGGGTGCTCGCCGTCGACCGCGACCCGGCGGCCGTCGCGGCCGCACGCGCCAACGCCGACGCGCTGGGGCTCGGCGAGCTGATCGAGGTGCGCGAGGCGGACGTGACGGAGGTGGACACGGGTGGGTACGACGCCGTGTTCGTCGATCCGGCGCGGCGGGGCGGGCGGGGCCGGATCTTCGATCCCGAGGCGTACTCGCCGCCGCTGTCCTGGGCCGTGCGGGCGGCCCGTACGGCCTCCGGCGCCGCCGCGCTGAAGGTGGCGCCCGGCATCCCGCACGAGGCGGTGCCCGAGGACGCCGAGGCCGAGTGGGTCTCCGACGGCGGGGACGTGAAGGAGGCCGTGCTGTGGTTCGGGACCGGCACGGCGCCGGGGGCGGTGCGGGCCACGCTGCTGCCCGGCCCGCGCACCCTGCGCGGCACCGGCCTGCCCGACCCCCGGGTCCGTACGCCCGGCCGGTACCTCTACGAGCCGGACGGCGCCGTCATCCGCGCCCATCTGGTCGCCGAGGTCGCCGAACAGGTGGGCGGCGGGCTGCTCGACGCCACCATCGCGTACGTCACCGGGGACGCGCTGCTGCCGACGCCGTACGCCACGGCGTACGAGATCACCGACCGGATGCCCTTCAACGTCAAGAAGCTGAAGGCGCTGCTGCGGGAGCGCGGCGTCGGGACGCTGACCGTGAAGAAGCGGGGCTCGGCGGTGGAGCCGGAGGAGCTGCGGAGGAAGGTCAGGCCGCAGGGGCCGAACGCCGCGACGGTGTTCCTGACCCGGGTCGCGGGGGCGCCGACGATGCTGATCGGGCATCCGGCGGCTCGTCCGGCGGGTTAGTCGGCCGCCTCCCGGGCGCGGCGCAACAGGAGGGCGCGTTCGCGTGCGTTGCGGGTCAGGGACGCGGCCCGTTCGAACTCCGTGCGGGCCTCGGCCCCGCGGTCCAGGCGGAGCAGGAGGTCGCCGCGGACGCTGGGGAGCAGGTGGTAGTCGCGCAGGGCGGGTTCGGCGGCGAGGGCGTCGACGAGGGCCAGGGCGGGGGCGGGGCCCTCGGCCATGGAGACGGCGACCGCGCGGTTGAGTTCGACGACCGGGGACGGGACGCGGGCCGCGAGCAGGCCGTAGAGGGTGGCGATGCGGGGCCAGTCGGTCTCCTCGTACGTGTAGGCCGTCGCGTGGCAGGCGGCGATCGCGGCCTGGAGGACGTACGGGCCCGGGGCGCCGGAGACGGTGGTGGCGCGGGCGTGGCCGAGGGCGGTGATGCCGCGGGCGATGAGCAGACGGTTCCAGCGGTGGCGGTTCTGGTCCTTCAGCAGCACCGGCTCGCCGTCGGGGCCGGTGCGGGCGGCGGTGCGGGAGGACTGGAACTCCAGCAGCGCCGTCAGGCCGTGGACCTCGGGTTCCTTCGGCATCAGGGCGGACAGGACGCGGGCCAGGCGCAGGGCGTCCTCGCACAGGGCGGGGCGGAGCCAGTCGTCGCCCGCGGTGGCCGCGTAGCCCTCGTTGAAAATCAGGTAGATGACCTCGAGGACCGAGCCGAGGCGGGCCGCGCGGTCGGGGCCGTACGGCACCTCGAAGGCGACGTTCTTCCTGGCCAGGGTGCGTTTGGCGCGCACGATGCGCTGGGCGACCGTCGGTTCGGGGACCAGGCAGGCGCGGGCGATCTCCGGCGTGGTCAGACCGCCGAGCAGACGGAGGGTGAGGGCGATGCGGGCCTCGGCGGACAGCACCGGGTGGCAGGCGGTGAAGACCAGTCGGAGCAGGTCGTCGTCGATGTCCTCGGGGTCGGCGGGCTCCTCGGGCGGGGGCGCCGCGGCGGGCAGGTCACGGCCGATCTCCGCGAGCTTGCGGGCGTAGGTCTCCCGGCGCCGGATCAGGTCGACGGCGCGGCGGCGGGCGGTGGTCATGAGCCAGGCGCCCGGGTTGTCGGGCACGCCGTCCCGGGGCCACTGCTCAAGGGCCGCGACCAGGGCGTCCTGGGTGAGTTCCTCGGCGATGCCGACGTCCCGGACGAGCCGGGCCACGCCGGCGATGACGCGGGGCGACTCCAGCCGGAAGACGGTTTCGAGGGCGGCGGTGGGCTGCGGTTCCACAGCCCACCATGCAACACCCTCGGGGCGCCGGGGCAAAACGGGACTCGGTCCGCCCTCGGTCGCTCAGCCCTCCATCAGCTCCCGCACCTCGCAGGTCACCGTCCAGTACTCCTCGTGCACCTTCAGGAAGCGCTTGGTCCACTCGATCGCCTCGGCCCGGTCCTTGGCCTGGAGGAGGGAGTAGCCGCCGATGACCTCCTTGGTCTCGGTGAAGGGCCCGTCGGTCACGGAGAGCTGTCCGCCCTCGTAGTGGACGCGGGTGCCCTGGGCGGTGGGGGTCAGACCGGCCGTGTCGAGCAGGACGCCCGCCTTGGTCATCTCCTCCATCAGCTTCTCCATCCGCTGGATCAGCTCGGGGCTGGGGCCGCCGGAAAGGGCGTCGGACTCCTCGATGCGGATCAGCGACAGGTAGCGGGGCATGGTGGCTCCTCGGGTGGTCCGGTGGCCGGGGCTTCTCCCCGGTCTCTCACCCCTGTGTCGAACGGGCGGCCCGTGGATCGACACCCGCGGCGGGATTCCCCCGGATTTTTCCCGGGATTCCCCCGAGGATTTCCCCGGGACCTTCTCAGCGCAGCGATTCCCACAGGTCAGCGGCGTCCGGCTGGTCGGCCACCACCCGGTTGGGGTCGGACGGCGCGGGCAGCACCGGCATCGTCAGGGTGCGCACGTCGGCCGCGTCCAGGTCCCCGAGGCTGCGGCCCAGGTTCATCAGCTCGCCCAGCGAGTCCAGGCCGGTGTCGGTGGTGAGGCTGCCGGTGAGGGCGTCGGCGACCTGGTAGAGGCGTGCGGGGTCGGTGAGCAGGTCGGTGGCGGAGACCCGCTCCAGGAGCGCCTTGACGAGCTTGTGCTGGAGCTCTATCCGGGCGAGGTCGCTGCCGCCCGCCAGCCCGTACCGGGTGCGGGCCAGGCCGAGGGCCTCGGTGCCGTCGAGGTGGTGGGTGCCTGCCTCCAGGTGCAGGTGGCTCTTGTCGTCGTCGATGTCGACGTCCGTGGTGACCGTGACCCCGCCGAGCGCGTCGACCAGGTCGGCGAAGCCGGAGAAGTCGACCTCGACGTAGTGGTCCATGCGCACGCCGGTGAGCACCTCGACGGTCTTGACGGCGCAGACCGGCCCGCCCAGTTCGTAGGCCGTGTTGAACATCGCGCCGCTTGCCGCCCTGGTCGTACCGCCGGACGGCAGCGGGCAGGAGGGCCGCTCGACGAGCGTGTCGCGCGGGATGCTGACGACGGTGGCGGCGGTGCGGCCCGCGTCGAGGTGGACGACCATCGCGGTGTCCGAGCGGGCGCCCCCGCTGTCGCCGCCGCCGAGTTCCCGGTTCTCCTCGCCGTCGCGCGAGTCGGAGCCGAGGACGAGGAGGTTCAGGGCGCCGGTGGGCACCGGGGACGCGGAGGGCGAGGCGGAGGGGACGGTGACCGGCCGCGCGGGGCGGTCGTCCCCGAGCGCGCTGTCGATGTCGACGCCTGTGATGTTGCCGTTGAGGTGCCAGTAGGCCCAGCCCGCCGCCCCGGCGCCGAGCAGCAGGGAACCGGCCAGGGCCAGGCCGGCCACCTTCACCCCTGTGCGGCGGCCGCTCCGGCCGTCCTGTCCGCCCCGTGCCGCCATGCGTCAGCCCCCGCCCCGCCCGTCCCGTCCGCGTCCCACCCCGGATGCCCCGCCGGAAGGAACATAAGTCCGAATTATTGAAACTGGAACGGGTGGGTCGGGCTTCTGCGGAAATTCTCAGACTGGCGGCTTATCCCTCCCGGGGCGGCGCCGTACTGCTGCGCACCTCCAGGCTGGTGGCCAGCTCCACGCGGGTCGCCGTCGAGGAGCCGTCGTCCCGTCCGAGGTCCAGGACGAGCCGGGCCGCCGCCTCGGCCATCTCCATCAGCGGCTGCCGTACGGTCGTCAGCGGCGGCCCCACCCAGCGGGCCACCGGCAGGTCGTCGAACCCGACCACGCTCAGGTCGTGCGGGATGCGCAGCCCCAGTTCGCGGGCGGCCTCGTACAGCCCGAGCGCCTGGAGGTCGTTGCCGGCGAAGACGGCGGTCGGCCGGTCCGGGCGGCGCAGCAGTTCCAGGCCCTGGCGGTAGCCGGCCTCGTGGTGGAAGTCGCCGGTCACGATCAGACCGGGGTCGACCGGCAGCCCCGCCGTCTCCAGGGCCGCCCGGTAGCCGTCGACGCGGGCGCGGCTGCACATCATGCGGGTGGGTCCGCTGATGGCGCCGATGCGGGTGTGGCCGAGGTCGACCAGGTGCCGGGTGGCGGCGAGACCGCCCTGCCAGTTGGTGGCGCCGATGGACGGCACGTCGGCGCCCGGGTCGCCGGCCGGGTCCATCACCACGAACGGGATGGAGCGGCTGGTGAGCAGGGCCCGCTGGGACTCGTCGAGGCCGGACAGGACGAGGATCACGCCGTGCGGGCGGCGGGCGGCGACCTGGTCGGCCCAGGTCCGGCCGGGGGTGAGGCGGCCCGCGCTCTCGGAGAGCACGACACTGAGCCCGGTGTCCCTGGCCACGTTCTCCACGCCCCGGATGACCTCCATCGCCCAGGCGCTCTCCAACTCGTGGAAGACCAGGTCGATCAGCGGCGAGCGGGTCGACTCGGCACGCCTGCGCCGGTAGCCGTGGACGCGGAGCAGTTCCTCGACGCGGGCCCGGGTCGAGGGGGCGACGTCGGCGCGCCCGTTGAGCACCTTCGAAACAGTCGGCGCCGACACACCGGCCTCACGCGCGATCTCGGCGAGGGTCGCGGTCTGGGCGGACCGCTTTTGCGTCCGGGTTTCAGCGGGCTGCGGGGATGTCATGGCGGCGATCGTAACCCCATGAGGCCACCTGACGAAGGGGTCGGCGAACCGACGCCCATCGGAACATTCGACACAGACGCCGAATCATTCGGTCCGGCCGTCATCACCCTCGACGGACTCGACCGACTCGACGGACTCGACCGACTCGAACCGCCAACGGTGCACCGCCCGCGCCACCAGACCGTCGTCCGGTTCGGGCAGCTCCGGGAGTTCGGCGTCGTACGCGGCGTCCCACCAGGTGATGACGAGGACGCGGTCCTGCGGGGCGCGCAGGGTCTCGCGGCGCAGCGGCGGCAGCGGCAGCTCCTGGCGCCGCGCCCAGGCCAGCAGCTCGCCGCCCCGGCCGGGCACGGCCCGCGCCTCCCACATCAGCGCGACGGTCACGAGTACAGGTTCTCCTTGCTCACTTCGTGGACGTGATCGTGGCCGTGGTGGCCGTGTGCGTGGCCCTGTCCCGGCACGTGCGGGTCGGTCACCGGGAGGGAGGAGTCGGCCGAGAGGTCCCAGTCGGAGGCGGCCCGGTTCCGGGCGACCATCTCGGCGCCGAGCGCGGCGACCATCGCGCCGTTGTCCGTGCACAGCTTGGGACGCGGCACCCGCAGCCGGATACCGGCCGCCTCGCAGCGCTCCTGGGCCAGCGCCCGCAGCCGGGAGTTGGCGGCCACGCCGCCGCCGATCATCAGATGGTCGACGCCCTCGTCCTTGCAGGCCCGCACGGCCTTGCGGGTCAGCACGTCCACGACCGCCTCCTGGAAGGACGCCGACACGTCACGCACCGGCACCTCCTCCCCCGCCGCCCGCTTGGCCTCGATCCAGCGGGCCACGGCCGTCTTGAGACCGGAGAAGGAGAAGTCGTACGCCGGGTCGCGCGGGCCGGTCAGACCGCGCGGGAAGGCGATCGCGGCCGGGTCGCCCTCGCGCGCGTACCGGTCGATGACCGGGCCGCCCGGGAAGCCCAGGTTCAGCACCCGGGCGATCTTGTCGAAGGCCTCGCCGGCCGCGTCGTCGATGGTGGCGCCCAGCGGGCGGACGTCGGAGGTGATGTCCGTGGAGAGGAGCAGCGAGGAGTGCCCGCCGGAGACCAGCAGCGCCATCGTCGGCTCGGGCAGCGCACCGTGTTCGAGCTGGTCGACGCAGATGTGCGAGGCGAGGTGGTTGACGCCGTACAGCGGCTTGCCGAGCGCGTAGGCGTACGCCTTGGCCGCCGAGACGCCGACCAGCAGGGCTCCCGCGAGGCCGGGTCCGGCGGTGACGGCGATGCCGTCGAGGTCGCGGGCGTTCACCCCCGCCTCCTTGAGGGCGCGCTCGATGGTCGGCACCATCGCCTCCAGGTGGGCGCGGCTCGCCACCTCCGGCACGACGCCGCCGAAGCGGGCGTGCTCGTCGACGCTGGACGCGACGGCGTCGGCCAGCAGGGTGGTGCCGCGTACGACACCGACGCCGGTCTCGTCGCAGGAGGTCTCGATCCCCAGCACGAGAGGCTCGTCGCGTGAGTCAGCCATGGTTCTCGGTTCCTCGTTCGGTTCCCGGTACGGAGGTGGACGGGTCGGTCAGGCGCATCACCAGGGCGTCCACGTTCCCCGGCTGGTAGTAGCCGCGTCTGAAGCCGATGGGCTCGAAGCCGAAGCGCTCGTAGAGGCGCTGGGCACGCGTGTTGTCCACCCGGCACTCGAGGAGCACCTCGGTGCACTCGAAGTCGGTCGCCGCGCGGAGCAGCTCGGTCAGCAGCCGCGCCCCGAGGCCGGTGCCCCAGTGGTCGCGGGCGACGGCGATGGTCTGCACGTCGGCCTGCTCCCCGGAGGTGACCAGGCCCGCGTAGCCGACGAGGCGGCCCTCCTCCTCGGCGACGAGGTAGCGCCGGGTCGCCCCGGGCCCGCGCGCGTGCGCCAGCTCGGACCAGAACATCCCGCGCGACCAGGCGTCCTCCGGGAACAGCTCCCGCTCCATGCGCAGCACGGGGTCGATGTCCCACCAGCGCATCTCACGCAGCGCGGCGGACGCGGACTCGGCAGTGGCTGGCTCGGTCACTTGGGGGTGACCACCTTGTAGTTCTTGGGGACCTGGGCGTCGGGCCGGCGCAGGTACAGCGGCCGGGGCGCGGGCAGCTCCTCCCCCGCCGCCAGCTTCTCGGCGGCCAGCCGGGCCAGGGCGGCGGCGGACACATGCTCCGGCTCGTGCGCCCGGGGGAAGGTGTCCGGGTACAGCAGCGCGCCCGCGCCGACGGCCGGGAGCCCGGCCACCTGGTCCGCGAGGTCGGCGGGCCGGTCGACGGCCGGGTCGGTGAGCCGGGTGCGGGAGTCGGCGTACCGCGCCCAGTAGACCTCTTTGCGGCGGGCGTCGGTCGCCACCACGAAGGGGCCCTCCAGGTCGGCGGCGAAGGCGAGGCCGTCCAGCGTGCACACACCGTGCACGGGCACGCCGAGCGCGAGCCCGAAGGCGTCCGCGGTCATCAGGCCGACGCGCAGCCCCGTGTACGGGCCGGGGCCGGTACCGGCGACGATGCCGGTGACGGCGTCGAGCCGCAGGCCGGCCTCCGCGAGCACCCGGTCGAGGGCGGGCAGCAGCAGCTCACCGTGCCGACGGGCGTCGACCTGGCTCGACGAGGCGATGACGTCCGTACCGTCGTGCAGCGCGACGGTGACGGCGGGCGTGGCGGTATCCAGAGCGAGCAAGAGCACGCAAACAGCCTACGGCGCCGCGCGCCCCGCGTCGGACGCCCTGTGGACAACCCGGGTGCGCTCGACCGGCGCGACCCGGCCGCCCCGTGTCGCGCACCGCGTTCACCCGCTCACGTACTGCTACCGTCGCCCGGGGGTATCGGCACGCAGGACGCACGAGTACGACGACGAGGTGGTCGCCAGTGGCAAGCAGCAGCGCCGGTATCGTCACCGGCCTCACCACGGCGGCCCTCGTGACCATCGGCGTCCTCGCCCACCAGGCGTCCGTCAGCGTCCCGGACGACCTCGGCCGGACCCGTGCGACCAGCAGCCCCGCCCCGGGCCCCGCCAAGGCGCCGCGCGACCGGCGGCACCCCGACGCCCTGCCCGCGCTGTCCGGAACGGGTGAACGGGTGGTGTACTCGGTGGACGACGACCGCGTGTGGCTGGTCGGCCCCGGGAACGAGGTGCGGCGCACCTTCGAGGTCACGCCCAGCACGGTCGATCCGACCCCGGGCGCCTACACGGTCACGTCCCGGTCCAACCGGATCACCGGGTCCGACGGCATCCCGGTCGAGCACGTGGTGCGCTTCGCCGGCGCCCAGGGCGTGGCCATCGGGTTCAGCGCGGCGGTCGACGGCTCGACGGCCCGGCCCGCGCCGGACCGGCCCACCGGCGGCATCCGCGAGTCGCGCGCGGACGGCGACGCGATGTGGAGGTTCGCGACGATCGGACGGCAGGTCGTCGTCGTCCCCTGACGACGCGCGGGCGCGCGAGGCCGGTGGAGCGGACGGCTCCCGCGGGTGTCAGGCGGCCTCGCGGTGCTCGCGGTGGCCTCGCTGGTCGCGGACCGGTCGGTACGCCTCGGGCTCGGGGGCGCGCGGCGGCGTCGAGACCGCCGTCGCGGCGGCGCAGGAGGCGAGCAGGTCCCGCATCGACACCCCGGCGGGCGCGGACGGCCGGGGCCCGGGGCGGCCCTGGGGCTGGGCCTGGGACGTGGACGACATGGACGCCTCCTGGAGCTCGGGGGCGGGCGCAGTAAGGCATGCCTAACTACGAACTGAGTACCATGTGACCACGCGCGAGTCCCCGAGCGCAATCTTTTGCCGACGACCTGTCGGAAAATCCCGCGGGAGGGCCCCGCCGGGCGGCTCAGCCGGCGAGGACGCTCACGTCCGCCGTGGCCCAGCGCTCGCCGAGGCCGGTCACCGTCACGTGCCGCACCTCGTCGGTGGTGTCGCCGACGGCCCGGTCGATACGGACCCGCAGCCGGTCCTCGGTCAGCTCCTCGACCTTGCCCTCGCCCCACTCGACCACGATCACCGAGTCGGACAGGGAGACGTCGAGGTCGAGGTCCTCCATCTCGTCCAGGCCGCCGGACAGCCGGTAGGCGTCCACGTGGACGAGCGGCGGACCGTCGCCGAGCGGCGGGTGCACCCGGGCGATCACGAAGGTCGGGGAGGTCACGGCGCCCCGCACGTCGAGGCCCTCGCCGAGCCCCCGGGTCAGCGTCGTCTTGCCCGCGCCCAGCTCCCCGCTGAGCATGACCAGGTCACCGGCGCGCAGCAGCCCGGCGAGCCTGCGGCCCAGGTCCCGCATCTGCTCGGGCGAGGTGACGGTGATCTCGACGCCGGGGGACGCGACGCCGGGGGACGGGGCGGAGGAGGGACCGGAGGGCTCAGCCGGGCCCCGCGCTGCTGCTGGTGCTTCCATAGCCGTCCACGGTAGCCGCTGCCGGCACGGCGCCCGCGCGGGCGAGCAGGTCGGCGAGGCGGTCGGTGACCAGCTCGGGGTGTTCCAGCATCACCAGGTGCCCCGCGTCCGGGACGAGCACCAGCTCGGCGTCCGGCAGCAGACCGGCGATCGCCTCGCTGTGCTCGCTCGGCGTCACCAGGTCCCGCACTCCGGCCAGGACCAGGACCGGGAGCCCGGCGAAGTGGGCGAGGGCCTCGGTCTTGTCGTGGTCGTTGAAGGCCGGGTAGAACTCGGCGACGACGTCGATCGGCGTCGACTCGATCATCCGCTCGGCGAACCGGGCCACGGCCGGGTCCACGTCCCGGGACGCGAACGAGTACCGCTTGATGATCCCGGCGAACAGGTCGGCCGTCGCCCGCCGTCCCCGCTCCACCAGCTCGGCCCGCTGCCCCAGCGCCTTGAGCACGCCCGGCAGCACCCGCCGCACCGCGTTGACGCCGGCCACCGGAAGCCCGAAGTTGACCTCGCCGAGCCGCCCGGACGACGTACCGACGAGGGCGACGGCGGCGACGCGCTCGCTGATCAGGTCGGGGAAGGCGTCGGCCAGCGCCATCATGGTCATGCCGCCCATGGAGTGCCCGACGAGCACGATCGGGCCCTCGGGTGCGGCCGCGTCGATGACGGCCTTCAGATCGCGGCCCAGCTCATCGATGCTGACCGGCCGGTCGTCCCGCGTCTGGGCCACGCCCCGCCCGGACCGGCCGTGGCTGCGCTGGTCCCAGTAGACGGTGCGGACGACTCCCCTGAGGGCCGCCCGCTGGAAGTGCCAGGAGTCCTGGTTGAGGCAGTAGCCGTGGCTGAAGACGACGGTGACGGGCGCGGGCGCCTTGCGGCCGAACAGCCGCCTGCGGCGCGGGGCGCGGTCGGCCTCGGCCTCCGGGTCGGGGTCGTCGACCTCGTAGTACAGCTCGGTGCCGTCCTCGGCGTACGCCCTGCCGGGGGTGCCGCGCAGTCCGCCGTACGGGCCCGCCGAGTCGAGGGCGAGGCGGGCCTTGCGGCGCATCCCGCGGCCGACGGTGAGCCGTTCTATCGCCACGCCGGCCGCGGCACCCGCCGCGACCACGCCTATCGCGACCCCGGCGACGCCGGTCGCCCGGCGCCAGCCGCCCGCGGCGGCCTCGGTGGCGGCCTCCGTGGCGGAGGCGACGGCCGCCACGACGGCCTCCCCGCTGCTCTCGCTCACGTAACCGCTCCTCTTCACCGGGTTCGCCGGGTTCACCGGGCCGCTCTGCGCCTACCCGCTGCCGATCGCTGTTTCACCTGGACGCGCGTCGCCGCGGACCGGTCACTCGTTGACGTAGACGCGCGGGACGCGGCTTCCGATCCGGGTGACGATCTCGTACGCGATGGTGCCCGCCGCCTGGGCCCAGTCCTCGGCGGTGGGCTCGCCGCGGTCGCCGGGCCCGAACAGCACCGCCTCGGCGCCCGGCTCGGGCCGGTCCCCGCCCAGGTCGACGACGAACTGGTCCATCGCGATCCGCCCCGCGACCGTGCGCCACTTGCCGTCGACCAGGACGGGGCCGGTGGAGGAGGCGTGGCGCGGGACGCCGTCCGCGTAGCCGAGCGGGACGAGGCCGAGGGTGGTCTCGCCGGGGGTGGTGTAGTGGTGCCCGTAGCTGACGCCGTGGTCGCCGGGGACCTGCTTGACCAGGGCCAGCGAGGCGGCCAGCGTCATCACCGGGCGCAGTCCGAAGTCGGCCGGGGTGCCGATCTCGGGGCTGGGCGAGACGCCGTACATCGCGATGCCGGGCCGTACGAGGTCGAAGTGGGCGTCGGGGAGGGTGAGGGTGGCCGGCGAGTTGGCGATGTGCCGCACCTCGGGGCGCAGGCCCTGCCCCTCGGCGTACGCCGTCATCTCCCGGAAGCGGGTGAGCTGCGCGGCGATGGAGGGGTGGCCGGGCTCGTCGGCGCAGGCGAAGTGGGACCAGAGCCCGGTGACCCGCAGCAGCCCCTCCTCCTCGGCGCGCAGGGCGGCGCCGACCAGTTCCTCCCAGTCCTCGCCGGGCTGGCAGCCGTTGCGGCCGAGCCCGGTGTCCGCCTTGAGCTGCACGCGCGCGGGTACCCCGGCCGCCCGTGCCGCATCGACGACCTCCTCCATGGCCCACAGTGCGCTGACGGACACGTCGAGACGGGCCTCGACGGCCTCCCGCCAGGGCCCGCCGGGCGTCCAGAGCCAGCACATGACGCGTACGTCGTCCGGCAGTCCGGCCTCCGCGGCCCGCAGGGCGAGGGCCTCCTGCGGGGTGGCGGTGCCGAGCCAGGTCGCGCCCGCCTGGACGGCGGCGCGGGCGCAGGGTAGGGCGCCGTGCCCGTAGGCGTCCGCCTTGACGACGGCCATGAGGGCCGCGCCGGGGGCCCGTTCGCGCAGGGCGCGGACGTTGGCCCGCAGGGCGGCCAGGTCGATCTCGGCCCGGGCGCGCAGTACCGCGTCCCGCCGAGCAGCTGTCTCACTCATCGTGCCCCCTAGTCTCTCAGAGCACCCGGCCGCCCCCGCCCCGCAGTCGTTAGGGTGCCGGGCATGAGCATCATCGGGGTCGGGATCGACGTGGCCGAGGTCGAGCGGTTCGGGGCGTCGCTGGAGCGCACACCGGCCCTTGCGGCGCGGCTCTTCCTGGAGAGCGAGTTGCTGCTGCCGGGCGGCGGGCGCCGGGGCATCGCCTCGCTCGCCGCCCGCTTCGCGGCGAAGGAGGCGCTGGCCAAGGCGCTCGGCGCGCCTGCGGGGCTGCTGTGGACGGACGCCGAGGTGTACGTCGAGGACAGCGGGCAGCCGCGGCTGCGGGTCTCCGGGACGGTGGCGGCGCGGGCGGCGGAGCTGGGCGTGGCGTCGTGGCACGTCTCGCTGAGCCACGACGCGGGGATCGCGTCGGCGGTGGTGATCGCGGAGGGCTAGGGGGTGTCGCCTGGATCAGGTCGGCTCCGGACGCGAAAGAAGGACGGCGGCGGCCCGGTCCGTGGCTCCGGACGCGAAAGCAGGGCGGCGGCGGCCCGGTCGGGCGTTCCGGGCCCGGGCCCGCGGAGTGAGCCGCCGTACGGCGCCCGGGGGCCGGCCTCCGGGGACCGGCGCCCGCGGTGCGGTCAGTCGCCGGTCGGGCGGACCCGGATGTGCATGCGCTCGCCCTGTGCTCCGTACAGGGCGATCCACTCGACGGGCTGGTCCCCGGCGTTGGCGATGCCGTGCGGGACGCGGGTGTCGAACTCCGCCGTCTCCCCCGCCGTCAGGACCAGGTCGTGCTCGCCGAGGGCGAGGAGCAGGCGGCCGGAGAGGACGTAGAGCCACTCGTGGCCCTCGTGCGACCCCTGTTCGGGCCGGGGCGTCCACTCGGTCCGCGGGGTGGCCGGGGCGGGGAGGATCTGCTTGTAGGCGTGCAGGCCGTCGTTCGGGTTCCGGGTGAGCGGGACCCACGTCTGTCCGTGCCGGGTGAAGGGCCGGGGATGGACGCGGGGGTCGCCGGTGCGCGAGCCGACGAGTTCGTCCAGGGGCAGCCGGTGCGCCCGGGCCAGCGGCAGCAGGTGCCGCAGTCCCGGCTCGCGCTGCCCCGACTCCAGCCGGGACAGGGTGCTCACGGAGACGCCGGTGACGGCGGCGAGCTGGGCCAGCGTCAGTCCGCGGGCCTGCCGGATGGCGCGCAGACGGGCCCCGAGCGAGGTCATCACCTGTGCCGTCTCGTCGTCACCGCCGGTCATGGGTCCACTGTCCCCCATCGCGGATTCCGGGGAGCGGCGGGCCGTGCGTGTTCCCGGCGTACGGGGAAGACTCGACGGCATGCGGACTGCGTACAGCGTGGAAACGGTCAGGAACGCCGAACGGGAGCTGATGGCCCGGCTGCCGGAGGGGGCGCTGATGCAACGGGCCGCGGCGGGGCTGGCCGCCGCCTGCGCCCAGGTGCTGGGCCGGGTGGCCGGGCGGGTCTACGGCAGCCGGGTGGTGCTGCTGGTCGGCAGTGGCGACAACGGCGGCGACGCCCTGTACGCGGGCGCGCGGCTGGCCCGGCGGGGCGCGGGTGTGACGGCGGTGCTGCTCGCTCCGGACCGGGCGCACGGCGGC
>NZ_MULI01000080.1 GCF_002939385.1 Streptomyces sp. MH60 | reverse complement strand
GCGCGGCGGACGCGGCCACCGCGGCCGAGCGCGCCCACCGGGCCGAGCGGCGCACCGCCGAGGCACTGGCCGCGGAGGAACGCCTCGCCGAACTGCTCGGCCTGGCCGCCGAAACCCGCCCGGGCATCCCCCAGCCCCGCCGGGACGCCGACCGTGCCGACCGGACCGCCGCCCCCACCGCGACGGACGGCGCGCTGACCCCCGAGGAACTCGACCGCTTCGCCGACGAACTGCGCGAACTGCTCGACGACACCGTCTCCTCCGCCGAACGCCAGCTGTTCGAACTGCGCACCGCCGCCGCCGACGACTCCCGCATCCTCGGCGCGCTCGGCGACGGCGGCCTGCTGCCGCCGGGACCCGACGTGCTGGCCACCGTCGAGTTCCTCGGCGAGCACGGCATCCCCGCCCTGCCCGGCTGGCGCTATCTCGCCCAGGCCGTCGACCCCGCCGACCACGCACGCGTGCTGGCCGCCCGCCCCGAGCTGGTCGACGGCGTGATCATCACCGACCCGGACTCGCACACCCGCGCCCGCGAGGTCCTCGGCGACGCGGCCCTGCTGCCGCGCTCCGCCGTCGCCGTCGGCACGGCCGCCGCCCTCCTCGCCCCGCCCCCGGCCCCCGAGTCCGGCACCGGGGACGTCTTCCTCGTACCGCCGAACCCGGCCATGCACGACGAGCAGGCCGCCGACGAGGAGCGGCACGCCCTGCGCGCGCGGGCGGGCGAGCGGGACGAGGAGATCCGCACCCTCGCCGCCCGCCTCGGCAAGGACCGCGAGCTGGCGGCCCGGCTCGCCTCCTGGCGCACCGGCTGCCCGGCCGGACGCCTCGCGGAACTCGCCGGGACCGCCGAGGAGGCCCGCGCCTTCGCCGAGGAGGCCGAGGCCGAGCTGACCGAGGCCCGCACCGTGCGGGCCGAGGCCGACGAGAGCGCCGCCGAGGCCGTCCACCTGCGGGACGAGCGGCAGGAGGCCGCACAGAAGGCCCGCCGCGCCGCAGACGCCCTCGCCGGCCTCGCCTTCCGGCTGCGCGAACGCGCCGGCTGGCAGGTCAGACTCCGTGAACTGGCCGACGAGGGCGCCGAGTCCGAGGCCCGCGCCCGGGCCTGTCTGGAGCGGGCCCGCGCCGCCGACGAGGACCGGCGTGCCGCCCAGCGCGCCGCCGACGACGCCCGCCGCACCGCGCGGGCACTGCGCGCCGAGCGCTCCGAGATCGCCGGTGCCCCCGACGACGTACCGGAAGAGGCACCCGGGGACGGTGCCGGGGCGCCGAAGGCGAAGGCGTCCCTGCCCGACCTGCGCGAGGCCTACCGCGCCGCCTCCCAGGTGTACGAGAAGGTCGGCGTCGGCGCCGACCTGCGCGCCGAACAGGCCCGCGCGGAGAGCGACGAGAGCGCGGCCCGCGCGGACCTCGACCGGCTCAGCAACAAGGTCCGCACCCGCGCCGGACAGCTCCTGGAATCGCCCGACGGCTCCGACGGGCCCTCCCGACAGGCCGCCGCCGCCCGCGCCGAGGAGCTGGTGCAGCTCCTGGAGACCCGCATGTCCAGCGCGAGCGAACAGCTCGGCCGGCTGCGCGGCGAGGCCGAACGGCACGCGCCCGAGGACGGCGAGACCCACACCGACCTCCCCGAGGAGCTCCAGCCGCGCGACGTCGAGCACGCCCAGACCCTGCTGCGCACGGCGACCGCGGAACTCGCCGCCTGCACCGAGGCCCTGGCCCAGGCCCGCGAGGCCCACGCCGAACTGCTCGACGCGCACCGCGCCGCCGAGGACGCGGCCGGCGGCTTCGACGAGACCGCCGCCCTGCTCCGCGACCTGCTGCGCGAACACGCGCCCGAGGAGGAGCAGGAGGAACCCGAGCCCTACGCCGGAGACCTGGAGGAGGCCCGCCGGTCCGCCGCCGAGGCCCGCCGTTCGCTGCGCGGCTGCGCCGCCGACCTGTCCGCCGCCGAGGCCGCCGTACGCGAGGCGAGCGACGTCCTCGTCCGGCACGCCAACTCCACCCGCTACGAGCAGGTCCGCACGCCCGCCCGCCAGCAGATCCGCGAACTGCCCGTCGCCGCGCTGCCCGAGCACGCCGCCAAGTGGGCCGACGCCTTCGCGCCCCGGCTCCGCGTCCTCACCGACGAGCTGTCCCAGCTGGAGCGCAACCGAGACTCGATCGTGGACCGGCTGCGCGGCCTGGTCGAGTCCGCCCTCGCCACCCTCCGCGCCGCCCAGCGGCTGTCCCGGCTGCCGGAGGGCCTCGGCGAGTGGTCCGGGCAGGAGTTCCTGCGCATCCGCTTCGAGGAGCCCGACCAGGCCACCCTCACCGAGCGGCTCGGCGAGGTCGTCGACGAGGCCACCCGCGCGGCCGTGAAGAAGAACTCCGACCTGCGCCGCGACGGCATGTCCCTGCTGCTGCGCGGTGTGGCCGCCGCCCTGCAGCCCAAGGGCGTCGCCGTCGAGATCCTCAAGCCCGACGCCGTACTGCGCGCCGAGCGCGTCCCCGTCGGCCAGATGGGCGACGTCTTCTCCGGCGGCCAGCTGCTCACCGCCGCCATCGCCCTGTACTGCACGATGGCCGCGCTGCGCAGCAACGACCGGGGCCACGACCGGCACCGCCACGCCGGCACCCTGTTCCTCGACAACCCCATCGGCCGTGCCAACGCCACCTACCTGCTGGAGCTCCAGCGGGCCGTGTCCGACGCGCTCGGCGTGCAGCTCCTGTACACCACAGGCCTGTTCGACACGACCGCGCTGGCAGAGTTCCCGCTGGTCATCCGGCTGCGCAACGACGCCGACCTCAGGGCGGGACTGAAGTACATCAGCGTGGAGGAGCACCTGCGGCCGGGCCTGCCGCAGCCGACGCCGGCCGCCGAGGGGGAGGGCGAGCCGGTGCACAGCGAGATCACGGCGACCCGCATGTACAAACGCCCCGCACAGTCACCGGCCTAGGCGGGCGGTTCGCCGAGCCGGCCGAGCAGCCAGGCGTGGAAGCCTCCGATGTGGTGCTCGGTCGGCACCAGCACCCCGCCCGCCCGGTAGGCCCGGGACGCCATGGCCGGCTGGGTCCGCTCGCAGGCCGCGAAGTCCTGGGTGTTGACCCGGTGGAACAGCTCGACCGACTTGGACAGGTCGGCCCCGGACGCCACGACCTCGGGCGCGTACAGCCAGTCGCACTCGACCACCGTGCGGTCCTCGGCCAGCGGGAACATGCGGTGCAGGATCACATGGTCCGGCACGAGGTTCACGAAGACTGTCGGCCGCACGGTGACGGCGTAGTAGCGGCGGTCCTGGCCGTCCGGCACCTCGGGCAGCCTGCCGAAGCCCTCGCTGCCGTCGACCGTGAAGCCCTGCACCCCGTCGCCGAACTCGGCCCCGTGCCCCACGTAGTACTGCGCCGCGTAGCCGTCGGCGAACTCGGGGAGCACGTCGGTGAGTTCGGGGTGGATCGTCGCGCAGTGGTAGCACTCCATGAAGTTCTCGACGATCAGCTTCCAGTTGGCCCGCACGTCGTACCGGACACGTCGGCCGAGTGCGAGCCCCTCGGTGCCGTACCGCTCGACGGCGGCCGGATCACCGAGCCGTTCGACGGCCGCGCCGCGCACCGTCTCCTCGAAGCAGGGCGGCTCCTCGGCCAGGCACACCCAGGCATAGCCGAGCCACTCGCGCAGGGCGACCTCGACCAGTCCGTACGCCGACCGGTCCACATCGGGCATCTTCGTCAGGTTGGGCGCGGCCACCAGCCTTCCGTCGAGGTCGTACGTCCAGGCGTGGTACGGACACTGCAGGGTGCGGCGCACCTCGCCGGACTCCTCCAGGCACAGCCGGGCGCCGCGGTGCCGGCAGATGTTCAGGAAGGCGCGCAGCCCGCCGGTGCGGGTACGCGTGACGATCACGCTCTCGCGGCCGACCTGCACGGTGCGGAAGGCGCCGGGCCGCTCCAGGTCGGCACCGCGCACGGCGCAGAACCACAGCGCCTCGAAGACGTGCCGCTGCTCCTGGCGGAAGACCTCCGGGTCGGTGTAGTAGCGGCCCGGCAGCGTCGGGACGAGGCTGGGGGACGGGGGAGTCGTCGTCACGTGCGTACTCCTCGGGCGGTGTCGAAGAGGCCGATGGGGTGCGCGGTGGTGCCGGTCAGGGCCAGGTCGGCGAGGATCTCGCCGACGACGGGCACGAACTTGAACCCGTGCCCGGAGAAGCCGCAGGCCACGGTGACCGAGTCGGGGTGCGCCGGGTGGCGGGCGATGACGAAGTGCTCGTCGGGGGTGGTGGTGTACATGCAGGTCGCGGCCCTGCGGAAGGCGCCGGGCAGGTCGGGGATGCGGGCCGACATGTGGTCCGCCATGGCCCGGACCTCGTGGTCGTGCACGGTGCGGTCGATGGTCTCGGGGGTCGTGGCCCGCCCCTTGCGGAAGAAGGCGACCTTGGCGCCGTCGTCGGGGCCGTCGATGGCCGGGAAGCCGTAGACCTGGACGCCGGCCGCGTCCTCCCAGACGTAGATCGGATGCCTGGCGGGACGGAAGGGGCGGATGCCGCCGCGCGGCTGGAACCAGTACATGACCTGCCGCTCGACCGTGAACGGCACCCCGAGGTCGGCGAGCAGCCGCGGCGCCCACGCGCCCGGGCAGATCACCAGGTGGGAAGCGGTGTACGTGTTCTCGGCGGTGTGCACCCGCACGCCGTCGCGGTACGGCTCCCAGCGGGTCATCGGTTCGTCGAAGTGCAGGTCGGCGCCCTGCCGGGTGGCGAGCTGGAGGTGCGCGGCCACGGTGTTCTCCGGGCGGAGCAGCCCGGCCTTGGCCTCGTACAGCGCGACCTCGTCGTCGCCCGGCGTGAGCGTCGGGAAGCGGCGGCGGATCTCCCGGGCGTCCAGCATCTCGTGCGGCAGGTCCCACTCGCGGGCCGAGCGCAGCGAGCCGGAGACCGTCCACGAGTCCGGGCGGCCGACCATCACCCCGCCGCCGAGCAGCGCGATGTCGCGGCCGGTGGCCCGCTCCAGGTCCTCGTACAGCTCGTAGGCGCGCAGCAGCAGGGGTACGTACGCCGGGTCCTCGAAGTACGACTGCCGGGTGATCCGCGAACCGCCATGGCTGGAGCCCCGGTTGTGCACCGGGCCGAACTTCTCCAGGCCCAGCACGCGGACACCCCGCGCGGAGAGGTGGTGGGCGGCGGCGCTGCCCATGCCGCCGAGACCGATGACGATCACGTCGTAGGTGGGGGACAACAGGGGCCTCCTGGGGGGCGGTCAACGGCGGATACGGGTCATCCCGGGATCGAACAGCGGCTCCTCGGCGACCGTGGCGGGCACCTTCTCGCCGAAGTACTCCACGTGCACGCCGGTCCCGGCGGCCAGAGCGGCCGGCAGCCAGGCGTACGCGACACAGCGGCCGAGCGTGTAGCCGTACGCGGCGCTGGTCACGTACCCGGCGGGGACGCCGTCCACGTACACCGGCTCCTTGCCGAGCACCACGGCGCCGGGGTCGTCGAGGAGGAGGGGCGTCAGCCGCCGCTCCGGTTCGCCCGCGCGCTCCAGCGCGGCCCTGCCGAGGAAGTCCGCCTTGTCCATGCGGACGGCGAAGCCGACGCCCGCCTCGTAGGGGTTGTCCTCGTCGGTCATGTCCGTGCCCCAGGCCCGGTACCCCTTCTCCAGCCGCAGGGAGTTGAAGGCCGACCGCCCGGCCGCGATCACGCCGAGCCGTTGCCCGGCCTCCCACAGGGTGTCCCAGAGCCGGAGCCCGAGGTCGGCCGTGGTGTACAGCTCCCAGCCCAGCTCACCTACATAGCTCAGGCGCAGGGCGGTGACCGGCACATGGCCCACGTGGGTCTGCCTGGCGCGGAAGTAGCCGAACGCCTCGTGCGAGAAGTCGTCCGGGGTCAGCGGCTGGACCAGCTCGCGGGCCAGCGGGCCCCAGACGCCGACGCAGCAGGTGCCGGAGGTGATGTCCCTGACGTGGACACCGTCGGGTGCGTGGCGGAGCAGGTGGTCGAGGTCGGCGCGGGAGTTGGCGCCGACCTGGAAGTGACCGGGGGAGAGGCGGGCGACGGTGAGGTCGGAGCGGATGCCGCCGGTCTCGTCCAGGAGGAGCGTGTAGGTGACCGCTCCGGGCTTCTTGCGGAGGTTGTTGCTGGTCATGCGGTCGAGGAAGTCCAGGGCTCCGGGACCGGCGACCTCCAGGCGGCGCAGCGGGGTCATGTCGTACAGGGCGACCCGCTCGCGGGTGGCGCGCGCCTCCGCCGCCGCGATCGGGGACCAGTGGCGGGCCGACCAGGCGTCGCGGCCGGGCAGCCGGAGGTCCGCGGCGAGCGGGGCGTTGGCCTCGTACCAGTGCGGGCGCTCCCAGCCGCCGCCCTCCAGGAAGTACCCGCCGAGTTGCTGCTGACGGGCGTGGAAGGGACTGACCCGGAGCGGGCGTGGCCGCTCCGCCGGCTGGAGCGGGTGGACGACGTCGTACACCTCCACGAACTGCTGCGAACCGCGCTCACGGATGTACGCCGGTGAACGCTGCGCCTCCTCGAACCGCGTGAGGTCGCACTCGTGCACGTCGAGCGACGGACGGCCGTCCACCATCCACTCGGCGACGGCCCTGGCGGCCCCGGCCGAGTGGGTCACCCAGACCGCCTCCGCCAGCCAGAAGCCGCGCAGCGCCCGGGACTCGCCGAGGACCGGCATGCCGTCCGGGGTGAAGGAGAAGACGCCGTTGAAGCCCGACTCGATCCCGGCCCCGCGCAGGGCGGGCATCAACCGGCGGCAGTCCTCCCAGCTGGGCGCCCAGTCCTCGGGGGTGAAGGGGTACGACGACGGCATGTCCATGTCCCGGGCGCGGGCCTCGTCGTAGCCGGGGACGGCGAACGGGTCCACGGGCAGCGGACGGTGGGCGTAGGAGCCGATGCCGAGCCGGTCGCCGTGCTCACGGAAGTAGAGGTCCCGGTCCTGGAAGCGGAGGATCGGCTTCGAGGCGTCCGCCGTGGCACCGAGCAGTCCGGGCAGCGGCCCGGTCCGCGCGTACTGGTGGGCGAGCGGTTGCAGCGGGACGTCGACCCCGGCCATACGGCCGACGACCGGCCCCCAGAAGCCCGCCGCGGAGACGACGTGGTCGGCGGGGAAGGTGCCGCGGTCGGTGACCACTCCGGTGACCCCGCCGTCCGCCCGCTCGATGCCGGTGACCGTGTGCCGGTCCAGGACGCGGGCGCCCCGCGCGACGGCGCGGTCCAGCTGGGCGCGGCAGGCGTGCAGGGCCCGGGCCAGGCCGTCTCCCGGGGTGTGGAAGCCGCCGAGGACCACCGACTCGTCGAGGAGCGGCCACAGTTCCCGGCAGCGGGCGGCGCCGACGATCTCGCCGTGCACACCCCAGGAGGTGGCGTACCCGGCCCTGCGGTGCAGGTCGGCGAGGCGCTCCGGGGTGGTCGCCAGCTCCAGGCCGCCGACCTGCTGGAAGCACGGGACGCCGTCCCAGGTGAGGGCGGCGAACTTCTCGACGGTGTACTGGGCGAAGGCCGTCAGCGTGCGGGACGGGCTGGTCCGGAAGACGAGGCCGGGCGCGTGCGAGGTGGAGCCGCCGGGCGCGGGCAACGGGCCCTGGTCGAGGACGGTGACGTCCGTCCAGCCGCGGGCGGTCAGTTCGTCGGCGAGCGAGCAGCCGACGACACCGGCGCCGATGACGACCACGCGGGGCGGGCGACCGGGGGCACGGGTGGTCACAGGACCACCACCGAGCGCAGCACCTCGCCGCGGTGCATCCTGGCGAACGCCTCCTCCACCCCGTCCAGCGCCGTCGTCTCCGAGACGAACGCGCCGAGGTCCAGCAGCCCGTGCAGGTACTGGTCGATCAGGAACGGGAAGTCGCGGCTGGGCAGGCAGTCCCCGTACCAGGACGACTTGATCGCGCCGCCGCGCGAGAACACGTCGAGCAGCGGGAGTTCGACCGCCGTGTCCGGGGTGGGCACCCCGACCTGGACCAGTACGCCCGCGTGGTCGCGCATGTAGAACGCCTGGCGGAAGGTCTCCGGCAGCCCCACGGCGTCGATCGCGAGGTCCACGCCGTGTCCGTCGGTCAGCGCGCGGACCGCTTCGACCGGGTCGGTGCCGCGGGAGTCGACGGTGTGCGTGGCGCCGAACCGTTCCGCCCGGTCCAGTTTCCCGCCGTCCACGTCGACCGCGATGACCTTCACGGCGCCGTTCAGGGCGGCGCCCGCGATCGCCGCGTCGCCGACGCCGCCGCAGCCGATCACGGCGACCGAGTCGCCGCGGCCCACGCCGCCCGTGTTGACGGCGGCGCCGTAACCGGCCATCACCCCGCAGCCGACGAGACCGGCGGCCTCGGGCCGGGCGGCCGGGTCGACCTTCACCGCCTGCCCGGCCGCGACCAGGGTCTTCCCGGCGAAGGCCCCGATGCCGAGGGCGGCGGTCAGCGGGGTGCCGTCCAGCAGGGTCATCGGCTGTGCCGCGTTGCGCGACTCGAAGCAGTACCAGGGACGGCCGCGCCGGCAGGACCGGCAGCCACCGCAGGGAGCCCGCCACGCCAGGACCACGTAGTCGCCCGGCGCGAGTCCGCCGACGCCCTCACCGACCGCCTCGATCGTGCCGGCCGCCTCGTGGCCCAGCAGGAACGGGAAGTCGTCCGTGACCGCGCCCTCCCGGTAGTGCAGATCCGTGTGACAGACCCCGCAGGCCTGTACGGCGACCAGCACCTCGCCGGGCCCCGGGTCCGGGACGACGATCGTCCGCACCTCCACGGGTGCGCCCCTCTTCACAGCGACTACGGCACGGACCTCGTGTGGCACGACAAGCTCCTCTGCTGTTGCGCATTGCACGATGGGTTGCGCGATGAGGAACATAGTGGGAATGCCATCAAGTGGTCGTCAAGGGGTGCGGGTTAACCCTCGGCAAAAGGACACGGGACGGCTGAAATCAGCGCCGCGACCCGTGCCGTCCCCGGCGCCGGGTCAGCCGCCCCAGCCCATCCGGCGGGACAGCTCGACCCCCGCCGCCAGGGTGCGCTCGGCCAGGTCGGGCAGCCGGTCCGGCGTCAGCCGGTAGACCGGGCCCGAGACGCTGATCGACGCGATCACCTTGCCGTCGTGGGACCGGACGGGGGCGGCGACGGCGGCCAGGCCGATCTCCAGCTCCTCCTGGGTGATCGCGTAGCCCTGCCCGGTCACGGTCTCCAGTTCCCCGCGCAGCACCGCCGCGCCGGTGACGGTGTGCTCGGTGAACCGGTGCAGCGGGCGGGCCAGCAGACCCTCGCGCAGCGTGGGCGGCAGATGGGCGAGCAGTACCTTGCCGCTGGCGGTGGCGTGCAGCGGGGTCCGCCGGCCGAGCCAGTTCTGCGCGGTCACCGAGGCGGTGCCGCGGGCCTGCATGACGTTGACCGCCGCGTCGTCGTCCAGGACCGCGATGTTCGCCGTCTCGCCCAGTTCGTCGGCGAGTTCGCGGCAGACGGGCACGCCCTCCTGCGAGATGTCCAGGCGTACCGCCGCCGCTCCCGCGAGGCGCAGCACGCCGGCGCCCAGGTAGTACTTGCCGCGCTCCTTCTCCTGAGCCACCAGGCCGCGGTTCTCCAGCACACCGAGCAGCCGGAAGGCCGTGGACTTGTGCACCTCCAGCTCGTCGGCGATCTCGGTGACGCCCGCCTCGCCGTGCCGGGCGAGGATCTCCAGCACGCTCACGGCGCGGTCCACCGACTGCACGGCGCTCGCCGCGCCCCTGCCGCCGCCCTGCTTGTTCGGCACGTGGTCCTCACCATGGTCGGGCTGCCTCTGTGTGCGGGTCATGGCTCAACTCTCATCACCTGACGGCCCGTGGGGACCGCGTCTGCGGGAAGCCCTTGACGCCACGGGCACCCGCCCCGGATTCTGTTGCGCATAGCGCTCTCCAGTGCGCCATGTGAAACATCATGTTACCGAAGCGTCCGGATCCCGGAAGGGTACGCGTCCCGCGGCCCGGCGGGACACGCGTTCCGGACCGAGAGGGGAGCACCATGATTCCCGTCTGCCGTCTCGAAGACCTTCCCCAGGGCGCGTCCGCCCGCATCGCGACGAATCCGCCGATCGCCGTCTTCCACACCGACGACGGTGATCTCCACGCCATCGACGACACCTGCAGCCACCAGGACGCCTCCCTGTCCGAGGGCTGGCTGGAGGGCTGCCTGGTCGAATGCCCGCTGCACGCCGCCTCGTTCGACCTGCGCACCGGCCGTCCCACCTGCCTCCCGGCCCGCCGGCCCGTGCGCACCCACCGGGTCACCGTCGACGACGGCGTCGTCCACGTCCATCTCGCCGCCGAGGAGGGAAGCGCCGCATGAGGACCGTGACCGTCGTCGGCGCCTCGCTGGCCGGCCTGTACGCCGCCCGGGAACTGCGGGCCCAGGGATTCGACGGCCGGCTGGTGATCGTCGGCGACGAACCGCACCGGCCCTACGACCGGCCGCCCCTGTCCAAGGAGTACCTCACCGGCCTGGCCGACGAGGAGCGGCTTGCGCTCACCGACGCCGAGGAGACCGCCGACCTGGACGCCGAGTGGCTGCTCGGCGTCCGCGCCCGGGGCCTGGACGCCCGCGGCCGTACCGTCCTGCTCGACGACGGCCGCACCGTCTCCACCGACGGCGTCGTCGTCGCCACCGGAGCCTCGGCCCGGCGCCTGACCGGGGACCGCCCGTCCGGCGACCGCCGGTCCGGCGTCCACACCCTGCGCACCCTGGACGACGCCCGCGCCCTGCGCGCCGAACTCACCCGCGGGCCACGCCGGGTGGTCGTCGTCGGCGGCGGGTTCATCGGCGCGGAGACCGCCTCCTCGTGCGCCGCCCTCGGGCACGAGGTCACCGTCGTCGAGGCCGCTCCGCTCCCGCTCGTGCCCCAGCTCGGGCCCGAACTGGCCGCGGTGTGCGCCGCACTGCACCGGCGCGGCGGCGTCGGGCTGGTCACCGGCGCCTCCGTGAGCGCACTGCGGGGCGGTGCGACCGTCACCGGGGTGGCCCTCACCGACGGCCGGACCCTGCCCGCCGAGGTGGTGATCGTCGGCGTCGGTGCCACGCCCAACACCGCCTGGCTGGCGGGCTCGGCCCTGGTCCTGAACGACGGCGTCCTGTGCGACGACGGCTGTGTCACCTCCCTGCCGCAGGTGGTCGCGGTCGGTGATGTGGCCAGCGTCGGCGGCACCCGCGCGGAGCACTGGACCTCCGCCACCCGTCAGCCCCGGGCCGCCGTGGCCAACCTGCTCGCCGGACGCACGGTGGAGAGCGCGCGGGCGGTGCCGTACTTCTGGTCCGACCAGTACGGCGCCCGCCTCCAGTTCGCCGGCCGACGACGGGCGGGCGACTCCGTCCGCGTCGTCGAGGGCGGGGTGAGCGATGGCGCTCCGGGCGAGGACGGTCTCCTCGCCCGCTATGAACGGAACGGCCGGACCACCGCCGTGCTCGCCGTGGACCGCCCCCGCTCCTTCATGAGGGCCCGGCGCGAACTCGCCGACGAGGCCGACCGGGTGCCGGTCTAGCCCGCGACCGGCGCCGTACGCGGGCCGCCGCCCGGCCGCTCAGGGATGCGACAGCTGTCCCGCGCCGCCCCGGCGGCCTATCCGCTCCTGGCCCCGCTCGGCGGCCCGGGCCTGACGCCTCGCCCGGCGACGCTCGCGGCGCATGGCCCGCGCGGTGCTGCTCGGCTCCGACACGACACCGTGCCGCTGGTTCCACACCTGTCGCGTCACCCACACGTCCAGTACGCCCCAGGTGGCCACCACCGTGCCCGCCACACTGGCGAGCACCATCGGGAACGCCAGCCAGGACTCCGCCAGCGTGCTCAGGAAGGCCACCATCGCCAGGATCAGCGTCACCGCGACGACCAGCACCGCGCGCACGGCCGCCGTACGCACCGGATCCGGCAGCCGGCGACGCCGCGCGGGCTCCTCGCGCCACAACGGCCGGTACGCCGACTGCCGCTCACTCGCCCGGGTCTCCCGCCCGGCCACCGGAACGTCGCGATCCGGCGCCTCGGGGACCGGTGCGGTCACCTCCGCCGCACCCTCGTCCGCGGGCGCCCCGCTCCGCCCCGCCGTGCCCATCAACATGTCACTCCCCACCGCCAGCAGACAGCTCGTCCGTGTCCGAAGACACGGCTCCCCTCTGGCTGCCCGGCTTGCGCTGCTTTACGCCGCCCGGGGGCGGGACGCGGCTCCTGTGGCCGATTCCGCCTCCATTTCCCGTAGTGAAGGACGAACGACGGGTCCCCAAGATTCCCGAGATTCCCCCGCAGTCGAATAATTTCGGCCAATCCGCCCGTCAAGCCGTCCCGACGGTCCCGCGTCCGCCCGTCGATCCCGGGAGGCAATCTCCCGCAATGACCGGACAACTGACCATCGCCGACCCCGGGCGCGGAAGTTCGGCCTCCGGACGGGTCTTCGAGTTACCTGTGGGTCAGTAGTAGGCTCGCGCCGTTTGTTGACGCACATGTGTACCCCCCGCCGGTGGGGGTCGAGCTGGGGGAGGCCATGCGCTTTCGCGGGAAGTCGATCCGCCGGAAGATCGTGGCGCTGCTCCTCGTGCCGCTGGTGTCCCTGACCGCGATCTGGGCCTTCGCCACGGTCCTGACGGGCCGTGAGGCGGCCCGGCTGTTCAGCGTCTCCACCGTCGTCGAGGAGATCGGCTACCCGATCGAGGACACCGTCCGCGTCCTCCAGCAGGAACGCCGCCAGACCCTCGTCCACCTCGCCGACCCCCGCGCCTCCGACGGGCTCGCCGCGCTGCAGCGCAGCCGCACCGCCACCGACGAGGCCGTCGCGGAGATCCGCCGCAACGCCGCCGACGCCGACGTGCGGGACGACCTCGGCCAGACCGGGGAAGAACGGCTCACCGCCGTACTGGACGCCTTCGACGGCCTCGGCTCCCTGCGCCGCAGCGTCGAGGACGGCACCGTCGACCGCGCCCAGGCCCTCGGCCTCTACAACCGCCTGGTCGACCCCTGCCACGACCTGCTCGCCAACCTCAACGTCGTCGACGACGTGGGCCTCGACAAGCAGTACCGCGCGCTCGTCAACGTCTCCCGCGCCCGCGAACTGCTCTCCCGCGAGGACGCCCTCCTCGGCTCCGCGCTGGTCACCGGGCGGCTCACCCGCACCGAGATCCGGGACGTCTCCGACCTCGTCGCGCAGCGCACCGTGATGTACGACATCAACCTGCCGCTGCTGCCCGCCACCGAACGCGGCCGCTACCAGCGCTTCTGGAAGAACGCCTCCTCCGCCCCCCTCCGGGTCGCCGAGCAGGCCGCCGTCTCCTCCGGCACCGGCACCGGCACGCCGAGCGGAGTCACCGCCCAGAGCTGGGACACCGCGGCCGGGAACGTCCTCAAGGAACTCGGCGACCTCGACGACGACGCCGCCGACCGCTACCAGGACCGTGTCGACCCGGTCGCCACCAGCACCATCGCCAAGGCCGTCGTCGCCGGAGCGCTCGGCCTGATCGCCCTGCTCTACTCCCTCTTCCTGTCCGTCCGCATCGGCCGTTCCCTCATCCGCGACCTCAAACAGCTGCGCCTGGACGCGCACGAGGCGTCCGGCGTCCGGCTGCCCAGCGTGATGCGCCGCCTGTCGGCGGGCGAGGAGGTCGACGTCGAGACCGAGGTGCCGCGCCTCGAGTACGACCGGAACGAGATCGGCGAGGTCGGCCAGGCCCTCAACACCCTCCAGCGGGCCGCCGTGGAGGCCGCCGTCAAACAGGCCGAACTCCGGGCGGGCGTCTCCGAGGTCTTCGTCAACCTCGCGCGCCGCAGCCAGGTGCTCCTGCACAAGCAGCTCACCCTGCTCGACACCATGGAACGCAGGACCGAGGACACCGAGGAACTCGCCGACCTGTTCCGCCTGGACCACCTGACCACCCGTATGCGCCGGCACGCCGAGGGCCTGGTCATCCTCTCCGGCGCCGCGCCCTCCCGGCAGTGGCGCAAGCCCGTCCAGCTCATGGACGTGGTGCGGGCCGCCGTCGCCGAGGTCGAGGACTACGAGCGCATCGAGGTCCGCAGGCTGCCGCGCGTCGCCGTCACCGGACCCGCGGTCGCCGACCTCACCCACCTGGTGGCCGAACTCCTGGAGAACGCCACGGTGTTCTCGCCGCCGCACACCGCGGTGCAGGTGCTGGGCGAGCGCGTCGCCAACGGCTTCACCCTGGAGATCCACGACCGCGGCCTCGGCATGGCCGCCGACGCCCTGCTCGACGCCAACCTCCGGCTGGCCGAGACACCCGAGTTCGAGCTGTCCGACACCGACCGGCTCGGCCTGTTCGTGGTCAGCCGGCTCGCCCAGCGGCAGAACGTCCGGGTCTCCCTGCAGCCCTCGCCGTACGGCGGCACCACCGCGGTCGTCTTCGTCCCCGACGCCCTGCTCAGCGACGACGCGCCGGACACCAACGGCGTCGGCTTCCGCCTCGACCGCCCCCAGCACGTCAAGGACGTCAAGGACAAGGAGCGGGAGGCGAGCCGTCGTTCCGCCCTCGCCCACGTGCCCGCACGGCTCCCTGAGCGCCCCGCCGCGCTGCTGGACGGCCCGGTCGAGCTGGAGGCGCCCGTCGACCTGGACGCCCCAGCGGATCGCGACGCCCCGACTCCCGTGCCGGTGACGAGCCGGCGGCCGAGGACGGAACCGAGGCGGACGCGCCGGTCGCGCTGCCCCGCCGCCGCACCCCCAAGCTGGTCAGCTCGCACGGGCGCCCCGTCCCCGAGCGGACCGCCCGGGACACCGCCGACGACCTCCCCGCACTGCCCGCCCGCCGCCGCGCGAAGGACACCGCCGACCGCACCGCCGAACGCGGTGGCGACGCGCCCTCCGCGCGCGAGGACACTCCGCCCGCGGACGCCGGGACCGGCGCGCTGCCCCGACGCGTACGGCAGGCCAGCCTGGCCCCGCAGCTCAGGCAGAGCCCCGAACCGGCCGCCGAGGACCGCTCCGACCCCGCCGACCGTGACGCCGACGAGGTGCGCAGCCGTATGGCCTCGCTCCAGCGCGGCTGGCAGCGCGGCCGCAAGGAGAACGCCACGGGTGACGATCCACCCGGCGGCACAGCACCATCAGCACCACGAGGAACGACTAAGGGGGACGGTCGATGACCGCACCGAAGGCGACCGGCCACACCGCGACCAAGTCCGGGGAGCTGAACTGGCTCCTCGACGACCTGGTGGACCGTGTCGCGAGCATCCGCAAGGCCGTCGTCCTGTCCGGGGACGGCCTGGCAACGGGCGTGTCCAAGGACCTGACCAGGGAGGACAGCGAGCACCTGGCCGCCGTGGCGTCCGGCTTCCACAGCCTCGCCAAGGGCGTGGGACGGCACTTCGAGGCGGGCAGCGTCCGGCAGACGGTCGTCGAACTCGACGACGCCTTCCTGTTCGTCACAGCCGCCGGCGACGGGAGCTGCCTGGCCGTCCTGTCCGACGCCGACTCGGACGTCGGACAGGTCGCCTACGAGATGACCCTGCTCGTCAAACGGGTCGGCGTGCACCTGGGCACCGCGCCGCGCACCGATCTGCCCTCGGGCGGGTAAGTGGGATGACATGAGCGCAGACGGTCAGGGAAGAAACCACTGGTTCGACGACGAGGCCGGCCCCGTCGTCCGTCCGTACGCCATGACGCGCGGCCGCACCAGCAGCGCGGCCCAGCACCGCCTCGACCTGATCGCGGTGGTCGTCACGGAACCCCACGCGGACGACCCCGAGGCGGACGTCACGCTCTCCCCGGAGCACGTGGACATCGTCGGCCTGTGCCGCGACACCCCGCAGTCGGTCGCCGAACTCGCCGCCGAACTCGACCTCCCCGTCGGGGTCGTGCGGGTCCTGGTCGGCGACCTCGTGGACATCGAACTCGTCCACGTCAACCGGCCCGTGCCCCCGGCCGAACTGCCGGACGAGAACATCCTGCGCGACGTGATCAACGGGCTGAGGGCACTGTGAGCCGGCCCCCGTCCAGGTCGGGCGGTTGCACGTTAAGGAGAAGAAACCGATGATCTTCGGGCGTTCCCAGCGCGGCAAGCCGCCGGTCGAGCCCGTCACCCTCAAGATCCTGGTGGCCGGCGGGTTCGGCGTGGGCAAGACCACCCTCGTCGGCGCGGTCAGCGAGATCAGGCCGCTGCGCACCGAGGAACTGCTCACCGAGGCCGGGCGGCCCGTCGACGACGTCAGCGGGGTGGAGGGCAAGCACACCACCACGGTCGCCATGGACTTCGGGCGGATCACCCTGCGCGAGGACCTGGTCCTGTACCTCTTCGGCACGCCCGGCCAGGAGCGGTTCTGGTTCATGTGGGACGAGCTGTCCGAGGGCGCGCTGGGCGCCGTCGTGCTGGCCGACACCCGGCGTCTGGAGGACTGCTTCGCCGCCGTCGACTACTTCGAGCGGCGCTCCATCCCGTTCGTGGTCGGCGTCAACCGCTTCGAGGGATCGGCGCGCTACCCGGCCGACACCGTCCGCCAGGCCCTCGACCTCGACGAGGACGTCCCCCTGGTGATGTGTGACGCCCGGGACCGTGAGTCCGTCAAGGAGGTCCTCATCGGCGTCGTCCAGCACGCGATGGCCCAGGCGGCGGACCGCCGCCGGGCCGTCACGACGTGAGCGGCCGCCGCCCGAAGCGTCAACTGCCGTCGCCGTCCTCCGTCCAGCCGAAGCTCTTCTCCACCGCTCTGCGCCAGTTGCGGTACTCGCGCTCGCGCACCGACGCCGCCATGACGGGCGTCCACTCGGCGTCCCGCCGCCAGTGCGCCCTGAGTTCGTCGAGGCCGCCCCACACACCGGTGGCCAGGCCCGCCGCGTAGGCGGCACCCAGGCAGGTCGTCTCGGAGACCCGGGGACGGATCACCGGCACGCCCAGCACGTCCGCCTGGTGCTGCATCAGCAGACCGTTCCCGGTCATGCCGCCGTCGACCTTCAGGGTCGTGATGCGCACCCCGGAGTCCTGGTACATGGCGTCCACGACCTCGCGGGTCTGCCAGCTCGTCGCCTCCAGCACCGCGCGCGCGAGGTGGGCCTTGGTGACGTAGCGGGTCAGGCCGGCGACGACGCCGCGTGCGTCGGAACGCCAGTACGGCGCGAACAGTCCGGAGAAGGCGGGCACGATGTACGCGCCCCCGCTGTCCGCCACGCTCGCGGCCAGCGCCTCGATCTCGTCGGCGTCGCGGATGATGCCGAGCTGGTCGCGGAACCACTGGACCAGCGCCCCGGTGACGGCGATCGACCCCTCCAGGCAGTACACGGGCGCCGCGTCCCCGATCTTGTAGCCCATCGTGGTCAGGAGCCCGTTCTTCGACGGGACGGGCCGGTCACCGGTGTTGAGGAGCAGGAAGCTGCCCGTGCCGTACGTGTTCTTGGCCGTGCCCACGTCGTAGCAGGCCTGCCCGAACACGGCCGCCTGCTGGTCCCCCAGGGCGGCGGCGACGGGCACGCCGGCGAGTTGGCCGACCGCGGTGCCGTACACCTCGGCGGAGGACCTGATCTCGGGGAGTACGGCCTCCGGGACGTTCATGGCGGACAGGACGGACGGGTCCCACTGGAGGGTCCTCAGGTCCATCAGCATGGTGCGCCCGGCGTTGGTCACGTCGGTGACGTGCCGTCCACCGTCGGTGCCGCCGGTGAGGTTCCAGATGAGCCAGGAGTCCATCGTCCCGAAGGCGATCTCACCGCGCTCGGCACGGGCCCTGAGACCGGGCACGTTGTCGAGCAGCCAGGCCACCTTCGGCCCGGAGAAGTAGCTGGCCAGCGGCAGGCCGGACGACTCGCGGAAACGGTCCTGCCCGTCCGTGCCGCCCAGCTGCCGGCACAGCGCGGCCGTCCGGGTGTCCTGCCAGACGATCGCATTGTGCACGGGCTTGCCGGTCGTGCGGTCCCACAGGACGGTCGTCTCGCGCTGGTTGGTGATGCCCAGCGCGCTGAGCCGGTCGGCGCCCAGCCCCGCCCTGGCGAGTGCTCCCGCGACCACCGCCTGCACCTTGGACCAGATCTCGGTGGCGTCGTGCTCCACCCACCCGGGCCTGGGGAAGATCTGGCGGTGCTCGCGCTGGTCGACGGCGACGATCGCGCCGTCCTGGTCGAAGACGATGCAGCGGCTGGAGGTGGTGCCCTGGTCGATCGCGGCGACGTACTTCGTGGCGTGGTCCGTCATGGCTGCCCCTCGGGCTGGGTGCGGAGGACTGCTGGGTGTGTGCTGGGGACCGCCGGGCGGCTGCCGAGGCGGCTCAGAAGGCCGCGTTGTAGACGAGCCCGGCGAGCCCTCCGCCGAGCAGCGGACCGGCCACGGGGATCCAGGCGTAACCCCAGTCGGACGTGCCCTTGTTCGGGATCGGCAGCAGGCTGTGCACGATGCGCGGACCGAGGTCGCGCGTCGGGTTGATGGCGTAGCCGGTCGGCCCGCCGAGGGAGAGGCCGATGCCGACGACGAGCAGGGACACGATCAGCACCAGCGTCCCGGACTCCCCGAGGCCCTCGGTGAGCCCGAACGCGAGGATCGGCAGCACGAGCGCGGCGGTCGCGATGATCTCCGTCACCAGGTTGGCGACCGGGTTCCGGATCTCGGGAACGGTCGAGAAGACACCCAGTGTCGGAACCGGTTCGTCCACCGCGCCCCCGGTCGTGCCGGCGTCGCGCACGTTGGCCTGGAACTGGGCGAAGTACGTGAGCCAGCACAGGACGGCGCCGAGCATCGCCCCGACGAACTGCCCCAGCACGTAGACCCAGACCTTGCCCCACTCGCCCGTGTCGACGGCGATCCCGAGCGTGACGGCGGGGTTGAGATGACCCCCGGACAGCGGGGCCGCGGTGTACGCGCCGGCCAGCACGCCGAATCCCCAGCCGAACGAGATCACCACCCATCCCGACGCCCGCGCCTTGCTGTACCTGAGCGTGACGGCGGCGCAGACACCCGCGCCGAAGAGGATGAGGATCGCGGTACCGATGACTTCGCCGACGAAGATGTCTCCGTTGCTCATGGCGGCTCCTAGGCCCTGGCCCGGGACGGTCGGCCCCGGTCCTCACGTGCGGGTGCGTTCCCATGGCGGCGTCCGCCGGAGGGGCGTGAGTGACGAGCGTGCCTGGCAGCCGAACCGCCCGTGGGGGAGGGCCTCGAAACATCGCAGACCCCGCGTGACGCGGCGCCGGAATGCGCCGGGATGTACGGCGATGTCGGCTGACACGGGAAGTGTCGACCGGAGCCCGGAGAGCGTCAAGGTGGCCGACCGCACGGGTTCCCGGAGCCCGGCTCCGCCCGGCGTACGGCGGTTGCGGTCGACCGCTCAGCCCGCCGGAGCCGTCGTCCGGTCCGTGCCGCGCCGGACCTCGTGACCCGGGGCGTCCGCCCGGCCCAGCACCCAACTCGCCCCGCGCAGCGCCTTCGCGGCCTTCTTCAACGGCGCCAGGCGGGCCGCCGCCCGCCGGTGGTCCGGCACGCTGCCCGGCGCGCACAGGACCGTCGCCAGGGACAGCGTCACGGGCCGTCCGCCGGCCGACCACGGTACGTCCAGCACCGAGGCGGCCAGCGGATCCAGTCCTTCCGGATCGGTGAGCACCAGGAAGTCGTCGCCGCCGATGTGCCCCACCCGGGTCTCCCCGGCCGCCGCCTGGAGCAGCGCCCGCCCCACCGCCCGGATCAGCTCGTCGCCCGCGGCGAAGCCGGCTCCGTCGTTGACCTGCTTGAAGCGGTCCACGTCGAGCCAGCTCAGCGCGAACGCCCGCCCGGCCGCGATGCGCCGGTCCACCTCGGCCGTGATCGCGTCCGAACCGGGCAGCCGCGTCAGCGGATTGAGCCCGGCCGCCTCCTCCACCCGGCTCTCCGCCAGCGCCCGCACCAGGTCCGCGAGCCGTACGACACCCACGCACCGCCCACGCGCGTCCACGACGGCCACATCGTCCGACGTACGGTCCGGGCCGCCCACGGCCACCACGTCCAGCACCTGCCAGGCCGTCGCGTCGACGCCCACCGTCCGCGGCGGGTCGCCGAGCTTGACGGCCGGCCGGTCGGCGTACAGGGCGTGCCCGTAGCGCCCCGACATCGACAGCAGGAAGCGGGAGCGGTGCACCGAGCGCACCGGAACCCCGTCCCGGTCCACGAGCAGCACCCCGGACACGTCCGGCGACCCGGTCAGCAGCGCCCGCACCCGCCCCGCCGAAGCCGTCGCCGGCAACAACGCGGCCGGCCGGACGAACTGCCGTACCGGCGGCCCCGACCGAGGCGCCGGCACGAGGCCGGGGGAGCCGGGCGGCACGTAGACGTCCACCGTGGGCAGCCGCGCGGGCGGCGCGAGCAGCTCGCCCTGCGCCAACTGCGCCCCGGCCGCCCGCGCGACGGCGTACTGCGCCTCCGTCTCCACGCCCTCGACGGCCAGCAGCGCCCCCGACTCCTCGCACAGCACCCGCATCGCCCGCACGGCCGCCGGCCGCGCCAACAGCGAGGCGTCGAGCTTCACCAGCTCCGGCGCCAGATCCGTCAGCAGCCGCAACGGCGCGTCCCCGTCACCGACCCCGTCCGCCGAGATCCGGAAGCCCTGCCGCCGCAGCACGGCCACGGCGTCGAGCAGGGCCCGCCGCGGCACGTGCGTGTAGGGCGGACACACGTCCAGCGTCACCTCCCACGGGAGCCGGCCCGCCTCGCGCACGGCGTCGTGCAGGGGCTGGAGCCCCCCGAGGTCGGCGAGCGTGCCCGCGAACACGTTGACGTGCAGCGGCAGCAGCGTCTCCCGGCGCACCGCCGCGCGCAGCGCCGACACCGCGAGCAGACCGTCGAGTTCGGGATCGCGGCGCGCCTCGGCGAGCACGTCGCCGGTCTCCGGCCGGGCCAGTATCTCCAGCGCCGCGACCCCGCCGGTCATCAGGTTGACCACCGGTTGGAAGGCGAAGCGGAGAGTGTCCGTCCAGGAGCGCACGGGAGCAGGATGGCGCGGCGGCCTCCCACCCGGGCCCAGTTCACGCGACGTTCACGCAGGATTCCGGCACGCTCACCCAGCGTCAGTCCGGCGTGTCGCGGGCCCGCCCCCTTCCCCCACGGAGCCCCACCCTGATAGATGCAGGGGACATGACACGACTCTCCACCGCGCTCCGCGGGCTGGTCACCACCTTCGCCGCCCTGCTCGCCGCCACCGCCCTCCCCGCCACGGCAGCCCCCGCCACCGCGCAGGCACGGCCCGAACCGAGGGCCCCGGAGGACTTCGTCGCCCTGCGGAGCGTCGACCCGACGATCATCGAGGAGATGCGCTACGTCACCGCCCACAACTTCGTCGGCGAGCGCGTCGACGGCTACCGGCAGCCCCTGTGCATCCTCACCCGGCCCGCGGCCGAGGCCCTCCACCGCGCCCAGACCCGGCTGCTGCGCCAGGGCTACTCCCTCAAGGTGTACGACTGCTACCGGCCCCAGCGCGCCGTCGACCACTTCGTGCGCTGGGCCGAAGACCTCGACGACCAGGACATGAAGGCCGAGTTCTACCCGGACGTCGACAAGACCCGCCTGTTCGCCGACGGCTACATCGCGGAGAAGTCCGGCCACAGCCGCGGCTCGACCATGGATCTCACCCTCGTGCGGCTCCCGGCCGGGCCCACCCGCCCGTACCACCCCGGACAGCCCCTGGTGCCCTGCTTCGCGCCGCAGGGCGAGCGCTTCCCGGACAACTCCGTCGACATGGGCACCGGCTACGACTGCTTCGACACCCGCTCGCACACCCTCGACCCCCGCATCCAGGGCGCGCAGCGCGCCAACCGGCTGCTGCTCAAGACCACCCTGGAGGACGCCGGCCTGGTGAACCTCCCCGAGGAGTGGTGGCACTTCACCTACCAGCCCGAGTCCTACCCGGACACCTACTTCGACTTCCCGGTCTCCGCGAAGTCGCTCGCCGGCCGCCGCTGACCGGCCTGCCGGAGCCGCCCCCTCCGCTGATCGGATACAGTCCGCCGCGTGTCCGAAAATGAAACCTCCGTTCCCAACTCCGCGCCCGACTCCCACTGTTCGAGCTGCGGATCGCCCTACGGAGAGGGCGTCTCCGGCTGGCCCCGCACGTGCCCCGCGTGCGGCACCGTGGCCTACCGCAACCCGCTGCCGGTCGCGGTGGCCCTCCAGCCCGTGTACGACACACAGGGCACCGCCCTGGTCGTCATCACCCGCACCGTGACCCCCGCGCGCGGAGGCGTAGCCCTGCCCGGCGGCTACGTCGACGACCGGGAGGACTGGCGACAGGCCGTCGTCCGCGAACTCAAGGAGGAGACGGGCATCGACGCGGCCGGCCGCGACGTACGGCTCGCCGACGCCATGAGCTCGCCCGACGGCCACCTGCTGCTCTTCGGGCTGCTGCCCGAGCGGCCGGCCGAGCAACTGCCGCCCTCCACCGCCACGGACGAGACCGAGGGACAGCACCTGCTGCGCAGGCCGGAAGAGCTCGCCTTCCCGCTCCACACCCGGGCCGTACGGGCCTTCTTCGAGGGCCGCTACATCTGAGCCGCGCGCTCGGCCAGCCCTCGGACGCGGACGGGGCAGGACGGCTCGCTCAGACCGTCCTCGCCCTCCCGCTCCACGACCACCCGATGCCCCTCCCAGCGGCACACGTACCGTTCGATCTCCGGTTCCGCCCAGCCGTCGCCCGCGTCCGGCACGACCAGCCCACCGCCGGTCCGCCCCCGCGCGGGCGCCCACACCTCGAGTTCCGGCGACCCGTCCTCCCCGCGCACCGGAACCACCGCTCCCGCGCGCGCGAACACCGGAATCCGCGCCCAGGGAGCGTCGACCAGCACCTGCGCCGGACCCTCGTACGCCCGCTCCGTCACCACGTCGTACCAGCGCCCCCGCGGCAACCGCACCGCACGCCGGTCCGCCCCGGCACTGAGCACCGGGGCCACCAGCAGACAGTCGCCCAGCAGGAAGGCGTCCTCGCAGTCCCGCAACGCCCGGTCCTCCGGCGCCTGCCACCACAGGGGACGCACGTACGGAGCACCCGTACGCCGGGCCAGATGCGCCAGCGTCACGAAGTACGGCAGCAGTCGCCGCCGCTCGACGAGCGCCACGCGCGCGTGCTCCAGCACCTCGGCCCCGAACTCCCACGGCTCCCGCCGCCCCGGCCCGCCGGAGGTGCGGAACAACGGCAGATGGGCGGCCAGCTGGAACCACCGCAGATAAAGCTCGGCCGACGGACTCCCGTCGGCCCCGCCCACCTCGGGACCCGCGTACGGCACCCCGCACAGCCCGAGCCCCAACACCTGCGCCAGCGACGCCCGCAACCCCGGCCAGCCCGCGGCCACGTCCCCGGACCGGACGCCGCCGTAGCGCTGCAAACCGGCCCACCCGGAACGGGAGACGACGAACGGCCGCTCGTCGGGCGTCAGCGCCCGCAGCCCCTCGTACCCGGCCCGCGCCATGCCCAACGCGTAGACGTTGTGCGCCTCCCGGTGGTCGCCGCCCCTGCCCTCCAGCGCGTGCCGGGCCGACCGCGGCAGCGTCGGCTCCCCGAAGGCGGCGAACGACGTGGGCGCGTCCAGGTCGTGCCAGACCCCGGCGAACCCCCGCCCGAGCCGCTCCTCGTAGAGCCCGCCCCACCACGCGCGCGCACCCGCGTGCGTAAAGTCCGGGAAGACCACGTCCCCGGGCCGCCCCACACCCCGCACGACCGCCCCGGTGGCGTCCCGCACGAACACGTCCGCGCGCGTCCCGCCGTCGTACACCGCGTCGCCGGGCGCGGCCGCGACCGCGGGCTCGACGGCCGACACCAGCCGGACGCCCTCCCTGCGCAGCTCCTCGGCGAGCACGGACAGCTTCGGGAACCGCTCCTCGTCGACCGTGAACACCCGCCGGCCGGCGCCGTGCCCGATGCCCAGATGCACCGCGTCCAGCGGCAGGCCGCGCTCCTGATGGCCGGCCACGACCCGCCTCAGGTCCTGCTCGTCGCCGACACCCGCCTGCGCGTGATGATGCCCGAGCGCCCACGCCGGCGGCAGCGCGGGCGCCCCGGTCAGCGACGCCCAGGCCAGCAGCACGCGCGCGGGGGTGCCCACCGTCACCCAGCACCGCAGCGGACCGCCGTCCATCCGCAGCACACTCCGCCCCGGCCGGTCGTGCCCCGACCCGGCTCCCTCCGCACCCTCCCGCAACGCCACCGTGCCGTCCCACGCGCTGTCGTGGAAGACCAGGTGGGTCCCCGCGTCCGCCACCACCAGCTGCACCGGCATCGTGACCGACGACGCGTCCTCGTCGGCGGCGAACGGCAGGCCGGGACCGGCGTTCCACAGCCGGTACGTACCGTTGCGCAGCCGGGGCCCGGCGGACCGCCCGCCGAGCCCGAAGAACCGGGCGTCGGCCGCCACCTCGGACCGCTGCGTCCAGCGCGCGGGACCGCCGTCGACCGGCTCCCACCAGCGGGGCGGCAGCTCACGGCGCAGCACCACACCCCCCGGCGTACGCACCTCGACCGCGCCGTGCCGGGACACGGCCACCGTCGCCCGCTCCGCCACCACCCGCCAGCCGCCGTCCTTGTCCGGCTCCAGCACCGCCCGCGGATCAGCCTCCGGACAACGGCCCGCCAACGCGTACGAAGGCTCCGGCCCCGCCCCGTCCCAGCCCCAGAACACGGCTCCGTTCACCGCCACGAGGATGCGCAGCTCTGAGCGCTCGAACCGGACCACACCACCCCCGGGCCCCGGCTCCACCTCCCGCATCGGACCCGGCACCCGCGCCCGCTCCGCACCGCGCGGCGGCAGCCCCGCCGCATCGGCACGCCGCCTGCGCCACGCCGCCCGAACCGTACGCAACCCCTGCGCCATGCCCGCGGAACCGACCGTCTTCATCGAACGCACCAGGTCACGACCGTCCATGCTGCTCACCCTGCCATCGACCAGCGCGCACAGAGGCGTCGTTCAACTGCCGTTCACCCGTGACCGGACCACATCTTCATGTCACCGACTATGTGGGGCGCGCCCTGGTGCGGAAGTCGATCACATGGCATCGTCCCTGTCAGCCGCGTCACGCGCACACCCCAGCCCGTGCGCGGAGGACGCACACGACGCGCACAGTCCGGGAGCCGCCCCATGCCGACCGAGAACCCCCAGCCGCTCTGGCAGCCGGATGCAGGACGCATCGCCCAGGCACGCATCACCAGGTTCCAGACCTGGGCGGCCGAGCACCACGGAGCCCCCACCGAGGGCGGGTACGCCGCCCTGCACCGCTGGTCCGTCGACGACCTGGAGACCTTCTGGAAAGCCGTCACGGAGTGGTTCGACGTCCACTTCTCGACCCCCTACGCGCGCGTGCTGGGCGACCGCTCGATGCCCGGCGCCCAGTGGTTCCCCGGCGCCACACTGAACTACGCCGAACACGCCCTGCGCGCGGCCGCCACCCGCGCGGACGAACCGGCCCTCCTGTACGTCGACGAGACCCACGAGCCGACCCCCGTCACCTGGGCCGAACTGCGCCGCCAGGTCGGCTCCCTCGCCGCCGAACTGCGCGCCCTCGGCGTACGCCCCGGCGACCGCGTCAGCGGCTACCTCCCGAACATCCCGCAGGCCGTGGTCGCCCTCCTGGCCACCGCCGCCGTGGGCGGGGTCTGGACCTCCTGCGCGCCCGACTTCGGCGCCCGCAGCGTCCTGGACCGCTTCCAGCAGGTCGAACCGGTCGTCCTGTTCACCGTCGACGGCTACCGCTACGGCGGCAAGGAACACGACCGCCGCGACACCGTCGCCGAACTGCGCCGGGAACTGCCCACCCTGCGCGCGGTGATCCACATCCCGCTCCTCGGCACCGAGGCCCCGGACGGCGCCCTGGAATGGGACACCCTGACGGCCGGCGACACGGAGCCCGCCTTCGAGCAGGTGCCCTTCGACCATCCCCTGTGGGTGCTCTACTCCTCCGGCACCACCGGCCTGCCCAAGGCCATCGTCCAGTCCCAGGGCGGCATCCTGGTCGAACACCTCAAACAGCTCGGCCTGCACTGCGACCTCGGCCCCGAGGACCGCTTCTTCTGGTACACCTCGACCGGCTGGATGATGTGGAACTTCCTCGTCTCCGGCCTGCTCACCGGCACCACGATCGTCCTCTACGACGGCAGCCCCGGCTTCCCGGCCACCGACGCCCAGTGGCGCATCGCGGAACGCACCGGTGCCACCCTCTTCGGCACCTCCGCCGCCTATGTCATGGCCTGCCGCAAGGCCGAGGTCCACCCGGCCCGCGACCTGGACCTCTCCGCCGTCCAGTGCGTCGCCACCACCGGCTCCCCGCTCCCGCCCGACGGCTTCCGCTGGCTGCACGACGAGTTCGCCGCGAGCGGCGCCGACCTGTGGATCGCCTCCGTCAGCGGCGGCACCGACGTCTGCTCCTGCTTCGCGGGCGCCGTCCCCACCCTCCCCGTGCACATCGGTGAACTCCAGGCCCCCGGCCTCGGCACCGACCTCCAGTCCTGGGACCCGAGCGGTGACCCCCTCACCGACGAGGTCGGCGAGCTGGTCGTCGCCAAGCCCATGCCCTCGATGCCGATCCGCTTCTGGAACGACCCCGACGGCAGCCGCTACCACGACAGCTACTTCGACACCTACCCCGGCGTCTGGCGGCACGGCGACTGGATCACCCTCACCTCACGCGGCTCCGTCGTCATCCACGGACGCTCCGACTCCACCCTCAACCGGCAGGGCGTCCGCATGGGCTCGGCCGACATCTACGAAGCCGTCGAGCGACTCCCCGAGATCAGGGAATCCCTCGTCATCGGCATCGAACAGCCCGACGGCGGTTACTGGATGCCCCTCTTCGTGCACCTCGCACCCGGGGCCGCCCTCGACGACGCCCTCCTCGACCGCATCAAGCAGACCATCCGCGCCAACCTGTCCCCGCGCCACGTCCCCGACGAGGTCATCGAGGTGCCCGGCATCCCGCACACCCTCACCGGCAAACGCATCGAGGTCCCGGTCAAGCGCCTCCTCCAGGGCACCCCGCTGGACAAGGCCGTCAACCCCGGCTCCATCGACAACGTCGACCTGCTCCACTTCTACGAGGACCTCGCCCGCAAACGCTCCTGACCAGCACACCGACGAGCCGGCCGCCCCGGGCGGTGGCCGGCTCCCCGCGCCCGCCCGACGCCGTTGTCAGTGCCTCCGATTACTGTGAGTGAGCATTGATCGACCGTGCACAGGGGGAAACATGGCGCACACCGACCAGACCGACCACACCATGCGACGCGTGCTGCGCCGCGAGATCGCGGGCACCATCGGACTGCTCACCGACGAACACGACTTCCGCGCCATGCGGCGCTACCGCAGCTTCACCTTCCACGACCACGCCGCCTACCTCCACCAGGTAGAGGCCCTCCTCAGGGCCCGCGCGGCACAGGGCACCCACACCACGGTCGCGCTCTTCGACCCGGAGGAGTACGCCGCCTTCTGCACGGCGGCGGGTCTCGACGCCGACGCCTCCGCCAGCCGCGCCCGCTTCACCGCCGAACTCGCCACCCACGGCCCCACCGTGCCCTACGAGGGCCAGCCCCTCACCGACCTGCTCCCCGCCCTCGTCGACGAAGCCGTCCGCCAGGCCACCTGGGAGTACACGTCGAGCGTGCTCGCCCGCCTCGGCAGCTGCGCCACCTGCGGCGAGGACCTCGGCCGGGCCGCCTTCACCCGGGCCTCCCGCCTCCTGGGCCGCGTCCTCGAAACGGCCCCACCGGGCAGCCGACACCTGGTCTGCAGCGTCTCCGGCCACCCGGACGAAACCCTGGTCTCCGCCCTCCTCGTCGACGAGGAGACCGACGGCACCCCGCACTTCGACGAGGCCGAGGCCCTGGAGTTCACCAGCGTCCTCGCCCTCGGCCTGGCCACCCACAGCCCCGGCGGACTCGTGATGCGCGTCAGCCCACCGAACGGCCCCGACCGCATCCACGGCTGGCGCCTGCGGGGATACGGCCTCCAACCGCTCACCGCCGCCGAGGTCTTCGACGCCTACTGCACCGACGTCGAGTCCGGCGACCTCGTCTCCCCGGAATCCAACGTCGACTACTGCGCCCCGCCCGACCTCGGAGACGACCACCTGCCACCGGGACACCACCACTGAACGCGTGCGGGGCGCCCCACCCGAAGATGGAACGCCCCGCACCGCGGCGACCACGGCAACCGCACCCGGCCCCTACTCGCCGGACAGCACCGCCTGCGCGGCGGTCCGCGCCTCCTCGGCACTGTCCGCCGCCCGGGCGGCAGCCGCGGCACGCTCGCACTGCGCCAGCGTGAACTTCGCCAGCGTCGCCCGCACATACGGCAGCGACGCCGCACCCATCGACAGGGAGGTGACACCGAGACCGGTCAGCACACACGCAAGCAGCGGATCCGAAGCGGCCTCACCGCAGACACCACAGCTCTTGCCCTCGGCCTTCGCCGCCTCGGCCGACAGCGCGACCAGGTCGAGCAGCGCCGGCTGCCAGGGGTCCTGCAGCCGGGACACCGCGCCCACCTGACGGTCGGCGGCGAAGGTGTACTGCGCGAGGTCGTTCGTCCCCAGCGACAGGAACTCGACCTCCTGCAGCACCGAGCGCGCCCGCAGCGCGGCCGAGGGAATCTCCACCATCGCGCCGAACTTCGCCCGCAGCCCGGCCTCCCGGCAGGCGTCGGCGAACGCCTTGGCATCGGCCCGGTCCGCCACCATCGGCGCCATGACCTCAAGGTAGACCGGCAGCCCCTCCGCCGCCTTCGCCAGCGCCGTCAGCTGCGTACGCAGCACGTCCGGGTGGTCGAGCAGCGTCCGCAGGCCCCGCACCCCGAGCGCGGGGTTCGGCTCGTCACCCGGGGTGAGGAAGGCCAGCGGCTTGTCCGCACCGGCGTCCAGCACCCGTACGACGACCCGGCCCTCCGGGAACGCCTCCAGGACCTGGCGGTAGGCGGTGACCTGCTTCTCCTCCGACGGAGCGTTCTCACTGTCGTCGAGGAAGAGGAACTCGGTCCGGAACAGACCGACACCCTCCGCGCCCGCCTCGACCGCCGCGGGTACGTCGGCGGGACCACCGATGTTCGCCAGCAGCGGCACCTTGTGACCGTCCGAGGTCGCACCCGGCCCGGTCGCGGCGGCGAGCGCGGCCTTGCGCTCGGCGGCCTCGGCCGTCAGCCGTGCCTTCTTCTCCTCACCGGGATTCACGAAGATCTCCCCGGTGCTGCCGTCGACGGCGACGACGGTCCCCTCGGGAAGCTCGCCGGCGCCCGGCAGGGCCACCACGGCGGGCACGCCGAGTGCCCGCGCGAGAATCGCGCTGTGACTGGTCGGCCCACCCTCCTCGGTGACGAAACCCAGTACGAGCGTCGGGTCGAGCAGCGCGGTGTCGGCCGGCGCCAGATCCCGCGCGATGAGAACGTACGGCTCGTCGCTGTCCGGGACACCCGGCATCGGCACCCCGAGCAGACGGGCGACGATACGATTCCGCACATCGTCGAGGTCCGCCACGCGGCCGGCCAGGTACTCACCGGCACCGGCCAGCAGGGCACGGTACGCCGCGAAGGCGTCGTACACGGCGCGCTCGGCGGTGCTGCCGACGGTGATCCGCCGCTCCACGTCGGCCATCAGCTCGGGGTCCTGGGCCATCATGGCCTGCGCCTCGAGCACGGCCTGGGCCTCGCCCCCGGCCAGATTGCCGCGCGCCATCAGATCGGCCGCCACAGCTTCCACGGCCTTGCGGGCGCGCCCCTGCTCACGCTCCGCGTCCTCGGCCGGAATCTGCTTCGCCGGCGGTTCCAGGACCGCCGTCCCCATGTGCCGAACCTCGCCGATCGCCACACCGTGACTCACGCCGACGCCTCGCAGCGTTGTCTCCATCTCACCCGTCCCGATCATGCGGCGGGTCCCGCCGCCGCGGTGGTTGTCCTACCAGCCGTCGATGCCGCCGTGTGACGGCACGGACGTCACTTCCAGAGGAAGAGGCTCTCGCCGGCCTTCACGTCGCCGTCCTCACGGAGGTCGGTGAGCGCCTCGGCGGTGGCCTCCAGGGCCACGATCGGGCAGACCGGAGACTTGCCCGCGGCCTCGACCGCGGCCGGGTCCCAGCGCACCACGCCCTGACCGCGCACGACGGTGTCGCCCTTGTTCACGAGCAGCTCGAAGCCCTCGCCGTTGAGCTGCACGGTGTCGATGCCGAGATGGGTCAGGACACCGTGCCCGCTCTCGTCGACGACGACGAAGGCGTGCGGGTGCAGGGAAACGATGACGCCGTCGACCGGGGCCACCGCTTCGGAGGGCTCCCGTACGGGGTCGATGGCGGTGCCCGGGCCGACCATGGCCCCGGAGAAGACGGGATCGGGCACAGCGGCCAGGCCGATGGCGCGTCCTGCGAGCGGGGACGAGACGGTGGTCATGGGAAGCCTCCCAGGGCGGAGATCTGTACGGGCCGTCACTGCCTGTCCCGGACGGCACACTGAGCAGCAGGGTATGTCATAGGAAGTGCCGGTTCCGCACGAGTGTTCCGATAAGAGGTCTAGACCACACTCCTCACGGATTTGCACCCGTTCTGCGGCCCGGTGTACAGTCGTTAGTCCTGCCTGAGGTTGAGCGATGCGCAGCAAGGCGTCCTCGCCCCGGCAGTACCCAACTCATCAGATCCTATCGCTGGATCACCTTCTGCATGTCCGCAGGACGGTGGTCAGAAGCACCGGGAAAGCCTGATAGTGTTGGAAACACCGAAGGGAAGCGCCCGGAGGAAAGCCCGCGAGAGTATCTCGGGTGAGTACAAAGGAAGCGTCCGTTCCTTGAGAACTCAACAGCGTGCCAAAAGTCAACGCCAGATATGTTGATACC
>NZ_MULI01000008.1 GCF_002939385.1 Streptomyces sp. MH60 | reverse complement strand
TCCCAGTCAATGCGGGTGTCGGCGTACCAGCCGTCCACGATGCTCACGGTCATGTTGACCAGTTCGGTGGTGACGTCGTCGGCGGTGCGCGGGGCGTAGTCGGCGCGGTCGGCGGCGGCCGGGGTGTAGCGGGCGCCGGTGGGGGTCTCGAAGGGGGGCGGGATGTCGGCGGGGTCGATGGGGTTGCCGTAGCCGGGCGAGTCGCCGAGGGGGCGGTACGGGCTGGTGTTGGTCATCAGGGGCGCTCCTGGGGTCGGTGGGCGAGGCGGCGCGCGGCTGCGCGCTGCTCCTCGTTCCAGCGGCGGGTGATGAACTCGGGGGCGGGGCGGCCGTTGCGCAGTGCGCGCAGCACGGTCGTGGTGTCGGCGTGGCCGCGTTCGTACCGTTCCAGTGCGCCGCGCCAGTCGGCGAGGATCTGAGCAGCGCCGCGCGGGGTGAGTCCGCCCCGGCTGGAGTCGGCCAACTGTCGGGCCGCCTCCTCGGGGGACAGCTCCTCGGCGTCCACGGCGCGGCCGTAGAACTCAATGTCGTTGATCAGGGCCATGGTGGGCGCTCCGTGGTCGTGTGGCGGGCTGGCGGGGTCGGGGAGCGCCCGGCGGTCGGCGGGATGCCGCCGGGCGTTCCTGGGGGCTGTCAGGGGGTCGGGATGGTGTGCTGGGGGAGGCGGGCGACGTACTGACGTCCGGCGCTGCGCAGGTTGTTGGCGACCGGCGTCACGGGGACGTCGGCGCCGCAGCCGGGACAGGTGACGTGCTCGCCCTCGGTGTACGGGCCGGGGTCGGGCTTGTCGTCGTCGGGGGCGAAGAGGAGGTTGGTTCCCTCGTGCCATCGGTCCACGGTGCCGCCGCTCTTGGGGCACGGCTTGGCGGCGGGGGCGGTGCTGATCATGTATCCCTCCATGGCCCACTGCTGAGCGGCGGCCATGATCGTTTCCTCGGCGTCGGTGAGGTTGAGGGTGCGGTCGTGGACGTCGGCAAGGGTGGCGGCGACGACGGTGCGCAGGCGCTCGCGGGATGCGGCGCGGGCGTCGGTCTCGGTGGTGGTCGGCGTGCTCATGGCGGGCGCTCCAGTGGTCGTGTGGCGGGCGGTCGGGTCAGGCGTTGTCGCGCCACTCGTGCACGGTGGTGACGTGCACGGGGCGGTCGGTGTGGCCAAGCCACGCGGCGGCGGCGCGTGCTGCTTGGTCGGGGGTGGCGCGGAGGACCGTGTGACTGTCGGCGGGGTCGTAGTCGTTGACCGCGTCGAGGGTGGCGCGGCGGGTGCCGCCGGTGATGTGCCACTGGGGTTCGCGGTCGTTGGAGGGGGCGCGGTCGGCGGGGGTGATGACGTTCATGAGCCCGGTGAGGCGGGTGCCGTCGCGGCGGGTCCAGACGATCTCCACGCGGACGGGCGCGGGGATGGTGTCGGCGGTGACGGTCACGGCGGGCTCCAGGGCGTCTAGGGCGGGCTGGCGGGCGGTCGGTGGGCGCCGGGGCCGGTGGGGTCGGCCCCGGCGCTCCTGGGGGCTGTCAGGCGTTGACGCGGAAGCGGGGGCGGCGCGGCGGGGTCACGTCGTCCCGCATGCCCTCGGCGCGCAGGGCGAGCATGTCGGCGGCGCGGTCGGAGCGGTCGGCGGCGGCGCGGATCTTGCCGGAGCGGTTGACGTCCTGGGCGGGGCTCATGCTGAGTTCAAACCGGAGGGCGGATGCGATGCTGCGGCGCTGGCTGATCAGGGCGGCGTCGGTGTGGTAGCGCATTTCCTCGGTCCATCCGTTCGGCTGGAACATGCTCATGGGGCGCTCCCTGGGGTGTGTGCGGGCTGGCGGGTGGTGGGTGGCGCCGCGCCCCTCCGTCGGCGTGGGAGGGGCGCAGCGGGGCTGTCAGGCGGTGTGGCGGGTGAGGTGGCGGCGGGCGGCGGTGATCATGTCGGGGATGGTGGCGGGGTCGTGGTCTCCGGCCTGCCAGTCGAGGAGCCACTGTCCGGGGGTGAGGCGGTAGTCGTCGGTCAGGTCGGGGTCGGTCTCGGCGGGGGTGGGGAGGCGGAAGACGTCGACCGCGTACGCGTAGTGCTCGCCGGGCTGGCGGCTGGCGACGATCAGGGTGGTGTCGGTGGCGTGGACGTCGGTGATTTCGGCGTGGGGGGTGCCGATGAGGGTAAGGGCGGTGCGGGCGGCGGCGTGGGCGCGGTTGCGGGCTTCGATGTCGTACAGCTCCTGGGCGCAGCCGGGGCAGGTGCGCATGAAGCGTCCGGCGGTGGGGTGGCGGCGGCAGGTCATCATGCGGGGCGCTCCAGGGGGTCTGGGTGGGTGTGTGGCGGGTTGTGGGGGCCCGGCCGGGGTGACGGTCCGGCCGGGCCCGTGTGGGGCTGCCTAGCGGCGGGTGAGGCGGTGCGCGCCGGTCTGCTCGATGGTGACGGGGCCGGTGTATCCGGCGTGGCGGGCGCAGTCGGCGGCCAGGGCGTCCAGGCCCCAGGTGCGGGCGACGCGGCGGGCGGGGCCCGCGTCGGCGGTGGGGTCGTGGGCGACGTGGTCGGCGAGGGCGCCCCGGGCGGGCGTGGCGTGCTCAATGTGGGTGACCTTGTAGGTGGCGCCGTTGGGGAAGGTCATCGTGCCGTTGTGGTGGCCCGCTACCGTCTCGGACCACTCGACGTGGGCGACGACGGGGGCGGTGATGGTGCGGGGGGTGTGGGTGTCGTCGTCGGCGGGCTCCTCGGTCTCCTGGGCGGCCGTGGCGGGCTGCTGGGGGGCCTGCTGCGCCTGGTGGGCGGTGAGGGCGGCGCGGAGTTCGCGGCGGGCGGTGGTGGCGCGCTGCTTGACGGTGTGGGCGGCGTCAAGGTCGCGCTGCGCGGCGGCGGTCTGGTCGGCGCCTGCGGTTTCGTCGTTGGCGTCGTCGTAGGCGGCGTCGGCAAGGGTCTCGGCGTACTCAGTGATCGTTTTCAGGATGTCGGGGTTGCTGGTGATGATCTTGGCGGACCGGCCCTGGGCGGTCTTGCGGGTGGCGGCTGCTTCGTAGGCGAGGCGCAGCGCCTTGCAGTCGGGGTCGGCGTCGTCGTGCCCGAGGGCGAGGCTGGTGCCGTCGAACCAGGCGCAGAAGGGGGCGGGGAGGGTGATGGACACGGTGGGCGTGGTGTCGGGCACGGGGGTCTCTTCCTGGGCGGCGGGGGCGGGGGTGCGGCGGATGTCGGCCATGGCGCAGTAGGCGTAGTCGTCGGGCAGGTAGCTGTAGTCGGCGCAGGTGGCCGTGTAGGTGAGGGTGTAGCGGCCGTCGAGGGCGGTTGCGATCTTGCGGTATGCGTCGAGGTCGCGGTCGTTGTCGCCGTAGTTGAGGGTGATGACCGGGCCGGTGCCCTCGTCGATGACGTCCCAGCCGTGGGCGGCGCTGCGGTGCTGCTTGCCGAGGATGCGGCCGATCATGCGGGATACGTCGCTCTTGCGGAGGGGGCGGCGGGTGGTGGTGGTCATCGTGGGCTCCTCGGTGCGTTCTCGGCGGGGCAGGGCCCCAGCCTAATGCATATGGATATGCATGGGGGCGGGAAGGGCCCAAACAAATCAAGTCGACGGAATCCGCAGCCACAGGGGCGCACCACAACGAAATCCGTGGCACGCCCCCTACGGGCAGACAACTAAATCCGCACCTACACCCACGCCGGGCGCAGCACCCGCACCCCACCCCCACGCCCCACCAGACGAATACCGCCACGCCCGTCCGTCTCCACACGGCGACCAAACCCACACACGAAAGCCGCCACGGCCGCCCGCACCTCCTCCACGCCCGCCACGTACCCCGTCGGCCCCGGCTCCACGTCGTCCCACACCGTAGTGAGCGTCTCCGCATACCCCCGGGCGCCACCGCCCACCAGCGCCCACGCAACAGCCTGCCCGTCCGCCTCACTACGGTCCGGCGTCCCCGCCGTGTGCAGCGCCCACACGCCCCCCTCAGCGCCCTCCCGGCACTCCTGCGACTCCACGGCCACCGACGACGCTCCCGGGCGCTCCACGGCCCCCTGGGACGCCTCCCGCTGCTGCCGCGCGTCGTACATACGGAAGAACTGTCCCGCACGCCACAACGCCTCCGCCGGACCGTTGCCGTTCGCCACGTCCTCACGCGTGATCCCGCCGTACTGCTGCCCCTCACCCTCCACGACCGCCGGGGCGCTCACGGACTCCTGCTGCGCCCCCACGGCCGGAAGCGCCACCCGCTCACCCGTCCACCCGTCCACAACCGCCAGACCATGCACACGGATGCACGCACGGCACGCGTTCACCTGAGTACCCGACCCCTCCCGCACCGCCGTGAACGTCTCCACCGGCGCACAGCAGTCGTACGAGCACCCACCACACGCGTGCACATCGCACTGCGCCACGCTCGGACGCCCCTCGCGCTGCTGCGCCTCAGCCGCGTTCACGGAGACAAGGGCGCGCGGCACCGCAGCACCGTAGCCGTCACGAAAGATCCCGTCCCAACCCTCGTACCATCGCACGCCGTTCCGATCGGTGATGATCTCCCGCTCACGCCTGCCCGCCTCCACCTCACGGTTCAGCGCGTCCAACTCCGCAACGATGCGCCCCACACCGACCGCCGGGCGCTCCTCGGTCGGCTGCGCCTCCACGGCCGCCGGGGTCGGCTCCACCCACGCCCCGTCATCGATCAGCGACGCGTACGACGACATGACCACCTGGTACCAGCGTTCCGTGTACCGCCCGAACCCTTCCTCACGGGCGGTCTCGTCCGCGTTGTCCCCAGCGCTCATGTAGGCACCGTGGGAACGGTCGGCGTGACGGAACTGACGCTCAGCGTCCAGAAACATCACGTCGTGCGCGGTCTCGTGCACGGTGCCGTCCAGCTTGGCCAGGTACGCCCGGCCCGCGTCCGTGATCACGCAGTACGTCAGCGCATGGACGCTACGCCCCAGCTCGCTCCCGTGCTTCCAGTCGGCCAGCCCACGGCCCACCAGACCCTCGTGAGTGCGCTTGTCGGCGCTCACCTCCACGATGCCGTCCTCGTTGTCCAGGGCGGTACGCAGCGCTTCGACCTGGCGGGGGGTCGGCTTGCGCTTGATCTCGATCATTCGGTGCTCCTCGTTGCTGCTGTCGTTCTTGGCGGGTACTCCCGCGACCCTAATGCATATCGATATGCATTGGAAGCCGAACGGCCAAGATCCTTCCCCCGGCCCCCGCCACACCCCCGCCGCTGCGCCCCGTCGGCCGCCCCCTCGTGCACGCACGCGAGGCAGCGCAGGCCCGGCCCGCATTCGCACCCGTCTCCAGGGTGGTGGACTCACCCGATATCTGTACCAACCACTACATAAAGGCAGGGGCGGGATCGCTGTCCTGCCCCTGCCTCCACTGCTCTGCTGCCCCTGGGTTATCCCACCGTGAGACCCGCCATGCGCACGGCCCGTTCCTGATGCTTCCTGATCTCCTCAGGACTCCAGGCCACCATCCCCGTCACCCTCACGTCCCTCACGCGCACGATGCACCCGGCGACCCCGTAGCCGCTCACGTACTCCGCCTCATCCTGGGTGCAGAACACGAGCCGCTCCCTGTCCGGGCCGGTGCGCTGCTGAGTCTCGTAGAGCAGCTCTCCGAGGATGTCTGCGAACGGGGAGCGCTGGCCCCCTGGCGGCTCCGGCGGCGCCATACGCTTCAGCCATCCGTCCACGCGGTACGTGTGCCCCTCGTGTTCGAAGGTGGCCCCCGCGTCTGGAGCGCTCATCCCTCGTGCACCGTCTTCCCGTTCACGCTGAACTCCACCGGCATCGTGTCGTCCTCGACGGTCTCCACGCTCACGATCAGCTTCCCGGCGTCGCGGTAGGTGTACACGTGCGCCGTGCCAATCTCCACGGCCGGGCGAGTGTTCTCGTCGTGGGGATCCTGCGGGAGGAAGCGCGCGTTGAGGTTGGCGCGGGTCTCGTCGTCGGCCCCCTCGGGCGCGTGGTCGCCGTAGCCGTCCCACGGGGCGGGCAGGCACTCGATACCCCCGTCGGTCAGGATGCGGTCCATGAGATTCCACGCGGCGGCGAACGTGCTCCCCTCGGGCAGCTCCCCCACGTGGGCGCGGAGCACCTCCAAGAGGTCGTCGGTCCCCATTTCGCCCAGGGGCGTGGCGTCGTCGGCGGGCGCGAGCATGGACACCACCTCATCCGTGGTCATGAGACGTTCGGAGACCTGCTCGCGGTACCGGCCGGGCGCGGGGGCCTGGCGGTCGGTGTACGCGTCCCACACGGCGGGCGTGGTGGCGTCGGTCCGGTAGACAACCGTCCACCCCGGCGTGACGACGTGATCCACACTGGTCAGGGGGTTCAGTCCGGCGGCGGCCAGTGCCCGGTACAGAGCAGTCATGGCGCTGTCGCGCATGTGGCGCTGCTTGTTGCCGGGCGTGGCGTCCACGTCGTGGCGCTCGATGATCTCCTGCAAGTCGATACCGCAAATCGCGTGAGCGATGTCGAAGTCGCCGATCGCGTCGGTGTAGTCGGGGTCCGTCTGGTGGAGTCCGATGAACTCGTTCCCAGAGATGGAGATCCCCCGGGGGAGCGCCTCATCGATGGCAGTGCGGTAGTCGGCGGCGATCCGGTCGAACGCGCCCGACTCCTCCATGCGCTCCAGCCAATCGCGCGGGCCGCCGGACACGGCGTCGGCGATGCTGGCTTCCACGCTCACGTTGTCTCGGTCACCGTGGTTGACCCACGAGCCGTAGCCGGTAGTGATGTTCATGGTCTGTGTCTCCTCGGCGGGATGATGATGCGGTGTGGTGGTGACTGGTCTAGCGGACGGGTCTGACAGCGGGCCTACTGCCAGTCGGCGGGGGCAAGCCGCCTCACGACAGTGAGCGGGTGAACGCTCTTGTACTCCTCGCCGCTGTAGCCGATGGTGAAGTCCCCCGTGGGCTCCACGACGTACACGTGGCCGCCGCTCTGTCTGGCGTAGGCGGCGGCGACGTCCAAGCGCGTGGTGAAGTGGACGTAGCGGCTCCTGGGCCCCTCGTCGCCCCACGGGTTGGTGCGGCGCCCGGCGGTGAGTTGTGCGCCCTCACGGAGCCGTCGGCCGCCCCCGTGGTACAGCGGGCCCTCGACCGTGAACGTCTTCTCCACGTACCCGCCGTTCTCCCCGTAGGTCTGGGCGGTGAAGGTGTAGCTCTTGGGCTTGTCTGCGGTGCTCACTGCTGCTCCTCGGCGGGGTCGGCGGTCAGAGGGCGATGGTGGCGCGGATGCGGTCGACGAGCGGTCCCGCCCAGTCGGGGGTGTCGTCGGCGGAGAGGACGAAGAGCACGTCTCGCGTGCGGCGGCCGACGGTGCCGTCCGCCTTCCTGGCGGCGCCGGTGATGCTGATGCTGTTGGCGAGCCACTTGCCGCCGCTGTACGTGAACCGGCACTCATACCGGGTGGCGACGTACGTGCCCCCGGCGCCGAACGTGATGGTGAACTCCGGGCGCTCCCCCGTAATGGCACCCCGGGCGAGATAGGTAATCAGGTCGTTGTCGGGGGTGATGTCCATGGGGGCGCTCCTGGGCGGTCGGCGGGGGCGCCGGGCGGATGTGGTGGCCCGGCGCCCCGTGGGGGTTGGCTAGAACGTGGTGGCGGCGGTGAACACCCGGGCGCGCTGCTCCTCGGTCCAGTCGCCCGTGAGGCGCACGGTGGTGTGCGTCTCCTTGGCGTTGTTGTGCGGGTCGGTGTAGGTGCCGGACAGCCACTCGTGTTCGCGCGCCGTGTCTCCGATGGGGCTGGAAGACACCTCGGTCGCGTCGGTCTTGGAGCGGATGTAGTCGGCGGCCCAGGCGACCGGGTCCCCGTCGTGCGCCTCCAGGTCGTCCGCGTCGGCGGCGATCTCCTCGGTGCTGGGCTCCTCCAGCTCTCGCACGTCCCCGTCCAGCGACAGGCAATCGCCCGTGCAGTCGTGGTCGTCCTCGGCCGCGTAGGCGCACTCCTCGGCTTCGGTGCTCACCACGCGCGTGGTGACCTCGATGGTGTAGGTGGGTTCCTCGGCGGCGTGCAGTCCGATGCGGTCGTTGAGCCTGCCCGGTCCCAGGGTGCGGCCGTAGCTGCGGACGCGGAAGGTGCCGTACTCGTACGCGTCGGCGTTCGTGTCGTTGGCGTTCAGGAAGGCACGGACGCGGGGGAGGTTGGCGCGGGCGTCGTCGTCGGTGAGGTACGGGCCCAGGGCGTTCGCCATGCGGGTGCCGTCGTTCACGGTCACGTAGTGCTCGGGGTTGCTGTCGGCGGCCGGGGCGGGGCGCTGGGCGGCGGCGAACGTCGCGGAAGAGTGGGAGGCGCTTTCCTGGTCGGTCATGATCTTGTCCTTCTGGGGGTTCTGGCCAGACTGAACGGCGGCGAACCGGGCGGAGACGGCCGCCGCGTTGTCCGGGGTGTCAGCGGGCAGGCGCATCGTGGTGTTCGTCATCGTGTGCTCCTGTGGTCGTTCTCGGCGGGTACGGGGACCAAGCTAATGCATATCGATATGCATTGTCTAGCGGGTGTCAGGAATCCGTCCCACGGCGCCCGGCGGGCGGGCCGGGCGCAGGGACAAGGTCAGTCGGCGGGCACCGCCGTCTTCCACCCCTCCACGATGCGCACCCGGCGGCCGTACTTACTGCGCAGCATGTCGCGCAGCGATTCGAGACCCGTGCCGTACCCGATCGCGGCGGCGCCGTTCACGGCGTAGTCGTAGGTCCACCGCCACGCCGGACCACGCCGGGCGACTTCCGGGTACAGCTTGTGCCGGGTGATCAGGACGGCAGGCGTGCCGTCGGCGGCCGGGCCGGGGGGCGGCGGGCACTCACCCTTGGGGTGCCGGGCGGCCCACGTGCCCTCGACGCGGATGCGCTCCCCCTTCTCCGCCTCGACCAGGACTCCGCAGAGCGCGCACTCTCCCGCGTACTTGTTCGGCATGGCCGGGCGCTCCTCGCGCTGCGGCGCCTTCGGGGCGGGCGCGGGTGCCTCCTTCGGCTCCTGGCGCTCCTGGGGGCACTCACCCGGCTTGTGCTGAACCTTCCACTGAGTGTCCCCCTCCGGCTTGAACCGCTCACCCTCACCGGTGGGCACGAGGGTCTCGCAGAGCCAGCACTGCCCGGGGTACAGGTTGGCAGGCAGGGGCTTGCGCGCCTTGCTCTTGGGCTTGCGCGGCGCGGGCGGCACCGGGGGCTCCTCGCCGTCCAGCCACGCGCCCTTGAAACGGCGGGCGATTGCGCGGCGTGCCTCCTCGCGGGCGGCCTGTGCTTCGGGACCGCCAACGGTGAGTGCGAGGGTGGTGTAGATGGTGTGGAAAGCGCCCTTGTTCCAGTAGGCGGGGTGGTCGGACGACTCCGCCGTCCACGACTTCCCGTCCTCGAACGCGATCTCGGCGCGCACACACGGCACGTCGACATACCTGTCGTTCTCGACGCCTCGCCCGGTGTACTCGGTCACCTCCACCGTGGCCACCGTGCGCCATGCCGCCTTGTAGTCCCACGGCTTGTTGCCCGCCACGCCGCCGTGCGCCTGGGACATGATGCGCATACCGGGCTTGACGTCGCGGACGGCCACGGTCGCGGCCGAGTCGGCGAGCGCCTTTTCGTACGCCTCGAACGCGGTCTTCCCCCGGCGGGAAAGGCGCACCTTCTTGCCGGAGCATCCCCAGCACACGTGACCGTCACGCTGGTTGTAGGAGTACCGCCCGGTGCCGTTGCAACGGCCGCAGGGCTCCTCCTCGAAATGGATCTTTACGGTGGTGTCGGTCATGGTGTGCTCCTCGTGCTGTCGTCCTCGGCGGGACCGCCAGACTAATGCATATGGATGTGCATTGAAAGTCGTCCGGGGAAGGATCTTCGGAGGACGAGCGCCCGGGGGCGGGCCGACGACTCCCGCCCCCGGGCGCTCCCGCTCTATGCCGCCAGGGACACCGTCACCGTCTCGTCGTCGTGGCGCAGCACCAGGGACTCATCGGTACGGGTGTAGCGGGCGCCCGCCCGCATCAGGCACGCCACCATGCCCACCACGAACGCCCGCTCTTCCGTGGTCACGTTGTCGTCCATCCCGCGCACCACCCGCACCGTGAGTCGGTCACGGTGAGGCGTGACGTCCTCGGCAAGCGCCCCGGCGGCATGCTCGGACACGTCCAGGATGCTCGCGGACGCGGGCGCGTCGGCGGGCGTGGCCGGGTCCTCGACGGCGGCCGGGGCGCCCGTGGCGGCGGCGTACGCGGCCCGCTCCTCCTCGGTCGGCTCCTCGGGCACGTCACCCTCGTACGGCTCCCACAGCAGCACCACGGGCGCGGACGGGTCACCGACGGCGACACCCGACGCGATGGCCTGACGCAGCGCACGGGGACCGTAGTTCGAAAGGGTGTCGTCGTAGTGCTCGCGGCACTCCACCAGACCCGGCGCCTTGCGCTTGCCGCAGTAGCGCTCGCTGTACGCGCCCATGCCGTACTGGGTCTGATGGCCGCAGACCTGACCGCCGCGCCACGGCTCGCGGGACAGCTCCACCACATCGGCGCCGGTGCGGATCACCGCACCGGCGGTGACGACGGGCTGAATCGTGTGATCGCCCTGGAAGCACCGCACCCGCAACTCGCCGCGCCCCCAGGTGTGCGGCGCTCCGGCGTCCAGCCACAGGGCGAGCGCCTCGCGCGCCTCACCACGGAGCACGGTGCGCGTGGACGGCTCACCGCTGAAGCGGTCCGGCGACGTGAGCGCGTAGGCGGTTGCGCCCTCGAACGTGACGTCGCTCAGCAGGCCATCGGCGCGCTCTCGGGCGTGGTCGCGCTCCGCCGTCGGCGTGCACTTGAGCGAGTCGAACCCGACCAGGGTGGCCCGCTGGTCGCAGCGCGAGCAGGTGAAGGCGTACGCGGTGCCGCCCTCGATGCTCTCGCCCGTGTTCGTGATGCGGTGCGCACCCGACGGCATGCCCTTGTCGGCGGCCGGGGCCGTGGCGGCGTCCACGGCCGCGCTCCACTTCTTTGCCAGCGCGCCGAGCTGGGCGTGCCCCGCCTCCATAAGTGCACGGTGCCCGTCGGCGGCCGGGGACTCCTCGTACAGGGAGCACGTCTGGGCGTGGTGGGGGTTGGCCATGCTGGCGGCCGTGTCCGGGATGGCCTCGCCGCACTCGTCGCACTCGTTACCGGCGGCCGGGGGCTCCTCGGCGGCCGGGCGCTGCGGAAGGAACCAGACCGGGCACGGCTTGCCCGCGTCGTTGTAGCTGTGATGGATCTTTCCGGCGCCGTTGACTTGGATCACGCCGTTGTCCCACACGGTGACGTCGTTGCCACGCTTCCGGGCGCGGGCGATCGCGTCGCGGACGGAAGCGCGGTTGTCGTCGCACACCCGCAGCGCCCAACCAATCCCGTACGCCCCCGTCATACGGGTGTACATGACCGGCTCCAGCTCGATCGGCGAGACGTCGGCGGGCGCGTGCATGCGGCTGTACGCCTCGGTGTGAGTGGGCAGATCATCGGTAGCACCGTCGGTGAAGTCGACACGCACCACGCAGTTCGGGCCATTCCTAACGTTCGTCTTCTCTACGGTCTTCCATGAGCCGTCGGCCTGCCGGATCTGCCATCCCGGCGCGATGTGCTCCACGGGGCGGAAACGCTCGCCGTCGTCGGTGATCAGGGTGGCCGCGTGAGCCTCCGCCGCCTTAACCCGGTCGACGACAGCCGGGGACTCCTCGGCCGTCTCGCCGTTCATCTCGCGGACCAGGGCGACGGCGTCGGCGGTGAGGTAGGTGCGGGTGACGGTGCGCACGGGCTTGCGCGTCTCGTAATCGCGGACGGTGACGACCTCCCCCAGTTCGGCCATGCCGCGCGACTTCAGCGCCTCGACGGTGCGGGGGTTGGCCGAACCGGGGGCGACCTCGAACCGGCCCTCGGCGTCGGCGCCGGTCTCGTAGGCCGTGCGGATGGTGCGGATCATCGGCTCACTGAGCTTCTTGCCCATGGTGGCGCTCCTTGTGGTGGGTGTCCTTGGCGGGAACGACACCAACGTAATGCATATCGATGTGCATAGGAAGCGATTCGCTGAAGATCTTTTCCGGGCACGCGAACGGGGCAGGAGCGGGCGCGTAGCCCTGTCTCCTGCCCCGTTCTTCCCCGCCATGGCTGCCGTCTAGGCGACTCCTCTCCTGTCTTGGCCGTCGGCCCTAGTGCGGGCGTCCGGGCCTCTTCGGTCGGCGCGGTCGGCGCGGGTGGCTCATCCGATCACCTCCCCGAGTCGCTGATGTGGTCGGCGCCCCTGAACCTCTCGGCCTCCTCGCGGATTTCGCGGCGGGCGTCGGCGGTGTTCTCCACCATGAACCGGGCGAGGGCGTAGGCGGCCCGCCAGGGCATGCGCGGGTGCAGTCCCTTGATGTCCCCGGCGAGCCCCCGGGCGATCCTGGCGGCCCCCTCGGGGTCGCCGCCCTCCCACGCCTCCACGGCCCGGGACAGACGTCCCTCGGGGTCGCGGATCATCGTGTTTAGCGGCTCCGTATCGAACCAGAGATCGAAAGTCTGGGCGGTCACAGCTCGCCCTCGACGCGCACGAACGTCGTTTCGCCAAGGAAGCGCTTGGCACCCTCGCGCCGGTAGTGCTGCTGAAGCCCGGCGATCCCCTCGCGCTGCTGCTCGGGCGTGAACAACAGGCGCTTGATCAGGTTCCGCCGCCCCCGGCGCAGGTGCTTGACCATGTCGTCGTCGCTCTCGTCCAGCTCGCGCACAAGGGTGCCGTCCTCGTTGATGCTGCGCTCGACGTAGTGACACAGGATGCCCTCGGCGAACATGCGCTCGGCGTCGGCGTGCTCGTCGGTCCGGCCGTCCACGCCGATGGCCGCCTGTGCCTTCTCCCGCGTCGCCTGCGCGTTGGCGACGGCGGCACGGGCCGCCTCCTCGAACCTCTTCACGATGGTGCTGTTGTGCTCGCTCATGACTCCCCATGGTGTTCTTGGCGGGTGGTGGAGTGCCCCGGGCAGGCATCGAACCTGTCTCGGACCGTCGCCCCGGCTGGATGCCGGGGCCGGGGCGGTGGTGCTAGAAGTCCTCGGCGGCGGGCGGGGTGGCGACGACGCGGGCGGCGTGGTCGTCGGTCTGCTCCTCCAGCTTCACGCCGGTATATCCGGAGTCCCTGAGGACGTCTGAGTACGGGTAGAGCGCGCGCAGGTGAGGGGACCGCTCGCGCCCGTCGTTGTGGTAGACGTACACGGCGGTGCCGTCGGTCTCGATCTCGTATCCGCTGCTTGCCCGGCTGCGGCCGAGGTTCTTGGCGTCGCGCAAGATCGTGTCTGCCTCGGCGGCCAGGTCGCGGGGCTCGGTGTCCCACTGCTCGATCATCTTGCCGAACTCGGCGTAGAGGTGGCGCACCTGGGCCTGGCCCAGCTCCAGCGTGCCGCCCTGGTTGATGTCAGGAACGGGGGCGTACAGCTCAACATCGGCCCTCAGGCGGCCGATCCGTCCAACCGTGACCCGGCGGACGCCCAACAAGCTGGGCTCGACGGTCGGCATGATGGTGCGGTCTTGCTCGGTCCAATGCGGCTGACTGCTCAGATCGATGTCCGGCATGGGTTCCCCTTGGTGGTGGTGGGATGGTGGGCTGGTCAGTTGTTGTGCAACTCGTCCATGGCACGGGCAGAGAAACCTTCCGGGTTGCCCGCGCTGCGCGCGTACCCCCGGGCCTCCTCGCGCGGCGTCTCGTTGAGCTTGCGGGCGATACGCTCGGCGGCGGCCTCGGTCATCTGGCCGTCCACGTCGTAATCGGTGTCGAGCGCCATGTCATTGACCTGCTCGACGGTGGCGTAGACCGTGTGCCAGCCGTCATAGTGCTTATTCTTGGTGGAGATCACCCACAGGTCACCGGCGGGTCCGTGCTTGCTCGGCATGGGAACAAGGACGTTATCGCCGAAGAGAGTGGCAAGTTCCTTGACGTGGTCGGCGGTGATGGTCAGACCCATGATCTTCTCCTCGGCAGGTGGGATGGTGTGGAGCGCCCCGGGCCGGAGTCGAACCGGACCCGAACCGTCACGCCCCCTCGCGGGGGCGGGCCGGGGCTGCGGTGCTAGCTGTTGGCCTGGCGCCGGTTGTGGGCGCGGAAGGCCGCGCGCCGCTCCTCGACCGGAAGGGACTCGTCCTTGATCTTGGACTTGTTCGCCTCGATGGACGCGCGCCCCTCCTTCTGGCCGTCCACGAAGCTGGAGGCCGCCGCGTTTCCCCCGGTGTGGATCTCCTCGCGGATGGCCTGGATCTCCGCCGGGAAGGGCTTTTCCGGGCCCAGGTAGGCGCGGGCCGCGCCGAGGTAGTACGCGATAGCCATGATGGCCGCGTTACGCCCCTTCCAGGACAGGGCCATCCTGTGACCGTCCACGTAGGTGCGACCGTCGCCGGGGTTGTTGTGGTAGCCGAGGGCGAACCTTCCCTCGGTGACCTCCTTCACGTAGTCGGAGACCTGCTCTACGGTGCGGGCGGTGATGCGCATGATCTGTTCTCCTCGGTAGGCGGGATGATGGTGGAGTGCCCCGACCGGGCATCGAACCCGGCTCGGGCCGCCCCGCCCGTGGTGGGCGGGGCCGGGGCCGTTGGTCAGTCGTCGTGGTCGGCCATGGCGTACTCGTCGAAGCGGTCGGCGCCGAACAGCGCGCGCAGGTCCTCGGCCATCTTGACGTTTTCGTCATAGGTCTCGCGGGGCATCCACTTGGCGGGGTCGCTGCTGAAGTCGCTCGCCCACTCCTCGTAGTTGTCGGCGTAGTAGGCGGTCGCCGACTGGCGGACCAGCATGCCCACGGTCTCCACCAGCTCCGGCGCGTCGCCCTCCTCGCCGCCGTGCTTGACGGTCTGGGTGTAGGTGCGGCCGTCGTAAGCGAGCGTGACGCGGTACTCGCGGTGCACCCAGCCCTCGGCGTCGGCGCCCGTGGCGATGTGCTCGGAGGAGATCGTGACGCCGTCGCGGCGCAGCAGGAGGGACAGGGGCAGGTCGGAGACCTTGCCGCCGATCTCGCCGTCGTTCGGGTCCTGCTCGCGGGTCCACTCGTCGCACGCGGCCTCGAACGCCTCCTGCGTGCGCTCGATCGCGGGCCCCTCGTACTTGCCGTCGTCGCTGATGTGCCAGACGTTGACCACGGCGCCGGTGTTGGTGTTGACGTACTCGCCGCCCTCCCACGTGAAGGTGAGGCCGGTGCGGTACTCGGGGGTGTAGGTGAAGGCGGACATGCTGGTCTCCTCGGTCGTTCTTCCCTGGCGGGCTCAAGAAGGAATCTAATGCATATCGATGTGCATTGTCTAGCCGGTTCCGGGATTCCTCCCGGGCGGGCGCGCCCCGGTCGTGGGGCGCGCCCGGGGCGGCCCTACTGGGGGCGGTCGTGCTTGCGGAACTTCCAGGCGGAGGTGACGGAGACGCCCTGCCCGCACTCGGGGCAGGTGCCGCGCTTGCTGTACAGGCGGCGCTCCTTCTCCGTCATGTAGTCGTACGCGTTCGTGCGCGAGCCGGGACACTCCGTCTCGGGCACCTGCCGCTCGGTCCACTCGGTGGGCGCGTCGGGGTAGCACTTCGTGCACATGATCGCCTCGGTGCCCGCCGTGGCGCCCTTGATCACCAGCCGGTACGCCTCGCGCCACTCCATCCCGGAAACCTCCGGGATCCACTTCAGCGGGGTGCGGAGGCCGATGCTCGGGCAGTCGCGGCCGGTGTGGACGTGCCCGCCGTCGGACGTGCACAGGTACATGCGCGACCAGCCACCCCGGCGGCGGAACTCCTCGTCGAGGATGACGAGGGGGCCGTCCATGATGATGCGCGTCTGCATGCGGGTCGATTCCAGGTGCCCGACGGCCGCGCGGAGCCGCTTCGTGTAGGCCCCGGGCGCGGTGAGGCCCGCCTGTACACGGGCCATCTGGTCAGGGGTGTAGCCGCTGTCGAGGTGCTGACGGGCGATGCGCTCGGCCTCGGCGAGCGTCGTCGGCCAGACCTCGGAGTAACCGCGCCCCTGGCGCTTGCTCACCTTGCGCTGGAGGAGCGCGCGGTGAACGCCGTCGGCCGCCTTGTCCGCCTCACCGGCGAGCCGGGACAGCTCGTCGGCAACGACGGCGTTGTACCGGTCGACTTCGACGGGCGTGAGGTTCGTGAGCTGCTTGGGCCGGATGGTGAGCGCCTCGGTGAGGGTGGGCGCGACGGTCGGGTCGGGCTGGCTGGGCCGCAGGATACGGAAGCTGTGGCCGTCGGCGGCGGTGAGAACGGCGCCCTCGGCCATGGCCTTGACGCTGTTGGCGCGCCCCTCCGGGGAATCAGCGGCGTAGCCGAGGCCGTGATCGTCCAGCATCACCGTACCGAAGTAGGACCGCGTCGCACCCGATGCGGTGATGCCGTTCGTGGCAGCCTCGACGGTCTCGCCGTGGCTCACGGTGATCCATCCCAGACCGCTCGCTGTGGGTGCCTGGACCTGGGCGCGGTAGTGGTTGGCCGGGACGTCGGTGTGACCGAGGGGGCGGCGGTGCTTCTCGGGCACGCGGGCGACCATGGTGGTCTTCTTGACGCGGAGGACGGACTCCGTACCGGTCTCGGCGCTCACCTCGTGGATCTTGAAGAACTTCGGCGAGGCGTCCACGATCTTCACGACCTGGGAGACACTGCCGTAGTTGTACATGATCTGGTCGCCGGGCTTCAGGTCATCGGCCGGGACGGCCGGGACCCGGCCGACGGCCTGAAGGTGGATTGTCTGGGTCTCGTGCATGGTCGTTCTCTCCTCCTTGGCGGGATGATGCGACCAACCTAATGCACATGGATATGCATTGTCTAGCCGTGAGTGAAGACGGCGCCGCCCCCTGGGAGAGGGGGCGGCGCCGGGGCGGTCAGCCGTCGTACCGTCTCCAGGCGGTGACGGCTTCGGCGGCGGGGCCGGTGTGGTGGTGGCGGGTGGTGCGGGCGGCGATGGCGGCCAGGGCGCCCCGGCCGGTGCCCTGGACGACGGGCAGCGGGTCGGCGGCCCACACGGTCCCCGTGGCCCGCTCGCGGTGGTATCCGGCGTTCTGGTGCGGCTTCCGGTCGCACACAGTGCCGGGCGTGTCGGGGTGCTCGGCGCCGCAGGTCTCGGCGCTCACACGATCGCCTTCGGCGTGAGGGCCTCGAACGCGTGGAGGGCGGCGAGTGCCTCGGGGTACCGCTCGAACTCCGGCCCGTACGCCTTGACGACCATCCGGCGCGCCCACTCCAGACGGGCGACGACGGCACGGCCGACAAGGCTGCCCTCGTCGTACTCCTCGGCCTCGTGGATGTAGTCGGCGACCCTCGTGATCAGTTCGCTTCCGTGGCAGGCCAGCTCGTCGGCGACAGCCTTGCGGACAGCACGTACGGACAGCTCCGCCCCCAGCTCCTCGTTCGAGTGGTACAGCGCCAGTGTCAGCGCCCGCAGGTCCATGCGGTGCTCGGTCCGGACGGGGACCATCATGACTCCGTCGTGATGCCGCTTGTAGATGGTCATACGTGACTCCTGGCGAGGGCCGCGACGCCGGGCGCGGAGGCGTGGTCGACGGAGGGGCGGTGAAGGAGAAGGTACCGGTTGTCGAAACCGGTCTGGGTGCGGACGGGGCGGCCGTCGACCGTGGTTGAGTGGACGTGCATGCTGGTGCGCTGGGGGTCCAGCACGCCCGGCTGCTGCTGCCAGATCTCCTCGACGGTGGCGACGTTGCTGTACGGGGTGCCCCAGGCGGCGATGACGGTGTCGCCGACGACGAGTTCGGCGGCCGACCGGAGTTCGACCGCGCGGGGCTCGGTGGCGTAGAGCAGGCCCTGACGGCCGGAGTCCTCGACCTCGATGCGGTCGCCCTCGCGGCTGGCCCACGTCAGGTGGAGGCCGGTGTGCGCGGACGCGGTGAGGACGGTCAGACGCAGGGTGCGGCCGTCGGCGTGCCGGGTGACGGAGTCGACCTGGAGCCGCCCGCCGCCGGGCATGAGGATGACGTCCCGGTCCGTGAGCTGATCGGCGGTGCGGGCGGGGACCGGGCGGCCGTCGGCGTACAGGTGCGGGACGTGTCCGGCGGGCAGGTAGACGTGCCAGCCGACGGAACTGGCGTACGCCGTCGGCCTGACGATGGTCTCGATGCTGCGCGTGGGGAAGGTGCGGATCTCGGTGTGGCCACTGGCGGCCGTCACGGCCTGCTGCCACCTGGAGCCGTTGAACTGGAAGGCGCTGGAGCCGACGCCGAGCCTGTCGGCCGTGTAGGGCTGGAGGACGACGCGGTCCCCGACGGCGGGGGCCTCGGGGATGACACAGCGCGGGATGACCGGCACCTGGTGCAGGGCGGCCCTGCTGGCGCGGGCGGCGTAGACCTGCACCGGCCGACCGGCGTGGAACGGCAGGCTCAGGGCGTGGCCGCCGTGGAGGTGGCGCACGGGCACGGTCATCAGCTCGGCGCCGTGCTCACGGCGGGACGTCGGCAGGCCGGTGACGATGTGGCGGTCCCAGGTGTCAGACGCCAGGACGTGGCCGGGCGCCAGGTCCTCGACGAGCGACAATTCCGTTTCCGCGTCCACGGAACGCAATTCGTCCATGAGCCGGGAGAAATTCACGGGGTCCATAAAGGGGACTCCTGACGGTGAGGATGTGGCGGGATCCTTACGCGGCGGGCTGTTCACGCTACGCACCTTCCGATTGGCGGCCGGAGGGCGAGATGAAAGCAACTCGACGAGGACGACTTTGGCACAGCACTTGTGCACACGCAAGTGCTGTGCCAAAGTCGTCTCTGTCACCACCACCCGCCGAGGAGACACCCCATGGGAAACTCTGGCCGAGGCCAGCGCCAGCCCTACCGAGCCCTCACGATCACCCCGCCCAACGAACACCTGCCGAAGGGCCGGATCTTCTCCGCCTCGTCGGCGAACCTGAGCGCCATCGACCACCAGGCCCAGGAGAACGCCCGCCACGGCGGCACCTGCGAGGTGCTCTGGGTGCACGAGAACGGCACGTTCTACCGCCTGTTCGTCTACACCCCGGACAACGTCGCCGCGTTCGGCGAGGACGCCGAGCGCGTCGGGCTCTACCGGAACGAAGACATCATCCGCTGGTACCGCAAGCACCACGGCGCCCCCGAGCTGCTGGAGGGCATCACCGCCCGCAACCTCCGCACGAAGAAGCGCCCCACGCCGACGGGCACGCCGACGGACAACGTGGTGCCCCTCCAGTACCCGCAGGACGACGAGACCGACGCGCCGCCACTGGACGGCTTCCGCCGACCGCCCGCCACCGAGGAGACGACGATGCCTGAGCAGGACCAGGCGCAGCCGACGCCGACCTCCACCCCCCGCAAGATTGAACTGCACTTCGACGTCACGGGCTTTCCCGTTGTCGAGGCCAAGGACTTCAAGCCCGTGATCGCCCAGATCATGGAAGTCACCCTGTACACCCGCAAGGACGGCTCCCGCTACGTGGGGCGGATTCAGCTGCGAGGTACGCAGGCGAAGAAGGACGGCACCCCCGCCAACGCGCCCGGCAACCTCTGGTTCGACCCGGGCGCGCCGCACCGTGACGACACGCCCTCCTGGCTCCTCGACTTCGCCAACGAGCAGTGCGCCCCCTACCTCACCCCGGTACCCGCCGACGACATGACCGACGGGGAGCTGTTCGACAGCCCCGTCGGCCACCGCCTGCGCCACTACATGGACAAGCTGCTCGCCGCCGAGGGCCTGCGCATCGAGATCAGCGCAAAGCGCCAGTGGGAGGCACACGTCCGAGCAGGCGTGGAGCGCGCCCGCGCCATCGTTTCTCCGCTCGGCGACCCGAGCCCCATCAACTATGGGTTCGACCCCGACGCCGTCCTGCGGCCGGACGTCGACCCCTGGGCTGACTGGCAGAGCCCCGAGGTGGCGGGCCTGCGCGAGGCCATCGAGGCGACCGACGGCACTATCCCTGCCGTCCAGGAGGCCGCGAAGGCGTACATCGCCAGCCTCCAGGGCGACGAGCGCCCTGCGGCTGAGGAGCCGACCCAGGAATCCCCGGCCGACGTGGTGAAGCGATCGGCCACCCCCACGGACGTTGCGGGTGCCCTGAGCTTCATCCTCACCGGCCACGCGGCCTCCGACCGAGGCCCGTTCGCCATCCACGACGCCGACGGCTTCCACGACGAGCCGTACGTGATCCTCCCCCTCGACTCCATGAGCAAGGTCCTCGACGAGATCTCCCAGGAGCGGTGGTGACGGTGCAGTTCATCAACTCGCGCTTCGCGCACAACGCCGTCTACCACCGAGGCATCCCGGTGAACGAGTCGTCGCACTACCAGGCCAGCGGCCCCGACGACACTGAGCCGGTGCCCGCCTGCGGTGCCCGCCTCGACTTGGCCAACGCCAACTACACCGAGGCCGACGAGCCCCGCTCGTACTGGCCGCTGTGCCGCAAGTCCCGCTGCTTCGGCGGAAAGGAAGGGCGCTGACGATGTCCGGCTACCGACCCCAGAACCGGGGCAACAAGAAGGAACTCCGCCTCGGCCCCGGCGTGACCCGACGGCTGAAGGCGGCCGGGGTCAACGTCTCCCCGAACGCCGCGAAGCACACGCGGTACGGCATCTTCGTCTCCGCCCGGGGCGAGTACATCTCGGTTTACGTCGACCTCGGCGGCGAGGACGCCGTCAGGGAAGCCGCTCAGGAAATCGCTCGCATCGTGACGTCATGGGGCCTTGCCCCCGAGATCAGCGAGATGACGCACAAGGACGGCATCCTGACGGCGCATGTGCGCTTCCGCCACCCCGCCCCGCCCCCGCCCGCCGAGCGCCGCAAGACGGCACCGGCCGAGCCGGACCCGGAGTGGACCCGGCTCCAGGCCGACGCTGTTCAGGCCAACCTCATGATCGCGGGCTACTGGAGACGCGACGGCGTGACCGTGGAGCAGACGGGCCCCACAACCGTGACCGTCCTCGTGGCCGACGACGCCGCAGACGAGGTCCTGACGGGCGTCACCGAGGCCCTACGCCGCAAGAAGTACACGGTCAGCCTCGACGGCCGCACCGTGACCGTCCGCAAGCCCAAGAAGGCCAAGAAGCCCCGACCGCCCCAGATCGGATGGTGACCATGCCAACCCTGGACACGCTGAAGCCCGGCGACCGGTTCTCCTGTCCGATGTGCCACCGCCACGTGACGGTGTACACCGAGGGCACCCACCGGGGCGGCCTGCGCCCGCACAAGGCCGGGCACGCGGGCCGGGAGAACGTCGGGGGCGCCTGCCCCGGCGCGGGGTTCAGCCCCTTCCGCCCCGCCTTCCCGCAGTACGTGCGCCTGTACGGCCTCGCCGAGGCCATCGAGGACGTGCGCCGCGTGCACGGCAAGCCGGACTGGACGCCGGAGCCGAGGGAGCCGGGTGAGCTGCAGGACTTCGTGTGGGCCGTGTGGCCGCAGGCCGACCGGTTCGAGATGGCCCCGCCCACCGGCGTGAGGGGCGTGACGTTCACCATCGGCCCGCGCCGCTGGTACTTCGCCGCCCCGGACAGCTACCTCAGCAAGCAGTTCGCCAGTCGGGCGGACGCCGGTGACGCGCTGTACAAGTACCTGAGGGAGATGGAGACGTGAGCAGGTACACCGACGACCTCGCGAAGGGCCTTGGCCTCCACAACGTGGTTGAGATCGCCCGCAGGTACGACTGCCCGGTGATCAGCTTCCGGACCGCCCACGCGCACGCGCAGGGCCACTGGGACTACCGGGCCGAGGTGAACGTGTGGCGTGACGACAGGTGGCGTCGCAAGACCCTGCGCGCGCACACGGGCGTCGGCCTGACGGAGAAGCGCGTGGCGAACCTGGAGCTGGCCCAGCGCTGGGTCGCCGACCACCTCGACTACGCGGGCGAGTGGGCGCCGACGGGCCTGCCGAACTCGTGGATGCCCAAGGACGCCAAGGACCGCATGACGGCCGACCTGAAGACGTGGCGCCAGGCGCAGTGCCAGGCAGCGAAGGAGAACTGACCCATGAGTAACCCGAAGGCCAAAGAGGCCGCCGCTGTCGCCCTGGAGGCGATCCGCGACGCCCACCCCGCGCTGCTCACCCTGACTCAGGCCGCCGAGAGGGTCGCTTCCCACGCCGACGTCACTACCGGCACCACCCGCAAGTGGCTGCGCGCCGCCGTCGAGGAGGGCGACATCCTCGAACTCACCCCCTGGTCGCGGAAGTTCATCATCAAGCTGCCCGGCACGGAGGCCGCCGGTCTCGGCCCGTTCTACATCGCCCAGGAGTGGACGGGCACCGGCCGCGAGCACCGCAAGGTGATCACCACCGACGACTCCAAGATGCGCCCCAGCTCCTACGGCCCCGGCAATACCACGTACGTGACCGACCCCGAGCAGATCCGCGAGTACGTCCAGCAGCTGGTCGACGAGAAGAAGGCCAAGGAGGAGGCCGAGCGGCAGGCACGCCAGGACGAGAAGAAGATCGAACGCCAGGAGATCAGCCGCCGCTTCCCCGGCCTCCAGCGGTCCCTGCGCACGCTCCGTATGCTCAGCACGGACGTCCGTGAGCACCAGGACCGCTTCGCCTCCATGGGCACCAGCGTCTACCTCGAAGACCCCGAGCGGCACAAGGAGAAGGTGGCCGCCGAGGAGCGCGACGTGAGCGTGACCATCCACGCCTGGGGAGACGAGAACGTGGCCGTCCTGCAGTCGATCCTGACGGCCGGTATCTCCGCGCTCCTCGCCGAGCAGCCCGTCACCCACTGTAAGCACTGCTCGGGCCGCATCCTGCTCAGCAACGGCCCCATCGGCAAGGGCTGGTGGCACGTCGACACCGTCATCGCCTCCTGCGGCAAGGACACCGACACCAAGGCCGAGCCTGCTGAGGAGGTGTCATGACTGACGAGCGAGCCTCTCGGCGGCTCATCACGGTCAAGGGGCTCGCGAACCGGGTCGGCCGCACCCCGAACCACGTACGGAATCTGATGAAGTACAAGGGGGCGCCGGACCCCCTGGAGATCGAGGGCGGCACGGAGGCCGTCTACGACCTGGAGACGGCTCTCCAGTACCTGCACAGCGTCATGGCGAAGGTGTAGCCGACGAGGCCCAGGAGGCCACGCGGGGGCGGAGAGAGTGCCCCGGCGTGGCCTCCTGGCCGTCCAGGGGCCAGCGGCACCATATGATCTTGCCGTTGAAGAACGGGCCGTAGTCGACTCCGGCGTCCGGGGCGCACGTGGCGACCATGAGCAGACCCCGGCCGTCCTCCCGGTCCTCGTCGAGGTCCATGAGCAGGCTCATGGCCTTGTCCCGGTCGGGGAGGCGGGGGATGTGGTCGCGGTCGCGGTCGTGGACGCCGATGCGCAGCCAGCGCTGCCGGGCGCCGACGATGGCGCTGGTGACCTGGAAGCGTGGCCGGTCGCGGACGTCGCAGGCGTGCCGGACGACGTTGGTGGACAGTTCCGATAAGCACAGCAGGGCGGCGTCGGCGATGTCCCGGTCGAGCCCGCTGCGTTTGGCCCGTTGGCCAAAGTCGTCCCGGACGGCGGCGATACTGTGTCCGTCGGTGAGGTAGATGCGCCGGTAGATAAGGTTGCGGAGCGATCCCAGTGGCGGTCTGGGCGCCTGGTGGTGCGGGGAGTGCATGAGGTAACTCCCAGGCAGGAGTGGCGGATGAGTCCGGCTCACACCGTTGCGGTACCCAGCGTAAGCAGGTTGGCACCTACCGTTCCGGAAGATCTCGCATTCTGCAAGTCCTCATGATGAGAATGTGCACGAACGTGTGGCTGGCCTGATCACCCGCCCGGGGTGCAGACTGATCCCTACCCAGGCCACCAACGCCCTGGCCGACAAGGGGAGGAGAGGCATGGCATACGGCTCGCAGCCGAACATCCGAACCCAGATCCTCGGCAAGATGCTCAAGGCCGCTCGCGAAGAGGCGGGGATGACCGCCGCCGAGGTGCAGGAGAAGCTGGGCATCTCCAAGCCGACCCTCTACCGCTACGAGTCTGGCCACACCACCCCGAGGAAGGCGCTGATCTGGCCCCTGTGCGACCTCTACGGGATCGACAAGGAGATGCGGATCCGGCGTCTGGAGGAGTGGGCCGACCGCGCGAAGAAGCGCACCCCGCTCGGCGCGGCCAGCAACGTCGGTCCGACCTACACCGACTACGCGGAAGCAGAGGTCCTGTCGACAGCACTGCGGACGTGGGAGCCCTACGTGATCCCCGGCCTGCTCCAGACCGCGCGGACTTCTGAGGAGACCATCAACCGAGGCTTGCTTGCCCAGCCCGGCCAGCCCCTCGTGAGTCCTGACGTTGTCGCAGGGCACATGGCCCTGCGCGAGTCGCGCAAGCAGCTCCTGGATGCGGACGTACGTCCGCAGGTATGGGCCATCATCGGAGAGGCGGCCATCATGACGCCTCCCGCGAAGGGCGACATCGACGCCCACCGCGAGCAGATCCAGCACCTGCTCAACATGGGCGAGACGAAGGCCAGCATCCAGGTCCTCCCCTTCAGCTCCGGCATGCACGCGGGAACATCGGGGTCATTTGTCCTGATGACCGTCGTTGACGTGGAGTTGGCCTACCGCGAAGGCTACGGTGACGGCATCTTCGTGGAGAATGGGAGTCAGGTCGCCATGTACCGGGCCCGGTACGACCGGCTCCTGAGCGAAGCTCTGAGCGTCCAGGAGTCCCGTCAGTACCTCCACAACTTCCTCGGACGACTGTGAGCCGAGGACAGAGAAAGGAACACCGTGAAGTTCACCAATTTCCACAAGTCGACCCGCAGCGGAGTGGGTGAAAACTGCCTCTTCAAGGGCGAGGCCCGCGACACCGACGGGACCCTTGCCAAGGTCGGGTTCTACGACAGCAAGCAGCAGGGCAAGGAGCGCGTCATCATCGGCGTCGCCCCGGCCGCCTGGACCGCGTTCGTGAACAGCGTCCGCGCCTGACGTACCACCTCACATAGGAAGCCCCCGGCCAGATGAGTTGGCCGGGGGCTTCTCCTGTATCAGGATCGGCCAGCGGAGGCGGTTACTCAACCCCGCCGGTACGGGGTCCCTGCGGGGTTTCCACCCGCTCCCAGACCAGGCAGTTGCTGCTGTCGAAGAACTCGCCCGCGTGCAGCTCGACATACGCGTCGCCACGGGACGTGTTCTGCGCGATGACGGACCGGACCTCGCCGCTGGCGTCCTCGGCGCGCGTCCAGGTGCAGGGGCGGGTGTTGCCCGTCGAGTGGTAGAGCCCCGGGCGGACGTCGGTGTGGTCGGTCCTGCCGACGAGGAACGTTCCGTCGCCGGGGATCGTCGTCTCCGTCGGTGCGCCCACGTGTGTGACGCTGGGGGTCGGTGCCGGAGGGATTGACTTCGACGCTATGGAGAAACCGGCGAATATCCCGACAACAAGCAGAGTCGCCCCTAGCACGTAGGCCCGGGGCGGCATTCTCCTGGGTCGCTCTGTACGGGAGTCCGAGTCGCCGTCGACCTCGGTGGATTCCCCATTCATGAACCAGCCTTTTCCCTGTCGGCACGTGCGTGAATATCGCCTTCATTCACTCGATGGAGAATTCGTCCGGTGGCGGGTGGCCGAACGACTGCAGAGTGCATCGAGATCGGTGGTTGAATATGCAGGCAAATGGAACCTACCCCATCTCTGGGGTGGCCGCAACGCTCTGGCCACGGCCTTGACGATCATCCGTCCGTTCACCACTTCAACATCTTCATGTCGACACAGTTCTGTCAGAACGATTCTCCGCTCCGGACGACCGCGCACCTCCCTCCGGTTCCCCGCCACCGTATCGAACACCTATTCGAACACGCGAGTGAAACGGTGGCGTGTCGTCGCCCTGGTCAACGAACAGACCTCGAACAAGGTCACGCCGGGTGGCGTGACCGTTCCGTGAAAGAGACGTGAGGACGGCAAGGAGCCACTACCGTGAGGCCACCACCGTGGGGAGGGTTCCACGCTGACGCCTGCGCTCGCCGGGCGCCGGTGCTGGGAGCCGAGCCCTCACAACTCCCCACGACGGCGCGAGCAGTACGGCCCTCACCGGTCTCGACGGAGAGGGCCGTACGCGTCTCCGACGCAGAGTTAGTTACGCCCAGGAGGTAACTAACTCTGCAGGGTGCTACGTTGGTCGTGCTCCTGCTCCGAAGTACGCACGGACCCGGTCACGGCCGGGAGGTGAGGAACGGAGTAACCGCGCCCTGGTCTGCAGGGGCTGCGGCCAGCACCCCGGGTGAAGCAGCACGCGACCACGGCCGTGTGTGACGTGAGGGATCCGACGGTCCGTGCCACTGCCCGCAGGAAGCCCGCCCATCACAGCGATTCTGGGCCGGGGCGGAGCTTCACCAGTGTCACCCGCTCTGCAGCAACCGAGGCGTCTCCCATGCGATGCCCTGGCGCGTAGACCGACACCGTGTACTCGCTGGCACCGTCCGGCATCTGTGCGAGCATCGCGTCCCGGACTCGCTCCTTCGTCCGGCGCAGCGCCTCCCCGGGAGTCTCGCCGGTGACACGGCCGAAGCCGATCATCCCGTGCACCGACGTGACCTCCACACCCCACGTACGTGTCATCAGGCGGACTTCTCCCACAGGTCCAGTCCGGCCTCGATCAGCAGACGCAGGGCCTCGGCCTCCGTCATGAGCTTGTCGCCCTTGGAGTTCTGCTCGCGGTAGGCCGCCACGCGGGCCAGGGTCTGTTCGCTGAGGTTGACCTTGCGCTTCGGGCCGATCGCCGGTCGGCCGCCGACGGCAGGTCCGGCCTCCTCCTCCAGCTCGTCGAAGTACTTCTCGACGACGTCGTGGTGCTTCTCCGTCAGGAGCCACTGCCGGGCCTCGTCAGGGGTGACGAACCAGTACTTGGCGACGCTGCCCTGCCACTGGTCCCAGTCGCAGCGCACCCACCGGCCGCCCTTGGTGCGGTACAGCTCCTCGTGCAGGCGGGTGTCCTCCCACATGTCGTTGTCGGCCGCGTTCAGGAACTTCTCGGCGGAGGTGTCATCGAAGTGTCCGGCGTACTGCCTGCCCTCGATCTCGTCGTAGCGGTAGACGTTGATGCGCCCCATGGCGGAGCCCCCTCTTCCCGTCGGTTTAAGGTACCCAGAATCCTGGCCGATGTTTTGGGTACCGTCAACCCCCTGTCGGCGCGTCGATAACTGGCATTATTGACGCGAACCCACGGGGGGTATGTAAAAATCTCTCGCATGACCACCACTGCCAGGCACGCGGGAGCAGGACCGTGACAGCGCTCAGCGAACAGGCCAAGGACATGCTCACCAACGCCGAGCCTCGGATCGGAGGCAAGGTCGGCATCGGCAGTGAGGAAGCTGAGGCAGAGCTGCGCGCCGCCTCCCTCATCAGCCCCAAACGGAGACTGACTCGGCTCGGCCTGCAGTTGGCTCGCGAGTACCAGCGTGACTTTTTCGGAGGGGAAGACGAATGGCTGTGACCCCCACGAACCCGTTCAGGGGAGTCGGCCGACCCAGGCCGACGCTGGCATGGATCGGCAAGGCCCTCGCTACGTCTGGGCGACAGGGCGAGTTCGAGCTGGACCGCAGCTCGCTCACCCCTGGCGGGCGGCGCGACCAGCTCGACGTCATCCGAGAATGGTTCCCCGTCGCATTCGAGACTCGCGCCGGACGGCCTCCCACCCAGCAGGAGTTGGAGACGTACGGCGACGACCTGCTCAGTACTCCAGAGGAGCGCTCGTGACGACCCCCGCCAGCAAGACTCGGCTCCGCAAGATCGACACGGTCGACGAGGACTTCGCCGTAGTCACCTACGAGGCCAGCCGTGACGGCAAGGTGCTCGGCACCATCACGAAGTACGACAGGCCCGCCCACAAGACGGTGATGACCTGGAAGTCGGGGCGGCCCGAGCCGAGGGTGCGTGACTACCGCGAGGTCTACTGGGCCTGCGACCCCGATCCGTACCAGGAGGGGTACGAACTCCGCGCCGACTGTGTCAAGAACCTGGAGCGCATTGCAGGAGTTGAGTCGTGACCTTCGAGGTGAAGCTGTGGCAGACGTACGTGCCGTGCCGCCCACCGAGCTATGCCTATCCCGGCAAGCCGTTCGTCGTGACGGCCGTGGACGGCGACAAGGTCGAGGTGTGGGATCCCACCGGCGGCCAGCGCATGGGCGGCTCTCGGTGGGTGGCGCGCCGCAACCTGCACGAGAGCGGCACCACCGCCCACGGCAAGGAGCGGCGGACCGGTTTCCGCCTGCGCTGCGGGCCGCCGACGTCGAAGGACCAGGAGCTGTGCGGCTCCTGCTTCCTCTGGGTCGACCCTGACCAGCTCGCCGTCGGCGCCTGGACGCTCGGGCACAGCACCTGCAAGCCCTGCAAGGCCGAGATCGAGGAGAGGTACGGAAAGCTGCCGTGACCGGACAGATCAAGGAATACGGCCTGGTAGAGGGGTACCAGTGCGCGGAGCGCCTGGTCGTAGCTACTGACGCATCAGTCAACGACACTCACGTGGCAATCGCCTATGTCAGCAGCCAGGGCCACTATGGCATGCGCGCTCACCCCTACTCCCTGCATCTCATGGGCGGCAGGCACCGATCGACCGTCAACGAGCTGCGCGCGGTCATGGACGCTCTGGAGAACCTCGTGGATGAGAGCGACCGCAAGCCGATCCGTGTACTGACCGACAGCGAAGACGCGCTGAGCTACCTGACCAAGTGGAAGGAAGGGGCGGAGGACATGCCGCCCGGATACTCGCTGCGCTCACGGTCCCAGGGCGGGGTCGCCACCCTGGTCGCCCTGCAACGCAAGGTGCGCCGCCTCCAGGAACTCAGCTTCCGCCTCGTCCCGGGCCACACCGGTCATCCGCTCAATGAGACCGCCGACTCGCTCGCCAAACTCGGCTTGCGATACAGCACGGGCAAGGTCAAGGGGGACGTCGTCCGACGGCATGCTCCGCAGTGGGCCGCCCTCGCAGTCGGCGACTTCAGCCGCTATACAGCGGAGACCATGTGAGCCCGAGGCCCATCAGCACAGTGACCACAGACCTTGTCGTCGCCCCGGCGGGCACACTGGTCCGCGACGAGGACGAGGCGTACGTCCGCCGGGTGTGCGAGGAGATCGAGCGGCAGTGGGCGCTGGAGCTGAAGAACGCCCATACCAAGCGGGCCTACCGACGGTGCGTCGGCAACTGGTTCGACTGGACGCTGGACAACGGGGTCTCGCCGCTGGCTGCCCGGCGCCAGCACTCCGCGCAGTGGTCGGCGGACCTGCAGGAGGTGCTCGGCGCCTCGGCGGTGAACCAGGCCCTGTCGGCCATGAACTCCTGGTACGAGTACGGCCTGGACGAGTACCCGCAGGCGTTCGAGATCGAGCACACGCCGTGGCGGAAGAAGCACCGGGTCGAGACCTCTGACGAGTCGCAGACGCTCGGGCTGGACAAGGAGGAGGCCCAGCGGCTGCGGGCGATGAGCTGGGAGTACGGGGCGGCCGACGCGGCCGTCATCGAGATCCTGCTGGGGATGGGCCTGCGGTCGGCCGAGCTGGAGGCCGCGAACGTGGCCAGCTACGGCGGGGCGCGCGGCCACCGGACTCTGCAGATCGTCCGCAAGCGCACCAAGAAGCAGACCCTGGTGGTGCCGCCGGACGCCGCCCGCGCGCTGGACGAGCACCTCGCGCGGCGGCCCGGTCGCCGTGACGGCGACGCTCTCGTGCTGTGCGCCGACGGCAAGCGGCTGACCAACCGGCGTATCGCGGGCATCGTCCAGCGCTGCTGCAGGGCTGCCCGCATCGACAAGGCGCTCTCCCCGCACGGCCTGCGCCACACCTGCGCCACGCTGATGCTCGACGCAGGTGTGCCGCTGCGGAAGGTGCAGCGCTTCCTCGGTCACGCCGATCCCCGCACCACGAACCGCTACGACCTGGCCCGGCACGACCTGGACGGCTCTCCGGTGTACGACCTCGCCGGATACCTCGCGAAGGCGTAGGAGGAAGCCATGTCTCGACGAGGAAGGAAGCCTGGCAGCCGCTACCTCTCGGTGGACGTCGGTACGGTGCCAGAGGGCAGCACGCTGTGGGCGTGCGACGCCTCCATGCATGCCGAGAAAGACATGGCGAGGGTGGCCATCGTCCCGACGAACCGCTGGGGAGAGGTGGACGGCCCCGCACACCTCATACGGGTGCCCGTGCCGTCTCCGGCGTCGGCGCAGGCGGAGCTGCTCGGCGTCATCGCCTGCCACATCATGGCGCGCTCCGCCGGGGAGCGGTCTCCGGTCGTGCTCAGCGACTGCAGGGGCACCCAGGGGCTGCTGCGGGACTACCAGTACGGTCGCACGGCACAGCGGACGAGAGCGTTGCCGTTCCTCGCCGAGGTGGTCGAGTCCCTGGGGCGCGAGATTCACCGGGTGAAGCCGCCGGTGTTCATGTACCGACGCACGACAGCGTCACTGGACTTCGCCGATGGCCTGGCCAGCCGGATCGGTCAGCGGGTGAGGAGGATGGGCGAGTACGACGATCTTCCTCCCAGCATGCTGCTGGACATGGCCACACGGCTTGGTATGGCTCGCGAGGGCCGGACACCGGCAATGAAAAAGAATTGAACGTCTGAGCCGCTAGAATGGTGATCTGCCCACCACACGCCGAGGAGACCGCCACTCATGGCCAGCAGTGCAGCCCGCAAGGCCCGTCGCGCCGCCGAGAAGGCCGCCCAGCAGAAGGAGCAGGCCCCTGCCGCTCCGAAGCCCGTACAGCCCGTCCTGGCGGCCGTGCCGGAGCCCGAGCCGGAGGAACTGCACTGTCCTGACTGCGCCCGGGAGGGGGTGGTGACTACGTCTCCCCAGCCGCAGGCCATGGAGCGGCACCGGCGGGAGCAGCACGGCAGCGCGCGTGCACGACGTCACAAGCCGGAGCCGGAGGCCGAGGAGTTGAACTTCATGGTGCCGCCGGGCGACCTGCTGCTCCCGGAGGGCGTGTACGCGGCGGACAAGCAGAAGCCGCTCGTGGTCGACTATGCGCTCGACGCGCACTGGCAGATGTTCAGGGTGCGCAACCCGGACCTGCGGATCTTCCAGAAGACGATGCGGGCGATGATGCGGGTGCTGATGCGCGAGGAGCACGCGGCCGTGGAGGCCGCCCGCGCGGAGGCCCGGGAGACGGGTGTTCCGGTCCGGCCGGTGGTACCCCCGCTGCTGAAGGCGATTCGCGAGGAGCTGCGGCAGATGAAGGCCGAGGAGACCGGCGCGATCTTCGACGACTGACCGTACCCGCCAGCGAGGCCCCCTCTCCGTTTGTGCCTGGAGAGGGGGCCTTGTCGTTCACGGGCGCTCGGGCGTCATCTGCTGCATCAGGTGGATGGCGAGGTCGACGGCCGCGCCGTTGAAGGAAGCCAGCGCCCGGGGCCGGTGGACGGCGAGGTGGTTGTGCAGGCGCTGCAGGGCCGCCACGGTGTCGTCGTGGAGGGCGGCGGCCGGGTCCTGGGCCGGGGGCGCCGGGAAGGCCCCTGGGGCGGTCACCAGCCGCTCACGAACGGGTCGTCGGCCACCGGCTCCAGCTGGTCCGGGTTGCGGTTCTCCCACGCGAGGCGGGCCGTCATCGACGTCGCCACGGACTGCGAGGCGTGCGGGCCCCGGTGCCCCTCGACGACCTCGCAGGAGTGGATGGCGAACTCCCCGGAGACCTGGTCGCGGCAGGTCCGCTCCGGGAAGACGGGGAGGCGGATCTGGGTGCGGGCGGGGGACTTCTTGGCACGTGGCGGCATGGCGGACTCCTCTCTACCCCCTGGCGCCCCGGACGCCCCCGCCGACAGCGGCCGCACCCTGGCCGAAACACGCGCCGTCCGGCGGCCGGGCATATGCCAACCATCCCGGGGGTCTTTTCTCGATCTGAGAATGTGTCATACCTTCATCACGTCAGAGCACACGCAGTGATCCCACGATCACCGCGTGCCGCCATGCTCCACGACCGAAGGGGAATCCGTGACCGTCACCCAGCCCGAGGCCGAGCCGAAGTCCTCCGCCCTGGACCTGCTCACCCCCGACGAGGCCAACAGCGTCGCCTCCCTCGTCATCCGAGACAACCCGGAGATCACCGACCTGGCCCTCGCCCTGAGCATCGTGGACGAAGCCCTCAAGTTCGTCGCCGCCGCCGCAAAGCACCCGGCCGACCCGGCGGTCCGCCCCTCCCGCCGCGTGGACATGGGCTGGCACGCCCTCATCCTGCACACCACGATCTACGTCAAGCTGTGCCAGGGACTCGGCCGCTTCGTCCACCACGTTCCCGAGGGCCCCGAGACCCGCCGCCCGGTGGCCGTCACCCAGGACGACAGCATCAGGGTCATCAGGGAGATGGGCTACGAGCCCAACCTGGACCTGTGGGGCGGCGTCGGCGATGCACCCCTGGGCGGCGACTGCCACACCGAGTGCAACGTGGAGTGCAACAGCTGCACCAACCCGGGCTTCACCCCCAGCCCGCCCCTCCCCGCCACTGCCTGATCCCGCCAAACCCGCTCACACACGGTACGGGCGACGGTACAGTGAGTGCCATCCACCCAGGAGGAACCCGATGGCCCTCGCCTCATGGACCGACCCCCGGTACGCCGACCTGGTCGAGACCTACGACCAGCTGCGCCAGGAGCGTCCCGTCACCCGGCCGTGCCGCTCCTGCCTCCACGGCCTCGGCTCCGTGATGATGGTCGACCTCACCACGAGGCAGCCCATCACCGTGCCGTGCTCGGCCTGCAGGTCCGCCCAGTAGCACCGCCCGACCGCCCCGTCCGTGCGTCGCCCCCGTGGCGCGCGGGCGGGGCTTCCTGCTGTGTAGGACCGTGCACGCCGGGTACACGCCCTCCAGGCCCCGCCGACGCAGCGCACGCCCCCCCCAGCGCTTCCGGCGGGGTCGCTGGCGTGGCGGGTGTCAGTCTGCGGGCAGGAACTGGCGCAGGCCGGTGCGGTTCATGCGGGTGATGTCGGCCGGGATGGGCGCGGGCCGGGGGCGCGGGGCTGGCCGGACAGGGGGCGGGGTGCGGGTCCAGGTCCAGTACGGGATGTCTTCCAGAGCTTGCTTCAGGTGGCTGCCGAGGCCCTGGGGGTTCTCCCGCCAGCGGTCGAGGACGCGGCCGTAGGCGATGCCGGTGGGGGTGGTGGCGCCCAGGGGGACGAGGGTGTGCAGGCGGTCGGCGGCGAAGGCCTCGACGGCGTCCAGGACGGCCTGGTGCGGACGCAGGGCCTTCTGGCGTGCCTGCTCGAATTGCTGCGCCTCGTGCTCGGCGTGCTTGAGGGCCTTCAGTGCGCGGCACTGGGCCTCGGCCGCCAGGCGCTCTGCCTTGATCTGCTTCTCGGTGCGCAGGTCGGCGCCGAGGGCGCCGAGGGCGAGGATGTCGGCGCGTTTGATCTCGGGCATCTCACGCAGGTGGGTACGGACGGAGGACCACCAGGCGCTGACGTCCAGGCCGTCCACCACGGTCCTTGGCGGAATGCGGCTGTGGCCGTGCTGGTCAAGGAATTCCTTCACGTAGGCAATGCCGATGCGGTGTTTGCGCATGCCCTTTTTGTTCATGTCTCCCTCCCGGGTCGGGCTCGGTGCTCCTCATGCGGGGGAGCCTACCGGTCGTCAGCGCCGTGGTGTTGGCGTTCGTGGTGGCGGCCGTGGCAGGATCGGGGTCTCCGCCGTACCGGCCCGCCAGCCGGAGTTCTCCTCCTGATCCACCCCGGGGCACCCGCGTTTCCCCTCGATACGGTCACTTTATACAAAAGCCGGACACCACCCTCTTACCCGCACACGCGCGGCGTCGCCCCGCACGTTCCGCACTGTCCTCAGCCGACCCGGCATCGGGGTGAGGGTCCGGCTTTTGTATAAAGTCGATGCTGAGTAGAGTGCGGTCCATGCACTCCACTGTCACCAGCGAGCTGCTGTGCCTGCGCTACAGCGACGGAGTCCTCTGTCGGGAACCCGCGTGCTATTACCCCGCTGGAACGCAGCCGTCCTGCGAGGGGCACCTTGCTGAGGACGAGAGGCAAGATCTCCACGACCAGCAACGTGCCGAACAGATTCAGCAGGCCGCTGCCACTCTGCACAAGCTGGCAGACATGACGACCATCGACTCAGCCCTGCCCTCCCCTGCATTCCCGGCTCCCGCCTCGCTCCGACAGATGGCCGAGGCAGTGGCCTCCATGCTCACCGAAGAGGGGGAAGACTTCGCCCGCCGCCTCAACCAAAAGAGGGTGATCCAGAAGAAGCCGAACCTGCCCCTGAGACTGCCGGAAACACTGAGGGACGACATCAAGGCCGCTGCAGTAATCTCCGGAGCCAGCCTTGACGGCGAGGCACACCAGGCGCTGCAGGAGTTCCTCGCCGGACGGTTCACCCCTAAGCAGCCCGTACGAGCAGCCCGAGGCGACGGGGCGAAGTCGGTCAACCTGAACATCCGAGTGGACCCCGCCTTGCGGAAGCAGGCCGAGGACCTAGGGCACGAACTGCTGGCCCACGGCAAACTGACGTGGGCCCCGAAGGTCACACAGATCATCCGAGCATGGCTCGTAGAACGGCTCGACGACGAATTCCGCAACCCGCAGCGCTACAACTTCCGTCCCCCAGCCATCAACGACCGCAGCAGCAGCACCTGACGCTGCGCCCCCTGTCGTAGCCGCATGCCAGGATGGTGCGCCATGGACGCGCGCACCGTGCTGGCCACCTGGCTCGACGAACACAACCCCGACCGCCGGGGCAAACAGGGACGCCTCCTGCAGGGCACCAGCCCCGAGCGGTACGCCGAGCACGCCAAGGCATGGCTCGACTTCATCGAGGACACCGTCCACATCGGCGCCTGGCGCGCCCAGCCCTCCCACTTCGTCACCTGGCTCGACATGAAGGGCGGCGGCGCACGCACCCGGGCGCTGCGAGTGTCGGCCGTCGGCGCCTTCTACGCCTACGCCCGCGAGAAGAACTGCGTGCAGACCACGCCAGTGCACCCCAAGATGGGCACCGGCGCCTGGAACGCCCCCAGGACCGAGAAGCTCACCGACGGCCAGATGGCACTCATCCGCTACGGCGCCGACCAGCTGCCCGCCCGCGACCGGCTCCTCGTCTACCTGCTGCTGGTCGGCCTGCGCTCACGGCAGATCACCGAACTGACCGTCCAGGACCTCGTCTTCGAGCAGCACCGCATGACGGCCGACGTCTGGCAGAAGGGCGGCGGCACCCGCCGCCTCGCCTTCCCCGACGAGATCCGCGCGGCCGTGAAGCAGTACCTGGACGTGGACGACGACGGCAGGCCGGTGCGCACCTTCAAGGAGCCGCACTCCTACCAGGACCGGGGACCGCTGCTGGTCAGCTACCGGGGCCACGGACTCGACTCCAACGCCACCCCGCGCACCGTGCTGCACCAGGCCGTGGCCGCCGCGCTCGCCTGCCCCGACCCTGACGTGCCCGAGCTGCCCGCCCGGATCAAGCCCGACATGGTCGCCCTCTCCCCCAGTCCCTTCGGCGAACTGGAAGAAACCAAGCCGTAGCGGGCACACTGGGCGCCGTGACCCGCCACACACCGCTGCACCCCTACGCCCGCGCCGCCCTGGTCCTCATCGGAGGATTCTGGGGCACCGTCCTGCTCCTGGCCGCCGCCGTGGTGATCCTGTGCCGGACATGAAGAAGGGCCCCGGAAGAGGTCGGGGCCCTTCACCTCCGCGTGCGCGGAGCGATCTTGCTGACCACGTGGCTTGCGCCGTTGCGATCCACCTCCGCCGGAGCGGAGCCACCCCCGCCAGTGCGGGGACTACTCGAAGTACCAAGCCGAGCCACCCCCGCGTCGGCGGGGAAGAGTCTCCGGGCACTCAACCACCGTGCTCGTCAACCGGTACACCCCCGCAGATGCGGGGAACAATGCACCTCTGCCCTTAACGAGGGCCATCCCCGCAGGTGCGGGGAGCAGTTGTGCACGCCCCTGAGGCTGGGGCCATCCCCGCTGTCGCGGGGAGCACGTCTACGAAGTTAGCAGAATCTCGCGCGGCCGGAGGAGCTTCCGCGAGATGATGGGGGCTCACTTCCCGCCAGGAGGAACCGATGAGCGAGACCGAGACCGCCGCCGATGTCCGCACCGCCACGGCGCGGGCCGACAAGAAGGGCCGGTGGTGGCTGACCGTCGAGGGCACCGGCATCGACGACGAGTACGTGATGGTCGTTGAGGACAGCACCGGCCCGGACTACATTCCGGGCGGCGGGCTAGGGTACCGGCTGATCGAGCGGGGGTTCATGCCGGATCGGTCGGCCGGTGACCCCCAACGTTTCGACGACCCGGTCGACAAGCTCAGCGCCGTGGCGACGGCTGGGTGGACGCGGACCGGGCCGGACACCTGGACGATCCCCTGCAGCCCGATCGCCGACTTCCCCGACCGACCGAATGGAGCACTGCCGCGATGAGCACCCTCGACGCCAAGCTCGACACCCTGACCTTCGAGGAGAAGCTGGAGGTGGCCCGGCGCGTGCACGTCGGCTCGCTCACGCTGAGGGAGGGTGACCGGGTGCAGGCGGTGCGGCGGCTACGCGGCTCGTACATTGACGAGGACCTGGAACAGGAGGGTGAGGACTGCCGGGTCCCCTACGACGTGCCCGCCGGGGCGCCGGGGCGCATCACGCTCGTGCGCCGGTACGTGTCCCCGTTCCCGTACCGGGTGCTCTTCGACAACGACGTGGAGCTGAGCCTGGCGGCGACAGGCGACGTGGAGCGGATCGGCGACTCTGCCTGATCCGGCAAGGTTTCCTGAAACGGCCACTTTCCTCGGACAGGAAAGTGGCCGTTTTCGGCAAGTTCCGAGGCGAGTGCTTCAATGTCCCCACGCGGGCTGGGGAGGCCCGGCAGGAGGGTGGGGATGATGCGCAGATCGGGTCTGGCCGTGGCGGCCGCCGCCGTGGTGGTGCTGGTGTCGGCATGCGGGGGCTCCGGCGACGGCGGGGAGAGCAGTTCGGTGCCGTACGGGGCGCGGACGTGTTCGGACTGGGCCGGGCGGATGGATGACACCGAGCGGTGGGATGCGGCCGAGGAGCTGCTGGTGAACGCGAAGGGTGCGGACGGCGCGGAGGGGGACCGGGCGCCGTCGGCGAGCACGCTGAAGCAGTTCTCGTCGGATCTGGACACGCTGTGCGGCCGGAAGGCGGGGGACGACATGCTGGCGCCGCTCGCGGACGAGCTGTACACGCTGAACCGGGCGTACTACAGCATCTGAGAACGGCAGCAGGGCCCCGGTGAGCCGTCACGCTCGCCGGGGCCCTGCTGTGTTCATCGTATCGGGATCAGGCGCCGACGGGGGCGGCCTTCTTCAGGCGGGAGATGTAGCTGGGGTCGACGCCGAGGAGGGCTCCGAGGAAGACGCCGGTGACCTTGATGTCGCGGGTGTCAGCCTCCTGTTCGACGAGGGTTACGTAGTCGCGGGCCTTGTCGAGGGGGCGGCCCTCGGCGGGGGCGGGCGGCAGGGCGGCGAGGAAGTCCATCATCTCGTCGGTGGGGACCTTGTCGCGGGAGGACTGGCGGTAGAGCGTGACGGCGAAGGCGGCCTGCTTCTGGGAGTCCTGCTGTGCGCGAGTGCGGGCCTCGGGCTCGTCGTTGTCGGCCGGGGTGTCCAGGAGGACGCGCTGCCAGGCGAGGGGGATGTCCTTGTTCTTCGCCTGCAGCTTGGTGGCCTCGTGGCGGATGACGGCCTCCTGGGGGACCTCCCACAGCTTGGTGCGGCGCCAGACCTTGAAGGTGTGGAACGGGTCGAGGAGCCACCAGGTCAGGCGGATGGCCGGGAGGGGTGCGGGGCGGAGGCCGTCGGCGATCTGCTGGTCGCGCTTGGCGGCCTTGGCGTCGCGGAGGTCGCCGCGCAGCATCATCTCGTGGCCGATGATCCAGACGGCGGGGGGCAGGGCGTGGAAGGTGACGGAGAGGGGGTCGGGCCAGGCGTCGCGGAGCTGGAGGCCGAAGGTGGCGAGGGAGAAGAGGGCGACGAGGGTGCGGATGACCCGGGCGGAGCGTCCGGCTCTGACCTCGCGGACGGCCTTGCGGGAGTAGAGCAGGATGGCGAGGTCGGCGAGGGCGGCGACGACAACGGCCTGGTCCTGGGGGAAGCCGACGGCGAGGGCCTGGGTGTGGAGGACCTGGTAGCCGACGTAGAAGCCTCCGAGGCCGAGGAGGTAGATGCCGCCGTCGGTGAGGGTCTTGTCCCAGTCGGTGGTGGTGATTGTGGCCTTGGCCGTGTCGGTCCAGGTACGCTTGGAGGCGGTCATCACTTCTCAGTCTTCCTCGGCGGGATGATTGCGGTGGAGGTGGCGTTCAGCGTCCCTGGCTGGGATCCGGGCAAGGAGTTCCAGTCGGGGACGTTGTTTTGTGTGCTCAGACGCCCATGATCTCGCTGCAGGCGCGGGCGTGGAGGTCGGGGTACTCCTCCTCGCGCTGCTCTGTCAGCTTGCTGATGGTCCAGGAGGTGGCGCTGAGGGAGGCGCGGATGGCCTGGAGGCTCTCGGGCGAGAGGTACTTGGGGACTTCCTGGGGGACGATGTCGCCGATGCTGCGCTGGCGCTTGCCCTTGGCGGCGACGGTGATGCCGCGCCGCTCCTTGAGGTACAGGTAGAGGGTGGAGCGGTAGGTCATCGGCCTGCCCTGGGCGCGGAGGACGTCTGCGGTGGCCTGCCTCTCGGTGAGGGCGAGTTCGCTGCCGTCCAGGGTGAGTTCTGTGATCTGCTCGCCGATGGCCTTCAGGGCGTTCTGGATCTCAGCGAGCTGGCCCAGCGCGCCCATGGCGGGAGTGGTTTCCGGGGCGGGCAGTGGCGGGGCGGTGTTGTTCTCGGACATGAGATCTCCTCGGCGGCGGGTACGGGAGACCCCCACCTTAATGCACATGAGTATGCATTGCAAGAGATCAGGAAGGGCGCGCCGGTGGCGCGCCCTGTCCTGGGGTGGTGGTGGTGTTACTGCTGGTCGGCGGCGCGGCAGAGGGCTTCGATGTTGGCGACGGTCTGGATGGGGGTCTGGTTTCCGTTGGTGGCCTCGGCCGTCACCTTGTCCTTGAAAGCACGCAGACGTGCGTTCTCGGCGTGCAGGGTGGCGGTGTTGGCGGTCTCGCTGCCGACGGCGTGGACGAGGGCGGCGACGGCGGCCGACACCTTGTCCGGGAGGCCGGAGGTGGCGGGCGTCACGATCTGCGGGCGGGCGTCCGTCTCGGCGGCCGGGGCGGGGGCCTGGGCCGGGACGGGGGGAGGAGTCGGGCCGGTGGCCGGGTCTGCCGAGGGGCTCTGCTGGTTCTTGGCCGCCTTGATCTCGCGCTTGCGGATCGCCTCGTCGCTCATGCCGACGACGCCGTGCTTCATGCGCCGGTGCAGGCCCAGGGCCTGGGGGCGGGCGAACGGCGGGTGGTCGCAGTCGGGGCAGGCGTGGCCCGTCTTCTCGGCGGTCTTCTTCGGCTCGTCCTTCTCGGCCGGGGCCTCGGCGGCGCTGGGGTCGTACTTCACCTTGGCGAGGAAGCCGTGGCGGGCCATGCTGGAGCGCAGCTGGGGTGCGGTGGGGTACGGGTTGCGGGGGATGCTGAAGGTCTGGCCCCGCTTGCCGTTCGCCGCGCTGATCTTGATGCTGTTGGTGTTGCGGACTACCTCCAGCCCGGCGTCGGTGGCGGCCTTCATGATGCTTTCGACGTAGGGCGGGATCTCCCGGGCCTTGGTCTCCGTGGCCATGCGACTGTTCTCCTGACTGCTGTTGCGTGGTGGTGGGTTACAGGGTGGCGGGTGTGCTGGGTCGGCCGAAGAGGCGGGCCGGGTGGCGGGTGCCGCCGATGAAGGTGACGACTTCCTCGGCGTCCCAGTGGTGCTCGTCCAGGCGCGGCATGAAGCGGTGGTGCCGGTCGACGTAGGCGAGGGTGAGGTGCGGGGTCCAGCCGTGTTCGGAGGGCAGGCGGTAGCCGTGGCCTTCGAGGTAGTGGGCGAGGCTGGAGTGCATCTGGGCGCCGTCGGGGATGTCGGCCGCCGCCCACAGGACGTGCTCTCCCTTGAAGGCGTTGTTGAAGGTGCCGATGCCGCCGATACGGACGTGGACGGGCTTGCGGCGGACGGCCCAGGCGCCGACGATCTGCGGGAGCAGCTGGAGCTGCTCGCGGGTGTAGTCGCTGGTGTTGCCGAGGTAGGCGAGGGTGACGTGGAGCTGGTCGGCGGGCTGGCCGTCCTCGCGGGCCAGCTGCTCGGCGACCTCGCGCGGCGGGACGAGCGCCACCATCACGCCCTTGTCGTGGAGGACGGCTGCTGCCTGCCGCTGCAGGAACTGCTGCTCGGCCGCCGTGGCCTGGAGGGTAGCGGTGTGGTGGGTCGGCTCGACGAAGTGCTCGGGCTTGAGGTGACCGGCGTGCACCCAGTAGTGCTCCTCGCCGGAGGGGAACTCGTCGTCGATGTTGGCGATCTCGTGCGGTACGCGCACGTGCACCACACCTTCGCCATATCCGCGCCCCTGAGCATCTTCCTCGTCGCCTCGGAAGGTGGAGAAGAACACCGGCCGGTCGTTGCCGATGCGCTCCTTGGAGGTCATGCGCTTGTCGCGGTAGATCGCGGCGGCGGCCTCCGGCGTGGTGCGGTGGTAGAGGTCAAGGTGCTCGTCGTCCATGGAGGCAGTCTCCTGCAGGCTGGCCTCGCGGAAGAAGTCCGTGAGGCTGGAGAGCCGGTTGATGGCCTTGTCGTAGTCGTGCAGGCCGACGTAGCCGATGTGGAGGGTGCCGTCGTGCGCGGTGGCGGTGTGGTGCTGGCCGTCGGTGTGGACGGTGGTTCCGGCGGGCGGGGTGAGGGTGTGCCAGTTCTCGCCGTCGCCGGTGTAGTGGATCTCGTGCAGGGGGATGTGCGAGTGGTCGGGCAGGTGGGAGTTGCCCATCAGGCCGTCATCGGGGTTGTCGTCGGGGTTCCAGCCGTGGGGGCGGTGGCCGACGAGGACGACTCCGGCGGCGCCCAGGACGTTCTCGCCGGGCTCGGCGTGCGGGGTCCAGTTCGAGATCGGTTCGTGGGGCTCGGCGTAGGAGCGGGGCTCGCGGAGGGAGCCCGGGTCCGTGGTGCTGTGGGTCGACCAGTAGTGCCCGACGTGGTCGGTGTCGACGTGGCCGAGGACGTCGTCGTGGGTGGCGGTGCCGTTCAGGATGCGGTGGGCGACGTCGGGGTGCCAGCCGCCGTCCGGCTCGATCTCCATGCCGCGTGAGACGTGCGCGTGGCCGGGGTCCTGGTGCCAGCCGTTCGAAGCGGCTGCCGCACGGAAGTGCACCGTGGCGCTGTGCTGTGCCCACGCTGCCCCGTCGTCTGTCTGGTCTGCAGAATGCACCGGCTTGGGAGTCACATCCAGCGAGTGGGCGTAGCTCCACAAGGCGGAGGCGATACCACGGCGTCGGTAGCTGGGCAGCACCTGGACACCCTCAACCTCACCCGCCGGGTGGGAGTGGTGCCCGTCGGGGTACTCGTCGTCGCACGTCTTGCACCACCCGTCTTCGGGCCCTGGCCGCTTGTGCTTGAACCACGAAAGCGACCCGACGGAGACGTCACGCCTGTCATCTGGATGCGCGAGCACAACGTGGCCATCTGCATGCTCTCGGTGGGAGAAGGTCAGTCCGCTGGGCAGGTCTCCGTTGGCACCGGCCAGTACCGCGCCAGTCATGCGGAAGAACGCCGTGGCGCTGTGCTCGGTCATGCGGCCTTCTCCTGGTCCGTGGCGGCGGCCACGCCGTCGTGGGCGTGCTTCCAGTCAATCAGCTGCTGCAACGGTGCGTCGGGGGCCTTGTCGAGGGCTTTCCAGACGGCGTTGCTGGGGTCGTAGAGGCCCGTTCCTTCGGGGCCGAATGCGCTGTGGCGGTCAGCGTGGAGGTAATCGTACAACGCTGCGCCTTCCCTTTCGCGCACTCCGTCGGGAAGTTCCCGGACAGCGCCGATCAGCTTCTGCAGCGCCTCGAACACGTCCCAGGTGGACTCGGGGAGCTTTTCGGGGCTGAAGTCGTCTGGTACTTCAACAGGTTTCACGGCCCATTCGTCGCGGGTGATGTCGTAGGCGGCGTAGGGCTTGATGTCCCGTATGTCATAGCTTGACGGGTTTACATACCAAGTATTCTCCCAGGGGCCGGTTTCCTTGCCGTCCGGGCCGGGGAGCATGCGGGCCTCGTCGTTGAGGCCGTGGCGCAGCTCGTCGGTGAGCTTCTCGTCCACGGCGGCCGGGGGCTCGCCGGTGAAGGTGTCCACGTGGTGGTTGAGGGCGTCGTGGTCGATGCCGATGAGGATGTCGAGGTCGCCGTTGCCGTAGAAGTGGCTGGCCTCGGATCCGGCGAGGTAGACGCGGGCCCAGGACTGCCAGGAGTCGCCGTACTTGGGCGCCCAGAAGCTGTTGAGCAGGCTGAGCAGGTGCTGGCGGACGATCGGGTGCATGCGCTCGTGCTCGTCGAACAGGCGCGGGTCCAGACCCTTCTCCCCCGGTGCGAAGAAGTGGTCGCGGGGCAGCCAGTCGTGCTCGTGCTGGTAGGGCTCGTGGTTGTCAGGGACAGGCGTGGTGAAGGCCGTCTTGCCTTGGCCGCCGTCGGGCAGGCGGCCGTCACAGGTGGCGTCATCGGGGCTGTCGGCGGGGACAGTGAGGCCGCCGTCGCAGTGGAAGCACTCGAAGCCCGTGTCGTGCTCGCCGGTGCCGCCGCAGCAGGGGCAGGGCTTGGTGGCCGAGGCGATGGTGCGGCCTCGGGTGACCTTCTTGCCGTCGGTGTACTTGTCCCACCACGCCTTTCCCTGGTCCGTCCGGTCGCCGTGATCGATGGGGGTGCCGGGGTGGCGGCGCTGCATCTCGTCCATGAGGGCGGAGCCGACGCCCTTGCGCTGGTGGGCCTCTTCGGTGCCAAGGTGTTCGATGAGGATCTTGTCGGCTTTGCGGCGGGGCACGTGGTAGGTGAGGGTGCCCATGCGGTCGCCGGTGCCGGGCTCGACGGCGTGCAGGTGGATCTTGGTAGGGCGTTTACTGCCACCGGTGTCGACCTCTTCGTGCTCGAAGTCGAGCCCCGGGGGGTCGGCCGCCGCCTGGCGGAAGAAGCTGGTCGCGCTGATGTCCGTCATCCCTGGCACCTCCAGTCCTTGGCGCTGGAGGTGAGGTGGTGGACACAGATGAGCGGGCCTCCCGGTGGATCCTGGCCGGGAGGCCCGCTGGGTCATCGTGGGACGTTTTAAGTGGGGTGATCCCGCCAAGAACGACCCTCACGCCTGAGCCGACCTTGCGGTCTGTCACCCAGGTACGCCGCTGGCTGCATGCAGCAGCCCTATCCACGAGACAGGGCCATCGTGCCACGCGTTTTTGGGTTCGGCAAGAACGCCTTTCCTGGTCAACGGCGATATCCGGTCCGGGTGCGGCCGAGTCCCTGTTCCCATCCGGGGCGGCCGGTGCGGGTGCGGGTGAACTGGCGCAAGGCGTCGAGGCGGCCCTGGAGGTCGTGGTCTGCCGAGGTCATTTCGGGGCTGTGCGGGCTGGATCCGTGCAGGCCGCCCTGCATGGCGCCTCGGGCGCTGGCGGCGTTGAGCTGCTCCTTGTAGCCGCTGATCCAGTCGCCGATGAGGGCGTAGGTGGTGATCATGATCGCGTCGGCGATGTCTTTGGTCTGGACCGGTCCGACGGTGGGGTGGTCGACGCGGTTGATGCCTGGCGGTTTCTGCAGGAACTTGAGTTCCAGTTCGCCGTCCTCGTAGGCGGGGGCGTGGACGAGGCCGAGGTTGATGGCGGCCTTGAAGGTCTCGGCGTACTTCCAGTTCAGCTGGTTGGTGGCGGTGCGCTCCCAGATGTTGACCCGCTTGGCCAGGCGGGCGCGGGCGACCTGTTTGACGAGTTTCTGAATGCTGCCGACACTCTGATACTGGTCGAACGTGAAGTCCTCGGGCTGGTAGACGCTGATGATCTCCTCCCAGATCCAGTCCTCGACCTCTTCGTAGTCGATGGTGTGATTCGGGAAGTCGGCCGGATCGAAGTGGTGGATCTTGTCGAAGACGGCGTGGGGGCGCCCCTCGTCGTCGGTCTCGGTGTGGCCGACGGCGATGCCGAAGCGGCAGTTCACGGAGCTGGGGTCGGCGTGGCCCTTGTAGACGTAGGCGAGGACGCCGCGCTCGGTGGGGACGATGAGGGGGCTGCCGTAGCGTTCGGGGCGGGCGTACCAGGGGGAGAAGACGGCTTCGACCTTGGCGGGGTCGAGGTAGGCGTCGAGGACGGTGGCCCACTGGGCGCGGCGTTCGACCTTGAAGGTGTCGGGGTCGGCCTTCTCCAGCTTGCGCATCTCTTCGTCGTAGGTCTGGATGGCGCCCTTGAGGACGCGGAAGCCGGGGAGGGGGGCGTTCTCGTACTCGGCGTTGTCGCCCTGGAAGCCTTCGGGGAAGAGGGGCAGTTCGTGGGCGATCTGCCAGTCGAGGTAGATGTCCCAGCTGGGGAGCTGGATCATCATGACGGCGGGGTAGGTGGGGGTGCCGTCGTCTTCGAAGCTGGTGGCGCGCAGCCAGTTGTCGTAGAACTTGCCGCTCATTTCCCACGGCGAGCTGGGTTCGACGATGAAGCCGTCCTTGCCGAACTGGTCGAGGGAGGGGGTGGAGGCGTCGTAGACCTCGCCTGCGGAGCGGTTGGCGCCCGCGTTGACGACGTGGGCCATCTCGTCGAAGCCGAGGATGAAGGAGGCGGGGCCTCGTCCGGCCATGACGGTGGATTCCTTCGGGAGGATCTCGAAGGTGGCCATGTCCATGGCGGTCTTGATGCCCTTCTTGCGCATCTCCTCCATGCGGACGAAGTCGTGGGGGGCGTAGACGGACAGCTTCTCGCCGAGGGAGCTGGCGATGTAGGGGGCGAAGCAGGGGGCTCCGGTGACGACGTTGACGAAGTCGCGCCAGAGGTTCTGCTTGGCCTGGTCGCGCTTGCCCGCGAAGATCAGGGCGGCGAGCTTCTTGTCGCGGTCGACGCCGTAGTGCTCCTGGGGGTCGCCCTTGGCCATGTAGCACCACAGGACGTACGCCATGGCCAGGGCGCTGATGTGGCCCTTCCCGGCGCGGCGGCCCATGACCAGGAGGATCTCTTTGAACCAGCTGTAGCCGAGCGCCTTGCAGGCGCGCATGCGGCCGAGGATGTCCGGGGTGCCGGACAGGGGCATCTTGGGGGCGTCTTCGTTGCCTTCGAGGAGGACCTGCTGGGCCAGCTCGTCGAGGGCGTCGGTCATGATGTCGTCGACCTCGGCCGCGAGGGCGGCTTCGGGGTCCTGCTCTTCGGCGAGGGCGGCGGCGCGGGCGGCGCGCTGCTCGTTGGCGCTCTTGGCGGTGCGGTAGGCCTCGTCCCACTCGGCGACGACGCGGTAGTCGTACTCGGTGAACAGGTCCTCTCTGAGAAAAAAGCATTTCAGAAGGGTGGCCTGTCGGGGGTACAGGTTGGGCCTGCTCAGGTACTTCGGTGAGACGACGAAGGTGATCGGGTCGGGGACGTCGAGCCCGAGGAACAGGTGGTGGATCGCGGTGGGGTCGAACCCGGCCAGCGGCGATGTGTCTTCCGGCGTGCTCATGAAGGCGCCCTCCTCGCCTCTTGGGGCGGGGAGGGCGCGCGGGGACAGCGTCAGGCCGCCGCGTCGTGGTGGACCCGCAGGATGTAACCGGGGCGGGCATGGACGGCGGCGCCCGGCGGCAGGTAGACGTCCAGGACAGGCAGTTCGTCCCGGCCCTGCCCCTCCAGGGCCTGGGCGGGCTGCCTGCAGCAGCCGGGGTAGGCGCATGAAGGCTTGACGCCAGGGTCGCTGGTGATTTCTGCACGTTCCAGCAGGGTGCGGAGCTTGAGGACCCTCTGTGCGGCCATCTCCCAGAAGGAGGGGTCGCTAGGTGGCTGCTGACGCAGGTCCTCTCTGTTGAAGGCGATCTCGGCGGAGAGGGCGTCCAGGGACTTCGCCATCCATGACTCGACGCCTCTGACTCGGTAGATCCTGTAGGCGTCGTCGCCGGTCAGGGGCACGCCTTGGGTGATTGCGGCACCCGCAAGCGCAAGCGCGGTAAAGCCTCCGTGCTTGTGCCCTCGGTTGATGCGAACCCCGCAGAACTTGCTGTCGGTTGCGTGACTGACCAGGTACTCACCTTCGGGGTAGGCCGGATAGCTGGGGTAGTCTGCGTCGATTCGTTCGATACTCACGATCTTGCCGACGCACTCGCTGGCAGCGGTCACGCTATTCCCCTTTCAGGTTTTCGATGCTTTTCTTGTGTTTGGGGCAGGTCTTGAGGCGTTCCAGGATGACGGCGGTGCGGACGGCCGGGTAGGCGGTGCGGTACTCGCCGCCGCAGCACAGGGTCTTGCCGACTGTCCGGACGCCGACGAAGTCGCTGGTGCCGGAGACGACGGCCTCCAGGCTCAGGTGGACCTTGTCGTTGCGCTCGCCGCAGGAGTTGCAGGCGTGTGGGATGACGGTGACGGTGATGCTGTCGTCGTCCCAGTCGAGGAGCCGGTTCATCGGCCGCTCCGATCAGGGTCAAGCTGCTCGTACCAGCGCCAGAGCTGGGCGGTGGAATACGCCCAGTGCCAGTCGGGGTTCTCGAACCCGATCGTGAGCTGACGGACGAGGAAGGTGCGCAGGAAGCTCATCAGTGCGGGTGTCCCCCGCGCGCGGCCTCGCCGGATTCGATGACGCCCTGGGTGCCGAGGTCCGCGATGTCCCGGGTCACCTCGAAGACCTTCTGGTCGTGGTCGAAGGCCTTCTTCTCCACGCGTCCGGCGATCTCGATCTTCGGGCTGAGCTTGCCTTCGATGATCCTGCCGGTGGCGGTGTCCATGACGGGCTTCCAGCTGACGGTGATGGCGAGGCCGAGCTGGGAGTGGACGCGCTCCTTGGCCTCGCGCTCGAAGACGTCAACGTCGAACGCCTTGGCGCTGTAGCGGTACAGCATGTCCTCGAAGATCGCCTCCAGCTGGAGGATCTCCGAGTCGAGGATGTCGCCCTGGGCGGTCTCCTGGCGCTTGTGGACGCCGCCGTACTCGCGGTCGAGGTAGTCGGGACCGGCGGCGGCCGGGGACTGGACGCCCGGCGGCAGGATCAGGCCGGAAGGGTGGTCGGTGCTCATGAGGCTCCTCTTGGCGGGGGCGGGATCAGGGGCGGGCGGAGGGGTGGTCGTCGTAGCCGCGCGGGCGCATGCGGACGGCGCCGGGCGCGAGCCGGTCGTCGTGGACGATGGGGTAACCGAACATCTGACCGATCGGCGCGCCCAGGCGCTCCTCGGCGCCGTGCAGCTTCAGCTGGCTCTTGAGGATGTCCACGGAGTCGGGGTGGACCGCGATCTCCTCGACCGGATGCACGGTGGTGACGGTGATGTCCGGCTCGGTGGCGGGCGGGGTGACGCTGGTGAGGATGCGCCGGGTGAAGCAGGGCGAGTAGCACCTGCAGGTGACGCACACGCCGATCTCGTTCGCGCGATGGAGGTGGAGGGCCTCTCGGATGCAGGCCTGGGTGGCCTTCTTCTCCATCTCGACCTGCATGAGGTAGGTGGAGAGGTCGAGGGCCTCTTCGAGGGCGTCCCGGACGGCGTTGCGGCCGTTGAAGGTCTGCAGCGGGCGACCGTAGCGCTGGACGCCGAGGTCGCGGCGTTCCTTGATCAGGTCGATGAGCTTGTCCTGGACGTTCTCCTGGCCCTCGGCGGGCAGGGGCTGGTCTCCGGAGCGCTGACGGAGACTGTCCCCGCGCTGGCTCAGGCGCTGGAGGCTCTCGAAGTCGAGGCTGGAGTCGGGCATGGCGTTCTCCTGTGACGGTCAGGCGGCGACGAGGGCGTGGCAGGAGGCGCAGCGTTCGGCCTCGTCCACGACGAGGGCTCCGGCGGTGGTCTGGAGCCTGATGCGGACGGCGCGCTTGGTGGAGTCGAGGGTGAGCTTGGGGCTGTTGGCCGCGTTGCCGATCGCGAGGGCGAGGTCGAGCATGGTGGGCTCGTCGCTGCGGGAGAGGGCGATGGTGATGTCGGAGAGGGGCCGGACGGGCAGGCCGTGCTCGGCGGCGACGCGGTGCAGGCGGGTGATGCGGTCTCCGGCGATGGAGATGTTGGCCAGGCGGAGCAGGTGCTGGGCGTCGGAGTGGAGGCGGGCGGCGGCGCGGAGGGCTTCGGCCGCGAGGCGCTCGGCGATCTTGTCGACGGAGATGCCGCGTGCGTCGATCTTCAGGGAGGGGTCGGGGATCTCGATGACCGTGGTGGTGTCCTCGTGGAAGAGGAGCGGTGCCACGGTCGGCGCCAGGTTCTGCTTGCGGTTCTGGCCGAAGCGCAGACCGCCCCTGATGCCGTCCTCGACGTCGTGGTTGATGACGTCCAGGCGGAGTTCGTCGGCGGTGACCCAGGCGTCGAGGACGGTGGCGCTGGCCGGGAGGATGCGGTGGGCGATGCGGACGAACTCGTCGGCCTCGACGCGCGGCTTGGTGGGTTTGCGGACGTCGGTGATGCCGAGGTCGTTGTAGGTGATCGTGATCTCGCCCTCGGCGTGGTCCATACGGGCGTTCATCACGAAGTGCTGCTCGGCCGGGGTGATCCGGCGGAAGTACGCGGTGGGGATCTGGTAGAAGGCGCACAGCCGGGCACTGGCCTGCTCGTCCAGGGTGATCTCGTGGTCGCCGAGGATCAGGATGGGTTCCTGCTGCGGGGCGCGCGCGTAGTCGGCGCGGGGGACGCAGGCGTCGGAGGTCCATTCGCGGTCGTGGTGCTTCCAGGCGACGGCGACGTCGGCGAGGGTCCTGGTGGGCAGTTCGCGCAGGTGCATGGTGGCGGTGTTCTCCTCTGGCGGTAAGGAGTGGTGGTCCCCGGCTGGCGGTCCGGAAGAATTTAAATGTTGTTCTGCTGTGCGTTCTTCGAGAGGGCGGCGAGAACGGGGCTTGCGTCGAGGGCTGCTGCGAAGTCTTTCCGGCGGTCGACCGGGATGAATCCGATGGCGATTCGCATGTATTCCATGAGGGCGTCTCGCCAGACGTTGGCGTCCACTCCCCCGCTGACGGTGGTGTCGATTTTGTGCTTGAGGTCGATGGCTTTCATCAGGGTCGCGGCGTCGACCTTGATGGTGCCCTTCTGGATGCCGTCGAAGCCCTGCAGTACGACCATATCGAGGGCGGAGAGGTGGTCGGCGACACGGCCGCCATATTTTTCGATCTCCTCGCCGAGTTGTCCGGCGCGGCGGTCGAGGATGGCGGTCTGGGCGCGGACTTCCAGGGGCAGGTGGCGGTCGGTGTGGCCGCGCAGTGCCTTCTCGGAGGGGTGGCCTGCGGGGCCTTCCTCCATGTCTGCGAGCCATTCGAGGATGGTCGGCCGGGTGTAGCCCTCGATGATCCAGGAGTCGATCTTGGCCCGGTGGGGGGACTGGCAGACGCGGCAGCGGGGGCCGGTCTTGGCGGGGACCGTGCGGTCGCCGATCTTGACCAGGACCATGCTGGTGGGGCCGTCGCTGTCCGGGTCGGCGAGGGCGGGGAGGTTGTCGCTCACTCGTCGGCCTTCAGGGGGATGCGGTGCTGGGGCCGGGCGGCGCCCTCGGTGGCGTTGAGGTGCGGGTAGCGGCGGTTGATGCTGCGGTGGAAGCTGCCCTTGCGGACGGCGCCGTCGGGGGTGCCGCCGGGGACGAAGACCTCGCGCTTGAGCCGGTTCTGCAGCTTGTACTGCGTGAGGATCAGCGACTTGGCCTCGGGGTCGGGCTGGTCGAGGAAGGACTGACGCAGGAGGGCGTCGGCCTGGGCTTCCAGCTCGGGGTCGACGCCGTGGCGTACGCGGTTGCTCATGCGGCCACCGCCTCGTCCTCGCGGTCGCCGACGCCGGGGATGACGCCGGTCTCGATGAGCTGGTTGAGCCGGACCAGGCCCTGGGTGGCGTAGGAGGCGACGGGGTTGTCCTCGGAGACGCCCATGATGCGGGCAACTTCCCGCTCGGGCCTGTTCTCGATAAGGAACAGCTGGATTGCTTCGCGCTGGCGCGGGGAAAGCAGGTGCTTTCCGTTGGCGCCGCGTCCGTTCACGGCTGTCAGGTAGAGGTGGACGATGTCGTGGATGCAGTACTCGGACCGGTCCGGGCCAGTTATGGTGTCCTTGCCCTCGATCTCGTAGAGGGCGTTCCATGCCTGGAGGTTCCGGAACAGTTCCCGGAGCAGGCGTACGGGAATTGTCACAGGCGGGTTCCTTTGCTGACGCGTGGCGGTCGCGCCTTACCTGGTGCTCATGTGGCGGCAGTGCACCTGGGATTTCTGTCAGCATAGGTGTGGTCCCTCCTGCAACTCCAACTTTTCGTGGCAGGAACTTTGGGGCGGGACAGGATCAGGCGGTCGGCGGGTCTGTCAGGCCGCGCCACCTCTCCAGCAGAGCCCAGTCCTCATCGACGAATCCGTCGCGGTGGCACATCTCGTCCGCTGCCTCGTCGAGGGCGAAGGAGAGGAACTTCCGGTCGGCTTCGGTCAGCGTGACGGTCCTGTCCGGCCGCTTCTTCTCACTCATGCCGTCAACGAGTCCTTCAGTCGCTGGCCCAACAACTCCATCCCGGACACGAGGTGGTCGGCGGCGCGGGAGACCTCGGCGAGGTAGATGGCCCAGTAGCGGTCCTGGGCGGAGTACTGGCGGCCGCGCTGGGTGCGCTCCTCGACCGTCATGCGGCCGGTGGGGGCGACGAAGCCGGTGGCCATGGCCTCCTCCCAGCGGCCCTTGGCGAGCATGGAGGGCAGGCGGTGGGCCAGGTCGGCCTGGCGGCGCCACTCCAGCAGGCCCATGGTGATGCGGAGCAGGAAGTCGTCCTTCTCGCGTCCGGTCAGCTTGGAGTAGTCCTCGGCGTAGGCGCCGGACGGCAGTCGCTTCCACAGCGGCCAGCCGAACGCATCGGTCGCGATCTCTCTGGTCTTCAGGTTGACGATCGGCTCACGGGCGATGGCCCAGATGTCGTTGAGGATGAGGAAGATGCCGGGGAACTCGCGGTGGATGACGCCGTTGGCCTCGGCGACGATTCCGGCGATCTCGGCCTCGTCGCCCGGCCGCCACTCGCGGCGCATGCGGGAGAAGTTGGGGGTGTTGACGCGGGCCCGGTCGGGGGCGATGTCGGGGGCGAGCAGCTGGTCGGCCTCGCGGGAGACCTCGTCTATGACGCGCTTGGCCTGCTCGGCCAGCCGGGTGTCGTCGATGAGGTCGCTGTCGTTGATGTCGCTCATGTCTGGTCCTCGTCCGGCGGTGGGCAGTTCTCGTCGCAGTGGGGGTCCGGCTCGCCGTCCCCGGTCTCGGGGTGGGTACGGCGGCCGGAGAAGCAGTCCCAGCAGCAGTCCATGCCGTGGGCGTGCCGGGCAGTCACGCGGCGGCGGCCAGGAACTGGGCCTGGGACTGGACCTGGCGTTCCTTCTCGTCGAGGAGCCAGGCGAGGGCAAGCATGCAGGCGTCGCGGATGTGCTCGTTCCAGGGCATGTTCTTGCCCTGGTCCTTGGGCGGGGTCAGGTAGGCCTCGACCATCTCCTTGACGTGGGCCTTCTTGACCGGGTTCTGCTTCGTTCCGGCGCGGCCGATGAGGAGCTTCTTGGCGTGGCGGTTGTCGACCATGATGGCCCGGCCGCCGGTGGCGCGGTGGACCTCGCGCCCGGCGAGCAGGATGGACTCGATGCGCTGGCCGTGAACGGGCGGGCGCTCGTAGAGGACGGCGTCGACCGAGGAGGCGTAGCCCCGGCGGTGCTGCATGATGCCGCTGGAGATGTACTCGGCGCGGGCGAAGTTGCCGTCGGTGGAGGGGATGTCGAGGATCTCGGCGGGCGGCCGGATCATCGCGGTGGACAGCAGGTGCAGGCCCAGCTCGTTGGACTTGAGCAGGACGACGCCGGTGTTGGCCAGGGACTGGTCGTAGGCCTGGACGGTGGCGTGGGCGAACTGGTCGAGCGTCGGCGGCTGGAACGGCACGTGGCGGATCGCGGTGTCCAGGCCGGGGATGGAGGGCTGGGCGGTCTTCATGGGGGCTCCGTTGGCGGTCGGAGGGGCGGGGTCGACGAGGCGGTCGCCGACGTAGATGTCCCGACCGGCGGTGTCGAGACCGAAGTGTTCGAGCAGGCTGCGGATGGTCATGCTCAGCCGGGGCAGTTGTCGGCGCTGCAGGCGGTGCGATCCTCGGGCGCGCAGGTGCAGGAGCGGTGGATGGGGTGGCCGAACCGCTCACCGCAGATGCAGCGACCTACGATGGCCATGTTGTGGCGAGCCTGGTGCGGCTGGTCGGCGGTGGGCGGGAGGGGGCACCAGGACTCGTAGCCGTAGGCGACGCCCTCGCACGCCGGGCAGTCGGCCTTGGGACCGGCGACGTGCCCGGCGTGCTTGAGGTCGTCGTTGTCGGCAAGGCGGATGCCGTAGTTCTTGCCGCGCTTCTGGACGACCCACCAGGTGTCGGCGGTGCCCTTGTAGAGGTTGGTGGCGTTCTGGACGAGGCTGACCATGTCGGTCATGAACATCTTGTAGACGTGGCCCTTGTCGCTGTGCCAGACGAACCGGGCGGCCGACATGCCGCGCTCGGTGCCCTGCAGGATCAACATGGCGGGGAAGGGCTTGTTGTCGCGCCACTCGTGGGGTTCGACGGTGCCGACCCAGTCCATGAGGCTGCCGTTGGAGCGGTAGGGGGCCTTGGCGAGGCGGGTGCGCTTGCTCATGCGGCGAATCCGATCTTGACGGAGCAGGTGCTGGCGGGGCACTTGCGGGCTGCTGCCTTGGCGGTGCAGCAGGCGACGGGTGGCGGAGTTCCCATCTCGACGTACTGCCTGACGGCACGGTACTTCGCTTCCAGGCGGGCGATGTACAGGTCGTCGCGCGGGATGGTGAACTCGACCATCTTCCATCCGTCGCTCATGGCGAGGAAGAGAATCAGGGCCTTGAGTTTGCCGGTGAGGGCCATGTACTCCTGGGCCTGGCCGTAGTAGTAGGGCCACTTGAGCCTGAAGGCGTCCAGGTCGTGGCTCTCGATGCCCCGCAGGGAGGAGGGGGCGGCGGTCTTGAGGTCGAAGATGCCCGCGCCGGGCTCGCACCAGCCGGGGATGTCGAGGAGGCCGTCCATGTGGCCGCGCCGTCCGAGGAGGTCGTCGCGTACGCCCCACTCGTCGCACTTCCCCTTGCCCTTGCCGTGGGGCTTGCCGCAGGCGACGCAGGTGCCCTTCGGGGCGACGAGGAGGCCCATCTTGATCATGACGGTCTGGACGACCTCGTGCATGATCGTGCCGACGAGGACGGACATCCGGGGGCCGTAGTCCCACTCGGGCTCGTTCCACTTCTCGGGGTGGGCGAGGTAGTAGTACAGCTTCCGCTCGTCCATCGTCGGATGGGTGCTCGGGTGGAACCAGCCGTCGGGCTCGCGCTTGGCGGCGTACGACTCCAGGCGGACCACGAAGTTCTTGGGGAACGCGCACTGCTGGACGGCGTTCTCAATCAGCGGTACGAGGACCAGTTTCTGGCTGTCCGCGACGACTCGGCGGAAGCTGGGGGTGAAGACGGGGGCGGCCACCGGGGGCTCCCTTCTCTCGGTGCATGTCGTCTGCCTTCTCGGGGTAGAGGGCGGCGACGCGGCTGGCCCGGACGAGGAACGAGGCGGCGGCGACGTGGTGGCCGCCGTGGGCGTCGGGCAGGACGAGCTTGGCCATCTCCAGCGCCAGGTCCTCGACGGTCTTCGCCTCCGCCTCCGCCTCCGCCTTGTCGCTGCGGACCCAGGAGACGTAGTTCCAGGTGTAGAGGGCGAGCTTGATGACGGCCGGGACGAGGAATCCCCACTGCAGGGTGGCCAGCGAGTAAATGACCCAGACGGCCTGGGTGAACATCGCCCAGATCCAGCCGACGGCCTTCTTCTGGCCGACGGCGCGCAGGGCGACGAGGCCGACGAGGTCGAGGCCGCCGAGGATGTAGTTCCAGGAGTCGTCGAGGTTGACGTGCAGGTTCACGGGGGGCTCACTTCACTGATGGTCGTTGATGAGGTGCCGCGCCAGCTCCACGAGGACGGGGATGCAGCGGGGGCTGCGCTCGATGAGCGCTTCGAGGACGGGCTTGGCCTTGTGCCAGCGTTCGGCGTCCTCACGCATCTCGGCGAAGTCGAGGAGGTCGCAGGCGGCGAGGTCGGTGTCGACCTTCAGGGAGGCGTCGGCGTAGAACCGGAGGGTGAGCATGGGCCGCTCTCCCCCGGCCTGTTCGACGGCCTTGGCCCACATGGCGCGGGTGATGGAGACGGACTTGCCGAGGGTGGACTTGCCGTCGTTGGCGAAGGCGAAGACACACTCGGTGCGGTCGTGCTTGGAGTCCATCTGATCGCGCCACTGGTTGCCACTGCCGCGCGTCTGGCGCTGGCCGAGGACGCTGGCGACGTACGCCTCATGGGCGTCGCCCATGCGCTTGTTGAGGCCCTTGTCGGTGCTCATCCGGCGTTGTATTCCTCGGCGCAGACGAGCTTGGCGGGCTGGTGCCAGTACCAGATCTCCGTGCCGTCCTCGATCGGCCTGTCGTGGCAGACGCAGTTCTCCCGCTCGTCCTCTCCTCGGAGGTACACCATGCGGGAGGGCGGGAAGGTGGGGTCGATCGGAAGGGGTTCCTTCGCCTGGGGGGCTTCGGGGAGGTAGCGGGACACGATGCGCCAGACGATGCCCCCGGCCACGACGCCGAGTCCCAGGGCGGTCGCGATGAGCAGGGTTGCGAGGCGGAACCCTTCCGTGTCGGCGGCGGCGGCGATGTCGAATTCGTCGTGCAGCTCGTACCAGGCGGCGGCGAGGACGAACAGGATGATCGCTCCGCTGGCGTAGAAGAAGGTCTCGGTGCCGGTGGCGGCCCACGCGCGCTTCAGGGTGTTCTTCATGCTGCGGCCTCCGTGATCTCGCCGGTGGTGGTGTTGACGCCGTCGGGGGCGTCGTCGTAGGTGACCTCGTGGTCGTCCTTGATGTCGGCCGAGATGGCCTCCAGGGCCTTGAGGCGGACCTGCTCGACCAGCTCGGGCCGCTCGGCGATGGCGGCCTCGACGCCGGGGCGTCCGCCCTTGACGGTGGTGCCGTCGGGCATCTCGTAGGAGACGGTGGACAGGCGCTTGATGGCGCCGGTGGCGATGCCGAGGGTGATGGCCTCGTCGGCGCGGTCGATGCCGACGGGGCCGTACTTGCTGCTGGCCTTGTTGAAGAACCAGTAGTCGGCGACGCGGCCCTGGGGGGCGAGCTTGTTCCGTTCGACCCTGGCCCGGATCTGGCGGCCGACCTCCAGCTCGGCGGGGGCCTTGGAGACGGCGTCCGAGATGGAGACCTTCTTCGTGGGCTCGCCGGTGCGGCTCATCTTGATCTTGGTGGTGGTGTTGTACTTCAGGGCCGAGGGTCCGGCGGACTTCTGGCCGCCGCGCGGGTTGCCGATGTCGGCGCGGTACTGGTTCACGAAGATCACGGCCGCGTTCTGCTCGCGGCACAGGCCCGCGACGCGCTTGACCATGCGGGAGATGACCTGGGAGTTCTTGCCCATGGCGGAGTCCTCGGCGCGCTTCTCGAAGGCGGCCTTGGACTCCATGCCGCCGACGGAGTCGACGGTGACGAGGCAGATCGCTCCGTCGCGCAGCAGCATGGTGATCTGGTCGGAGACGTCCTCGGAGTGGTCCGGGTAGACGTGGATGAAGCGGTCCTCGTCGAGGTCGAGGCCGAGGCTGGCGGCCCAGTCGAAGTCGAAGGACTGCTCCATGTCGATGACGGCGACGCCCCGGTCGGGGAACTTCTTCTGGGCGTCGACCATGGCGAGGATCGTCTGGGTGGTCTTGCCCATGCCCTCGGGGCCGACGATCTCGTGGGTGCGCTTGAGGGCGAAGCCGCCGCCGAGGGCGTAGTCGAGGGTGAGGGATCCGCTGGAGATGAAGTCGGGGCGGGTCATGGTGTCGCGTCGGGTGACGCGGTCGCCGTAGACCTTGGTGAGGTCGGCGCGCAGCTTGGCGAGGCGGGACTTGGGCGGCATGCGGGGCTCCTTGGCGGGAGGAGAGGCTGGTCAGCCGATGGCGGTGATGGCCCGCGCGAATGCGCTGGCGAGGCCGTCGTAGGCGTCGTTGACGTTGATGTTGCTGACCTCTTCGACCCTGGCGAGGAATCGCACCGCCTGCCGGTAGCCGTCGATGAGTTCGGCGTCGGCGGCGCGCTGGAGCTGAGCCACGTCGGCGGCAGCAACGTCGGGGGAGGGTACTGATGGGTCGGGCATGTAGGGCTCCTTGGCGGTAGGAGTGGCAGCTGTGGCGGTCAGCTGTTGGCCAATGGCGGTTGGCTGAATTGAGCTTACGCCGTGCGACTGACAGTGGTGCCGTCGAGGATGATGCGGGCTTGTCCGGCGTCCCACTCCAGGGCCATCTCGATGAGCGGGAGGCGCTTGAGCATGTACTTCTCGGAGTTGTAGTCGCCGGGCGGTGCGGTGCGGGGGTCGCCGTAGACGCGGCCCTCCTCCAGGCGCATGACGGTCTTGCTGGTGGACTTGATGGCGTAGGCGAAGACGTTGCGGGTCATCTTCAGAGCGAGGCGGCCGTTCTGGATGGCCTTGCCGAGTCGGACCCATGCGCCCTGGCTGTACTCGGAGCGGTCCGGGGTGAAGCCTTCGGTGGAGGGGTTCCAGGTGGGGGCTGACATGACCTTGATGGATTGGGCGACGGTCTCCTGTGAGGTGCCCTCGCTCCAGTCGAGGGCGTAGTCGAGCTGCAGGAGTTCGAGGCGGCCGAGGGCTTCGGCGACGTCGGGCGGGATGAAGCCGGACTCCAGGGCGGCGTACTCGCGGACGGAGAGGCCGACCTGCAGGGCGACCTTGGCCTGGGAGATGCCGAGGCGGGTGCGGCTCTCGTGGGCCTTGACGCCGAGGAGCCCCCAGTACGGGTGGCGGATGGAGGGGATGAAGCTGGGCATGACGGCTCCTTCGGGGGTTACTCGCCGCTGGGGGCGTGGGGCAGGGAGGCGGCGTTGGCGACGGTGTCGAGGGCCTCGATGATGGCCTCGGAGTCCTGGTCGACGAAGACCCGTTCCGCGAGGCTGCGCTTGCGGTCGGGGTCCTCGGGGAGCGGCTCGAAGACCTTGCTCATCCAGGTGCCGCAGCGGGTGCAGAATCCGGCGCCGTTGCGGTACTGGCGGCGCTCGAAGGGGCCGTGGGGCTCGCCGGTGCCGTCGCAGGCCGTGAAGGTCTGGTACTGCTTCCAGCACTTCTCCTCGGCCTCGGCGAGGGTCTTGCCCTCGCCGCGCAGGAAGGTGCCTCCGGGGAACGCCTCGAAGAAGGCAGTCTGGTAGGCGCCGCCCGGCCCGCCGACCACGACGCCGCGTTCGCCGCCCTGGATGAAGACGTCGTCGGGCCAGTCGTGCTGGGCTTCGGTGCGGGTGTTCTTGATCAGTCGGGCCATGGCGGCGCCTCCAGAGGGCGAGCTAGTTCTTGATCTTGGTCTTGCCGAGGGGGACGGCGTCCTTGAACTGCGGCAGGTCCATCGGCTCGGAGTAGAGGAAGTACGACTGGTTCGCGCCGACGCTCCACTCGACGTAGGCGCCGCTCTCGGCGTCCTGGCCGTAGTACGAGGTGCAGTTGGACTGGCTGGAGTAGGTGCCGTCCATGGAGGGGCCCTGGACGACCAGGTCGCCGTCGTACTGGCCGAGGTCGCCGCGCGTCTTGGTCTCCGGCGGGAGAAGGCTGACGCAGTAGGTGACGGGCAGGCCCTTGAGGACGTAGTAGCCGTACTGGCCGTTGGCGTTCTGGATGTAGACGTAGGACAGCTTGTTGGCCTGCTTGCCCCAGGTCTTGATCCAGAAGTTCTTCGTCTCGCGGGTCGGCGAGTAGTCGAGCTTCGCGGCGGGCTGCTTGGCGACCAGCTCGTCGTAGTTGCTGTTGCGGGCCTTGTTCTCCTTGGACCGCGAGGAGGGCTTGGACTCCTCTTCGCAGGCGGTGAGGCCGACGGCGAGGAAGACGACCGCGAGGGCGGCGAGGATGCGGTGGGTCAGGCGGCTGCGCACTGGGTCTCCTGGGTGTTCAGGTCGAGGGTGTAGGGGAGGTCGGTGTCCTGGAAGGCCTGGCGGTGGTTCTGGGCGGCCTTGGAGTTGTAGGTGGTGATGGAGTCCGCCCGGACGTTGCGCTGGGCGGTGATGACCTGCTGGAGCTTCTCCGCGCGGTCGGCCGGGGGCTTGGTGGCCAGCTCGGTCTCGGCGTTCTTGATGGCGGCCTCGGCGGACTGGACGGAGGAGCAGAGGTCGAAGAACTGCTCGTAGGTGCCGATGCGGAAGTCGCCGTTGGCGACGGTCTTCTCCCGGGCGTCGGCGGCGCCGCGCAGGTCGGCCGTGGCCCACTTGATGCCGAAGGCCACGACGGCGATGACGGCAGCAGCGCAGGATGCCAAGGCGACGATCTTGATCAGGAGGTTGCGGTCGGATCTGTCCACGAAGGGGCTCCTCAGAGGGGCTGGTAGGTGACGAGGCTCAGGCCCCGGTCGGTTTTGCGGAGTTCGGCCAGGCACAGGGCGCCCTTGGTGAAGCGGCGCTGCTCGACGGTCCAGGCGTCGCGGAACACGGCGGCGCGGAGAGTGGAGACCTCGGTCTCCAGGGTCAGGAAGCCCATCTCCCCGGACCGGTGCGGCCGGGCTCCGGCGACGATCGCGGCGACGTAGTAGGTGCCGTTCGGGCCGGTGGCCAGCAGCTCGGCCTGCGCGCGGAGGGTGGCGCGGTCCTGCTCGCCGAGGTCGTCGAACGGGGTGCTGGAGAGGTAGGTGCCGAGCATCTCGTGCTCGATGGTCCGTACGTCGACCGGCGTGTACGGATCGATGCTGTGGATCTCCATCGGCGGCGGTGCGGTGTACTGGCGGCATGCCTTGGTGCAGCGCTTGGGCAGCGGCTTGCGCTTGAGCAGCTTGCCGGTGCGCGAGTTGATCGGCGCGGGCTCGCTGGCCCAGTCGAAGGTGCACCAGACGTTCTGGATCTGCAGTGCGCCTGGGGCCGTCTCTATCCTCTTGTGGACGCACTGGGCGTCGTCGCCGGTCTTGGCGGCGAGCAGCTTGGCTTCCAGACCGCGCCGGTTGTCGACGAGGGTGTCGAAGGCGCCGACGCGGGCGAGGAGGGCGACGACTCCTGCGTTGGCCTTGGGGCCCTTGCGCTCGGTGAAGTCGTCCCAGGTTGTATACGGCTGGCCCGCTTGTAGGTCGGCGACGGCGGCCGACCCCACGCCCTTTACCGAATCGAGACCGTAGCGGACCGCGTAGGCGTCGGGGTCGGGGCGGAAGCCCGCGCCGGACCGGTTGATGTCCGGTGGGAGGACGTCCACGTCGAGGCGCCGGGCCTCCTTGACGAACTCGGGGACGCGGTCCTTGTCGACGGTGCTCATGGCGGCGACGAGGAACTCTCGCGGGTAATTGACCTTCAGGAACGCGGTCCAGTACGCGAGGAACGCGTACGCGTAGGCGTGGGACTTGTTGAAGCCGTACTTGGAGAACTCGGCCATCTGGTTCCACAGACGCTCGGCAGCCTCCTGCGGCATGTCGACTCGCTCCAGGAACGTCTGCCCGGCCTCGGCGATCGCGGAGACCTTCTTCTTGCCGAGGATGCGGCGGACGTAGTCGGCCTCGGACTCGTCGTACCCGGCCAGGAGCCGGGTGACGGCCATGACCTGCTCCTGGTAGATCATGGCGCCCCAGGTGGGCTCCAGAACGCGGCGCAGGCGCTCGTCGGGGAAGGAGACGGCCTGCTCGCCCGCGCGGCGGCGGAGGTAGGCGTCGGTCAGGCCCGAGTTCATGGGGCCGGGGCGGACGATGGTGACCATGTCGGCCAGCTCGGCGACGTTGCCTGGGCGCATGCGCTCGCACAGGCGGGTCCCGGAGTGGGTCTCGACCTGGAAGACGCCGAGGGTGTGGGCGCCCTGCAGCTCGTCCCAGACCAGCGGGTCCTCGAACTCGGCCTCGAAGGCCTCCAGGTCGATCTCGTAGTGGCGCTGGTCACGGACCAGGTCGAGGGTCTGCTGGATGGTGTCGAGGGTGCGCAGGGTGAGGATGTCGAACTTGACCAGGCCGATGGCCTCGACGTCGCCCATGGCCCACTGGGTCACCATCTGCTCTTCGCCGTCGATGGTGCGCATCGGCAGCCAGTCGGTGAGCGGGGCGCCGGTGGAGATGACGACTCCGGCGGCGTGGCGGCCGTAGGACTTCAGGCGGCCGACCAGGCGCTCGGCCATGGCGAACAGCTCGGGGTAGCGGTCGGCGAACGGCTGGAGCTGGTCGGCGTGCTGGGCCCAGAGGTCCTCCCAGGACATGCCGAGTCCGGCGGTCCCGGCTTCGGCCTCGTCGATGAGGGTGGAGACCTGGCGGAGGTCGGCGGCGGCGCCCTCGGGGAGCTGGGAGGCGAGCGCGCGGACCAGCTCGTTGATGACCGCCTTGTTCTTCAGGCGCAGCTCGGAGCCGATGGAGACGACCTGCTTCTCGCCCCAGCGCTCGCGGAGGTAGCCGAGGATCTCGGCCTTCTTCGAGGCGGGGAAGTCCACGTCGAAGTCCGGCAGGCCCGCGCGGCCCCGGGTCAGGAACCGCTCGAAGAGCAGGTCGTGGCGGACCGGGTCGAGCGAGGTGATGCGGGCGAGGTAGGCAACCAGCGAGCCGCCGCCGCTCCCCCGGCCGGGGCCGACGAGGATGCCGTGGTCCTTCGCCCAGCCGACGTAGTCTGCGACCATGAGGTAGTAGCCGCAGAAGCCCTTCTCGACCAGCAGGTCCATCTCCCGCATGTAGCGGTCGCGGTAGATGCGCTGTGAGCCGGATGCGCCGACCTGGGCGCTGGCGGGCAGCCGGTCCCAGTTGGCGATGCACAGGGCGTTCAGCCGTCGTTCGTCCTCGGCCGGGTCGCCGGTGAAGGAGGGCGTGGTCGTGTCGCCTTCGATGCGGGCGTTGCAGCGGTCGGCCAGCGCCGTGGTGTTGGCGATGGCCTCCTCGACGACGCGCTCGCCGAGGTAGGCGAGTCCGGCGCGGACCTCGGCCTCGCCCATGACGTAGAGGTTCAGGTCCTCGGCGAAGAGGTCGCCTTCGTCCTGGACGTCCTTGTTGGTCTGGCAGGCGATCCAGACGTCGTGGGCGTGGGCGTCGTCGGCGGTCGGGAAGTGGCTGTCGACGGTGGCCAGCAGCGGCAGGCCGAACTCGGCGGCCAGGGAGACGAGGGCCTGGTTGAGGTTGACCTGGTCGGGCATGTCGTTGGGCTGCAGCTCGACGTACAGGCGGCCCGGGTAGAGGTCCATGAGCCGGGTCAGGCGCTGGCGGGCCAGCTCCATGTCTCCGGTCTTGATGGCGACGGCGACGGGGCCGCGCAGGCAGCCGGTGGAGGCAATGACGCCCTCGCTGAAGCGGCCGAGGGTGTCCCAGTCCATGCGGGGCCGGAAGTAGAAGCCGTCGCGGAAGGACTCGGTGCTGGCGGCCCAGATGTTGCGCAGGCCGGTCTCGTTCTCGGCGAAGAGGCAGACGTGCCAGTAGTCGTTGCGGAGCTTGTCCTGCAACTCCTTGTCGCCCTTCTCGGCGCGGATGACGCGGTCGTCGCACAGGTACGCCTCGATGCCGAAGACCGGCTTGACCCCGGCCTTGTCGGCCGCGCGCTGCAGCTCGGGGTGCCCGGCGCAGGTGCCGTGGTCGGTGATGGCGACGGCGGTCTGGCCGTGGCGGGTGACCTCGCGGAGGATCTCGTCCATGCGGGACAGGCCGTCGAGCGGGCTGTACTCGCTGTGCGTGTGGAGGTGCACGAACCCGGAGGACGTCTTGGGCGGGTCCTGGGCGGCTTCGAGCTGGTCCAGGACCTCGTGGTAGGTCGGCGCGTCCTCGAAGGCGGCAGTGGGCACGTTGCTGAGGTCGAGGATCTGTCCGGGCTGGGCTCCGCTGTGCTCCTCGACAAGGTGCGCGGGGACGGCCAGCACGCCGTTGACCAGGTGGATGAGGATGCCTGCCGCTCCATCGCGCTCAGCCCGGTTCCAGAGCGGAAGCCTCGCGCCGAGTGGGTTCGTTGCTGGCGTCAGGAACCAGCGGGTGCCGTCTCCGTCATGCTCGACGAGGGCCGGTGCAGTGGTGCGAAGGTCGCCGACCTGCACATAAGGAGCGTCGGCGGGTGCGTAGGAGGTAATGAGGCGCAGCACGGTGGTGGTCCTTGCGCGTGAAGGGTGGCGAAAGGTGGTCCGGGCCGCCCCGGGCGAACAATCCAGCCGCTTGGCGGAGCGACTGGGGGCCGTATCTGACGGCCACCCGGGGCGGACCGGCGTGTGTGCGCCTGGATCAGGCGGAGGGCGCGCCGAGGTTGGCGATCTTCGCGCGCAGGTCGTCCGAGATGTCGGCCGGGCCGTCGGTGCTCTGAACGTTGATCATGCCCACGGCGCCCCCGGCGACGGCGACGACGTTGCCTTCCTTGTCGACCGTCTTGGACGGGTCGAAGAACCTCGCGTAGTACGCGTCGCTGGCCTTGTCGGCGACGATGGAGTCCAGGCTGATCTCGCGCTCGGCGACGGCCTGGAGGTACTTGTCCCAGGCGGGGGTGCCGGGGGCGATGAGGTTCTGCTGGGTGGCCGGGTCACGGATCGGGTCGATCGCGGCGAACTTGTACTCGGTGTCGGTGCCCTTGCCGTCGCGGGTGATCTGGAAGTCCCTGTCGACGACGGTGCCGTTGAGGCCGTGGATGGCCTTGAGGTGGCTGAAGAAGCCCTTCATCGGCTGGTTGATGACCAGGATGCGGGGGTAGTTCAGCTTGACGCCGGTGGGCTTGCCGTCGGCGTCCAGTTCATCGATCTCGTCGATCTTGTCGCGGACGCCGATGACGACGCCCTGCTTGGCGGGGCCGCCGAGGGCCTCGCTGCCGTCGCCGCGCACCAGTTCGCGCTCGACGACGAGGGCCCAGACGCGGACGCGGGAGGAGGCGAGCTTGCCCCACTTGCTCTTGATCTTGGCGTCGCAGATGTAGCAGTCCTTGTAGTGACCGCCGAACGCTTCGTCGTAGCGGCAGACGCTGGTCATGGCCTCGGGCCACTTCTCGGCGTCCTTGGGGCCCGGCTTGGTCGGGACGAAGGAGTGCTGCTTGACCCAGATCCACTCGTCGTGGTCGGTCAGGAGGCGCACGACGAGCGACTCGCCGTCCTCCTTGATGCCGAAGAAGTCCGGGCCACGGCGGCCGGAGGAGGAGACGTTGTCTTCCTTCTCGGCCTGGGCTGCGGCGGATCCGCCTCGGCGGAAGTTGATGGCGGGGCTCGTGTTGGCGGTCACGATGGCTCCTGATGATCTTGATGATGCTGATGGGTGTCAGCCAGCGGCAGTGGCGGCTGCCGCGATCAGCTCCTCGGTCACCGGCTGGTCTTCGTGGAGAAAGAAAACGGGGGTTCCGAGGTCTTTCGCCACAAGGAACGGCGCGTCCCCGGCGGCGTGGAATCCAACGGTGAATCCGCTGATTTCCCGTCCGCGCAGGGCCTGGGCGAGTCCTTCCTGCCACTGGGCGAGCCTGGCGACGTCGTCGCAGGTAGAGCCCAGGAGAAGGTAGGAGTAAGCCCAGGTGTCCGGGGGGCTGGATGAGGGTTGGCGGTCCCTCGTCTCGTCATCATGAAAGCCGTCCGCCGGGTCGGAGGCAAGAAATTCGAGGAGCGGTTTTCCGGTGGCGTCCGTGAGAGTTGAAAGAATGTCTCTGGCCGTGGTCTCGGTGCCGTATTCGGCGTTCTGGCGGGCGGCCTGCAGGGCGGCGGAGCGCATGATCGTCTCGACGGTGGAGGCGTCGAAGTGGGTCGTGCCGGGTTGCTTGGCGTCGTATGCGGCCCGCCGGTCGGCGTTGATGAGCGTCTTGAAGATCCGGGTCAGCTCGGCGCTGCTCTGGCCGTCCCGGGCCTGGTACGCCTCGCGGATCTCCCGCTTGGTCGCGGTCGGTGGCACGCCGAGCCGGGCGTAGTAGCCGTTGACGTCGTGGACGACGGGCGCCGGTCGGGGCGGGGCCGGTACGAGGGCGGTACTGATGGAGAGGATCGCGCGTTCGGGACGGCCGACGAGCTGCAGTCCCGGCATCCTCTACTCCTCCTCGCTGTCCGTCTCCTCGGCCTCGATGAGCACGGACGCCCACTCCTCGGGGGTGAGCGCGCTCCCGATGCGGGATGTCAGCCCTTCCTCGGTGCCGCCCGTGGCTTCAGTGATCGTTCCGGTGCCGAACTTCTTGAGCATACGTGCCTCCTTGGCTTCGCAGGTCTCTACCTCTTGACGGTGAGAGGAGTGCAGCCAGACACGATTGCCGTCCCAGCACAGGGTGTCCTCGGGCTGCATGGCGAAGCGCTCCTGGCCGCGCTGGACGATCCCCCAGCGGTAGGGAGGGTCGGTGAGGGCCATCGGCTCCCAGTTGGCCTTGTGGCTGTAGAGCCAGCGCAGAATGTTGCTGACGTTGGAGGTCCAGGCAATCGGGACGGTCTCGTGGCTCATGGACATGCCCCCTTGTGGGCGGGCCTGAAACAGCGGACGCAATAGAGCACCTTGGGGCGCTGCCAGACCTGCCAGGGCACCGCGCGGTCCTTGATGAGGATGTCGACCATCTCGTCCGGCATGTCGGCGGGGTCGGCGTCGAAGGGGTTCTCGACGACCCAGTTGTCGCAGTAGGCGGAGGCCCGCTGTGGGGCGCCGGGGAAGAACCGGCCGTTGTGGGTGCGGCCCTCGACGGCCTGCCATCCGGCCTGGTCGTTGTCCATGAACCAGATGAGCTTGCGGCGGCCCTTGACGAGGTGCTGGATCTGCAGGTCGGTGACGACGAAGCCGAAGGTAGCCTCGATGTCCAGGTGGTGCTGGTGACGGAGCTGGCTCATCGGCGACTCAACGACGACGACCTCGCGCCGGTAGGGGCGGTAGTCGAAGATCGTCTCGTCCCGGGGGAAGGCCGGGGTGGACAGGTACTTCGGCGCGCTAGGGTCGGCGCTGGGCAGGCGGCGGGACTGCCAGCCGACGAGCTGGCCCTTCCACCAGTGCGGGATGACGGCGCGCGGGCCGGTGCGCACCCGGTCGACGAATCCGTCGGGGTCGGTGCCGATGCCCATGTGCACGGCCGTGGTGATGGGGATCTGGCGGTCGTCGAGGATGTAGTCCGGAATCTCCGCCCAGCGCTCCAGCATGCGGTCGCTGTAGACCGGCATGGGCGGGCGGGTGTCCTTCTTCGCGTAGAGGGCGTCGAAGAGCTGGAGGAGGGCCGGGAGTTCCATGGCCCGGGTGAGTCCGGCTTCGCCGTGGAGCCAGTCGCGGGCCTGCTCGACGGTGGTGTCGCCGCGCACCGTGGCGATGAGCCAGAGAATGGTGCCGCTGGCCTGGCATCCCAGGCAGTTGAACAGCAGCTTCGAGGTCGACAGGGCGGCCGTGGGGTTGCGTTCCTGGTCGTTGTGGAAGGCGCCGACGGGGCAGGGGATGATCAGCTCGTCGCGGATCTGTCGCTTGACCGTGATACCCAGCTCGTCGAGGACCTCCTTGGCGAGCTGGGTCTTGTGGTCGTCGGGCAGCGCGGCGAGTTCGTCGAGGTCAGTCGTCATCGTCGCCGGACTCCATCACGCGGGCCATGTCCTCCGGGCCTGCCACCCGCTCGCTCCAGGTGTATCCGCAGGAGAAGCAGCCTCGGCACAGGTGCTCGGTCGTCTCGTCAGGGACGTCCCACGGGGTCTCGGTCATGGCGACGATCGCGTCCCGGCGTTCCTTGCACATGCCGACGACGGCGGTGTCGTGGTGCTCGGTCTGGACCGTCTTGGCCAGGCACTTCGGACAGCGAGGCTTCGGCCTGCCGCTGAAGCGTCTGAGCCAGGGCCCCCGCGCGGTCTCGGTCATGCGCCTGCCTTCGCTTCCTTGTCAGTAGCGCGCTGTTCCGCGCGGTAGGCGCGGCAGGCTTCTCTGCAGGTGCAGTCGGGGTGGGGGTCGAGCCGTAGTTCAGTGCGCTTCTCGTGGGCTCGGTAGCCGCGAAATGTGCCGCAGATCGTCCGGAGAGGGGCATGGTGGGGGTTGATCCGGCTGCCGGGGATCTCCTCGTATTCTTGCCGCTTCCGGCGCCGCTCAGCAGCGGCTTCGTCTTCGGCCTCCTGGCGCTTCTCGTCGGCCAGGGTGCACTCCTCGCACTCCTCACCCAGCTCCCGGTGGCGGCGGGACGCCTTCTCGGTGCCGCACTCCGGCGGGAGGATGTCTTCCTCGGTGATGCCGAGGTAGGCGAAACGCTCGGGCTCGGTCTCTCCACCCCAGATGCCGAATTCGTGTCCCTCGCGGCCAGCGCGGCGGCAGGCGGGCTGGACGGGGCAGTTGGCGCAGATCCGCAGGGCTTCGCGGACGGCCTTGACGCTGCGGCCCTTGCCTGAGCCGAACAGATGGGGCTTGGCTGCGCAGGGGAAGGCGTAGGCGGTCATGGGCGGGCCTTACGGGTCGCGGGGCAGGTCTCGGGGGCGCCGCAGGGGGCCGATGCCGTACCGATGATGTCTGTGCGCTGGAAGGCGTCCGACTCTTCTCGCGTCTCAACGGTGATCTGTGAGTCCGACCTGCTGGTGCACGGGTAGACGCGGGCCAGGGTCTGCAGGGCGTGTATCCGGACCATGACCCGAAGGAAGTCCTTGGGGTCCCCGTCGATGAGCCGCTGCGGAAGCTCGATCGTGTGGGCGGACGAGACGTGGGTGGTCACAGGGTCACCTCGCTGAGGACCTGCTGGGTGCCGTACCAGGGCTCCCAGGCGGCTCGCCAGTTCTTAAGGTCCATGCGTCGGCTGGCGAGCATCTGGAGGGTGGCCATTCCGGCGGCGACCTCGGTCTCGGAGCGGATCAGGCCGAAGACCCAGCTGGCCCAGCGTTCGATTGCCGAGGAGTCGGCGAGGTGCCGGAGTTCGAGCTTTCCGGCCTTCTGCGCGGCGGCCTCGCCCTCGCGGTTGATCTGGACGTTCAGGAAGAGCGGCGGGTTGCGGCGGCCGGTGGTGATGAGTTCGGACAGTTCGTTCATGATCTCGGCGATCGTCTCGTGCTTGGGTCGGCGGCCGTTGGGTGCCGGGTGGTGGATGTGGGAGAGCTGGTCGATGATCACGCTGTCGGCGCCGTAGGACTGGGCCTGGCGGATCAGGGCGGCCGGGGTGCGCACCTCCGGGGAGAGGATGTGCAGGCCGTCCTTCAGCTCGGCCTCGTTCTGGGCGAGCCAGGTGCGGACGCGTTCGATCTCCTCGGGGCTGCAGGTGCCCTTCTGGTACTCGCGGTAGTCGACGCAGCAGATCTGGCAGGCGAGCCGGTCGTAGGACATCTTCACGCTGTTCTCCAGCGTGTAGAGGACGGTGACCCGGCCGCGCTTCCACTCGGTGTGGCTGACGTGGGTGGCGGACCAGCTCTTGGCGCCCTTGGGCGGGGCGGCCCAGACGGCGATCTCGCCGTCGTGGATGCCCTGGGTGTGCTCGTCGACCTCCTTCATGCCGACGGACATGCCCCGGACGGTCTGCGGGGCGGCGGCGCGCTGCTCGTAGCGGGCCAGGGAGTCCTTGAGGCCCTGGATGCCCTCGACTTCCTGGGAGCGGTCGCGGACGGACATGGACAGCTGGTGGAAGGCGGCGGCGGCCTCGTGGACGGCCTCGACGCGTTCGCCGGGCTCGGCCTGGGCCATGGCGACGGCGATCTCACGTTGGAGGCGCTGGGACTCGGCGAGGACGTGCTGGGAGCGGAGGTAGGCGATCGCCGACCAGACGTCGTCGATCTCCAGGTCCTCGTCGGGCAGTTCGATGTTGCACTGCTCCAGCCGGTGGCCCCACTGCTCCTGGAGCAGCTCGCGCGAGGGCGCCTTGGTCCGGCCGGAGCGGTAGAAGTAGTCGACGGCCCAGGTGACGACGTCGCGCATGCCGGTGGTGGGTATGCAGGCCGGGTCGAGGCCGGTGTCGGCCAGCTCCTCCAGCGCGTCGACCTCGGTGAGGGAGGCGTAGAGGACGGTCTCAGCGTGCATGGTCGCCCTGGGGGATGTTGTCGATCTCGGCGGCGGTCATGCGGAGGGCGATTGCAAGACCAGCCAGCTCCAGGTTGTCCGTCGCGTGCTTCATGATCTCTGAAGAGAAGTAGCGGATGGTGTCGCCCGGAGAGCGGCGCGTGAACACGACGGGGATGTGCGAAGCCGTCCCGGCGGCCACCGTGTCCTCGGGCTTCGTGGTCTTCAGCTCAGCCAGCTTGGCCTCAAACTGCTCGGCCTTCGTCTTGGCCTCCTCGGTGCGCCGCTTCCACATCTGGCACTGCTTGATGAGCGACGCGTTACGGCGCTGCAGGTGCGCAAGACCGTCCCTGGCCACAGCCAGCTCGTTGGCGGGGGCACGGAGGTCAAGGATCAGATCGCGGACGATCGGGTCCAGTTCGCTGAGTACGCGCTGAGATGCACTCAGATGCGTATGGAGCGCGTGTAGGGCTCCCTTGGTCGTCTGGAGCTTGTCAGCCTCTTCGGAGGCCGTCTTGTCGGCGGCGCTGGCGTACTGTCGGTCGACGGTGTTGTCGGCGGTGGCCTGCCAGGCGACGGGCAGAGGGTCATCTGACGGCGGCAGCTCGCTCGGCGGGACACTTGCGGGGATGAAGTCGTACAGGTCGCTCATGGTCATACCGCCGTGATGGGTCGGGCCAGGCCGAGGTCGGCTTCCTGGCGTGAGAGTTCGCGTCGTGCGGGCCGGAAGTCGGCGCCGGTGACCTCGATGAAGTCGGCGGCCTCGGTGAGCAGGCTCATCGCGTAGACGCCGTACCCCTGCTGGATCTCGTCGGGGGTGAGGTTGGTGGTGAAGATCGTGGGGGCGGCGTCGGCAACGCGGGAGCGGACGATCTGGTCGACCATGGACTCAACCATCTCGATGCGGCCCTTGTTCTCCTTGCCCCAGTCGTCGATGGCGAGGACGTCCACGTTGCGTACGCGGCGGGTCCACTGCTCGCGCTCGTCCTTGTCGCGCCAGCTGGAGGTGAAGAGGTCGATCACCTCGTTGAACTGGGAGAAGTGGACCTGGAAGCCGTTAGCCATGAGGAACTTCGAGAGCAGGGCGAGCAGGAGCGTCTTGCCGGTGCCGGGGCTCTTGGACCACAGGACGAGGTTGCGCCCGAGGGCGATGTTCCGGACGGCCTGGAGGGCGTAGCCCATGACCTGGTCGACGACGGGCTGGGGGACGGACTTGACGTCGTCCCAGCCGAGGCGCTGGTAGTTCAGCGGGATGCCCGCGTTGAGGAACCAGAGGTGCATGAGCCACTGCTGCTGGCAGTTGCACTCGTAGGTGACGATCTCATCGGTGCGGCGGCCGGTGGCGTTGTCGGCGTACCAGAGGTAGGTCTGCGAGTCCTGCAGCCCTTCCCGCTTCAGGCAGGTCAGGCACGACTTCTTGGGGTCGGTCCACAGGCGGGGCCTGGTGGCCTTGAGGCGCCGGAAGTCGGCGTCGGCCAGCGGGTGGCAGGACGGAGGGGGCGGGGGTCGCTTCAAGGTGGCGGTCCTTGATGAGGGCCCGGTGGCGGCCGGGCGAGAGATTCAGGAGAACTCGATGGTGATGTACTCGGACGGGACGAGAAGCCTCACCGGAACGTCCACGACGACTGGCAACCTGGTTCCAGGCGGCAGCACTGTTCGGATGTGCTCGTCGAGCAGGCTCTGCTCCCAGCGGTACATCTGCCGGTGCCAGGCTTGGCGATCCTGCGGCACGTGGGTCTCCGGCCGGGCACAGCAGACGTCGAAGCCGCCGTGGCGGGGGCACTCGATCTCCGGGACCTCGGCCGTGAGGCAGAGGTAGGCGTCCGGACAGCAGGTGGGCTCACTCTGGGGCGGCGTGATGGCGTCGGCCGCGAAGATGGTCTCAGGCACCGAGGCGCTCCGCGATGGGCCGGGCGAAGTAGTCGTCGTTGCCCTTCGTGAAGCGGCGGATGTCGACCGGGGCCGAGCGCCAGAAGCCGTCCTGCTGCTCGAAGGCGAAGCGGGCAATGGGCCCGGCCTGGCGGGCCCAACGGCTGGCGAAGGACTTGAAGATCGAGTTGACCTTGGCGCTCTCGTGGCGGGGCTGGGGGCCGTGGCGTTCGGCGACGGCGCGCATGACGTAGTCGCGCAGCTGCTCCCAGGACCAGTCGGCGGGGGCGTCGAGAAGGTCGGTGGCTGCCATGGTGATGCGCACGTGGGCCGGAGGCGTCTGGGCGACCTCGTAGGGCGCCCCGGGCATCGGATGAACGCGGGCGGGAGCGGCCGTGGGAACAGACACGGTCTGCACAGCTGCCTTGCCGTAGGCGGCAGCGGAGAAGTCGAGCACAGGGGTCTCCAACCTGGCGGTGGCTGGGTACGGCGGATGGCGGTCTGCCGTGGAGGGAGGGCCTCTGGCGGGAGGCGTTTTGACGCTAACCGTCGGTGCCAGGTCAGAGCAAGGAATCGCTCTACCAGAGTTCTCCGGCCAGCAGGCGGCGCTCGATGTCACGGAGCTGCAGGTCGCTGAGCAGCTTCCACAGGCCGTGCCAGGCGGCGTCCGGGCCGGGCGTGACGGGCATGAAGGGGCCGACGCCGGTGGGGATCATCTCGTACGGGACGTCGCGGAGGTCGACGAGCTGGCGGTAGGTGTTGACCTCGCCCTTGTCGCGGGCCTCGGCGATGGCGGGGTGCTCGATCGCGTCGAGTTTCCAGTCGGCGGCCGTGAGGTGCTTGAGGGCGAACTTCGGGCCGATGCCGCGTACGCCCGGGATGCCGTCGGAGGTGTCGCCGGTGAGGGACATGACGACGGGGAGCTGGGCGGGGGTGCAGCCGTAGTGCTTGGTGACCTTCTCCTCGTCCCAGCGGTCGGTGGGGGTGTTGGAGGAGGAGATGCGGATCTGGGTGCAGGGGTGGCCGGTCGGGGTCTTGCCGACGAGCTGGAGCATGTCCTTGTCGCTGGAGAGGATGACGACCGGCTCGTGGGCGTGGCGCCAGTGGGCGGCGATGAGGTCGTCGGCTTCGAAGCCGTCGAGGTGGCCCTGGGGTATCCGGGAGCGGACCAGGAAGTCCTTCACGAGGGTGCGGGTGGTGCTGCGGTACTCGTCGGCGACCTGGGGGCGGTTGGCCTTGTAGGCGGGGTAGATCTGGTTGCGCCAGCCGGGACCGCTGTCCCACAGGACCATGACGCGGTAGGGCTTCTCCTCGCGGATGTAGCGGCTGATCGTTTTGATGAAGACGACCAGGGCGCTGGTGTCGGTGCCGTCGTCGCTGTGCATGGCGGCGCGGCGGGTGGCCTCGACGGCGCGGATCAGGATGTTGTTGCCGTCGATGAGCAGGGTCGGTCGCATCACTCGCCTTCCTTGCGGTGGGCCTTGTACTGGTCGGCGACGGCGGCGAGGATGCGGCAGATGCGCTGGAGGTCGTAGCCGTCGATGTCGTTGCGTTCGTACAGGGCCCAGGCGAGGCGCTCAATGTCGGGCAGGGTGAAGCGTCGCTCGCCGCCGCGTCCTCCGACGACCTGCCTGAACTTCAGGCGCTTCCCCTTCAGCAGCAGGGGCGTGGTGCGCGTGGCGCCCTTGATGGGCTTCCACGGCTTCCCCTTGAGCTGGTGCCGGAGCCAGCTCACTCTGCCTGCAAAGACCCAGCAGGCCACGTCCTGGACGGAGAAATGCGGGACACGCAGGGGGTTGGTCGGGTCTGCCACGGCGTACTTGGGTGAGCCCTCGACGGGGAACTGGTAGTCGTACAGCTCGTAGTTGCGTCGACGGTTGGGCTCGGTGGGTGGTCGCTCGGATCCTTGCGCGTCCATGATGATCGGCTCCACGGCGATAGGGGGCACGGGTCGTCCTTCCATATGCCACTAGCTCCGCCCGGTATACCGAGCGGAGGCTGTGACGTTCGTATTGTCGGTGATGTTCTGGCCGGAGGTACTACTTGCCGCGCAGGTTGATGCTCAGGTTGCCCGGCTTGATCTCGGTGATCTTGTCGAGAATCGCCTGGGTGCGCTCGCGCTTGTTCTTGTTCAGGAGCTGACGGCGGATCTTCGTCTCGTCGATGGTGCGGGTCGTCGTGGTGAAGCCGAGCAGCTCGGCCCGGGTGATCTCTCCCGCCTCGTACAGGGCGAGCAGCTTGTCCAGGTTGAGGACAGCCTTGTCGCTGGCCTTCTCGCGGGTGAAGTAGTGGCCACTGCCCTCGACCGGCGCGGTCTCGGCGTTGCCCGGGGAGGCCAGGAGGTAGTGGCCGTTCTTGTCCAGCCGCGTCTGCTCCGTGACGCGCTTCTGCTTGTCGGCGAGGACGTCGAAGTGGACCGAGACCATCTTGTGGATCTCGTCCTTGCGCTTGGTCAGCGCCTTGATGGCCGTGTCGATCTCGATCTTCTCGTCCCTCAGGCTGACCAGTTCGGCCTTGGTCAGCTGGCGGCGACCGCGCGGCTTGATCTGGCCGAAGACCTTGGGGATGGCCTGGATCGCGCTCATCAGGCCGTCGGTGACCAGCTCGACGGCGGTGGCGGGCTTCGGCCGGTTCTTCGGGTCCGTGGGGGGGAGGGTGGCCAGCTTGGCCAGCACGTCAGTGAGGCTGAGGTTGGGGTCGCCCTTCAGCTCGACCTCGGTGGCGGCGAAGTCGAAGGTCGGCACGATCTCGGTGGTCTTGGCGGTAGCCACGATGGTGCTCCTGTGTTCTGAGGTTTGTCGTTCTTGGCGGTGAACGTGGTTACAACCTACCCCAACTTTGGGGTAGGTGACAACGGGGTCGTCACGCCGCCGGAAGCAGTCCGCTGCCGTCGGGCTGCCAGAAGAAGTCCCGGACGTCGGCCAGGGACGTGGTCGCGCGGGCGGGCGGGAGGGCCTTGACGATGCTCCGGCCGTACCCCTTGCTGGCGAGGCGGGAGTCCATGATCGCGACGGCACCCCAGTCCTCCGTGCTGCGGATGAGGCGGCCGAACGCCTGCTGGAGCGTCAGGGTCATGGACGGCACGACCAGGTCGCTGAAGGCACTGCCGCCCTGGCGCTCGATGGCCTCGGAGCGGGCCTTGTGGATCGGGTCGGTGGGGACGGCGAAGGGCAGCTTGTCCACGACGACAAGCCGGTTCGTGTTCCCGGGGAAGTCCATGCCGGTCATGAAGCTCCGGAGGCCGAACAGGACGCTGTTCTCGTCCTCGCGGAAGCGGTCGGCGATCTCCTTGACGCTCATGTCGCCGCCCTGGACGAAGGAGTTGATGCCGTCGGCCCGGAGCAGACTGCCGAGGGTGTCGTGGGCGGCGTTCATGGCCTTGCGGGAGGTGTAGAGGAGCATGGCCCCTCCCCCGGCTGCGCGGACGAGTTCGAGGGTGGCGGCGTGGAGCCAGGTCTCCCACTCGCTGCGGGTCTTCCCGGCCGGGGCGGGCACCGAGGAGTCGGGGTGGAAGAACAGGGCCTGCTTCGGGTAGTCGAAGGGACTGCCGACGTCGAGGGTGGCGGCGGTGTCCTTCAGGCCGAGGCGGCGCGCGAGGTAGTCGAAGCGGCCTGGGCCGGTGCCCGCGCTGAGGGTGGCGGACATCAGCACGGCCGGGTAGCGGCTCCACAGCTCCTCGCGGAGGTAGGGGCCGACGTCGATGGGGGCGGCCCTGATCAGCCAGCGCCTGCCGATGCGCATGCGCTCGTGGCCGTACATCTCGGCCCAGCGGACCATCTCGTTCGGGTCGGCGAGGAGGACGGCCTTGACGCCTTTCAGAAAGTTGGTCCCGACGGTCAGAAGCCGGTCCTTGATCGCCTGCTCCTTCTCCACGTGGGAGCTGTCGGCGATCTTGCGCTTGCTCACGCGGGTGCGGAGGGTCTCCAGCGCGTCGTAGAGGGTGACGAACAGGTCGGCGTAGTAGGTGATGAAGTCGGCGTCGATGGCGCCGGTGTCGTCGTGCTCCAGGTGGTCGGCGATGGGCCGGGTGAGGGCCTCGACGGCGGCGGTGACGCGCTCGTGCACGGCGAGGGACTCGCCCTGCCGCTGCTCATCGACGTCCTCGTGGATGGCGAGGAAGGAGGCGGCCTGGTCGGCCCACTTGAGCAGGCCGCCCTGCTTGATGTCGAAGCCGAGGTGGCTGGTGGCCTGCTCCTCCAGCTCGTGGGCCTCGTCCACGATCAGGCCGTCGTACGGGCCGAGGAGGGGGTGGCGGCGTTCGGCCTCGGGGTCCCCTCCGGCGGTCTCGCGGGCAATCTTGGTGTCGGTCAGGAGGATGGCCATGTTGGTCGCGACGATGTCGGCCTCCATGGCGGCGTCCTTGTGCTTCATCGCGAAGCACTGCTCCCCGAAGGAGCACTTCGAGCGCCCGGGGCACTCATCGCTGGTCGAGGAGACCAGGTGCCACTCGGTGCGCTGCTCGATAGGCGTCTGAACGTCGTCGCGGTCGCCGGTGTGGTGGTAGGTGCCGTCCTTGTCCGGGGCCAGCTCGTCCAGGAGCTGCTGCACGTTGGCGATCGCCGGGCGCTCAGCGAGCTTGGCCAGGCAGGCGAAGTTGGAGACACCCTTGAGCGGGGCCCAGGTGAAGTCGATGCCCGCCTGCCCCAGAACGCCCTCCAGCCACGGCAGGTCCTTCTTGACGTACTGCGCCAGGAGGGCGTTGGTCGCCGTGGCGACCACGTACCGCTTGGGCTCGTCTCCCGCGCGGCTGGCCAGGATCGCGGCGATCAGGGCTGCGTAGCTCTTGCCGGTGCCGGTGCCCGCCTCGGCGAGCAGGTGCATGGGCTCGTTCTCTTCGAGGTCCTGACTGAACGTCAGCTCGATGGCCTGCGCGAGCTGTTCCTGCTGCGGGCGGCGGCGGTAACCCGGGAGGTTCTTCGCGAACAGCTCCTGGAGGGACAGAAAGGTCGCAGGCGGCGCGGACGTCATGAAGGGCCCCTTGAGGGTGGTGATGCTGCTCTTGGCGGTGAGCAGTGAAGGTCCTTGGCGGTGGTCGCGACGCTACACAGGGCCAGGGGCAGTGTCGCGTTTTTGCTCCGGCGGATTTCCCGGCCGGGCCGACAGGACGTCAGATGATCCCGCGCGCGTGTCTCCTGCACCGGTTCCGTGCGTTTGGTCCACCAGAGGTACTAGGGTGACCTACGCGACCTTCGTAGGTATCCCGCCCCCGGGTCGCGTCTGCTTCATCTGGCTCCAGAAACACCAACGGCCGCCTGGTCGGACTGGGATCCCCATCCCGGTCCTTGGCGGCCGTCCGACAGGAAACTTTGGCCGGTCTCTGTCGGTGGGGCCAACAACCTCATATCCAAGTCCGAAGTTCAGCTTCTCCGGAGGTCGCTGGCATGACCCAGCCTACCCAAAAACTGCTCCCGGTGTACAAGACCCGGTCGAGCGACACGCCGCTGCAGGCCAGCGCCCGCAGTCCGTTCGGGTGCCGACTCCCCGTTTCGGCCTCGCATGATGTTGAATGGCCTTCGGACCGAGACCGCCACTCCTGGTCCACCACCACCACGAACTCCCCTCGGGCCCACGTGCGCCCGAACCCGCCGAAGGGGGCTGGCTGCTGTGAAGAACGTCCTGGAAACGCCGGAGGGGCGCCTGGAGTCCATCAACTCCGTGGCGCCCCTCACCGCGTGATGCGGTAGCGAGGATCCTCTCCGCCAAGAAACGGATCCTCTGGGGAACTCTCAGATTCCCCGCCAGGCAACGCGACCTGTTCGGTCTGACCATCGCCTTCACGGTGGCTGGGCCCCAACCTCAGAACGGTATAGAAAGGCCTCGCCAGCCGTGCCAGAGCAGTCTACGGGTCCCGCCCCCGTGCCGCACGCCAACCGTGGTGAACATCTCAGCCACATTTCTTCATCTGCAGGACTGACTGTCGCCTCGCGCGACGCCCTGCACCCCCAGCACTGGATCCGCCAGTTCCCCGCTCTCTCACCCTCCATGGAGAGGTTGCTGATCGAGGGCGACGTGGACGGCGTCTACGGCATCACGGCACGCAAGCGGCGCGACAAGTCCCTCTCCGACGTCCACGGCCACTCCATCACCCGGGCGCTGGCCGCTGCCGCGTCCCGGTACGGCTGGACGGGCCTGCAGTTCGAGAAGGCGCTGCTGGAGACGACCGCCAAGGGCGGCAACCATGTCCGGAACAAGGCGCACCGCAAGGGCTACGACAAGGGCGCCAAACCCTACCTGGACCGGGTCTGGGAGGGTGCGCAGCAGTTCATCTCGGCGCACCCTGTCGCCGACCGGCACGGGGCCATCGAGGACCTGGTGCGGCTGCGCTATCGGATCGGTTCCCTGTCCTGGCGCGGGGTGTCCCGCAACACGGCTCTGCGGCTGCTGATGGCCCACTGGGAGGCCGCCCGGAAGGCCGGGGGGCGCACGTACACGCTGTCGTTCCGGGAGGCCGCCGAGATCGCCGGGTGCACCCTCGGTACGGCGTACGAGGCCATCACGAAGCGGCTGGGCGGCTGGATCCGGCAGGTGAAGACCGGGACGGACGAGCACGGGACGACGTGGAGGCTCCTTGACGGGCCGAAGGGCGCGGTGGAGGCCGGAGGGATCGACGCGGCCGTCGTCGGCCGCCTGATGGGCCTGGACGCGTTCGCGCACCGGGGTCTCGGCTCCTCCTCCCTCAAGATCATCGCGGCTCTGAACCTGGAGGACGGGCAGGACCTGCTCGACCTGGCCGACGCCACGTGCATGAGCCGGGCGACCGCGTACCGCCACGTGAAGCTGCTGGAGGGCTTCGGGTTCCTGGAGGGCCTGGACGGCGCCTGGTACCTGTCCCAGCGGGCCCGTACGGCTCTCGCGGGGCAGGTGACGGAGTTCGACCAGGCGGCCGAGGAGATGGGCACCCAGGGGACCGCTCAGCGCCGCGTGGACATGCACAAGGTGCAGCGGGTCACCTGGCTGACGAAGGTCCTCCCCCGGCTGCGCGAGCGCCGGATGCCCGACGTCCAGCCTGTCCGGGGTGACGAGGTTCCCGCCGACCTCGTCCGGGGCAGCATGGTCGTCGACCCGGTCACCGGTGAGGTCCTGGAGGACTTCGCGGTCGCCTCGGACGGCCGGTTGATCGTCGTCGAACCCGAGCTGGACTACGACGAGTTGGTGCACAGGGCTGCCCTGGCCTGCGCGTCCTGACTTTCCAGTAACCCTTCATGTAGGACTGTTTTCCCAGCTCAGACGGCACATCCCTGTTTTCTTCAGCCCCTCCAGTACCTAGGGTAGGGGCCATGCGTGATGCCCGCCGACAGACCGATGCCCTGTCCAAAGAGGAAGCCGTGCGCCGGTGCACGAAACTCGCCCGCGAATTCACTGCTCTGGGGCTCACCAAGGCTCCGGACCGGCAGTCAGTGACCTACAAGCGGTACGGAGACGGGTGGGCGGTGTACACCGGCTACCAGGACTCTGACTGATCACAGGGCTTCTGACCTGCACAGTCTCATCTTTGGAACATTCGAGGGGCGGGGGGAGGCTGCGCCCGCCTGGGGGTGTTCGGTTGCTGAGACAGGGATATGCTGCGCGTTGCCTGAGTGGCTCGACTGAGAGACGCCCCCGTCGACCTGAGCCTGGGCTAGAGGCGATGAAGGTTGCGGGGGCGTTATCAACTAGGCCACCAGGTAGCTCCGGCGCCGCTGCATAGCCGCCACGTAGCCGTCCGAGCCGACGTCGCCCAGGAACCGCTCGGTCATCTCGTTCCGCTTCAGCATGGTGTCGACGATGGCCTCCTCCACGGTGCCCTGCAGGACGAGCGTGGTGCAGGTGATGGAGGGCGCGGTCGAGGTGATGCGGTCGATGCGGCCCAGGCGCTGGGTGCGGGTCTCGTAGGTCAGGGCGGACTCGTACTCGACCAGGTAGGTGGCCTCGGGCAGGTTGATGCCGTCCTTGCCCGCGTCGGAGGTGAGGAAGACGCAGGGCTCGGGGTCGGCGCGGAACTCGCGGCGGGCGCGCTCGCGCTCGGGGCCGTCCATGGCGCCGGTGTAGAGGTAGCTGCGGATGCCGTTTCTGCGCAGGGCCTCGGCGAGCAGGGGCAGGACGGACGGGCCGAAGGCGGAGAAGACGACGGCCTTGTCGCCCTGGTCGTGCACGATGGGTGACAGGTACTCGACAAGTTCGTCGGTCTTGGCCGAGGGCAGCGAGCGCAGATGGTCCTCTCCGAAGGCGCCGAGCAGCTCGCGGGCGAGCCGGGAGTCTCCGTGGACGGCTGAGTGGACCAGGGCGGCCGGGTGCGCGGCGATCTGCCGCAGGGCCGCGTGGAGGCCGGGGACGGGCTCCGGGGAGCCGCCCTGGAGCGAGGCGACCTGGTCGTAGAAGGCGGCCTGGGCGGGCGCCATGCGCAGCGTGCGGAACTCCTCGATGCGCTTGGGGAACAGGGCGCGGACGTCGGGGTCGGTCTTGCGCTTGCGCCACAGGTGCGGCCGGGCCAGCCCGATGAACCAGTCGACGCCGGTGTCGCGGTAGCGCGGGCGGCCGTAGTCGTCCCGGCTCTTGATCACGGTGTCGTTGAACTGCTTCACCGTGGGCATGGCGGCCGGGACCGCGAGGCGCAGCAGGTTGAAGCCGTCCTCGTAGTCCCGGCTGATCGGGGTGGCGGTCAGGCCGATGACGCGCAGGTCCTTCTGGACGCGGCGCAGCTGGCCGAGGGCGTAGTGGTGGGCCTTGTAGAGCTGGCTGGAGCGGTTGCGCAGCTTGTCGGACATCTCGTCGTAGACCACGAGGACGCGGCGGCCCCGGGCCTGGGCGTCGAGGAGTGCGGTCAGGAGCGGCCCGGGGGCGGGGACCTTGGTGCGCTTGCCGGGCGGGATGGCGAAGCGCGTGAGGTCGGCGCGCAGGGTCTCGTACGTGGAGATCAGGACGTGGGGCAGGCCGTCGCGCTCGCGGGCCTTCATGCGGGAGGGGCCGTGGTGGACGGCGGCCGGGAGCGTGGTAAGGGCGCCGAAGTCCTCGTGCCACTCGGTGAGCTTGTTGGCCTTGCAGACGAGGAGGACCAGGTCCTCGGCGCCGTCCTCGGCGAGCAGGGCGGCGAGGGCCATGGCGATGACGCTCTTGCCGATGCCGGTGTCGGCCACCAGCAGTCCGGAGCGCTGCACGTAGGCGAACGCGGTGCCTTCCTGCTGGCACGGGTAGAGCCCGCGCGGGCTGCGGAAGGCGGGCGCATCCATGCAGGTCAACGTAGCCACTCGTGGGGTGAAAGGTGGATTGGGAGATTTATCAACTTCGCGCTTGGTCGAGAAAAGAATCGAAATGCTGACAGTGCTAACCGCCGAAGGGGCCCTGGCCGAAGCTGCCCTGTCCGAAGCCGGTGACGGACGTGGGGTCGACCGGGCGGACGACGATCCGGCCGATCTGCGGTGTCCACGCCTGGCTGTTCAGGTCGAGGGTGATCCGCAGGTACTGCATTCCGGCAGGCAGTGGGCGGGCGTTGCCTGCCCAGGCCTGGTTCCAGTCGTCCGCTGTCGGGCTGAGCGGCTGCCATGCCAGGGGGACGGGCGTCCAGGCGGCGTTGTCTGGAGAGACGGCCGCCGTGATTTCGTTGACGTGGTTGTCGGGGTTCCAGTCCTGCCACCAGGTGAAGGCCCTGATGCGGAAGTCGCGGATCCCTTCGGTCTGGTGGTAGGTGATGGTCCCGGGGCCGATGGCGTTGCGCTTGGCCCGGTTCAGGTCGCCTGCCTTCGAGCCGTCGTCGCCTGTCTCCAGGCCCATGTTCGCGTCGTGCGCGAAGGCCTTCGACCAGTCGCTCAGCTCGTCGTCGACCGCCCCGTCCAGCAGGTAGACCATGCCGAGCCGGTCGAGGGCGGACATCAGCGAGAGCAACGCAGCGCGGCCCGGAGTCGAGGTTGACACTCCAGCGGTACTGAGCATGGGCTGCAGCCCCCCGGGTGCGCCGAACGCCCCGACAGTGCTGAGCGGACCGCCGAGTACCGCGCTGGCGCGGGCGCCGAGGAACCGGCCGATGACGGCCTTGCCCAGGACGGCCACGTACGGATCCGAGCCGAGCCAGCTCAGGTCGGGCAGCGCGCCCCGGCCGAGGGCGACGTTCCCGCTCTCAGTGATGTGCGCGCCGCCGCCGACGGTCACCATGTCGCTGGCGGCGGCGACGGTTCCTGCACCGATCACGACGGCACCCCTGGGCGCCGCAGCGGCGCTGGCATCGGAGCCCAGGGCCACCTGATCCGTCGCAGTCGCCTTGGCCCGAGCGCCAAGCGCTACAGAGGACCCTCCTGCGCCAGAGGAGTTGCCGACCGAGACGCCGTTCTCCGCCGCGTCGGCACCGGAGCCCACGGCGGCTGCGCCGGGCCCGTTGGGTACGGCGTTCCGTGCGATCGCCGTGGCGCCCTCGCCCTGGGCTCCGGCGAAGGCCGAGCCGAGCCAGGTCTGGCCGGGGTAGATGTCGGTCAGATTCGTCATCCCCAGCATCGTCGACTCCGGCGCGTCGCCCTCGTGCCGGTGGTACCGGAGCGCGTCGAGAACCTGCCAGATCGCCTTGCCGCCAGGGGACACGACGAGCATGGCCGAGCTGTCGAGTCCGGCGGAGGAGCTGATGTGCACGGGCCTCGTCGTGCGGACCGTGTCCACCGGCGCCGGTGCAATGTCCACGCCGGTGCGGGTGAAGGTGGTGCCACCTGGCAGCAGCGCCTGCACGGTGATCCGCATGGGCGTCTCGGTCCACAGGTTGATGACTGCCGGGTTGATCAGGAGCGGCCACTTCTGCGGAGCGCCACCGGTCGGCTGCAGGTACACCGGATCGTCGACCGGAGCCCCGGTCTCGGCATCCAGCAGCGTCACCTCCGCGTACGGATAGGTGGCACCGGAGGAGTCGATCAGCGGCAGGTACAGGTGGCAGCGGTCCACGGTTACCTCTCAGGCGGCGGGCAGGACGGCGTCGGATGCCATCGGCTGGAAGGCGATGTAGGACCACTGCGTGGAACCGGCGGAGGAGCTGCGGAAGCCGATGCCCTTGCCGCCCGCGTGCGAGTCGACGCTGTAGTACGCGACCGACACTCCGTTGATGAACACCTGGATCCTGTCGGCCCAGTTGCGTATGGCGATGTGGTCGCCGACGGCAGGGGGCGTGGTGAAGACATGGAACCGGGTGAGGACCCCGGCGACATTTTTGTAGATGCCAGCCGATGACAGCTGGTAGTAGTTGTTGGCGTCCACGCGGCGGAAGACCACGGCTCCGCTGGCGCCGGTCCAGCGGGTGCACAGCACTCCGTAGGGCCAGGTCACGTCGAACGTTGCCGACCCGCTGGCGGTGATCGCCAGCCCGTTCTTGCTGGCGGTGACCGTCCCGGTCTTCACCCACGTCTCCCCTGACGGGGTGGTGGTCGGGGTGTACGTGGTCGCCGGTGGGGTCTGGATCGTCAGGGCACCCATGTCGTAGTAGAAGAAGTCGCCGCTGGCGGGCTGCAGTGCCGTCCAGGAGTTGAGGCAGTTCCCCGATCCCCGGCAGTCGTAGCCCATGTATGGGCCGGTGCCAGGCAGGTTCGAGGAGACCGAGGTATCGATCCAGCCCGCAGGGTCGCGGCGGTAGGCGCGCGGTGCCCGGAACGGAATTCCGACAGTGCCGTCCACCAGGCAGAAGACGTTCTGGCCGAAGGCTGCGACCGCGACCGAGTGCGGGTTTCCGTCCCACAGGTTCACGGCGGCAGGCAGCGGGACGGCAGCCGAGTCGGCGCGCTCGGCATCCCACGGGCCCTCGGCGGCCGGAGTCGTGAGCCGCATGCCGACGGAGTTCCCCGCCTGGGTGAATGCGACGTACGACCGTACGTCGGTAGCCGTCCAGGCGTCGCTGCCTGAATGCCGCACCGGGACGACGAAGTCGCGCGGCGCCCAGGTGGAGTCCGGGCTCCGGCCGCCCTCCGGGTTCGCGGCCAGGGTCCCGGACTCCTGCAGGGTGACGCTGAGCCCGACCGAGCCACGGTCTGCGCCGGTCGACCGCAGGACGCCGTACCCGTCAGGACTGCCCTTGATCGCTGCAAACTGGTCGGACCGGAACTGGTCGATGACCCACTGCGGCGAGGACCCGGTGTCACCCAGCAGCGGGGCATAGGTGTACGGCACGAGAGAATAGTCGGGCAGGCCGAGCGTGCCGTCCTCGGTGTCGTCGCGGAGGAATCCGTCGATGGGGCCTGCCGCGACCTGGCCCGGTACAGAAGTCAGAGGCATGGGCTGCTCAGTTCGTGGTGTTGTTGGTGATGAGACCCAGCCCGGCCAGCGCGCCGAGCAGATTCCTCAGAGCGAGGACGCCTCCGTCCGACCCGGTGACGACCGGCCGCACAGTGCCTTCCGCGCCGAAGAAGCCCAGCCTGCTGCTGGCGTCGGTCCCCAGGTTCACGGCTGCCAGCGCGTACAGGCGGTTCGCGATGACGACCGAACGCATCGGAGAGTCGGCGTCGCCGATCATGACCTGCTCGGCTCCGGTTGTCCTGGTCCCGCTGCCGACCGCCGTGGACCCGGAGTGGGTGGCCGCCACCACGGAGTCCGGCCCCAGCGCCGTGGCGCCCGGTGCCAGGGCCTGCGCGTTGCGGCCCAGCGCGAGGGCATTGGCCGCGCCGGTCCCGACGTAGGCGGCGGAGCCGATGGCCGTGCCGTTGGCGCCGTAGACCTGGGCCGACCGCCCGATGGCCGTGCCGTCGGTGGAGTCGACATAGGCGTCGGCCCCGAGAGCGGCCCAGCCGGTTGCGGCCAGGGAACCGCCGGAGCGGGCGCCGATGGAGATGGCCTCCTGCGAAGGCGAATTCGCGTTCTCGCCGATGGCGATTGCGTCGTCGGCCAGGGCCTGGGCTCTGCGTCCGATGGCGATTGCGTCACCACCGGTTGCCTTGGCCGTGGCCCCCATGGCGACCGAGGCAACGCCCGAGGCGTCGGCTGCGGCCCCCAGGAGGACGGACTGGGCTCCGGCACCGGAGTGGGTGTGCGCGGGGACCTGGCCGCCGTACATCGCCTTGAGCCCGGTCATGCGGACCTGGTGGCCGGTGCTGCCGCTGAAGACGGCCGCCCCTTTGGATTCCACCGAGAGGGACTGGTAGGTGCCAGCGGCCAGCGGATAGCGGTAGAAGCCCCAGCCCCGGGTCGCGGTCAGCGTCTCCAGGACGGTCTTCGTGCCGTCCTTGGTGACCGCGACGACGACGCTCTCGCCAGCGGCCAGGGTGGGGCGCAGCCACAGCGACACGAAGCCTGGCTCGATGAACGTGAAGCCCGGGGAGACGAGGACAAGACTGCCCGCATTCCCTGTGTGTGTGGCCTCCAGTGCATAGGTGTAGCCCCGGTCGGCGGGTACGTCGGCGACGTAGCCCCGCTTGCTGGTCGCCGCCTGGGTGAAGGACCAGCCCGCCGGGTCCCGGCCCAGAGCGAAGTCCTCGGCGATGACGGTGACCTGCGGGGTGACGCCGGAGTTCGACGGCACCGGGCCCCAGACTGCGACCCCTGGACTGTTGCCCGCCAGCAGCACGTTGCCTGGGACCTGGGAGCCGGTGATCAGCAGAGGAGAGTCGGAGCGCGTCGTCTCCTCCGGCGGCGGAGCCGCGTCGAGGTAGACCAGGACGTCGGAGTGCTGCTCGCTCTCCACGAGCACGGAGACCCGCTGAGGGGTGTCCACCCAGAAGTCGATCGTGCCGTTGGCCGTGACGTACGGATTGGTCAGGCGCTCGTCACCGGTGGGGCCCTTGTACATCGGCTGGGCGAGCTTCACGGACAGCCCCGCCTCGCGCACCGTGATCTGCGCGCCGTACAGCAGGTCTCCGTTCTCGCCGATGATCGGCCGCATTACGTGTGCTCGCGCCACGATGCCTCCCTCTGCTCACTCCTTGGAGGGCGAACAGGGGGAGGCACACAGCAACCGGTCTACTCTCCGCCGCCCTCGTCGGGCGGTGTCGGCGGAACGTACGGGGGCAGCTTCTGCGTGAACAGCATGCCCGTGTCGGTGACACCGAGGAGGAACGGGATTCCGCCTGGGCTGCGCAGGGTGACCGTACCGGGGATGTCGACCTGGTCCTGCTCCGTGCCGAGCCGGACCTGGTTGGGCCGGTCGGTCGCAGCGCCCGCGCCGATAGCCGTGGAGTGGTCGTAGACGGCCTGGGCGGCATCGCCGAGCGTGGTGGCCTGGGCGCCGGACGACAGAGCCGACTGGCCCACCGCAATGGCCCCGGCCTGCGAGGCGGCCGCCTGGGAGCCTACGGCGATGCTTCCGGCCTCGCTGGTCGCCGTCTGGTATCCGAGAGCCGTGGAGAGGTCGGCAGTGGCCTGCGCGCCGGTGCCCAGGGACGTCGATCCCTGGCCGGACGACAGGGAGTCCGCGCCGACCTGGGTGGAGTCCGCTCCGGTGCCCGGGTGGGAGGAGTCCGCGCCGACCGCGAGGACATCGACGTCGTCCCAGAGCTGCTCGGGGTCGGCGCCGACCGTGATACCGATCTGCAGCCGGGTCGGCGAGTCGAGGTAGAAGTCGACCTCGCCGCCGACGGCCTCCCACGGGTTGGTGTACGTGGCGCCGCCGGTGGCGTTGGTGTAGACGGTGTCGGTGAGCAGGTCGGTGCTCCCGGCGACGCGGAGCCGGATCGTGGCCGTGTCGACCTGGTTGCCCTCCCTGTCCAGGAGGGCACGGTTGAAGTGGGCGCGCACGGGGGCTCCTTAGCGGTTGAGGACGAACGCGTCGGTGAGGGAGCGCTTCGCCGGGGACGGCGGGTTGCCCTCGTCTGTTCCCTCGGCGACGGCCTCGGGCAGGGTGATTGCGGGCAGCGGGTCGGTCTTCGGGGCGGTCTGCCGCAGCCACTGGCGCGAGGCCAGCCACCAGTCCTGCGGGATGGGGTGCTGCCAGCCCTGGAACAGCGGGTCGGCCTCCACCGGCGGGTAGTAGTCGGCGAGCGACGACGGCGAGCCCGCCGCCTGCAGCGTGTCGAGGTAGGGGACGGCGCCGGACAGCGTGGCGTACCAGGGGCGCAGGACGACCGACGACACCGACAGATCGGGGGCGTAGCCGGTGGCCCGCCACCGGAGCTGGGTGCCGCCGGAGCGGTCGACGGCGGGCAGTTCGGGGAACTGGAACACGCCGCGCGGGTTGTTGCGGATGTTCAGCATCTCGTACCAGGTGATGCCTCCGTCGCGGGAGATCTCCCAGATGATGGGGTCGTTGAACACGGCCAGGCTGTCGGTGTGCCAGGCGTCCGTTCCCGCCTCTCCCTGCTGGATGACCCGGACCCGGACGTCATGGATGTTGTCGACGTCCCAGTCCTGGGTGACGTCGCCCCACATGCCGAGGGCCTCCACCCCGCCCCAGGTGCGGGTGCCGCTGGCGGAGACCGTGTCCCAGGTGACCGAGCCGGACGGAGCGCTGGTGCGGACGGTCACGCCGACGTACCACTCCGCGATCTGGGCGGCGTTGATGGTCTGGGATGCCTGCGCGAGGACCCGGCCGTCCCCGTTGACCAGCTGCAGGAGGAGAGGCTGCTGCAGCGGCCCCGTGGTGTAGACGCGGGCTGCCCCGTACAGGCGTCCGCCCGGCGCGGGCTGGACGGGCTGCAGCGACTCGATTCCGCCCAGGTCCGCCTCGCTGGTGGAGTTCTCCACCTCCCACCACAGAGGCCGGTTGGGCAGGGGGTTGGACTCCTCGAAGTCGCCCCAGGTCGGGAACCGGGACTCCAGGGCTCCCCAGGACGACACGGAGTGCCCGCGCGCGACCTCGGCCATCCGGCCGATGGTGGACGCGTACCGGTCCGAGGACTTGATGGTGGCGTCCCCGACCGGCCGCCAGTACCGCAGGCTCGGGTCGTCGAAGTCCGGGTCGGCGACCAGCTGCTGGGCCTCCGAGGTCTGCGCCGCGAACTGCACCGCCAGCACCCGGCGCTTGGAGATGAACGCCTTCGACGTCATCCGGGTGCCCGTCCACGGCGGCTGGCCAGTCGTGACCATCGCGGACCCGGTGTGCTTCCAGCCGCCCTGCTCGCTGTCGGTGTACCCAGTCAGGTACGTGGTGTCGTGGAAAAGCTCCACGTACTGCTCGGTGTCCCGCTGGGCGACCGGGTCGGCGAGGTAGGCCAGCACCTGGCTGATCGCCACGGTGTAGCCGACCTTCGTATCCATGGCCAGCTGCATCGTCTGGTACCGGTGACGGCCGGTGCTGGTGAACCGGGGTGAGCGGGTGCCCGGCAGCGGCATGTACGGGAACCGCTGGCCCGAGCGCCGCAGCTGCTGGGCGGCGAGCGGGTCCGGCGCGTACAGCGCCTCAGTCGACTTGTACGGCACATCGCTGGCGGCGCCGCCGACGATGCGGTTCGCGTCGATGTACTGGTAGACCGCCCCCTGCTCGGTCGCCACCCGCGCCCCGGCCGGGGCCGCACCCGACACCGACGTGCCCGTGGCCATCACCCCGGACGGCTGCCCGCTGTCGGGAGGAAACAGCTGCGTCTCCACCAGCGGCGAGGCCTGCGACGGGGTGAGCACCATCGGCTGCAGGTTGGTGAACTCCATCTTCAGGTGCCGGGCCTTGACCGGCCGGAACTTCAGCAACCCCTTGCGCAAGGTGTAGTCGCCCGGGACCGGCGTCCACACCAGCTCGTCGGTGGCGACCGGAGGGCCACCGATCAGCCCCCACGGACACACCGAGTCGGCGCCCGGGGTGATGAGCACCGGATCCATCCGCAGCAGCGCGCTGGCGCTGGTGTGCGTGGTGGGGTCCACGTTGTGTCCCGGCGGCAGCGCGTAGGCGGCCGGGCTATCCCAGTACTCCTCGATCGTGGTGACATCGGCGGCCCGGCCGCGCGCGAGGAAGAGGTTGACCAGCCGCATGGCACCGCCTTCGCCCTGCAGCGGCCCGCCGAGGCGGATGATGTTCGGCGGCGCCATGCCCTGGACGTGGGTGTGCTCCTGGATCCGCGTGTCCCACGGGGTGCGCACGGTCAGCGTCGAGCCGTCGTAGGCGACGGCAAGCGGGATGCGGGCATTGAAGCCGAAGAGGGCCCGGTCCAGCTCCACCGTCCGCTCGCCCAGGCGTACGGTCAGCACGCCATCGCTGATCATGACCGTGAGTGCAGGCGTGTCCAGGATGGTCCATTGACCGGTCTCGTCCGAGGTGAACTGCGGCTGGACCGTCATGGCCAGCAGGAACGGCTCACCCGGATCGAACTGGCAGGCCCGGTTGTCGATGTCCAGGTACGAGCGGGACGTCTCGAACAGCAGCCCCTCGGAGTCCGCCGTCGGCATCTCGGACGCGGCCCGGACCAGGGGCAGGGTCAGCGGGGTGTCGCTCGGGACGAACCGGTCCGGCACCACCGTCTCGTCCGTGTAGTACAGGTTCACCGACGGCCCGGAGGTGACCGGGTCAACGTACAGCCGGTCCACGACCTGACCGGCGCCCTCGGACGTCCTCAGATCCAGGTACAGGCTCACCACGGCGTTCGGTACCGGCTGCGGAGCACACCGCCAGATACCGGTCGCGGGCGGCACCAGGTTCGCCGCCCGGTTCCGGCGCAGGACGTAGTCGACCTGCGAGCCGAGGATGTCGGTCGACCCGGCGATCGGCACCGTGTTCTCGGCGTCGACCTGGGGAAGCCACGGCAGGTCGGCCAGGGACGCGGCCCGGTAGGACACCAGAGCATCCTTGACCCCGAGCGAGTAGGGCACCGTCTGCCCGTCCAGGGCGCGCGGCGCCGACGACGACGGCAGCCGGGTCATGACGATCCGGAACCGGCTCGCGGTCACCGGCTCCACGTCGACCAGCTGGGGCATCCAGTGCCCGGCCCCGAAGTGCTGCGGGTGCAGCTTCACCTCGTCGGCCACACCGGTCGGGATGACCGCCGGGACCGAGTCCATGATGCTGATCTGGACCGGACCGCCGCCCTTCTGGAGCAGGGGGTGCCACAGGCCGTCCCGGTCCCGGTACTGCACCCAGGCCCGCTGCGGGAACCGTGCCAGAGAGAACGCCACCCTGTTGACCGGCCGGTCCGAGGCCAGAGCGAACTCGAAGACCTCCCGCACCGGATCCCCGTTGGGCCGGGGCGCGCTGGACCAGAACCGCTCATTGTCCGCGCTGACCTGCCGCTTGCTGGCGAGCCTGACCGCGTCCTTGAGCGAGTCAAGGGGCATGCCGTCCACGGTCAAGGGCGCCAGCGCCGGGATTCCGTAGTCGCCCGAGACCGAGCCCGTCGCACTGACCGGCCGAGCCGAGGTGCGCGCCGACGTGCCCACTGCCTTGACCGGCACGTCCAGTCCGTTGAGCGCGGTCTGGACCGCCGTGACGTAGGCGTAGAACAGGGCGGTCCGGGGACCGCTGTCCCGGCCGTCTCGGCTGAAGTCCTCGAAGAACGCCTCACGCAGCGCGGCCGTCAGCTCCAGCTGCACGCCCTTGGCGCGCGAGCCCTTGTTCACGACGTTCGCAGGGTCCGAGCTGTTCAGCTCCGTGTCGCCCGCCTCGACCGCGAACCCGGCCCGCGCCAGCTCGTCCTGCAGCCGGGACGCGATCTCGGTGTCCAGGCCCCCGACGTACGTCACCTGTTCGTCCCCGGCCGTTCCGTGCCAGGAAATGACGTAGTCGCTGGCCGCGACGAGGTCCAGGACCTGCGGCTCGTCGTAGTTGGTCGAGGTGATGTACAGGTCGGAGTTGCCCGACGTCAGCATGCCGTCGAACGCGTAGAAGCGGCTGGCCGACCCGGCCAGGTAGTCGGCGATCTCCAGCGTGCCCGGCTCGATGCCGCCGCCGTGGATTGCGATGTGAGCCAGCCGGGAGCCCGGAGGAGTACGCACCAGCAGCCGGTAGTCCACGCCGATCTGCCGCGCGGCGGCCAGCGCGGCGTAGTCCGGATACAGGTCGGCCATGAGATCCCCTACGGCTTACTCGGTGGGAAGGACAGTGCGGCGGTCGCCGCTGTAGGCGTTGGCGACGAGCACCCCGTCGGCACCCGCCCGCGCGGCCTGGCTCAGCAGCGGGTCAAGGGCCCCCAGCGACGCCCGGTAGACGGTCGACGTCCCGTCACGCCAGACCACCGTCTGGTCAAGCGAGTCAAGACCGAGGTCCGGGACCGCTCCAGGTTCGGTGAAGTTCGTCGGGTCATCAGGGTTGACCGCGTACGAACGGCAGGTTGGCATCTGCGAGCCGTACGACCACTCGTCACCCAGCCGCGTCGTCAGCGGCGGACGCGGCAGCGCCCGCGCGGAGGCCGGGTCAACCCCCTCCTGCTCCTGCACCGCCGACAGCGGGTAGGGGTTCGTGCCCAAGGGGACTTGACCGGGCGTGACCTGGGTGACGATCTCCCAGTTCTCGCTGTCGGCCCGCACCCCGGCGATCCCCCGCGCCGCCAGCGCCGAAGCCCCGTCAGTGTCGACCGTGAGCAGGACATGAGCGGGCTTGACCCGCTCAAGGACCCGCACCAGGGCCGACTCGTCACTCGCTCGCTGCGCCCGTCCGGCCGGGGTGGCCGCGTAGTCACGGTTGACCCGGACCAGGACCTCCGACCGGGTCAGGACACCGGACCGGCCGTAGAACGGCGTGCCCTCCAGCGTCCCCCAGATCTGGCCGTCGTACTCGCCCCAGGTGCCGCCCTCCATCCACTCCCAGGTGTGCCCGGCCTCGTCCGGGTCCCCGGCAGCGTCCAGCAGCGCCCAGGACTCGTAGATGTCCGCCTCGACACCGGTGACGGCCTCGGCCGCCGCCTGCAGGCCCGGCAGCGTCCCGCCCATGGCGATCGAGTGCGCGAGCGCCGTCATCCGGTCCCGGAAGCTCGCGTCGGCCGCCTCGATCGAGTCCCACTCCGCCGCCGTGGCGGTCGACGTCTCCATCGGGTTGATCGGCAGCTGCTCAGCACCGGTCCTGGTGGCACCGAACAGCGCACCGTAGAACCGGTCGAGATCAAAGAATCTGGCCCCGGACGACGACAGGCTCTCCAGCTGCGCGATCAGAAGCCTCTTGCGGAGCTGCCCGACACCGGAGTCGCCGAGCAGGGCCTGCATCAGCCGCACCAGGTGCGAGGTGGGCCGGAGGTCGTAGATCTCCTCCGGGAAGTGCCGCAGCTGCTCGGACACGGCCAGGTCCGCCACCAGCATGCCCGTGCCGCTGGCCAGCGCCGTGGACTGCGGCACGGTGATGTCGGCCTGGAGCGGGATCAGGCCGCCCGGGATCACGTCCCTGCCGTAGTTCCCCTGCCCCTGGTGGAGCTGGTCGTCGGTCGCCATCACAGGACTCCGAAGCTGTTGCGGGCCAGGGTCTTGAAGGCGATACCGCCCAGGACCGGCAGCTCGTCGTCGCGGAAGTAGACGTCCTTGGCCCGGCCGGTCGACGCCTCGACGTGAGACTTGAGCGCGGCCGAGTCCGGGGAGGAGTTCGGCACGATCTCCTGGATCCCGACGACCGAGGCGTTCGGGTTGGCCGGGTTGTACCCGGTCACGTCGCCGCCGTGGAGCAGCCGGACGTTGTCCACCCCGGGCACCTGGTGGATGACCGCGAGGACGTCGGAGATCTGGATGCTGGAGTTGAAGTCCATCCGGTTCAGGTAGTCACTCAAGGCCGTCCTGATCGAGTCCTGGACCGAGTCAACCGCCCCCGTGGAGGACGCCGCGTACATCACGCCGAGCGAGAACCTGAGCCACCGCTGCTTCGCCTGGTGGACCTTCGCGTCGATCCCGACCAGCCGCCACCGGTTGACCGCGTCCTGGACCGAGGCGGGCACCTCGTTGTACGTGTAGTCGCCCGCGTTGCCCACCGCCAGCGGCGTGCCGTCGGCGGGCAGGTAGGTACGGTGCCACTCCAGACCGAACCGGCTCGTCGGCGTCCAGCCCTCCACCGTGTCCTCGTGCACGACCTGGTAGGCGTACGTCACCCCGTTCGCGATCGTCCCGAGCGGGTTCGCCTTCGTGGCCAGCCCGTACGTCGTCGCCCCGACCACCAGCGTGGACGGCACCGTCAGGATCGGTCCGAACGGCAGCGGCACGAAGATGTTGGCCGCCGTCGGCCGCGTCTGGTCCGCGCGCAGCCAGTCCCCGGTGAACAGGTCCAGCGTCGACACCGTCTGGAACTTCTTCTCGGTCTGGAAGACCAGGCTGGCCTGCGCCCCCTGCGCGCGGATGCCGCCGGTGAAGAGGTCGATCCGGTTGGTGATGTTCTGGTCCGGATCGTTCCGGCTCACCACCGGCAGGTACTGGTAGTCCACGGTCAGCAGCTCACCGGCCGCCGGGAACGTGGACGACAGCCCACGGATCTGCGGCGGGTTCGCCGGGATCCACTCGTAGTCGTAGTCCTTCAGCAGCGGGATGCCGTCGGCCTTCGTCACCTGCACCGGCGACGAGTAGACGTACCGGGCGTCCTCGATCTCGCAGACCACGTCCCCGCTGACCGGGACCTGGAGGATCTCCGACCGCGTCCGGGAGGAGCCGACCACGGACACCGCGTAGCAGTCCGTGTCATCCAGGGCCACGCCCCGGTACATCTGCTCGGTCCCGGCCAGCGACCGGAAGACCGTGGACTTCCAGCGGGTCCGCAGCTCCGAGTCGGTCTCCCGCGAGGTGCCCCCGGTGAAGGCGGCCGTGTTGACCACCGAGTTGACCCCCTGGATCGGCGACGTGATCAGGGTCGCCGTCCCCGCCCCCAGGTTGCCCTCCGGCCCGGCCGTGACCGCCTGGACCGGCACCGTGACCGACGTGACCCCAGGCATGAGCGTGCCGCCGGTGACCGTGGTGACCACGATCGCCGAGTCCGCCGCCGACGAGATCTCCGTGCCCACGGGGATGAACACCGTGGCGGTCAGGTCGCCGGTCCGGGAGAACGTGACCGTGCCGACCGCGCGCCGGGCCGGGATCCGGGCGATGCCGAACAGCTGGCAGAACGAGTCCAAGTCCTGGTCCACCTTGCTGTCGATGTCGTAGGCGTACGACAGCAGGTGGTTCTCGACGTAGGCGTCCGCCAGGCTGGCCGCGACCGCGTCCAGGATCTTCCGGGCCGGAGTGCCGATGGACGTGTCCAGCTCCGGGTCGGAGACCAGCAGCGCGTCACGCATCTGCGTGACGATGTCCTCCCGTGAAACACCCATGCGCGGCGCCCTCCCTCTCGTCACCCCTTGAGGACGAGCGGGAGGCTCCTCACAGCAATTCCGTGACCACGCGGCCGATGCCGCGTACGTTGCTCATGGGTCGCCTGCGGGTCGCCACCGTGGGGTCTGGAGATACGGGCGATGGCATCAAACCAAGCTGGGGTTCGAGTCCCCGCCGACCCCCCTCACAAGGAGCAGCAGCATGCCCGACTACGCAGACTTCGACGCCGAGAAGGTCGCTCACGGTATCCGTCTCGGAGGCGGAGGCGCCACGTTGGACGCCTACGTCGGCGAGGCCCTCACTGTCGCCGACCTGGAGGACCTCCTGCGCCCAGACCTGCGCGACGACGAGGACTCCCCGGCTTCCTCTTCGCGCCTTGGCCAGCTCCGTGTCCGCGACATGATCGACAGCTTCACCATGGCGTGCGACTGGTACGGGTACCTGCCCGGCCACTACGAGACCCGTGACACAGCCCTCGTCGCCTACGGCTACATCCTCGGCGGGGAACAGGCAGGCTCCCTGAACGTGATCGCCCGCCCCCGGCCCGAACCGATCACCGAGCAGGAGCTGGAGCGGTTCGCGCGAGACATGGCTACGTCGTGACCGTCCGAAGCACCTTGACCGTCGCACCGGACTGGGTCTTGAGCGCGATCGTCACCTTGAGCGTGTCGTACTGCAGCTCCGTGTTGATCGACGTGACCTCCTTGACCACGTCCTGGTAGCTGAACCGGGACCGTGACCGGGACAGCGCGTCGGCCGCGATCTGCGCCTGCTGCGCGTCCACGTACTGCTGGATGACCCGCACGATCTCCGACCGCACGAGCAGCTCCAGCTCGGCCGTCAGCGGCTCACCGATGTGCGAGGCCAGCACCGAGCCGAACTCCGGGTGGTACGGGTCGTGCCCGAACGGCTCGGCAAGCGCCAGGCCCAGGTCCTGCCGGATCCGGGGCGCACCCGTGACCGTCCGGTAGCCGCCCTCACCGAGGGCCAGGTCTCCGCCAACGAGCGCCAGCGTCTTCATGGGCCACCTCCTCACCCCTTTCTGGCGCCGATCCGGCCCGAAACACGGCCTCCTGGCCCACGGACGCAGTGCCGTACGGCAAGATGTGGGGCGTCATCCCGCCTAGGAGTTGAAAACATGTCCAACTGGAGACACAAGCCGGACAGTGAGAAGGAACTGCGCCGACTCATCGCCCCCATCCAGGCCATCGTGAAGTGGGTGAAGACCCGCCGAGGCTTCGTCATCGGCGTCGGAATCTTGAAGGGCGGCACTGGCAAGAGCACCACTGTGCTCTACCTCGCCCTCTACTTCTCCCTGGTGCTGGGCCTCGACGTGGTCGTGGTCGACACCGACGACAACTCGCAGTCCATCGCCCGCTGGTACGCCATGCACAAGAGGATGGGCGACAAGATCCCGTTCAAGCTGGTGGTGCACCCTTCCACGGGGCCGGATGCCATCTCCCTGAAGAAGCGACTCCGGCCGCTCCGGGAGAAGCACGACGTGGTCATTGTCGACCTCGGAGGAGGCGACAAGGAGACCTTCATCGACCTGTGCGCGCAGGCACGCCTGCTGCTCATGCCCAGCGCGCCGTCTGGGTGGGAGACCGACCGCATTCAGGCGACCCTGCAGACGGCCGCCAGCGCGGCGATCCTCAACCAGGAGGGCCTCTCGGTCTACAACTTCTTCACGAGGTGTGATTTCACCTCCACCCTCGCCGAGGAGGAGCGTGAGGCGATGGCGGAGGACCTCAGTGACGAGGACGAGGACTTCGTGCCTCCGCCCTTCCTCGACCCCTACTTCGACATCAGCAAGGCCCCCCACCACGGTCGGTCCTGGAACGTTATGCCGAAGAGGGGCGATCTGGAGGAGTGGGGACTTCTGGTCCGTCACGCCATGAAGGGCATCATCGAAGAGGAGGACGAGGTCGCGTGAGTACCGCAGCCAAGAGCGGCGGGAAGAGTCCCGCCGCAGCCAAGTTCGGCGGCCGGGGAGCCCAGGCCGCAGCCGCCCGCAGAGCCGCAGGAAAGCCGGTCGCCCGGCGTGGAGAAGAGGCGCCTTCCGAAACCGCCGGAACAGGTGCCACGGCCGAGGAGCCCCAGGTGCCCAACCCGGCTGCTCCGGCGCCGATCGAAGGTATCGTGCACGATCCCGAGCCGGAGGACCCCTTCACGTACGTTCCGGCGCCGAAGGACATCAGTGACCTTCAGCACCTTGCCTATGCGGAACGTCAGATCCGCAAGGTCGGTGAGGCAGCCGGAGACAGGTTTGCCCGGCTGGAGGCCAACTACTGGATCATCACGGGGCGCTGGTTCTCCGAGGTCCAGAAGAAGGGGAGCTACAAGGCGGGCGGTCACAAGTCCGTCGAGAAGTTCGCCAAGTCCATCGGGTTCGAGCGGCACATCTACTACCGCGCGATTCGGCATCACGTCGTCTACTCGGCACTCGAAGGCCTTGTTGAGTCTCCTCTGGCCCAGCTGGTCGTGGAGCAGCTCTACACCCTGGGCAAGGACGACCCGGCCCTCCTGCGGGAGAAATACGTCGAGTTGGCAGCCAAGGGGCCAGTGACCGTGGGAGCCGTGAAGAGCCTGCGTCGCCTCATGGACGCTACTGCTCTCGCTGCTCAGGAGCCAAAGGCGATTGAAGGACGCCAGCCGCGCCCCGTCTCGGAACGCCTCAGGGAGGCCCGCGCCGCAGGAAAGATCGACTTGGGGCTGCTCAAGGAGCTGGTGAAGGTCGGCGACCGGCAGTCCGCGCAGGAGTACGTGGACGAGATGAAGAAGCGGGTGGCCGAGGCCGAAGGGCTGCTCGGAGGCTGACCTGATTCTGTGACATGCATGTCACAGATCTGGGGCGGTCGGAAACTGTGACATGCATGTCACAGAATTCGGCCGCCCCTCCTTATGCCCCGAACTCCAGCCTCGCGGCGAAGGACCAGACCCCGTAGGTCCGGTCGACGACCCAGGTCTGGCCGACCTCCAGCTCGATGCCGGTGCGGTGGATGGCCGTGGTGGCCTCCAGGTACTGGCCCTCGGTGTCGATGCAGATGGCCATCCGCTTCTCGGGGAGGATCTCCTTCACCTTGACCTGCTTGATGGTCCAGCCCAGGCCGTAGGAGGCCGCGTTGCCGGGGCCGCGCATCGGCATCATCAGTTGCCTCCCGCCATCGGCAGGCCGAGGAGCTTCTTGCCGCCCGTGAGCCGGGCCGGAGCGGCCACCTGGACCGAGGTGTTGAAGTAGCCGCTCTCGCCGAACTTGAAGGAGTGCGTCACCGTCGTCACGTACGCCTGGAAGTTGAAGGCGGGGAACTGCAGCAGCATCCCCGGCCACACCTCCGGCATCCACGTCAGCGGGATCGACGCGCTGTACTGGTAGGCGAACTGGCGCAGGAACAGGAAGATGGCGGAGAAGAACTGGGCCTTCGGGCCGACCAGGCCGGGCAGCTGCTGGTAGTCCGGCCGGGCGCCGAACCGCTGCTTGATCCAGTTCGCGTACTCCTCCGCCTCCTTCTCGGACATGTCCATCCCGAAGAGGGCCTTCCACACGCCCGGGAAGTCGATCGTCACCACACCGCTGGTGAGGATGGCGGCCTGGGCCAGGTAGCTCTCGCCGACGGAACTCTGCACCGTGCCGGTCGCCGGGTCGAAGAGGTTGCCGCCCAGCGGTGCCGTCACGGCGAACTGGTGCGTGACCATGTAGTCGTCGCTCCAGGACACCTCGAAGTCCTGGACCTCGATCGGCTCGATCACCATCTTCGCGGCCGTGCCCCACATCCCGTAGTAGTCCGGGTACCAGGCGATCAGGTCGCCGTTCGGGGCCGAGCAGAACGAGCGCATCGTCGAGTTGAAGAGGTTCTTCAGGTACGGCAGCAGCGGCTGGTCGTTGAGGAGCGCGCGCGGACCGACCAGGGCCTGCGCGATGAAGTAGTTCGGGTCGTTCTCGGCGGTGCTGATCGGCAGCCACGCGTTGTCGCCGAACATCTTGTCGAAGGGGTCGTCCGGGTTGTAGCCGGGCGCGTCGGCGCCGGTGACCAGCTCGACGCCCGGGTCGGTCGGCTCCGGGATCTCGGTGCCGCCGTCGTTCTCCCCGAAGATGACCCCGCCCGCGCCGGTGGTGTAGGAGATGCGCGGCAGGAAGCCGCCGTAGTCCCAGTACGAGGCAGGCAGGGTCGGACCGACACCGACGTTCGGGTTGGCCCGCCTGCTGTGCGCGCCGATCGTGTCCTTGCCGTTGCCCAGGCTCATCTCGACGTGGTGGATCCCGCTCGGGCTGGAGCCCTTGAAGAGGAGCGCGCCCGGCGTGTCCAGAGCCGTCTTGACCGAGATTTTTTTGCAGAAGGCGTACTGGGCGGAGGCGACGCGCGGCACGTTGTACAGCGCCCCCAGCCCGCGCAGGTACATGGCCTGGATGAAGCTGGAGCAGTCCAGGCCGGGCGGCGGCTCGGCCTTCAGGATGCTCATCTGGGTGCCGCCGTACTGCTGGGTGTACGGGATCGACGGGTACTTCTTGCAGAAGTTCACCGCGAGCTGCGCGAGGGCCACACCGCTGATGGTGCCCTGCGGCTTCGAGTCAAGGGCGTCCTTCGACCCGCCGCCCTTCTCCAGGTCGCGGACCATCGCGGTCGCGGGCTTCTCATGCTTCTCGTACGCGCGGGGGAAGGCAGAGCGCTGGACCTTCTGGCAGACCTCCCACATCTCCAGCCGGTCGCGGCCCTTGAGCTTGAAGAGTGTCTCGTAGAACTTCCCCGCCGCGTACTCGGGGTTCATGATCTGCTCCCGGGTGCCCCAGCCCTGGCTCGGGCGCTGCTGGAACAGGCCGACGGAGTCCCGGTCGCCGTGGGTGAGGTTGTTCAGGCCGGACTCCTGCATCGCCGTCATGATCGCGATGATGCAGTCCCGGGTCGACGCCCCGCGCTGCTTGCCGACGGAGTAGATCGTCGCCGCGTTCGACTTCTGCTCGGAGCTGTTGAACCCGCCGTACGTCCCCGTCAGGGCGGACGCGTCGGCGCCCCCCGCTCCCACGGACGCGGTGCCCAGCGATTCGAGGAGGGTCCGCGCGACCTCGTCGGCCTCGTCCAGCTCGGCGTTGATCTGCTTGGCCAGGGCCTCGATGACCGAGTACCAGTTCCCGGGGATCCGGGCGATGTGCACCTTCGACTCCGGCCAGCCGACGACCTTCTTCAGGATCGTCAGGACGACGTTGGTCATGCCGCCGTCGGAGATGGTGTTGTCCTTGGCCGCGTCCGAGAGGGCCTGGCGGACCATGGCCTGCGAGGCCTCGGCGTGAGAGTCCCAGAACCAGTACTGCAGGCGCTTGAGGCTGCACGAGGCGGTCACGTGGACGACGCGCGGCCACGCGGTCACCAGCGGCACTTTGTTGAGGTAGCCGGTGAAGACCTGGACCCACTTCAGCCGCTTCATCTGCACGCTGATGCGGTCGTTCGGCGTGAGCACCCCGTCGTACTTCCGGCGCGCGTTCTGCAGGGCGAACCGGAACGTGGAGACGCCGTCGGAGCGACGGACCAGCTCACCGTCGACCAGGTCGTCGGAGACGTCGATGATCCCGTGCTTCTCCGTCGCGATGTAGACCTTCACGCCCGGCGCACTCACGAAGTTCGGAATCAGGACCACCTCCGCCCCTTGGGGCGAATGGCGGACGAGGAGACACGAGCCCCGCTACGCTGAGGGCGCTTCCCGTCGTTGGGAGTCGGCCTTCGTCCGGCTGAGCGGCCCGCCCGTGCCGAAGAACGTAGGGCGGGCCGCTACCATGAGAGCAGAGGCAGCTGCCGTGGGCGGCTGCAAGTGGGGCCAGGTGACCCGGGGCAGACCGGGAGCCTGGCCCCGCGTCATTCTGCTGACAGACCAGTACGAGACCCCGTAGCCTTGCCCCCAGGACCGGCCCAGCTGGTCGCGTTGTTGGAAGAGAAGCCGCTCCCGCGCTCCGGCCAGAGACTCAGGGGGCGGCTTCGCTCATTCCCCGTAGTCGTACCGCTCGCTCGGCAGGGTGCCCTCGTTCATCCCGATGTTCGGCGGTGTCTGGCCCGGGTCGGAGCCGCCGTCGCTGCCATCGATGATGTTCTGGTAGTTCCCGGAGGGCACCGCGTTGCCGCCGAGCTGGGTGCCCATCGGCCAGAAGTACTTCATGTCGGGGTCCTCGGCCGCCACGAACGAGCTGGCGGCCCACTTCTCGGTGTCCTGCGGCTCGCGGGTGGTCTCGAAGGTGATGGTCGGCGTCCAGAGCATCGCGCCGATCTGGTCGCCCCACTCGAAGCCCGTCAGCGGCACGCCCTCGCGGTCGAAGTTCCGCGCCGGGATCAGGACTCGCATGTCGGGGAACCGGTCTCCTGCGGGCAGGCCCGGGTCCATGACGTAGTCGGCGTAGCGCTGCATCCAGTCGGCGAACGCCTTCCGCTCGCTGTACCCCTTGAGCAGGACCCGCAGGTAGAAGCGGGACGGGGTCGCGCGGTGCGGGTAGTAGGCGCGGGAGTTCCGGCCGCTGGAGCTGTCGGCGACCATCACCATGCCGTGGCCGACGGCGTCGACCCGGGCCCGGAAGACCTGGTTGGCGCCGCCCCGGGGGTAGGTGAGGGTGCAGTTCAGGCCCTTGCGTCCGTCTGCCACGACTCGTCCTCCTCGGGGTCGGGGACGGTCTCCACGCGCCGGTCCAGCGGGTTGAAGGGCGCGTAGGTGGGCGTGGCCAGCCGCTCGTGGTCGGCGGCCGACAGGTCCGGGAAGAGGCCGTCCACGGTCATGGTGAAGCCGCCCATGTCCACGATGCCCTTCAGGTCGCCTGGGAGCGGCTGCGGCATGGACACGGGTACGTCGGAGCCCCACTGGTTCGCCATCTACTCCTCCTGCCCCTTGTCGGTCTCCTCGCCGGGCTTTCCGTCGATGAGGCCGCCGTTGTACTCGGTCTGCTTCCAGCCGATGCCCTCGCTGATGCGGGCGATGTACGAGGAGATCGCCTTCTCCTGCGCGGCGTCGACCGCATTGTTCGACGAGCCCGCCTTGACCAGCGAGTCGCTTCCGGCCTGCACGATGAACAGCTGGATGCGGTAGCCGTGGGAGAACTTGCCCGTCCGGTGCTCGATGCTGGCCTGGCCGTCGAGGTCGGCGACCTCGGTCAGGTAGACCTTCCAGCGCCAGTTGTGCGGCGGGTAGTTGAAGACGGCCGGGGCGTGCATCTTCCCCAGGGTCCGGGAGTCCCTGGACTGGTAGTCCATGATGGCCCGGCACTTGGCGACGAACGCCTCGTGCAGGCGCCAGCTGACCCCGGCGTGGTCCGTGTTCCCGTCGGGAGACGGTCCCGCCTTGCGGTTCTCGCCGAGGTGCCCGGCCACCGTGATGTCGCGCAGGGTCGCACCGGTGACGTGCACGACCCGGCCGCCGACCGTCTGCGTGACGGTGGTGTGGATGTCGAATCCCCAGTCGATCGAGTCGGGGTTGATCCGGAAGGTCACCTGGGGGCCTCCGGCGAAGCCCAGGGATGCCAGCGCCATGGCCTACTCCTGGTAGCTGGGGTTCGACGGCCACGGGCTCAGCGGAGGCTGCGCGGTCGCGGCCGAGCCGCTGACACCCGTGGAGTCCATGACGGTCAGCAGACGCCGGGCCTCCGCCGACAGCGTGATCTCCAGCTTCTCCCGGCCCTTCTTGTCCTTCTCGGTGTGCTTCTTCTCCCACTGGGCGTACGACTCGCCCTCCTTCTCCGTGGCCTTGGCCTCCTTGGAGAAGTCCCGCAGCGGGTCGACCTTGTCCTTACCGACGATCTCCTCGACGGTCTTGCCCGCCTGGTCGCCCTCGACGACGACGGCCTTGCCGGACGCCAGCTCGTTGCGGTGTCGCTTGATCGCGTCGGCCAGCGGGATGACCTTCTTGCCGTCCTTTGTCGACACAGCGACCTTCGAGTCGTTGTCGCCCTTGATCTTGTTCAGCAGGTGGTAGATGACCGGGTCCTCCTGGCCACCCTTCTTGTCGTGCCAGGCCTGGTAGGCGTTGTAGGCGTCGGAGTTGTGGCCGCCGAAGCCGAGGAAGCCGCCCTCGTGCTCGCGGTCCAGGTCGCCGCCGAGCGCGTTCTTGCCAGCGCCCGGCCCCCGGTCGTTCTGCGGCGCCCGCATCAGCTCGCCGACGCCGGTGGCGACCTGGTTCTTCTTGCTGGTCTCCTTCTGCTTCTTCTTGTCCTCGGCCGACGTCTTCTCCGACTGTGCGGCGGCGCCCTTCTCGTTGTACTGCTGCACCAGCCACATGGCCGCCTTCACCGGGTCGCTGCCCAGGTCCGGGAGACCGGAGAGCGTCGCGACGGCCTGCGCGAGCGCCGGAGAGTCGTTCGGGTAGAACTTCCGGATCATCTCCTCGGCGATCTGCTGGACAACGTCCTCGGAGAGGTTGCCCGCGCCGCCCGCCTTGGAGATCTCCTCCTTGATCCACGCCTCGACGCCCGCCTTCAGCACGGTCCGGGCGATCGTCTGGTCCAGCTTCGCGTCGGCCGCGAGCTTCCCCGTCACCCCGGCCGTCAGGTAGTCGGACACGCTCATGCCGGTCGTGGAGGAGGCCATATAGGCCCGGTTCAGGCCCAGACGCTGGGAGACATCCACGTCCTGGAACGACCGCCCGTACCCGATCTTGATCTGCTGCTCGGCCGAGGCCACGTCGGTCGCGGAGGAGCCGTAGCCGTTCTTGATGGCCGTGTTCATGAGCTGGGTGAACTCGGCGCGCTGCATCTGAGCGTTGATCCCGGCCTTGCCCGCGCTGTCGGAGACTGCGTTCAGGGCGTCGTTGAGGTCGTTGAGGCTGCCCAGGGCGTTCTTCGAGTTGACCTGGAGCTGCTGCAGGCCCTCGTCCACAGTCTGCCCGCGCCGGGTCTTGCCGTGGTACAGGAAGTTCAGCGCGTCCTGGCGGCCGATGCCGTCCTCGACCTTGGAGTTGTAGCCCAGCTTGGTCACGCCCTTGAACGCCTTCCGGGCCTCCTCCGACGAGAACACCATCGGCGTCGACCAGCGGTACAGCTCCTCGTGAGCCCGCTCGGCGAAGCCGTCAACGTTCGAGCCGCCCTCGATGGACTGGTAGTAGGCGTTCTTATCGCGCTGGGAACGGATCTCGGCCGGGATCTGGGTCGCGGCCGACAGCGCGGTGCCCGCCACAGCGCCCCACGGACCGAACGCCAGCCTGCCGACGGCGGGCAGCATGGCCCGCGTCCAGGACCCCGCGCCGGTCGATGAGCCACCTCCGCCTCCGCCAGGGTGCGAGGGCGCGACGATCGGCCCCGGGTACGGGCCGGGCTGGGGACCGTTGTACGGCGTGGGCCCGTACGGGGTGCCGTAGGGAGAGCCATAGGGCATGCCGTACGGGTACGGATACGGCATGCCGGGAACGGGCGGCGGAACAGCCGGAGGACCCGGCGCGGGGGCTGGAGAGGTCGGCCCGGACGGCGCCGGAGGCTGGCCAGCGGGGTTGCCGCTCCGGTGCTGGGGCTGGCCGAGGATGACCTGGCTCAGGAAGGACGCCGCCTGCTGCTGCAGCCACTGCCCGGTCGGGGCCACCGCAGGCGGCACCTGACCGCCCAGGAGCGCCTGCGGGCTCAGGATGTTCTGGCGGGCCTGACGCAACGCGGTCGCCGCGCTCGACGGCAGGTTCTGCTGGCTCTGGTTCTGGTGCATGAGCGCCTGCAGCTGCATGACCAGCCGCTGCAGGGAGCCCGTGAGCCCCTGCGGTGCGCTGCCGTCCCCAGAGGGCGGCGGAGGCGTCGCCATTACTGCCACTCCCGATCGAATCCGTCGCTCATGTCCGGCACCGGCGGGGCGTCAGCACCCGCGCGCCCGGCCCCAGACACCGTGACCCGCGAGGAGGACAGGACCTCCTGCATGCGCTCCCAGTCGTCTGCAGACGCATCGCTCTGCCAGTCGACGGCGGAGTAGTCGAAGTCCCTGTCCTCGTCGGCCGCCGGATCGAAGTCGTCGTCGGAGTCCGGCTCCCGCTCGATAACCTCCAGCGGGTCGCGACCGGCCGAGACGAGCGCCAGCCGCAGCCGCTCCTCCTGGTCCTCACCGGCGGCCCAGCCGTCCGCGAGGATGAGCAGCTCCAGGCCGAACTGCTGCACCCTGGACAGGCGCCGCCCCGAGAGCAGGCCCCGCCGCTCAGCGATCCGCAGATGGCGTTCCAGCCACGGGTCTACGCGGCCGGGCCGAAGGCTTTTCCCATGGCCTCGACGACCTCGGCCACCTTGTCCTCCAGCTCCAGGTACTCCTGCCAGACGCGGTTGATCGTCGGCTGGTACCAGTTCGCCTTGACGTACCCGAACCGCCGGTGCGCCCACTCGGCCAGGTCCTGGTCCTCGCCGTACGGGGACGGCAGCGACTCGCCGTCGACCGAGTCCACGCACATCGCGACGACCGCCGTGGTGTACGCGAGCTGCTCGCCGCCGTCCTTGTACTTCGCCGCGACCTGGGCGATCGCGAGCTGGTCGTCCAGGCCCAGGGTGCGGATGACGAAGGTGTGGCCGAGCCAGGAGAACTCCTTGGTCAGCGCGCCCAGGTAGGTGAGGCCCTTGAAGGGCTCGGCGTAGCCCTGGTCGAAGGACGGCAGGTCCGTGCCGTCCGCGCCCTTCAGCGGGGCCGACGGCTCCGGCGTGGTGGCCTTGCGGCCCGGCCGGTCGGCGGGGTCGTAGGTGCCGTAGGTGGTGTCCGTCATCGTCGTGCTCCTGGTCAGCGCAGGCGGGTGGAGTGGGTGTACGCGCAGACCACGGGCTTGGCGACGTCCAGGCCGCCGACCGTCAGGGTGTCGCCGTCCATGATGTCGACGATCGTGACGTTGTGGTAGATCTTGCCGCGCCAGCGCGAGGGGTTGGACTCGGTGCCCGGCGGCTTGATGATCGTCTGCGCGGTGACGTAGTTCGCCGTCCGGGACAGCCGGTCGAAAATCTCGACGATGTTGTTGGTCCCGGCCATCCCGGCCATCTGCTCCCAGTGCGCCTGGTTCCACAGCTCCTGGATCGTGAGCTGCAGGGTGGCGCCACCGAGAACCCGGGACGTCGCGATCTCCACCGGCGTCCGCGCGCCGAGGGGCTGGATGAATGCGTAGGGCTGGCCCTTGTCCGACCAGGCGCGCTGCCCGGCGTCCTCCACCGAGTTGAGGAACGCGATCGGCTTACCGGCATAGACGAAAGTGGAATATCCACTTCCAGTTACGCGGACCTTTCCTGCAGGCACGCTCACCACCCCATCCGTAGGTCTCACCCACTGGGGCGGGATGGGCGGCGACGGACAGCAGCGGGCCGCGCTACCGTGAGGCCATGCGTACAACCATGGTCAGAGCACAAGACCTGGCAGCGAGGTCCTGGGGCGCCGTCGAGCACTTTCCAGGAGTCCCGTCGGAAGAAGGCAGACGTCTGGAAGCGGCCTATCAACGTGCCAAGGCGGTGCACGACGAGGCTCCAGACGAGGGCAGTGCTGCCATCCTCGCCATCCTCGCCGACGTCGCCAGGAAGCGGTCCCGCAGCCGCCCGGCGAACTACGCCGACCGTGCGGCGGTCCTGGCCGACCGCGAGCTGTTCACCCGGATCGGACTCCTGAAGGACTGACAGCAGAGGACCCCCGGCGCCCTCACACCAGGGGTCCTCCATAAAGCGCGGCAGGGGCCCGTCACGACGCCTGCCGCGCGGGCTCAGGCCGCCTCCTCCGTCGCCTCCGTGGTCGTGTCGCCGGTCGACAGGTCGACCGCGAACTTGATCACGATGTAGTTCATCGGGATCGGCGGCTTGTACGAGAACGTCCCCTCGATGATCGACGGGTCCGCCGACAGCTGCCGCACCTGCACGTTGGCGTACGAGACGATCACCTCGTCCGACACCGCCTGCTCCAGCAGACCGATCAGCGACGACTTCACGCTGATTGTCATCTCCGTCGTGATCGGCTCACCGATCAGCCCCGAGTTCTGCATGCCCGTCTGCAGCATCTGCAGCAGGGTGTCGCCGACCCGGGTCATCGAGATCTCCTGCGTGAGCACCGACGTCATCAGCGTCGACACCCCGTGCCGCACGATCAGCTGCGACGCCTGGTTGATCTCCGCCACCGCCACGCCGGACTTCGACAGGTTGTTCTTGAACGTCCGGGTCATGCCCTGGGCGATCGTCGCGGGCAGGCCGGTGAACGACGTCAGCGACTGGTTCGTCAGCCCGCGCGCGACGGGGTTGCGGGCCAGCCGTCCGGCCATCGCGGCCGCCAGGTAGAACCCGTCGATCTCGGTGGAGGCGTTGACCGCCGAGTTGAACGCCAGCAGCCGGTTCGGATACACCAGCGCGAGACGCTTGCTGCTCTGCTGGACCGCCAGCTGGTCGTGCCCGGTCGTGTTGTCGTACGTGGTCGCCACGCCCGTGAAGGCGATCCGGCCGTAGCCCTCGGCCGCCGCCGTCTCGCAATGCAGCTTCACGTCCGTCAGCAGGTTCGCCACGTTCGTCGGCGTGTGGGCGTCGTACGCACCGTCCACGAGCAGCGGCACCAGGAGCTGAGCCCGGTAGTCCGTCTCCAGCTTCTTGTACGCCGCCTTCAGCTGCGCCTGGAAGTCCCCGGCCGTCGGGTCCGTCGCCACGCACAGCACGCTCGACGCGCCGTTCTCCAGGGCGATCTTCGCCGCCAGCGTCAGCGGCGACGCCACCTGCGAGGCCGTCGGGTCCGTCGGCGCGACCGATACCAGCGATGGGCCGTACGTGGCCACCACCTGGTCGAAGTCCTCGAAGACCGTCGGCTCGTAGTACGTCGCCGACGTGAAGGCGTACGTGACCCGGACCTGGTCGCCGTCCTTCAGCCCCTTCGGACTGGGCTGCGTCAGGTCGCCCTCGTCCGCAGACAGTCGCCGGATCTGCGTGATCGCCGTCGGCGCGCCGCCGGACCCGGCCACGACCTCGAAGGTGTAGTCGGTGCTGTACTCCATCACCACGCCCGCCAGGGACGTGACGACCGGCGCCGCGATCGCGGGCGGCCCCACCACCGCCGTCGTGTAGACGCCCTTCTGCGTCAGCGGCGTCGCCGAGCCGGAGTAGACCGTCACCACCTCGGAGAACGTCTCGTAGCCCAGCGCGGGCCCGATCAGCGTCACGGTCGAGGTCGACACCGAACGCGGGGTGACCGTAGGAGTCGATTCGTCGGAGACGTAGACGCCAGGCGGCGTGTACGTCGCAGAAGAGATATCGGGCATGCCACCCACCAGTCGCGTCGGCCAGTTGTCACCCCTTGAGGGCGACAGCAGGCCGACGGACAGCGAGACCGCACGAACTACTAATCTGGGAGAAATTAGTAGGTCAACTAGTAGTTCCAGTAGGAGTTCGTGGTGGGATTGGCCCCATGGAGCTGACCGTCATTCAGACCTACCGCCTCGCCCGAGACGCCCACGCAGGCCAGGCCGACAAGATCGGCGTCCCGTACATCGAGCACGTCGAGGCCGTGGCCGAAGGGCTCGCGCCGTTCGGCAAGGACCTGGAGCGGGCAGGACTGCTCCACGACATCATTGAGGACACGGACTGGACGGCCGAGGCCCTCGTGAAGGCCGGAGTTCCCGAGCATGTCGTCCGCATCGTCGAGGCCGTCACCAACCAGCCCGGCGTGCCCTACGAGGAGAAGATCCGGCGCATCACCAAGCAGCGCTCCGCCGCCCTGGTCAAGGTCGCCGACAACGCGCACAACAGCCGTCCCGACCGTGCCGCCCAGCTTCCCGAGGACAAGCGACAGCGCCTCGCCGAGAAGTACTCCAAGGCCCGGGAACTCCTCTGGCCCGCCGTCGGCCAGCTGGACGTCGAGATGATCGTCTCCATCGTCAACCCGGCCCTCAAGCGCGAACTGGCCGACAACGTGCGCACTTTCTGGCCCTAGTGCCAGACGTCGAAGCCCTCGCCGCGCGCCTCGTTGTCCAGGGTGAGGTCGACCGTGGGCGTGATCTGGATCTTCGACAGCGGCACGATGACACCGGTCTCCGGGTCGGCCGCGAAGTCCCCAATCAGGTCCACGGCCAGCGTCCGCTCGTACAGCACCTCGTCCGTGCCCCACGGCGTCCCCGGCTCGGCCGACTCCCCGGTCGACTCGATCTCGTCCGTGCGCAGCGTCAGGTCGATCAGGTCGTTGGCCTCCAGGTAGACCCTGAACCGGCTGCGCACCGTGTCGAACCCGGAGAACGCGATCGTCGCGATCAGCTCGTCGTAGACCCGGTCCCGCTCGACGCTCGACAGCGCGACGATGACGAACTCCCAGGACCCCTCGAATTTGAAGCGCGTGTACGGGTGCGTCCGGCCGCCGGTCACCGGGTCGACGTCCTCAGTGTGCTTCACACCGGCCTGCTTCAGCGGGCCCGTGTCCGAGTAGCGCACCCACACCTGCGGCAGCCGGATCTGCTCGACCGGGTACTCCAGCGAGCACCGCAGCCCCCGGAACTCCGTCACGGGGTACTGGTCGTCGAACACCGCCTGCAGCGCCTCGACCGCGAGCGCCTTGACCCTGGTGATGTACACGTACGCCCCTCCTCCGTCACCCCTTGAGGGCGCGGCAGGAGGGGCGGACAGGCCCTCTGTGTCAGAAGAAGATCCGGGGAGAGAGTAAGTACTTTCGCCCCGACAGCCGTCCTATAAGTGTGAGGCGCTCTCTCACAAATGGTCCATGCAGTTCGACATCAGGCTCCGGGCAAAGAGTCACTGATGAAGGGCTGCATGGACCGCTGTCCCGGAGTCAGTGCCAGTCGTCGTCTTTGTCATGATGTCCGAGGTCCTCTTCACCGACCACGGTGAAGCCGTGCCGGGACCGGACGTCGTCGTCGTTGTTGCCCCGGTGGTTGCCGTTGCCGTCGTACTGCGGGTCCTTCTCGACCGGGCCGTTGGGGTGGACTTCGTAGACGCGAGGGCGCCCGCCGTGGGTCAACGCGGCCTGGTCGGCGTAGTGCTCCGCGCTTCTCCGGCTGGTGGCGTACGCGTAGCCGGGCTCGTGGACGCCGAGGTTGTTGCCGAAGTTGCCCTTGGTCCCGTGGTTCGGATGTACCTGCTCCAAGTCCTTGACCGTGGTGCCATGCCAGTACCTCGGCGCGGGCTCACCCTCGGGGTCGGACGCCTGGTCGTGGAGGTGCACCGGCACCGGGCCGTGACCCATGTTCTGCAACGCCTTCAGCAAGTGGGCATGGTGCAGATGGTCCTCGGGATGCGTCTCCGAGCCGTCGGCGTGGTGGTAGATGTTCTCGCCGTGGTCGGTGATGTTCAGCCCAAGCTGGCCGTGCTGCTCCGGACTGTAGCCGTGCTGGCTGATCGAGTCGGTCAGCCTGCGCACGTGCCTGTCGTCCAGCCGGTCATACGCGTGACCCACATTCAGTTCCGAGGGGTCGATGTGCTCCTCGGAGTCGACCGGCGCCCACTTACCCAACTTGTTGATCTCCGACCAGACCAGTGTCATTTGAACTCCTCGCCGTGCAAGCGTACGTAGTTTCTCCACCCCTTGTCTGCCACGTAGACCCGCCCGGCCAGCAGGCCGTGCTTCTGCGCTGCCAGGGTCATGGAGGTGTTCAGGAACGAGCGCGGCTTCAGGCCCGGGTGCCGCCACCAGACGCCGATGTTCCCGGGGTGGATGGCTCCAGGGCGCTTGCCCGGCCGCGTCCACGGCTGCTTCGCCTCACGCCACCCGATCCGGCCCGGGGCGCCCGGGTAGTGCGCGGGGGTGTCGGAGACGACGACCTTCAGGCCCGTCTTCGGGTCCCGCCGGTAGACCTTCTTGCGCTGCCCGATCTTCGCCGCCCGCCGGAAGATCAGCACCTGCACCTTGCCGGACTCCGTGACCCGGGTCTTCGCCTTCGGGTTGTCCCGCCGCTCCTGGCCCGTCGGGTCGTCGATCCACATGGGGATCGTCTTGCCAGCCAGGTTCCGCATGGTGAAGGCCTTCGTGCCGTGGTCCTGGTACCAGACCACCTGCGTCGCCCACGAGATCCCGAAGTACCCCTTGCCGTAGATCGGCTGCATCCCGCGCGCCGCCGCGCCGCTCATCTTCGGCATCCGGCGCCGGGCCTGCCGCACCGCCTCCCGGGCGGCGGCCTGGGCCCGCTTCGGGGACAGGCCCTTCTCGATCATGATCATCCGGTCGGGGGTGGCGACCAGGTGGACCTCGGGGACCTCGGCCTGCACGCGTGCCTCCTCTGTTCACCCCTTGAGGGCGGCGGAGGAGGCGCGGACAGCCCCGGTGACTACTAAGGACGATGGTAGAATGTGAGAAAGTTGGAATGTAGGAGAGTTTGATAGTTACTAGTTCTGGGGTAGCTTGGTAGCACGGAAACATGGAAGGTGACAGTGGGAGGACATCCATGGCTACGGCTACGTCCAGGACTCGCGTGCGTGAAAAGGGCCAGCTGACGCTGCCTGTACGCGTGCGTGAGGCACTGGGGGTCTCCCCAGGAGATGAGCTTGAGTTCGAGGTCAGCGACGCAGGTGTCGTCGAGGTCCACGGACTGAAGAAGATCCGCTCCGACCAGACCTGGTTCTGGACCAAGGAGTGGCAGGAGGGGGAGCGCCAGGCAAGCGAGGACATCGCGGCCGGACGCACCACCGTCCACGAGAGTGCCGACGACATGTTCGCGCACCTCAACGCAGACGACTGACCCCTAGCATCCGGAGGCCCTATTGCCAACGTTCGAGACCGCTGCCCACTTCAAGCGCGACTTCAAGAGGCTCAGCCCCGAGGACAAGAAGCGCTTCGAGGACATCATTCAGAACAAGTTCGTTCCGGATGTTGCGGTAGGGCAGTTCCGGCCCGGCCTCCGGGTCAAGCCCGTACAGGGAGTCAACATCCCTGCGGGCGAGAGTCCCATCATGGAAATGACCTGGGCCCCCGACGGCCGGGCCACCTGGCAGTTCGGGCCGATGGTCCGGGAAGGTGAGCCGCACGTCGTCTGGCGCCGGGTCGGCGGGCACGAGATCTTCGTCCCTGGGCCCGCCTGAGCGCACAGCAGCCCGCCACCGTCTGGACTGGTGGCGGGCTGCTGTGCGCCTGGCTACGGTGCGACGCGGCCGTTGGCGTTGAAGGCAGCGTAGGTGAGCGGCATGAGCCGGGCCCACTCCGCCTCCATCTTCTCGCCGACCATCTCGATCTCCCGCTGCGGGAAGGAGGGCACCTTGGCGTCCGGGTGCGTCGTGCGCAGCCCGAGGAAGTGCATCAGCGAGCGCGCGTTGCAGGTGGCGTACAGCGACGAGTAGATGTTCAGCGGCAGGACCGTGCGGGCCACCTCGCGGGCGATGCCCTGTTCCAGGAGGGTCTGGTAGACCTCGTATGACTCCAGCGCGCTCCTCGCCAGTAGGTTCCTGGTGAGGTTCATCTGCTCGTCGGTGCCCTCGACGAACTCGTACTTTCCAGGGCGCCCTTGTTGGACCAGCTTGCGGTCCGATGCGGGCACGTAGAAGACCGGCTCCAGCTCCTTGTATCGGCCGGACTCCTCGTTGTACGACCAGCCGACCCTGTGGCGCATCATCTCGCGGAAGACGAAGATCGGGGCGCTGACGAAGAAGGTCATCGAGTTGTGCTCGAACGGGCTGCCGTGCCGGTCCCGCATGAGGTAGTTGATCAGGCCGGAGTCCTTGGCCAGGTCAACGATCCGCTCGTGGCTCTCTCCGACGGTGGATACACGGGCGGCAGTGGCCACGTCGGAGTCGGCCGCGTCGTGCTTGACCAGCTCGACAGTGACGTCGTTACGGATGGTGAACGGCGTGGTCTCGTCGGGTGGCAGGATCTTATCGGGCATGGCGGTACCCCTGGGTGGTGGTCTTGGCGGGCGAGGTCAGTCTTGCTCGTACAGCGGGATCAGCGGAGCGCGAATTATTTCCACGTCATCGAACGACGGCGGCGTGTGCCCGGTCCGGGACAGGATCTCGATCAGCGGCTCAGTGGCCGGAGGAATCAGGTAGGCCACCGAGTCCTCGTCCTCGACGGCCGCGCGCGCCAGGTTGTACGCCGTGGCGGCCTCACGCTGGTACGGCGTACCGAAGCCGGTGCGCAGCGTGGTCCGCTGCGGCACGCGCAGCTGCAGGCGCTCGCCCGTGGCGCGCATCGCGTAGTCGCCGCTGTGCACCCGGAAGTCGCTGGTCGTCTCCAGGTGGACCTCCTGCGGGGTGACGACGCCGCGCGCGGTGAAGGACTGGGAGTCGTCGGCGTCCGTGAAGATGGCCGGGCGCACGATCAGCGCCCGGTAGCCGCCCTCGAAGCGGGTGCCGAAGCAGGACGGGCACTTGTTCCGCGACGCCTGCCCGTACGCCTTCGAGATACGGTCGCTGGCGCACACCGTGCACAGACCGACCAACTGGTTCTCGTAGTCCCGCGCCGTCCACAGCAGGCAGAACATGACGTTCTCACCCAGCATGTGCAGGGCCTGGCTGTGCCTGAGCCGTTCCTGGTCGACGGCCCAGGACTGCTTCGAGCGGACGTACTCGCCCCGGACGGTGCTCATCAGGCCGCCGGAGCCGGGACCGGGACGACAGCCTCGGCGGAGAAGACGGCCGCCCGGGTGGAGGCCGGGATGACGCCGTAGTGCTCGTCGCTGAGCACGACGACGTCCTCTCCCTGGTATCGGCTGCCGTTCGGCAGTACGACGTCCTGCAGACCGGCCTTGAGTGTGACGGTGTACGCCATGGGTGACTCCTTGTCAGGTGGTGGGGCAGATGTGCAGGATGCGGAACTTCTCGGCCTCGTAGAGGGAGACGACGGTCTGGCCGTGGCTGCAGACGCGATGCGTGCAGACCACCTGGTTCGCCTCGATGTTCGTCAGGTCGAACTCCCGGGATGGTGCAGGGCCTTCGTGGGCGCAACCGGACATGGCTCCTCCTTACGCTGGTCCCAGAGTTGTGACGGTTCCCTTGCCGCCCCGGTACTTCAGCACCCCGGCCTCGACGTACAGGACCCCGCCCGTGGGCGTGGTGGCCGGGGTGGCCGCGACGTTCTGCAGCGGCAGCCCGGTCCCGTCACCGAGCTGCTCGACCACAGCAGCCGTTGCCGCCGTCAGGTAGCTGATCTGCGTCTGCAGGCCGACCAGGGCTTCGTTGAGCGGTGCGTCCCAGCCCGAGATTCCGGCCGGGATCGTGGAGACCGGGGCGGGCTGCACATCGTCAGGGACGACGACGACAGCCGTGGCCACCGACCGCTCGTACGGGATCGTGTCCTGCGTGTTCCAGGTGTCTCTGGGGCTGTTGCTCAGCGCGTTACTGACGACCATGGCGGTGTCCCCGCCGCTGCCCAGCCCGACAGCCTCCGTCGCGCCGAGCCAGAGCATCAGGTCGGCAGCCTCCGACCAGGTGAGCCCCACACTGCGCCCTGGATTGCGGCCGTCGACCGTCACCAGCAGGAACTGACCGGACGCGGTCACCCCGGCCAGAGTGCGCGGATGCCGCTGGACAGACGACAGGTTTGGGGCACCGGTGAAGGACGTCATGCCGTTCGCACCGATGTTGACCGACTTCGCTCCTCCCCGGACCAGAGCCGGGCCGCCTCCGGCCACACCCGACAGCGTGGGACTTGTGACCGCCGCCCCCGCCGCGTCGGTGATGCTCGCCGTAGGCGTGACCATCTCCCCGACCTTGGCGTGCGTCCGCAGCCAGTCCGCGCCCGTCCCGATCCCCTGCAGAACCCGGCCGCCCGTGGGGATGGCTCCGCCAGCCGGAGAACGCAGCTCCTGCACCACCCAGTTGCCGTTCATGACGACATCGACGCTGTTGGTCACCCCCTGCCAGGGGGCAGGAGTCGCGGCGCCCCACTCCGGGCGGAAGATGACGACCTCGTCGGGGTCCGTACAGATCAGGTTGCGCCACGGCTTCAGCGTGGGAGTGGCAACACCGTCGACCACAAGCGTGTCGCCGCCGACGCCGCCGCAGCCCAGGACACGGCTGGGCACCCGGTTGATACCGTCCACGGCCCTCTCGGCCCCGTCAACGGTCTTGATACGCAAGGACGAGGACGCCTCTGTGACCCGGACCCGCTGCCCGACGCCCTCCAGCAGCAAGGCGGTCCGCCCGTTGTTGGCGGCGCTGAGCAGCGTGTTGTCCTGCACGTACAGGCCCTGCGGGACCTCGTAGCCGGAGTGCCCGGCCATGGTCTTGATGTCGAACTCGCCGCCGTTGACCGCGACCAGAGCCCTGCTCGCGACGGCCATGGAACGCACCGTCTTCGACGTGCTGACCTGCGCGCCGTGGACCGCCTTGAGCCGCACCTTAGCGTCGGCGTCCACACGTACGACCCGGACCTCCCAGGGTCCTTCCGACGGAACGCCGTCCTCGGCCGTGTAGATCACCCGGCCCTGGTATCCCGCACTGACCAGCGACGCCTGAAGCGTGACCGCCTCGTTCATCTGCTGAGGGGCGAAACTGCCCACCCGGACGGCGTAGCCGATCACGCCGCCCGCCGTGTCCGCAGCCGCGAACGCGGTGAGGGTATCCAGACGGCTGGCGAATCCCAGGCCGCTCAGCTCCGTCACCAGGGCCTGGGCGGTCGCCTGATTGCCGTACGTCTCAGGACCGCCGACACGCCAGGCCCACACGGACCACACGTTCGACGCGTACCCCTGGGTGAGTTCCTGGTAGGTCACCCCTGGCATCAGCGTCGACACGGGGCCCGCTGCGAGGGTCTGGCCCGCACTGCCCAGCGGCATCTTGTTCGCAGCCAAAGGGGGGCTCCTTCCGGTCACCCCTTGGCGTTGCTGAACCGCTACTTGGCAGCAGCCTTTCTTGCTCTTGCGCGAGCCTTGGCGTTCTGGTCGTTGATCCGCTCGCAGGCGCGGCAGCGACGCTTCCCTGTGGTCGAGTCGTACTTCGTGTTCTCGGGCGTGTACTTATGGCCCCGGCGGCACGTTTCGCACCCTGCTCTGGAGAGCGACACGTCAGTGGGTGCGGGGCGGTCCCTACCGGTCCTCTTCTTGTACATCCGGTCGCGATTGCACGCCCGGCACTGGCGAGTCCGGTAGCCGCTGGTGCTGGTCACCCACTTCTCGTTGTCCGGCTTCCAGGGGTGGCCATTCGCGCAGCACTCAGCGAACTCCGCCCGCTTGCGGGGCTCATTGGCCCTACGGGCGTTCTCGCGATGCGAGTCCACGGCCTCAAGATGAGCGGGGTTGCAACACCGCCGGTGGAGACACGTCTTGCCGCCAGGGCATGTCGTGTCTCGGTTGTGGCAGGTGTGGTCTACGACGTGCCCGTCAGGGACAGGGCCATAGGCGAGTTTGAAGGCGAAGACGTGGCACGAATTGCGTCCGGCCGCCCTGTTGTTGAACTGGCCGTACCCAGTCGTCTTGACGACGGAGAGAGTCCACGGCCAGCATGCGTCGGCGCCCCCCGACGAGTCCACGTGGGCCCAGAAGTGGGCCACTGGATCTTCGACTGGAGGACGCCCGCCTTTGATCTTCTTGTCTGCCACAGAGGAATGGTATCCACTGGTCAGGCTAGTAATCAATGGAAACGAGTAAGCCACCTAGGTCGCGCAGCTTCGGACAAAGGTAGGCGAGTTGGGCCGTATCTGCCATAGGCGCCCCCACTCACCAGAACCCGGGCGGTCCCCAGGCCCAGGTGAGAGATCTTGAAAACGTCGAGCTGCTGCTTCAGCACCGGCTCCTCGACCGCCAGGACCTCCTCCCAGCGGTCCTTGTAGTCCCGCCGGTCCAGCCGCGACACACCCGAGCCCGACTGCACTTCCGGCTGCTCGACGTACGAGCGGATCAGGTGCCGCAGGCACTCCACGTACAGCGCCGACTCCAGCAGCGACCCCCACTTGGCCACCGGGAAAGAAGCCCCGCCGTCACCGTCGATCGTGTAGGTCTGGTACGGCTGCGCCATCGTGTTCAGGCGGCCGACAGCGATCCTGAGCAGCTGCGCCAGCCGGTTCCGCCCGAAGTTCGACTGGATGTAGGTCTGTAGGTGAGGGCCCTCGGTGGCGTAGTCGAACAGGTCCGAGAACCGGTTCCACGTCTGCTCGATGATCCCCTTCATCGGGTCCGCCAGGACGTCGTACTCCGGCGCGGTCTTCCCGACCTCCAGCCAGACCCGCCACTCCTCGTCCGACCCGCCCACGGTGTACGTCCACACCAGCACGTACGGGCCCGGAGTGGCCGTCTCCTTCGACGACAGACGCACCGAGTACTTCCCGGCCCCCGGATGGTCCGCAGCCCGCGAGAACACCTGCGTGGCCGCGTCGTCGTCGTGCAGCAGCGCCGCCGTGACCGGGCCGTCCGCATCCCCCGGCGAGCCCTGACGCATGACCTGCAGCCCGAACTCCGCCGCCCCGTACCGGGAAACGTAGGCCCGGTCCGTGTACTCGTCGGCCGCCATCAGGTGTCCGTCGAGTTCACGAGCAGCGCCGTGCCGCGCGCCGTCACCAGTCGCGCGGACCCCGTCTTCGTCGTCGACCCCAGCTGGGTCCACATGTGGATGCCGAAGTTGTGGGAGCCCGCGCTGACCGAGCGCATGCCCATCACCGGCACCATGTACGTCCTCTGCCAGCCGGACCCCGACGTGTGCACCTGCTCCACGCGGATGTAGGAGCCGCCGTCACCCAGCAGCGCGTCCGCGCCGTCGATCTGCGTGCGGAAGTAGAGGTTCATCGTGTACAGCGACTGGACGGCGACCTCGACCGCCAGGTTCACCATCAGCGACCCCGGCCGGTTCAGGTTGAACGTGCCCAGCTTGTAGTAGACGTGGGAGTCCAGGCCCAGCGTGATGTTCGGCCGCGCGTACCCCGGGAACACCGGCGGCGCACTCAGCACCTCACGCCACTGCGTCCCCCGCCACTCCAGCTCCCGCCGCGTGTCCGTCTCGTAGATCCGCATCCCGGACTGCGCCGGACCCCACGCGGGCCGCGACTGCGACGTGCAGATGAAGTGCCCCGGATAGGCGTCCAGACGCGCGTTGTTGTCGTTGAAGTCGCCACGCAGGAAGGGGTCGGACTGGTCGAAAGTCTTCAGCCCCAGCCGTGGTGTCGTACCGCTCATCGGATGCCCTCTCCTCGGTCGCCTTCGCCCCTTGGCGGCCGATGACCGGGCACGAACAGCAAGCAGCCCCGTCCCGAAGTCGCGGGACGGGGCTGCTGGACCAGCTGAACTCAGACCACGGTGTACGCGTTGGACGCGGGCGAAGTGGCGTTCTGCAGCTGGCCGATCGCGGTGACCGTGAAGGTCACGTTCGCACCGACCGTCAGGCCCGGCACGTTCGCGGTGAGCACGGCCGGACCGACGTGGACCTTCTGCCCGGACGACGCCTTGACGTCATAGCCGCCCGACGGCTGACCCGACGAAGGGGCCGTCCAGGTGACCTTCGCCGTCCCCGCCGTCCCCTCGGCGGCCACCGTCGGCTTCCCCGGCGCCGTCGGCGCACCGTACGAGCCCGGCACGAGCGTGCCGTCCTGCCGGTAGATCGGGTTGACGGCGTTGTCCGGCGCCAGCGACGTCGGACGGATCAGGTCCTCGTTCGACGGCTTGACGGCCGCCGACCAGTCCGAGTACGGCCCCGTGCCGTTCTCGTTGCCCGCCCGCACACGGAACCTGTAGCCCAGGCCGCCCGTCACGTTCTCGAAGCGCAGGCTGGTCTTGTCCGCCCCCGCGTAGAAGTGGCCGCCCGTGTCCGACTCGACCACGTACTGGAGGACTTCCGCGTCGGACGGATCCGGCACCGGCGTCCAGGACACCAGGATGTACCGGTCGCCCGCCGCCGCCGTCGGAGCGGCAGGCTTCAGCGGCACGGCCGTGTTGCCGACCGGCTCCGCGCCGAGGTTCGACGTGTCCAGCGTGCCGTCCATCCACAGGTCCGGGTTGATCAGCTCTTCCAGGCCGTTGCCGACCGGCGAGTCCGTCAGTGTCGTGTCCTTGTTGCTCGCCGGGGGCGGCCCCGACGGCGGCTTGTACGCCGGGTACACGTCGTTGACGGTGCCCGCCAGCGTGTCCCGCGTCCCCAGGATCGGCGTCGGCGTCGGCTCCCACCCCTGAGCGTCCACCAGGCCCGCACCGCTGGTGTCGGGCTGCGTGACCGCCACGGGTCCCGAACCCGGCTCACCCTTGGTGCCGACCGCCGCGTCGGTCTCGTACGTGCCGGTCACATCCGTAGCGGCCATCGCAGCCCGTCTCCCTACTTCTCGGCAGGCGCGGACGCCTGCGTCTTCTTCGCCGCGCGCTTACGCGGGGGTGCCTTCTCCTCGGGCGCCTGTTCGGCCACCGAGGGATCGGTTTCGGCCACCTTCTCCGGCTCCGGCTCGGGCTCCGGAACCGGCTCGGGCTCGACGGCCTCCGCCACCGGCGCCCCGAAGGCCACCGCCACGTTGTGGAGGCTCTCGTACGGGCTGCCGCCGACACCCGAGGTGTCGAGGGTCCCGGTGAGCAGCAGACGCCGCTCGTGCTCGCTCATGGACACTGGAGAATCAGCCCTTCTGCAGCGGGTCGATGACCACGCGCACGTCGCGGTCCACCTTGTTGTAGGAGTTCGACTCCTCGTCGTACACGTAGTCCACCCGCACCGCCGTCAGCGGCTTCTCGCCGACCGGCTGCCGCTTCTGCACGGTCCCCAGAACGCGCTGCAGCTCCTCGTCGCCCGAGATGTCGTCGTCGATCACCAGCACGCCGCGCTTGACCGCCTTGACCAGCGGAGCCTGGAACGCGGTCTCGCGGGAGATGATCTTGACGTCCTCGCCCGTCGCGTCGCCCTTCGCCTCGAAGCGCAGGTACGACTTCGGACGGTCGGCGTCCGGAGTGACGACCACGACACCGCTCGACGGGTTGGAAACCTGGAGCTGCTGGACCGGCATGATGCCTCCTCAGAAAGGGGGACGGAGCTTCCGTCACCCCTTGAGGAGGCCAGGCGCACCCCAGACAGCACTCGACCCCCGGGAAGGGGAACCCGGGGGTCGAGCTGGCGGCCGGAGAACGGAGCCGCACGAGGGCCCACCACAAACCCTCACCCCCTACAGGCGGGGTGGGGACAGGGGACAGCAGCAGTGGCCGAATTTACTCTCCGCACCCGGAAAATCACCGAACCGACTTCACACCGGGCTGAGACTCTGCCAAGGTGAGAATATGTCACCCGCCAAGATGACCCGAGAACGCCAGCGGCAGTGACCCTCGTTCCCCTTCGGGGGCGAGGGCTCACGCAGGCCCCGGTCGCCAGCCCACGCGACCGAGCGAGGCCATGAGCCGCCTGGCGGTAGTTCCCGAAGCGTGGGCAGCGCGAAGGCCCTCCCCAGACGACATGGGGAGGGCCTTCGACGATCATGCCAGAAGGGAAGGGCTGGGGTATCCCCAGCCACGCCCTACGACTTGTCGATCCGTGCGAGCCCACGCGGGTTGAGGATCAGCATGCTGATCATCTCGTCGAAGACCCAGCCCTTCCAGAAGCTCTCGACGCGGTGGTTCTCTTCCACGTCGAGGCTGTACAGGACGGGGAAGACGCCGAGGAACTGCGGGTCCGGCGTCAGGAAGGTCTGGCCCTGCGGGATGACGATGGAGCGCTGCAGCTGGAACTCGCCGAAGCTGGTGATGGTCTCACCGGCGACGACGCGGTCCTTGAACGCCCAACCGGTTTGGTTGATGTCCCACCTGTACATGTCCCGGTAGTCCATCGGGTTGATGAGGATCCGGCTGGACTGCAGCTCGTGCATGTCGGTCATGGAGACCGCGCTGTAGAGCGAGCCCGGGGTGAGGTAGCCGCTCGCTTCCGTGATCACGTGGTTCGGGGTGACCGTGTGGTCGGCGCGGCCCGCGTAGTCGGAGATCGCGGCCTGCAGGATGGTGACGAGGCGGGAGTCCTCCTGCTTGAGGATGGCCTGCTTGGTCTCGTCCTGGGCCTGCTCGACCGCGTTGATCCGCAGGTAGAGCAAGTCTTCCTTGCGGATGGCCGGGCGGGAGGCGATGCGGAAGAACCGCACCTGGATCCGCTTGCCCTCGAAGGGGGTGATGCGGACCTCGCCGTCGGTCCCGGACATGATGTACGCCTGTCCGAGGTCGTCCCAGACGTCGTACTCGACCGGCGTGCCGGGGGTGCAGGGGTCCTCGACGAGGACGTTGCGGGTGATGCCCTGGTAGCGCAGCTTCAGCTGGATCGGGCCGATCATGCCGACGCCGAGGCGCTTGATGCCGTTGACCTGGTCGGAGGCGACGGCCTGGAGGCGCTGCTGCTTGGCTTCGAAGGTCAGCGGCTGGCCGCCACGGGCCTCGCGGCGGGCGAGGATCTCGGAGACGTAGTCGTCCGACTTCTTCGCGGTGACGCCGCCCTTGTGCCCGGTGGTGAGCGTTGCGGTCATGGTGTGGGTCCTTGTTCCTCTCGCTCGGCTCGGGCGCGCTTAGCGCAGGCCGCCGACGGTGATCTTGGAAGCGCTGTTGACCTTGAGCAGGCGGCCGACAGCCTGGGTGGAGATGGCGGTGGCGACGGAGCCGTTGGTGGCGAGGGCGAGCTTGCCCCGGCCGGTTCCGGCGGTGATTGCGTAGACGAGCTTCTCGGTGCCGTCGCCCGGGTCGACCCAGGCCTGGGTGTCGTCGAAGGCGGGGGCGAGGACCTCGAACTCGGCGTCGGCGCCGGGGACCCAGACGGCGGTGGCGTTGACGCCGACGTCGAGGAGCGGGTCGAAGCCGTCGCCGCCGACGTAGTCGGCCGCGAAGCCGTAGGGGACCTGGTTGGGGCCGATGAGGGTGACCAGCTCGCCGCTGGTACGGGCGAGGACCATGCCCGGGTAGATCGGGACGCTGCGGTTCCAGGACGGGTCGAGGAACACGGACTTGGGCGTCGCCTGAGTCCATGCGTAGAGAGGACGGAGGGTCCTCTTGATGTGCGCCAGGTTGGCCCGCACGCGGATCATGTGTTCCGCCCTCCATTGGGGTCTCGGCTGGCCGCCGATCCCGGCGGGCCTTCTTCACCCCCTAGGAGCGGGCAACTGGTAGTGGGACAGGGACTGGTGGCAAGGAATTTTTCTGGTGGGTGTGACGAAGGGCCCGGCGGGGAGGTCCGGGCCCTTCGTCTGCGGGGGTGTGTCAGTCGAACAGGTCGGTCAGTTCCTGCTCGCTGCCCGCCGGTGCCGTGGAGGCGGCGGAGGCGGTGACCTGGGAGGCCAGGGACGGGGCGACGCGCTCGGTGCCGCGCGAGGCGACGCGGGCGTTGCCGGTGGGTGCGGTGGTGCGGGAGGCGGTCTTGACGCGCTCCAGGACGCCGATCTCGTAGTTGATCATGGCGTCGCTGAGCTTGGTGTCGGCCTCCAGGCTGGCGGCGACGGTGAGGTCGTCGCCCTTGGCCAGTCCGGCCTGGACCTGGAGGCGGGCCAGGCGCAGGCAGGCGTGGGTGCGGCTGGGGCTGGGAGCGGAGCCGCCGCCGGTCTGGGACATCTCGCCGTCCTTCGGCGGGGCCGAGTTGGACTGGTTGTCGCTGATGGTCCAGGGGAAGGCGACCTCGGGCTGCATCGGGTCGCCGACGCGGACGTCGGTCTCGATGCGGAGGGACTCCGGCGGGGTGTGGGCCTCGTCGAGGTGGCCGGAGACCGGCGCGGTGACGTCGGCGAGGTTGTTGTAGGGCGGGGTGGGGATGGTGGCGCCCGGGGTGAGGGCGGTGTCGGTGGCGGCCGCCGGGACTCCGGCGGTGGAGTTGCCAGTCTGGCCCGGGGAGCGGGGGTCGTCGTTGGTCTCGGGGGTGGCGGCCTGCTCGGTGGTCTCGGACGGGGCCTGCGGGGCGGGGTCCGGGATGGGCTGGGCCGGGTTGGCGATGTCGGCGGTCTTGGCGAGGGCGGCGACTTCGTCGGTGACACCGGCCAGGCGGGCGATCAGGGCGATCTGCTCGCCCTGCACCTTCAGCTGGGTGGCCTGCTTTGCCAGCTGTTCGCGCTGGTCGTTGATGACGGCCTGCTGCGCGGCCATGGCGGTCATGAGCGGTCGGCTCATACTGGGCACTCCTTCAAAGCCTCGGCGCTCACGACGGTTGCCGTGGGCGGTGTTCGTCTCTTGTCAGCTCCAGGCGGGCTTTTCGACAGCAGGTGCCTTGGAGTAGTTGGAGTTGATCTCGCCCGGGGTGAGGAGCTGGGCGCGCTGGCAGCTGGGGCAGACGTCGCCGGAGACGATGCCGTCGGTGGCGCCGTCCGGGTTGCCCATGTCCTGGGTCTGGGGCGGTGTGGCGTCGGCGCCGTAGCCGCAGGACGGGCAGAACAGGTCGGGGAGGCCGTCGCCGGGCTGGCCCTGCATCGGGGCGGGGGCCATGCCGTAGGGAGAGTCGGCGTCGTCCTGGTCGAGCTTTTCTTCCGGGCCGTCGGGCTGGTCGGGCCGGTAGGGCATGTCGGGGCCGGGGGTGAACGGGTCGCCGGTACGGTCCTTGCCCCAGCCGGGCAGTTCGCGCGGGCCGACCTGGCCGCCCTGTTCGGGGTCGGCCATGTCCTGCTGCTGGACGGGGACGTTGCCCTCGGGGTCGATCTCGTTGGGCTGGATCATGCCGTCGCCGTTGCGGTCGGACACGGCCGGGCCGTCGGTCTGGGTGCCGTCGAGGGCCTGGTCGCCGTACGGGGACGGGGGGAGCCCGTTGTCGTCGAGCTGGTCGGGATCGACCATCTGCTGGGACGGGTCCTGCGGCGCGTTCGGGTCCTGTGCCGGGTCGCCGGGCTGGCCGTCCTGCGGCATGGCCGTGCCGTCCTGGTCGACGCGCTGGAGTTCGCCGTTGTCGTCGATCAGGGTGGGGTCGACGATCTGCTTGCGCAGGTCGTTGGTCTTGGCCTTGTCGAGGTCGGGGTCGCGGAACTGCTCGGGCGGGGAGATGAAGCCGCAGACCTGGCAGGCGAGCCCGTCGAAGGTGTCCATGTCGCCGCAGACGGGGCAGTTCGGCTCGCGGAGAGTGTCAACGTCGGCGGGTGCCTTGATCTCGCCGTAGGCGACGGCGCTGATCGTGCCGTCGGCGTTGATGAGCACGGAGTCGATGAGGCTGGCCGTGTGCGGCGGCTGCGCGGTGCTGGACATCGGGTACTGCCGCGTCCACATGGCCGCCTCGTCCTGCCGGTGCGCCTCCTGGTTGAAGGTGCGGCCGTCGTGCGGGACCGGCTCGTGACCGGTGGCGGTACCGCCCGCGTGCTGCCAGGCCGCGTTGTGGCCGTTGCGGACCAGCTCCAGGTCCTGGTTGCAGGTGCGGCAGAAGGGGCTGCCGACGGGCAGGTCGCCGTTGGCCGTGGTCTGGAGGCTGTTGAGGCTGGGCTTGAGCGGCGTGTAGGGCTTGGTCTTGGTGACGGCGTCCTGGCGGCGCTGGCGGTCGGCGGGGGCGCCGTCCTTGGGTACGGCGGGTGCGGCCGGGGCCTGGTGCCGGGCGGGCTCGGCGAGCTTGGGCGCGGCGCCGTCCTTGCCGTCCTCGTCGTCGTCCGCTTCGGGGTCGTCGGAGTCGAAGTCGGCAGGGTTGAACTCGGCGGTCTTCGCGGCGGCCACGTTCAGGAGGTCGCGCGCGCTGGGGGTGAGGTCGACGGTCACCTTCTGCTGGGAGGCGGCCTTGCCGATGCCGGTGGCGTCCACGCCAAGAAAATGAGCCGTCGGGTCCGCCGGGGGTTCGACGAGGACGCTGTTCTCGAAGAAGGACAGGCCGTAGCAGGTCTCGCGGACCAGCTCGCCGATCTTCTTGCCGGACGCGGTGCGCCGGTAGATGCGCTTGCCCTTGAGGGTGGGGATGTGGGCGCAGTACTCGGCGGGGGTGCGGGCCTCGTTGCCGCAGGCGGAGCATACGGAGCGCTCGACGTCGCAGCCCATGGAGGTCCGGTCGACTTCGCCTGCGAGGATGGCCTTGGCCAGCTTCGGGAAGCGGACGGCGTCGATCTCCATGAGGACTTCGGCCCAGGTGTCCGGGGTGCCGTCGGGGTTCTTGTCCTGGTGGAGGGCGGCGTCGATGATGACTCCGCGCGCGCGCCGGTGGTTGTCGTTGACGTGGTTCACGAAGACCGGCTTGCCGACGAAGGTCTTGTACGCGGCCTCGATCTCGGCGGAGGGGAACTCGTCGTGGTTGTCGTTCGTGCGTGAGCTGATGGCCCTGCTGCGCACGTACAGGTAGCCGGGGCGCGCCTCGTACTGGAAGACCGCGCGGTGGGCCGCCTTGGAGAAGCGCTGCTGCTGGTCGCCGAGCGACGCGGCGATGATCTGGGCCGTGGCGAACTTCAGCACACCGGGTCCTCCTGTCGGGCGGCGGCGCGTGGTGCGCCCTCGCCTCTTGGGGCAGGGAGGGGGTGCGGTGAACAGGAAGGGAGGGGTGGGCGGCAACCTTTCAGGGTGCGGTGGCAACGGTTGGGCGTCAGGGATGTGTGGAGCTGATGAAGGAGGGCAGCAGGGTGGTGAAGGTGAGGCAGAATCCCGGCGGCGGGGGCGCTCTGAACCGGAGTGCGTTTCTCCCTTTGCCGACAAATAGACTTGAAAAGATTTTGCCGCTACCGTTCAGGCAGAACGTCGTTGTAGAGGCGGGGGCGTTCCTGAGACCGCATAACACAGAGACCCCGGCCGACCTTCCTGTGGTAGGGAAGTGGGTCGGCCGGGGTCTGCTCCGGTCTACGTCAGCTGCAGTTGGCGGTCTACAGCCGGTCCTCCGGAGGGGAGTCCGACGTGGCGGTCGCCGGACCGGGGATGGTCTTCTTGCGATGCCGACCTTCGTAGGTCGGGACGGCGGTGGAGCCGAGGAGGACTCCCGCCAGCGGCCAGCGCGACTGCACGGCCGTGACGACGATGTAGTACGTACCGCCCAGGATGCCGGTGAGGCCAGCGGTCAGAAGGTTCTCCGCCGTGCCGTCCACCTGGACGCCGTGCGACGCGAGCGCCGCGAGGATGTAACCGACGACGGCCGGGACGACCGTACGGGGAAGAGCGGGACTGGGCACCTGGACTCCTAGGGCCGGGGACTTCTCGCCCCTTGCCGCCGGAACTCCCGCCCTGGACAGTGACTCCGCGCGGGCCGACAGCACCACTGCCGCCTGGGCTGCAGTCATGCCGGTCACCTCCCGTCGTCACCCTGGTTACGTTGCTACGCCGATCGTATGACGCTCAGTACCCATGGTGTCAACTTAATCGACGCTTGAGACCGATTTAAGGTTCCGCGCGTCTACATTGTCGACGCTCGCGTTAGGATGCCCTGCATGAGCGAAGATTTTTCAACATCACATCCAGGAGGAGGTGACCCCATGCCGCTCGCCACCAAGATCCGGCGGCTGATCGACCTGAAGCGCCAGCCCGACGGGAGTGAGTACCCCCTAGCTGAGATCGCTCGGGAGGCCTCAAGGTTGTACCGGGCCAAGAAGAATCTTCTGGCGAACGATGAGGGCGGCGGAGAGGAGAAGGACGTCCTCAACCGCCAGTTCCTCAGTGAGCTGCTGAGCGGGAAGAGGACGAACCCTCCTTTCGACAAGATCGAGGCGCTGAGCCTCTTCTTCGAGGTGTCTCCCGCGTACTTCGCCATCGGTGCGGAGGTGACGGAAGAGACCCGTGCAGCGGAGAATGAGGTACAACTCATCGCAGATTTGCGGGAGTTGAAGGAAAAACTAGACACAGAGGGTGACGAAGCGAGTGAGGAGGGTACCGAGTTGCTCGCCGCCATCTTTCGAGGGGCGAAGGAGGAAGACCCCCAGGCAGTGATGGGTGTACTCCGCATGACCCTGGCCGCGATGAAGATGAACCCCAGGAAAGACCGGTCCTCGTAGTCCGGTTGTCAGCCCCTTGCATTACGCTGAGTGGCGTACTCGAACAGGTTAGTGATCACAGGGGGCAGTAGATGAGAATGAGGCTGCGCCGGGGCGGTCTGAAGGATGTGTGGGACCAGGCCCTGTCGGCCCTGGTGCTCCCCGCGTCCCCTTGGACCGTGGAAGCGCTGCTGCGGGCGTACGTGGAACAGGTCCGGGGGCACCAACTCGTCCTGAGTCGTGAGTCCTTCATGGCCTCACCGGAGGGACCGAGCGGAGCATGGATCCCCCTCGACAGCCTCAAAACGGACATCGTCTGGGCTCACCCCGCCGCGACAGGCGTCCAGCTCGACCACGTGCTGGGGCACGAACTCGGGCACATGGTGAACGGAGACGAGCCCGAGAAGCGCGACCTCCGCGACGCCGTGCGTCTCCTCCAGCTGAGCCACACATCCGGCCTCGCCCGTGCCGCTCTGGGAGGCTGGCGGTGCCGCGCCGACAGCACCAGCACCGACAAGCGCGAGCAGAAGGCCGAGGACTTCGGCTACTTCACCGAACGCTGGGTAGCCCGCCACAGCCCGCGCGGAGCCACGCTGCTCGTATCGAACATGAGGCAGAGCCTCGAACCCTGACCTGGAGTACCGGTGACCGCCACACCTGATCTGTTCGCCTGGGCCATCGTCATCGCCCTCACGCTGGAGGTCCTGCGACGGGCCCCCGCCGCGATCCGCAACCCGCGCGGCCGGACCCTGTGGCTGGTCTTCTTCGCCCTCGACGTGTCCATGGCCCAGAAGATCCAGGGGGTCGGCGACTTCCTCCACCACCTCACCGGCTGGAACGACATCGCCACCCTCGTCAAGCACCTCATGGGCGTGGCCGCCGTCGCCGGACTCCTGCGCTGGGTCACCAGCGTCGTCCCCGGCCGAGAGGACGGCAGGCGCGAACCCAGCTACCGGCGCGCCATCAGCAGCAGGCCCCGGCGCATCGTCACCTGGGTCGCCGTCGCCGTCATCTTCTTCACGTTCTGGCAGTCCCAGCGCCGCCAGGGCAGCGCCGAGGACGGCGACTTCATCTTCGTCCAGGCAGGGCACTTCTGGGGGAGCCTGCACCTCCTCCTCTTCTACACGTACCTGATCTTCGGCCTGCTCTGCGCCTCCATGATGTGCGCGGCGGCCTCCCGTGAGCCCTCCTCCGGGGGAGCCTTCAGGTACGGCATGCAGGTCCTGTCCCTCGGGTGCGTCGTCGGCTCGATGTACGGCTTCGTCCGCTCCGGCTACCTGATCGCCCGCTTGTTCAACAGGCCCTTCCTCGGCGGCGAAGGCTTCGTGGACATGGCCTCCAACTTCTGCCTCGCAGGGTGCCTCCTCCTCGTCCTCGGCGGCGCCAATGCACCGAAGTGGGAGCGCATGGAGCAGCGGGTGAAGGCCCACGGCGCCGTCAACGACCTCTGGCCCATGTGGAACCGGCTGACCACCGCCGTCCCCTCGGTCATCTACGAGGACGCCGACACCAAGCCCCGCCAGCGCACGCTCCCCGCGCCCCTCGTCCCGCTGGCCGGGCGCCTGCGTGACTTCTGGAACTGGAAGCGCCTCGACGTGCGCCTCAGCAGGCGGATCACCGAGATCTGCGACGTCTCCATGCACCTGAGCCCGTACGTCCCCCCGCACCTGCACGAGCGTGCCGGAACGGTCGTGCAGGACCTCGGCCTGCCCCGGCACACGGTTCCCGCCTACCTTCTGCGTACCGCCATGAAGCGCAAGGCTGCCGGGGAGCCGCCGTTCGCCGAGCGGCCGGACGCGGCCATCCTCGTGGCCGACAAGGACCTCTTCGGCACCACAGCCAAGTTCCTTCCCGTCGGCAAGGCCATGAGGGACAACGACCTGATGAACCGTCTGGACCGCAGCATCAAGGCCGGAGTGAACGCGTGACCCGCATCAAGACGGCCCGGCTCCTCACAGACCTCGTCGACCCCAAGAACGTCATCACCGCCCTGTGCCTGCTCATAGGAGCCCACTACGGCTGGACGGGCGTCGGCTGGGGACTGGCCGCCATCGTCTTCTGCGCGGCCATACCGATCGCGTTCATCATCCTCACCGAGAAGGAGAGGACCTGGGCCAACCGGCACGTCCCCGACCGGGCCCGGCGGATGATCGTCATCCCCGTCATCGTGCTGTCGGTGCTGACCTGCCTGACCCTCATGGTCGTCGGCGGAGCCCCGGCGCCGATCCTGTCCATGGTCGGCGCCATGCTGGCCACGCTGGCCGTCCTGTGGCCCGTCACGAAGTACACCAAGATCAGCTTCCACACGGCCGTCCTCACCGGCGCCCTGGCCATGCTCGGCCTGCTCTACGGCCCCTGGTGGATCTTCTCCGCCACCCTCGTGCCGCTGGTCGCCTGGTCCCGCGCGCAGCTCAAGGACCACACCCCGGCCCAGACCGTGGCCGGAGCAGTCCTCGGCGCCGTCGTCGCCGGGCCGGTCTTCCTCCTCGGCCTGTAACGACGCCGGGCCCCTCGAAAGGGGCCCGGCACTTCGGCAGTTCGATGCTTTTTCAGGCGACCAGCATGCGCAGCGCCATCTGCATCTCGTCCGGCGTCAGCTGACCGCCAGCCGCGATCTTCTCCCGCAGCTGGGCCTGCGCACGCTCCTCGTCCGACATCCCGTAGTACGGGTCCGGCCGGTGCTCAGCCAGCACCCGGCGCACCGCCGCCAGGTCGACCGACGACGGCGTGACGTAGAAGGTGATCGGGTCCTCGGCGCTCACCGGCCCCGGCATCCCGTCCTCGTCGATCGGGATGACGGCGGCCACCTGGACGGACGGGCCGAGCGTCTCGGTCACCTCCGCCTGCAGCTGACCGACCTCGACCTGGCGGGTCCAGGTGAAGCGGTAGCTGTCCCCCCGGAAGGGGTCCACCGGGTCACTGCTGCCGTCCGCCTCCGGCGTCGGCTCCATGTCCTTGCTCAGGCCAGCCATGTGATGTCGTCCTCCTGCCCTGCCAGAACCTGCTCCAGGTCGGCGTAGTGGGTCCCCTTGATGTCCAGGCGGTCCAGGTTGGCCGCCCGCACGCCCTCGCCCTCGTTGATCAGCGCCTGCTGCTCGGCGAGGGTGAAGTCCTTCAGCGCCTGACGACGAAGGCCCGCCGTCATGTACGTCGGCGACAGGCTGTCGTCGGCCGACGGCAGCTGCACCCCGTCCGTGGACGGCAGCGCGGCCTCCGGCTCGTCGTGCAGCAGCGCCTCCGTACCGCCCGGCTCGAACAGCGAGTGCTCGGCCGTCGCGTACGACTGCAGCGGCAGCTGCCGGTTCCAGCCCACCGGGTCCGCGCCCGCCAGCGGCCCGGCCGACGCCGGGTTCTCCCACGGCCGCATCGGCGACGTAGACCCCGGAGCCTTCGGCAGCTGGTACGAGGTGCCCGACGGCTCCCCGAACGGCGCGTTGGCGTTCGCGGTGTGCTGCAGCGGCTTCTCGAAGTCGTGCCGCGTCCACTCGTGCTTGTGCGGCTCCTTCCACGACACACCGGCGATGTGCACCGGCTCGCCCTCGGAGATCGGCACCTCCTGGTCTTCATGGTGGTCGTAGCCGATGACCTGGCGGTCGCGCAGGGTGTCGTCGTCGGTCTCGATCGACGCCCGGTCCGGGGTCTTGGCGTGCAGGATCACGTGCGTACCCGCGCGGCCCGAACCGCTGCTCGTGGGCGTGGGGTGGGAGACGTGTGCGTAGTGGTTGGCCTGCTCCGGGTTACCTGACCAGTGCATGCCGAGGCCCTTGTCGCTGCCGGTGACCTCCTTCACCAGAGCGTGCGCCCGTTCGGCCGTCGGCTTGGTGGGGTCGTGCACGTGGGAGTGGACATCGTCCGGCAGTGCGATGTTCATGCCCCGGTGCACGCCGTTGAGGTGCGGGTGCACCCGGTCCCAGTCCGTGCGGTGGGTGTTGTCCTCCCCCTCGTCGTCATCCCAGGAGTCCCAGGACGCGTTGACCGTACGCAGCGCCAGCTCGACCTCGGCGCGGTTCTCACCGGCGGCCACGGCCGCGCGCGCGACGACGGCAAGCGGGGCGCCCGAGTCATCCGGCCGGGCTGCGGCGGTCGAGGGTGCGAGCCGGTGCTGGTCGGCGTCGATGTCGTAGCGGACGACGACCTTGCGCGGCACCCAGGACGGCTTGTGCTCGTCCACGTGGACGTCGCGGCCGAACATGCCCCGGGACTGGGCCTCGTACTGCAGGGCGAGCGCGTGGGAGCACATGCGCCCGGCGAACCGGCTGAAGTCGTCGCTGGCGCCCCAGTGGTAGGCGCCCCACTTGCAGCCGCAGGACCAGGCGTGCGCGGCCATCTTGCCGGGCATGCGCTGCAGGCCGGTCTCGTAGACCTCGTGGTCGCCCCTGACCTCGGCGTAGACCAGGCCGTCAGAGGCCATGGTGACGCGCAGGCGGCCCTCGGTGCGGATCCGCTTGGCCTTGGCGACGACGTCGCGCCAGGCGGCCGTGACGTGGAACCGGAAGTCCGTGTTCGTGGCGGCCGTCACGACCAGGTCGGAGAACAGCGAGGACGCCTTCTTCACCCACGGCGGCGCGTCGTCGGAGTCGTCGTCGTCCGAGTCCTCGGAGTCGCCCTCGTCGGAGTCGTCGTCCTCGTCATGGGAGTCGTCATGGGCGTCGTCTTGGGAGTCGCCCTGGTCGTCGTCGGAGTCGTCGTCGCTGTCGTCGTCCGCGAAGGGGTTGTCCTTCTTCGCCGCGAACACCTGCTGCATCGCCGGGTCGGGCCGGGCGACGAGGACCTCGGCCAGCTCGGGGTAGTCGGCCGCCGCCGTCTGCTCCATGGCCTCGGTGGTGATCGGCGCCGGGCGGAGCTGGGAGGCCGTGTACTGGCCACCGCCCATGCCCCGGTCCAGGACGACGTGGTACGCCTCCGAGCCCGGGAAAGGGCCGTCCTCAACGTGGCTGACCACGCCGGGCAGGCCGTCCGTGGTGTGCACCCGCTGCTCGGGCTTGTACTCCCAGTAGTCCTCGGAGCGCACGGCCAGCTTCTGCGCGCCCAGTGTCTGGTGCTCCAGGCGCTCGACGCGCTCAAACCTGCCGCCCACCGGCGCCTCCCTCAACGACCGAGCCTTCTCAGCCCTTGGGGGTGACCGCCGGTGCGGCGACAGCAAAGGGCTCAGCGGGAGGCGAGGACGACGGACACCACGGCGACGACGAGAGCGAGGGTCGGGATGATGCCCTTGTAGATGAACTCGCGCAGGCCCTGGGCTCTGGTGGAACGATCCTCCCGGGCGGCACGGCCCAGTTCGTCCAGCTTCTCCTCGGCCGTGCGGATCCGGGCTTCCAGGAGGCGCTTCTCCGCGTCGAACTGGTCCTTGGTGACGTAGCTGTCGAGGCGGCTCTTCACGTCGGTGAGTTCGCGCTCAATCAGGCGCCACAGCTGCCCGACGTTCTCGGGGCTCTCACTGGCCATGCGCGTAACTCCTAGGTGGGGGTGGTCTTCACCTCTTGGCAGCGGGCGCGCACATGCCAGACAGGGCGAAGGCCCGGATCGTGGAGATCACAATCCGGGCCTTCACTCAGGGTGCTACTTCTTGCGCAGACCGTTGGCGACTTCGAAGGCGTACTGCCAGGTCTTCGGGCCGGTGAGGCCGTCGGCCGGGCCGAGCGCCGAGAGGTAGTGCCGCTGCAGAGCCTTGACCTTGTCGAAGTCCATCTGGGTCATGGTCTCCGACGGGCCGACCTTGTACTTCGGGCCCCAGTTGCCCTTGTGGAGCCAGGTCTGCAGCTGCTTGGCGTACTTGTTCTTCGCGCCGAGCAGGAAGTACGAGCGGCCGGGGAAGGGCGGGCACTTCGGCTTGTCGGCCGGGCCGGTGGACGGGGCGGCCGTGGTCGGCTTGCTGTACCGCCAGGACTTGACGGCCTTGCCTCCGCGCGGGTCCTTCGGGTCGGCCGTGGGCGGGCATACACCGTCCGGGAAGTGGGGCGCGAAGTAGCCGACGACCTTGGCGGCCCGCCGCTCGGTCTTGTGCTGCCACACGCCGTTGCCCTGGCCGCTGTCGGTGGCCCCGGCCTTGATCGAGTTGCCGCCCTTGGTGTAGACGTACGTCTCGTCGAAGCCGACGACCAGCTCGGTGTGGCCGCCGTTGGAGAAGTTCACCCAGGAGCCGACCGAGGGGTACTCGGACCACTGGCCGTGCTTCTTCGCCCACTCGGTGAAGACGGAGACGGAGGCGACCTTGGGGACGATCTTCTCCAGCCCGGCGTCGTCGTACATGCACCAGTCGAACATGACGCACCAGGCGACGCCGTCCCAGCCGTACTGCTTGCCGAAGATCGTCAGGTTGTTGTAGCCGACGTGGGAGTTGTAGCCCTCGTAGACCTTCTCGGGCACGGCCATCACGATGTCGGTCAGGCGGCGCCAGTCGGGCGTAGTCATGGGTCCCTCCCCAGGGGTCGGAATTCTCACCCCTTGGGGAGGGTCAAAGACGTGCCGACAGCAGGGTCAGGAGTCGACGACGGACAGGACGTGCCCTGCAACGAGAGCGTGTCCGGCGTTGCTGAGGTTGACGACGTCGTGGCCACCGGCTCCGACAGCGTTCACGTCGCCCCAGTAGCCGAGGCCGTCCCAGTACTTCCAGGAGTTCCTGCCGAGCGCCCACAGGTTGATCACGGCCGCGCCGTAGGTGTCGGCGAGGGCACGGGCCCGGTTGGCATACTCCTGGTAGACGAAGTTCGTCACGTCGAGCGTGCCCAGGTGGGGCAGCACGATCAGGACGTCCGTGTCCCCGGCCTGTGCGCCGGTGTCCTTGACGGCCTTCAGGTACTTGGCGACGTTCGCCGACCAGGCGTCGGCCGTGATGTTCGCGGCGGCGTCGCTCGGGCTGACCGTGTAGACGAGCAGGTCGCACGGGTTGGACTCGCCGCCGTTCCACCCGGCGCCCAGCGCGGTGCTGGCGCCGGTGACGGCACCGGTGACGAAGTTCCCGGATCCGGCACCGCCCCGGGCGTTGTTGTCGACGACGATGCCGGAGGTGTTCTCGCCCGCCACGCCGCACACGCTCAGGGTGCCCGCCGTGGCGTCCCGGCTGACGGTGACGGTGTGCTCGGCGCTGGCCAGGCCGGTGACGGTGGTGACCTGGATGTTCGTGGTCGAGATGCCGCTGTCGGCGACGGCCACCGGCGCGCCGCCGTCGATGGTGTAGGAGTAGCCGACCCGGGGGGTGCTGCCGGACACGGTGTAGATCTTCACGGTGGTGCCGGTGACCTTGAAGGTGACCGAGGCAGCGGCGTCCGAGTAGATGTAGGTGAAGCCCGGCCCGGTCGGGTTGCCGCCCAGCGTCCAGGTGCCGGTGGTCGAGGCCAGGCACCCGGCGGTCGTCCACGCGGCCACGGCCGCCGCCTCTCCGGCGCCGTTCAGCTTCACGGCCGACCGGGACGAGGAAAACATGCCGGAGCCGCCGTTGCCGTACCGGGCCTGCAGGGACGTCCGCATGGCGCCGACCCAGCCGCCGGTGGCCAGGTTGGACGCGTAGTAGCCCTGGGCGGTGGTGCCGCCGACGACGACGACGCGGGCCTTGCCGCCGGAAGCGGCGGCGTTCCGCTTGGCCCGCCAGAACTGCCCCCAGCCGTCCGGGACGTAGATCCCGCGCGCGGGCGGGGTGCCCACACCGGCCGTCCCGCCGATCGCCCGGCGCACGGTGGTGTAGGCCGGGTTCTCGCTGCCGGTGACCACGGCGCCGGGGACGGCGTAGACCCGGGCGCCCTCGACGCGGTTGGGCTGGCCGGGCTGGGAGGTGTTGCCGTCGGCGTACAGGCGGCAGGACGCCGACGCGTACAGCATGCCGGTGCTCAGGACCGCGTTGTTGTACGAGGTCGCGCCGAAGGTGAACGCGGTCAGCCCGGGGGTCTCGGCGCGCAGCTCGATGTAGTTGAAGCGGAAGGTGTTGGAGACGCCGTTGGCGACGTCGAGGAGCTTGTCGAACTGCTCCAGGTTCACGCCACGGAAGTGGCAGTGCGCGACCTGGGAGACGCCCTTGAGGCGGATGCCGGTGCAGCCGGTGCCGTTGGCGATGGCCTCGACCATGGAGAATTCGATCTGGTTCATCGAACCTCCGGAGACGGGCGAGTCGACCTCGTAGGCGCAGCCGTTGTCACCGACGAGTTCGATGAAGACGCGGGTCCACTGGCAGTCGCCGGGGTTGAAGTCGGCGTGCTCGGAGAACTGGCGGATGCCGCTGCCGACGCCGCCGATCTCCACGTTTTCGAAGACGGACCGGAAGGGGGAGCCCAGGTGCAGTGCCCAGCCGGTGTGGGTGCCGTTCCACGGTCCGGTGACCTGGAGATTCTTGAAGGTGGAGTGCCAGAAGCTGCGGTGGCCGGAGTCGGGGCCGTTGGTCGTCGCGGAGGCGATGCCGTGGCTGGCGCCCTTCACGGTCAGTCCGAGGTCGGAGATGTGCGTGCGCACGACCTTGCCCAGGCTCAGGCCGGAGGCGACGCCGGTGCCGACCGCGAGGGTGGTGTTGCGCGGGCCCATGCCGCGCAGCCGGACGTCGGCCTCGGCGTCCACGTCGTCGCTGCCCTCGACGCGGACGGGGGCGGCCAGGTTGAACGTTCCGGCCGACAGCAGGACCTCGCCGCGCCCGGCCGCGAGGACGGCGTCCAGGGCGGCCTGGATCTGCACGTCGTCGGCGGTGCCGTCGCAGACGTAGTCCGCGCGGGCCTGCTCTTCGGGCTCGGCCTGCGCGGAGGCGACGTAGGTGACGCCGGGGGCGCCGGTGAGGCGCAGCGCGGCGGCGTAGCGGGAGTCGACGGTGCGGGCCGTGGACGTCGTCGCGCCGGTGTTGGTGACCAGGGTCGGGCCGACGGACAGGATCGCATTGGTGCCGTCGTCGTGGAGTCCCTCGGTCGCGGCGTGCAGGTGCATGCCGTCGAGCTGGACGCTGGAGGAACCGGAGACGTAGACGCCGTACTGCGGGGAGTTGACGCTGGTGCCGTCGTCGTCGACCCCGGGGTAGCAGGCGATCGTGTTGGCGAGGACCGGCATGGTGCAGTTGACGATCGCCAGGCCCGCGTACCCGCCGCCGCCCGTGCCGCCGTTGCGGCCGTCACGGCGGGTGCTGAGGTTGGTGATGCTGATCGGGGCGTTGCCGGTGGCGTCGATCATGACGCCGTGGTAGCCGTTGCGGTCGGTGCTGCAGTTGGCCATCTGCATGCCGCCGGAGCCGGTGCCGTTGCCCCACGCGCCGGTGATGCGGATGCCGTAGTTGCCGTTCCACTCGGAGCGGCACAGGCTCATCTGGCTGTTGGCGATGTTCTCCAGGACCATGCCGTGGCCCCAGGAGCCGATGACCTGGACGTCGTCCATGGTCAGGTCGGTCAGCCGGTTGAAGAGGATGCCGTTGGCCCGGCAGTTGTCGATCATGACGTTGTACAGGCGCCAGCTGTACGGGAAGACGTTGGCGATGCCGCCGGTGACCAGCCCGTTGTTGCTCATCCGGCGCAGGGTGACCCGCTCCATGACGACGTTCTGGATGTTCCCGGCCGCGTAGATGCCGTCGACCGGCTTGGTGCCGTCCAGGTTGGAGGCGTCCAGCATCAGGTTCTCGATGCGGTGCTCGGCCGGGAGGTCCGGGTAGCCGCCGGAGGCCTTGTCCTTCAGCGTGATGAGCGCGGTGCCGGTGAAGTCGTCGGTCGGCTGGATGTAGCAGCGCGGGTCGGTCAGTCCGGTGGCGGCCATCATGTTCGCGCGGGGGCCGCGCACCGTGACGCCTGGGCGCGGGGCCAGCGTCTGCGAGATCCGGTAGGTGCCCTCCGGGATGTAGACGATGCCGCCGTCGGGGGCCGCGTCGATGGCGCCCTGGATCGCGGCCCAGTCGTCTGTGAGGCCGTCGCCCTTGGCGCCGTACGGGGCGTTCCTGACGTTGAGCCAGCCCAGTCCGGACTGGGCGATCTGGGCGACGGTGGCGTAGTCCTGCGCGTTGACGCCGTTCGCGGCGTTCGTGATCCGCTTGCCGCTCAGGTCGACGTCGGCCGTCGGCTTGCGGACCTCGTTCAGCGCGGGCATGGCGTGGACGTGCCGGGCGTCGGCGGCCTTGCCGCTGGCCCCGGCCGCCCGGGTGCCCAGGGCCTGGATGTCCGTGTCGTCGCCGCTGATCGGGGTGGCGCCGCCGCCTTCACCGCCGGAGCCGACGTCGGTGGGCAGCTGCTCGTAGGAGACGCGGCCGGAGCCGTCCAGGCCCGCGTACCCGTTGGGCAGGTTGCGCTGGTTGACCGGCTGGAAGAACGTGCCCGGCGCGACCGCTTCGGCCAGCCGGGGTGCGGTGGCCAGGTCGACGGGCCCGGCGTCGAAGGGTACCGCGACGAAGTACGTCGAGGTCGCCAGACCCGACAGGGTCTCCGTCACCTCGTACGTGCCGCCGCCCGCAGGCAGCGTGTCCGGGTCGTTGGTGGCCGGGACGGTCAGCGACACGGAGCCGGACGCGTCCAGCGTCGCGGTGTACGGCTTGCGGTCGGCGGTCTCGCTGCCGTTGAACAGCACGCCGACGAGCTGCAGCCGGACCGTCCCTGCGCGGGGCAGGCCCGCGTCGTCGAGGTAGGTCCGGGTGACCGGAACCAGGGTGAACGTCATACCTGCAGCTCCTCGTTGATCTCTTCCTCCTGAAGGTGGCGGCGCATGCCCAGGTGCCGGGGCCCCTGGTAGAGGCCGACGGCCTCCTTGCGCTGGATCGCCTCCGGGATCTCCGCGTCCTCCTCGGCCACGGGCACCAGGACCTTGGGCTTGTGCGCGTTGGCCAGCGACCGGATCCGCTCGTGCCGCTGGAACAGGCCCGTCGGCTCGTCCGGCGCGGGCCGCTGCGCGTACGGCGACAGCGAGGACTGCTTGGGCATGTCCTCGCGCTGCTCGTCCGACTCCGGCGGGCGCTGGCCGTCGGCGTCGACCGGCTCCGGCACGCTGCCCGGCTCGACGACGCCGCCGTTGGCCGGGGTGCTCTGCAGGTCCTGCATGGTCGGCGCGAGCGTCGGCTGGGAGGTGACCGGGTCCATGCCCAGCAGCGGGATCCGCAGCGGCGCGGTCGGCACCTGGTTCGGGTCCTGGGCCTCCGGCAGCGCGCGCGCCTCGAAGTCCTTCTTCAGGTCGTCCGGGATCGGCAGACCCTTGTCCCTGAGGGCGACGTAGATGGCCTTGCGGGTCTCCTGCTCCTGGACCGCCAGCTCGACGGCCTCCTCGCGGGACTTCTCGATCTCGTCGTCGAAGTCGATCGCCACGTTGTGCAGGCGCGTCTTCATCGAGATCGGCACCCCGGCCTCGCGCAGGGCCTCGAAGAACTCGTTCTGCGCCGCCTCGTCCTGCAGCGACATCGTCCGGAATTTCAGGTCCGGGATGAGGAGCTTGGGCTGCTCGACGATCCGGCCCTCACCGGACTCTTCGTCTATCTCGTAGACCTCCTCCATCTTCACGTACCGCTTGCCGCCGCGCTCCTCGTAGTCGAAGTGCTCCTGCGCCTCGGCGACGACCAGCGCCCGCTCCCGGTAGTGAGCAGAGATCATCTCCTGGTAGTTCGTCAGCATCTGCGTGACGAGGTCGCGGTTGAGGGCGTCGGCCGCGTACGTCTCACCGGAGGACGCACCGGCGAGCATGGTCTTGGACAGGCCGAACGTCTGCAGGACCCGGCCCTCGATCCGCTCGAAGTCCGGGCTGAGGTCGGGGATGTCCTCCTTGCCCAGCACGGACTCCATCTCGACCGCGAAGTGGGTCATGATGATCCGGAAGTCACCTGCGAGGGCCGCGTCCACGGCCTCCTCGAAGTCCGCGAGGTCGTCGAGTGTCGGGATCCACGGCACCTGCGTGCCCAGGTCGGCGGCGGACGCGCCGAGCTTGGCATGGATCAGCGGCGTGTACAGGCGGTCGGCGATCGAGTCGACCGCCGCGTTCAGCATCTCCTCCTGCATGAGTGAACGCATCGCCCGGTACAGGAGCGGAACGCCCCGCTTGTTGAACGTGTCGGCCTCGAACTTCATCTGCCGCAGCAGGGTGTTCGACACCGGCATCCGCGCGTTGTCGTCGGCGTAGTACGTCAGCTCCGGGTAGGCCTGGACGAGCTTCTCGTACTCCCAGGCGGGCTGCCGAGTGCGGATCAGCTCGCGCATCGTGCTCGGGAGCCGGATCAGGAACCGGGGCTCGCGCAGGAACGGGGACGGCTGGACCTCGACGTCGTCGGGGTTCAGCAGCTCCTCGTCGTCCCAGACGCCGAGGTCCTCGTTGAAGGTGCCCAGCGGCCACGCCTCGCCGACCGTCCAGTACTCCCGGCCCAGGTCGATGAGGAACTTGCGGTAGTCCAGGCCGTCCTTCGAGAGGAAGTGGTCGGTGTAGAACTCCGTGAGCCGGTCGTCCTTGCACGACATCTTCAGCCCGAGCAGCGGGTACTTCGAGTAGATGTCGACGCACGAGCCGACGATCGGATGGCTGATGTACAGCAGGCGGCAGTACGCCCGCATCTTCGCCATCTGCTCCGGGTCGTCGAACTGGAACGGGAGGTTGTTCTGTCTCCAGTAAAAAAGCGGATCACGCGGGCGAACCGTCGCAAAAGACACCGACGGGTTCGAGCCCACCCCTCCGCCGCCCCCGGCCGCCACCTTCCGGCTGACCCGCCGGTTCTTCCGCATCTCGGCTTCCTCGCCCGACTCCCCGGGCGAGGAGGAGAAGCGGCGGAACAGCCGGTCGATCCGCGACTGCTCGGCATCGAAGTTCTTCGGCTGCGCCGGGCGGGGCTTCTGGGCCATGGGTCCTCCTGTGGTGGCTCACCCCTTGGGCCCGGGGGAACCGCCGCAGACAGGGCGCGGACGTGGAACGATGAGGGCATGGCAGACGACTTCTACCGATGCGCCGACCGCGAGGGCGAAGGCTGGATCCGCAACGGACCCGGCGGCACCTACACGACGTACCCCGACGTCGGCCTGGGCCAGCTGACCCGGCAGGAACTGGAAGAGCAGCGCGGACCGCTGCGCCCAGTGGGAGCCATGACCTCAGAGGACTCCCAGGCGCTCTCCGAGGCGATCGCGAAGGCGGGCAAGAAGGGCTTCGCCACACTCCTCGTCGCCCTCTACCGCACCGCCCGCAATCTGATGGACGACGGCGCCACCACTGCCGTCTTCACGGCGGGGCGCCCCGGCTCGTGGGAGGCAGCGCTGCTGAGGAGCATCATCTGGAAGGGCGAGGACATCAGCACGTCCCGCGTGGACGAGGAGGCCCTGGAGGTGGCACAGGCCCTGCTCTACAAGTGGACCACCGGCCCCGTCCAGGTCGAACTCGCCGACGGCCTGGCCTCCATCCTCCACAGCGCAGCCCAGAAGGCAGGAGGCTGGCCCGCGATCACCGATCGGTGGCTGGCCAGGGACGGACAACTGGAGCGCTGGACCTCCGCCTACCGGATCCAGCCCTAGGAGCCCTTGCGTCGCCGAGGAGCCTTCACCGGCGCGGCCGGGGCCTCCTCGGCCATCCCGTAGGCGACCAGCGTCCGGGCCCGCTCCTGCTGCCCGTCGGGCAGCGTCACCCACTCACCCGGCTGGTACGTCTTCCCGTCCAGCGACAGCTGCACGAGCGCCTTCACGGAGCAGCTCACCGCGCGCCTCCCAGGAGTCCGGCCAGGTAGTCGACGTACGCGCCCCGGACCAGCTGTCGGCCGCCCGCACGGTAGGAGGACTCCTTCTTCCCGAACGGCGGCCCGCCGCCGGGATCGTCGTCGTCACCGCCGGAGTCCGGCGGCCCGTCCCCGGAGTCCGAGTCGCCTCCGGCGCTGTCCTGGCCGAACGGCGGTGCCCCGCTGTCCTCCTGGCTCTCCGCGCCCGGCGGCATCGCGTTCGGATCGTTCGGGTCACCGCCGGGCGGCAGGCCCGGCGCCGTCGGAGGCGGCATACCCGGGATCTGCACCGGCATCCCGTCGACCGACTGCGGGAACGCCGAGAACATCGGCTGCACCCGCACGAGGAACGCCTGGTTGCAGAACGAACACTCCGTGTTGCCGTCCGAGCGGCCGATGACCTGACCCGAACCGCAGAACGGGCAGTGCGCGATGGTGACCCCATCGCCGGACTGATGCGCCACTACGGGCCGCAGCGTCATACCGCTCACCTCCACCCCCTACAGGCGAAGGCCCGGCCCCGGACAGCACAACGCCCCTCCCGCTACCTAGTCCGGAGGGGCGCTGCGGTGCAATGCAGGGACCCAGCCTATCAGCCGCCGCCGTTGATGATGTGCGGGATGAACCAGGCCGTCAGCCCGAGCCAGGCCGCCGTGAAGACGACCTTGCCCGGCGTGGACTTCGTGCGGAACCAGTCCCGGGTGCGCTCGGAGAGCGTGTCGCCCTCGACCTTGTTGAACACCCCGTACATCTCGTAGGCGAACGCGGCGCCCAGGAGGACGCCCCAGCCGACGTTCGGGTCCAGGTCCATGGCTGCTCCTACTCGAACAGGCTCGCGCCGTGCTGGAAGTGGGTCGGGATGTTCCAGTCCTGCCGCTCGCGCGAGGTGTGGGCGGGCTCGGCGTGGGAGAAGCCGTGCCCGGCCGGGTCGGTCGGCAGCGGCGCCTGGCCGGTGCCGTGGCCGGTGTCGGCGTGGGAGAACCCGGACGGCACCGGCGGCCGGTAGTGCTCGGAGGCGCCCGGCCCGGCCAGGTTCGCGTCCCACTTCTCGCTCATCTCGCTCCTCGCCTTGTCGAAGCCGTGCAGCAGGTCGTCCGACGCGTGCTGCGTGGTGTACTCCGGGGACGCGCCCGGCGAGGCCGCGTTGGCGTCCCACTTCTTGTCCATCTCGGTCTTCGCGTCGTCGAGGCCGTGGAGCAGCTCGTGCGAGGGCGCCGGGGGCTCCGGGTGCGTCGAAGGAGCGAAGGTGCTCGGCGCTGCGTCGGGCCCGTGCCGCCACCAGTCCTTCAGTCGCTGGTAGAAGCCCGCCACGCTCGGCTCCAGGGACGCCGTCGTGGTCGTGGCGGCCGCCGGGTTGGTCCGGCCCTCCAGGTCGTCCAGGCGCCGGTTGACCTCGTCGAAGGTGCCGGAGCCACCGGCGGCCCCCGGGTCGGCCGCCGGACGCCCGGCGCTCTCCGGGAGGGCCTTCGGCATCCCGCCGGGCTTGAAGTGCTTGGCCCGGTCGGTGATCGGCCCGTCGGCCGCGCCGCCCCACGACTCGTACGCCAGCGGGTAGGCGTCCGCGTGCTTGCGCACGGCTTCGGTGGCCAGCTTCAGGCACTCGGCCATCGGCACGCTCGGGTTGTCCCGGGCGGCCAGCGACGCGAGGTGCGCGACGGCCGCGTCCATGCCCCGCTCCTGAGCCGCCGTCACCGTCCGCCGCGCGGCCGTCTTCTGCGCGGCCTGCTTCTTCGCGGTGGACAGCAGCCGCCAGCGCCGGGTCAGGTCGTCGGTCAGCGCGTCGAGCGGGTAGCCCCGGAGACTGGCCACGGCCTGCAGCTGCGAGTCGGCGAGCGCCAGCCGGTTGAGGAGGTCGACGTCGTTGGCCGCCTGGTAGACGAACTGGCCCACCAGGCGCTCGGTGTCGGCGAGCGCGGCCGTGCGGGCCAGCTCGCGCCGCTCCGCGTCGAGGTCGGCGGTCGCGCCGTCCCACATCAGGTCGGAGGTGTCCATGGCTCAGGCGCCCTTCGTGTCGTACTGCTGCACCGGCCCGTAGGACTCCCAGGCGGAGACGGCGGCGGTGTCCGTGTGACCTGCAGAGGCCAGGTGCCTGCCGATGGCCTCGATCGCCTCGGGCATCAGCAGGCCGACAGTGCTGAGTTCCTGGTAGGAGTGCAGGGCAGCGTCAAGGAGCGCCCGGCAGCGCTCGACGTCCTGCACGGCCTTGACCTGGTACGCAACGTCGGCGGCGGAACGCTTGATCTGCCTCCAGGCGTCGTCTCCGTCCAGCAGGCTGCCGTCCGCCGTCAGGAAGAGCAGCTCGTCGCCGCCGTCTTCCTTGCGGAGCTGGAGGTTGCGCACCGGCTCCTTCTTCGAGATGTCGTTCTGGGCCGCCGCGTACTGCGTCCACAGTTCGGCGAGTTCTTTGACATCGCTCATCGCTGGCCCTTCTTCTCGGCGAGGAGGCCCGCCTGCACGCGGCGGCGGAACGAGGAGGCCGTCGGCGAGAGGCCGGAGCCGGTGTTGGTCGCGGACGCCATGCCGGTGTCGGGGATGGTCACCGGCGTGCCCTGCGGCGCGGTCGCCGAGGGCGGGACGACCGGCTGGCCGAGCGGCTCGGCCCCGTTGTAGGGGGCGGCCCCGGCCGGGGCCGCCGCGTCCTGCTGCCCCGCGAGCGGGCCGGGGCGGCCGGGACCGTTGATCGGGGTGTCGCCGGTCGGCGACGGCGACGTGGACGGGTTGGTGGTCTCCAGGTCGATGCCGGTGGCGGCCTCGACGTGCAGGTACGTGCCGTCGGTCGGCAGGACCTCGGCGGCGGCGACCTTGTGGGTCAGCTCGCGGTGCCGGGCGATCCGCTCGCCCAGGCCCGGCTCCACCTCGGACAGCGACGCGTGCACGGACAGCCACGCCAGCCGCTGCGAGGGAAGGTCGGTCAGCGCGGCGTAGATACCGGCCTCCAGCTCGGGCGAGCCGGGCCGCACGACCGGGGTGCCGGGCTTCCAGCGGGCCGCGTACTTGTAGCCGCGCTGGAAGTCCGGGTGGGACATCTCCTGCTTCGAGGCGACCTTCCGGGACGCGAACGCCGGGTGCATCCGGCCGGTGCCGTTGTCGCCGCCCATGGACACCGGCACGTTCTGCGCGGGCGCGGACGGCGCCGCGTTGGTGTAGGACTGGGTGTAAGCCGGGGCGGCGTGGGCGTCACCGAAGGACGGCGCAGCGTCCGGGTTGGCCGCATCCGCCGCGCCGCTCCCGGCCTCCTGGACGTTGCGGGGCGGCGTGGTCGCCGGGGAGTTCGCGATGTTCGGCTGCGGGAACTGGTGGGGCTGGGTCCACTGGTCGGCCTGCACCCGCCGCGAGGCGTGCGCCTGGTGGCCGCCGGAGACTTCCCCGCCCTGGTCGTAGTGGGCCTGGCCGGTCATGCCGTCGGCCTGCTCGCCCTCGTCGAGGAGCCACGGGAACGCCACGGTGGTCGGCAGCGGAGTCGTGTGCGTCTGGTTGTTGACGTCGGTGGTCTGCTGGACCTGCTGCAGCCCGGACGCGGCCTCCTTCTTCCGGCCGGGGAACGCCGGGCCCGCCTGCTGGGTCTGCTCGGTCTCCTCCTGCGCGGGCTCCGCCTCCGGCTGCTTGGCGGGGCCGCCCTCGACCGGGATGTCGGCGTAGTCGGAGTGCCCGCCCGCCCGCTCCGGCGAGGAGCTGCCCCCGGCGGGGCCCTCACCGGCGAGCGAGGAGCCGCCCTCGCCGCCACCGGTGCTGCCGCCCAGGGACGGCTCCGCACCCGGGCCGGTCATGTTCCCGGTCTCCGAGTGCCCGCCGGGCACCTCCGGGCTGGAGTTCCCGCCGCCGTTGACGGCCTGCTGGATCGCCGGGGCCCGGTCGGAGGTCTCCGTCCCGACGATGCCCGCGTTCATGTCGTTGACCGGCGGCGCGAAGTTGTCGAAGACGTCCGGCGGCAGCGGCGTCGCCTTCTCCGTCACCCCGTCCGGCGCGGTCGTCTGCTGGATCTGGTCGATCCCGGACGCCGCCGTCCGGGACCGCAGGAACGCCGCGTAGTCCACGAACACCGACTCCGCCGTGGCGGCCTGCGTGCCCAGACTCGCCGCGACGTGCCGCGCCATGCCCCGGGCCTGCTCGGTGAACTCCTGCTCGTCCCGCAGGACGATCTCCGGCACGCGGCCGTACCACAGGGCCGCCTGCGCGACCATGCGGCCGTGGTCGAACTCGTCGTCGGCGACCTCGGTGCTCAGCCAGTCCGACTCGGACGTACCCCGCGCGGTACGCGAGATGACCGGCGTCATCGCCTCACGGATCGAGGTGTCCGCCAGGTCCATCTCCCGGTCCAGAGCGGCGGTACGCCGTTCGGCCTGGTCCAGTTCGTCGAGTGCCTGGACGAGCTTCATCTGCTCGTCGAACATGGTGGCGCTCGCGATCCGCTGCAGCAGCTCGGAGCGTTGGGTGCTGGGCATGCTGTTCTCCTCCTGCGCGCCCGCGCGGCGCATCCGGCGGCGTACGGACTTGTCTTCGCGGGAGGGGTTGCGGCGCGTACCACGCGCAGCAGGACGCATCGGCTCACGAACGGACTCGTCGTCGGCCCACGGATCGCTGACCCACAGGTCGTCCGGCGCGTCACGGCTGGTGTCGTACATGCGTCACCCCTCCTTCCGCCCCTTGGAGGGCCGAAGAAGGGGTGAGACAGGAAGAGGTCCTCAGCTCAGCTGTCGCGTCCGTTGGGCAGGTGCGGACCGATGTACCCGATGTGCACCATGCCCGTGGGCCCGCACGTGTCGTCGTACACGTGCATACGCGGCGCAGGAGGCCGCCCGTGGTCGATACGCACATGCTCGGCCATGACCACCGGGCCGAGATCCGGCACGGTGAACGTCCGCGCGGCGGTGTACTTCGGATCGCGCGACAGGGCCGATGCGTCATTAGGGGCATGCCACGTGGTGGGGAAGATGACCGTGGCCCTCTGCCACTGCAGGTAGGACCGCATGTGAGGCAGTACAACCGGGCCGTGCTCCGCCTTCGCCTCCGCGTACGCCTGGTAGGACTCCAGGGCGGACCAGCTTCGCTGCAGCCACACCTTCTCCTTCTCGTGGCCGCGCAGCAGTCCCACTCCCTTGGCGATGTTACCGACGCGGACCTTCGTCAGCAGTCCTCCCGCCAGCTCCAGCAGCTCGTCCCAGCTCTTCGGACCCGGCAGCGGCTCTGGCGCCGGGTCCGAGTAGCTCTTGCCGAGGCTCTGGGCCCGCTCCCGCCGCAGCCACGCCGCCTCACTGGTCAGCCGCTCCACCTCGGCTTCGGCCGCCTCATACGCCGCCCACGCCCGTTCGGCCTGCTCCTGCGCCTGCCGGGCATCACTGGCCTGGGCCTCCTCCAGAAGCCTGGTGGCCGCCGTCTCGGCCGCGTTCTTGAGCCGCAGCATCTCCTGGCCGTGCCGCTGCGCGGCGGACAGCTCGTCCCGCAGCCCGTTGATCACCTGGTTCAGCCGCTCGTTGTCCTCCTCCACGCGCTGCTTCTCCACCAGCAGCCGTGTGGACGCCGGACCGACCTCGGGCAGTGCCCAGTTCGCGTGGAAGTCCTCGATCTCGGCGCGCACGTCCCGCTCGTAGTGCACCGGCAGCCGGGAGTAGCGGACGACCGCCTCGGCGACCTCCTTCTGCAGCTGCTCGATCCCGCCGCCCGGCGGCCGACGGATGACGCAGTCGGTGAGCGGCCACCCCTCGGGCCGGGGCCGGTTCGGCACGATCACCGCGCCGCCCCACGGCACCTGCACCTTGAGGTCTCCCAGCTCCGCGTTGACCTCCTGGTCCTGGTCGCCCCACAGCAGGGTCTCCACGACCCTGCCGGTCAGGCTGGGCGGCAGCAGTTTCACCACGCCCGGGACGCTTTCCTCCCGGATGTCGTCCATGTGCTGCCAGTCGTGTGTCAGCACCGTGATGTAGGGCGCGTACGACGTCAGTTCGGCCAGGGTGTCTCTGGTGGGGACGTCCTGGCTGGACAAGGTGGAGTCGGTGAGCGTCAACTGCCCCGAGGCCCAGTCGCACATCGAGAAGAAGGAGTCCTTCAAGGAGTTCTTCGCCAGGTCGAAGAACATCTCCAGCGGGGAGGGCCACTGCTCCTGCCACGGCTGGTCGGCCTCGGCCGTCAGCAGCCATCCCATGCCGACCGGTGCCGCGCCGGGCTGGGACAGCGACTTCTTGGTCGCCTTCGCCTGGACCGTCTCGGCCTTGTCGGGAGAGATCTGCAGCCGGGCCCGGATGCAGGCGCCGTCGTCGGTCCTCCAGGCGGCGTCGAAACCCCACCACCAGTCGCGGCAGGCCCCGGCGCCGTCGGGATCGAACTCCCGCAGCTGCAGAATCCGAGACTGCTGGCGCAGGTCCTCTGTTCTCGCCTGGATGGACTGGATGAAGTTCGGGACCCGGGAGCGCCCCCGGGTCGACCAGACCGTGTCCGGGCGGGGCAGAAACTGGTCCTTGCGCTTCGCCATGGCGTTCTCCCTTTGCTGTGGCGGTAATCGGATTGTGCCGGGAGTCACTGACAACCACCGCCAAAGCACAGAATCAGCGCATCTGGTAGCGAGACTCCGTCGGGCCGTACTGGCCCTGGTAGTGGTTGCCCGCGCTCCCGTACGGCCGCGAGGGGGCGGCCGACATCGGGATCAGGCACAGCTGGGCGATCGGCATCAGCTTCCGCAGCCGGAGCGGCTTGCCCGAGAGATTGGCGATCTCCAGCGTGATCTGTCCGGTGAACCCCGGGTCGATGAAGCCCGCCGTCACGTGGACGGTGAGCCCCAGGCGGCCCAGGGAACTCTTGCCTTCGACCCGGGCCGCCAGGTCCGGCGGCAGGGTCACGCGCTCGACGGTGCAGGCCAGGAGGAAGTCCCCCGGCTCCAGCAGCCAGCCGTCCTCGCCGATCTGGCCGAGCGTCGTGTGCCGGGGCTGAACGTCCGCGACGTCGATCTCGGCCCGCTTCGGTCCGGCGAGGGTGCGTACGTACTGGTCGAGCAGCAGGTCGACCGAAGCGGGCTGGACCCGCTCCGGGTCGAACGGGGAGATGTCCAGGTCCCCTTGGGTGATGCGTTCCGTGATCTGCCAGTCGGCGAGCATGTGGTGGGCTCCTTTCTCCACCCCATAGGCCCGCCGATCAGCCATCGGACAGCCACCCGGTCCTACGCCGCCCTCGGCAGCGGCCGGGGAAGCGAGGACGCCTCCTGGTCCGCGACGCCGAGGACGATCGCGGACACGCACGGCCATCTCACCGTGCTGACGCTCCCCATCGTCCACAGGTCGCCGTCGAGGACGATCGTGGTGTTGCGGTGCACGATCCGGCACCGCCTGCAGATCAGGCCGATCGCCCGGCCGTCGATGAACCCGGACACCGGCCGGTGTCCGAAGTCGGCGGCCGACGCGAACGGCACGCCCCGGCCGGGCAGGCACACCAGGCACGGCCGCTTCCCGGACAGGTAGTACGCGTAGTGCTCGGGCGCCCGCCGGACGGCGTACCCGCCGAACCACGGGGCGCCGAGCGGGTAGTCGTCGGGGCTGTCGCCGTCCCACAGGACCTGCGCCGACTCCAGCGCGTGGCAGTCCTGCGTCCTGTGGTACTTCCGGCCGCCCTGCGAGAAGAACACCGCCGTCAACTCGTCAGCCACGACGCCCTCCTGTCTGGGCCAGGCGCGCGGGCAGCCCCCATGGCCAGAACCACACCGTGACGGCGACGAACCCTCCGACGAAGATCCCCTTGTCGAGGAAGCCGGTGTACCAGTCGGTGGCGGCGCCAGCGGCGACTCCGGCCGCCGCGCCCCCTGCGGTGCGCCACATCAGTCGGACTCCCCGCCGTTCATCGCCCAGATCATGGCCGCGCCGATGCCGTCCGCGATCAGGTCGAAGAGCCGGGCCCACACCGCGAGCGCCACCCCGGCCCCGACGATGACGGCCAGCAGGGTGTTGTCCGAGGCGGCGTAGGCGATGCCGCCGCAGGCGGCACCGGCGACGAGACCTATCAGGAACCGCGTCATGCCACGGTCTCCTTCACCAGCGCGACGACCGGGTGCTCGGGGCAGTGCGGGACGTCCTCGACCCCCATGGTCCAGCCCTCGGGCAGCGGTTCGCCGAGGAGCATGTCCGCCGTGCACGTCGAGGTGGGAGTGCCGCCGCAGCGGACCCGGGGCCCGTTCTCCGGCGCCGAGCTGATCCGCCGCGAAACCAGCGGAACGCCTCCACCGGCGCGAGTGGCCTCGGCGTGCAGGGCGACCAGCTCGTCGGTCCACACGACCGTGAGGTCGCGCAGGTAGTCCATCTGCGCCTGAACGATCCGTACCCGGACCCGCATCGGCAGCAGCCGCCGCCAGCCGCCGAGCCCGTCGTACAGGGCCTCGATCATCCGGTCCGCGTACCAGGCGATCTGCCCCTGGCGGGTCTTCTTCAGCTGCTGCAGGTCCATGTGACGCTGCGAGGTGCGCATCCGGCGGGCGTACAGCCCGGCGACGAGGAACGCCAGATCGTCGTCGGTCATCGCGTCGAACACCCGCTCCTGCGGGAAGAACTGCCCGTGCGGGTAGTAGACGAGCGACACGTGGCCCACATTCTTGCTGCTCATGCTGCCTTCTCCTCGGTCACGGCGGTGGGGGCCTGCGCGCGCAGCTGCCGCTGGTAGGTGTTGACGACGGTCTCCCAGGTCATGCCGCACGCCCGGCTCAGGAGCTTCTCGGCCGAGGCGGCGGTGTCCGGGTCGACGCGGATCTTGCGGTGGAGGGCCTCGCGCAGGACGGCGCCCATCTGCTCGGTGCGGTCCCCGCTGGTGTTCAGGTTCAGCAGGTCCAGCGGCGTGTTGTCCTCGAACAGGAACAGCTGGGCGCCCTGCGCACCCCAGACGCGGATGCCACGGTCGGTCAGGCCGATGGTCCGCTGGGAACGGCGGTAGTCGAGGTAGTTCGTCACCAGCGTCGTGAAGGCGGGCACCACGCCGAGCGTCCGGGCCACCTTCTGGTGGGTCCACTGCAGGCGGGTGTGACGACGGCTGGAGAAGTCGTCCAGGGCCAGGCAGGCCACGAACCGGTGGGCCTCCATGTCGCGGAGGCCGACGTTGTCGCGGACTGCGTGAATGTCCGGGTGGGGCATGGCGGGTTGCCCCCCTTTCGTTCAGTCAGAGGGTGGAGGCCGTCAGGCGGCGGCGGTAAGCGAAGAGCGACGTCAGGGTGATGCTCGGCGTCCCGGGAATCAGCTCCAGCGGGCCGACGATGCCCCGCGCGGCGTTCTTCCGGGACTTCTCGACCAGGTCGTCCATCTTCTCGGTGCTCCACCCCAGCCACTCCGCCGCCTGGTCGGGCAGCATGGTGCACGCACTGATGTCGACCCCGGATACGGAGGCGCGCTCGGAAGCAGGGCGTGGTCCAGACATGGTGGATCTCCTGGCGGGTGGAGACAGGCGAACTGACGAGCAGATGCACAGACTTGGCGGGATCTGTTCGCCACACTCTACACGCGCCGAACAGGTGGATGAGGCATATGCAAAAAACTGACACGGCGTGTCATCCGCTGGCCAGAGACCGACATGGCGAAGCCCCGCCCCCGGAAACGGCAGGGCGGGGCTCCAACGGTACGGACTACAACGGCGCGTGCATCAGCAGCTGCAACTCGACGGCGTCGATCCGCGCCCCGCTTGCTGCCACGTCCGCGTCGGCCAGCAGGTCCCGCACCGTTGCCGCCGCATGCTGTCCGTTCGTGGGGCCCACATCCCGCCGCCACGCCGTCAGGTCGATGACCGCTGTCACGCCCACGTTCCATCCCATGTAACCCGAGCCAGCGGGCGGCGGCTCGTTGATCACTGCCTGCAGCACCGCACACCCGGCCTCGCCCGGATACGACTCTCTGACAGCCCGGCGCAGCGACGGCTCCAGCGCGGCGGCCGTCCCGGGGATCTGCCCCTTCTCATCGACCGACACCGACACGTAGTACGCCGCCGACAGCTTCCCTGTCGTCTCCTCCTGGGGAGACACGTCCTTCGCCATGCCGCCCATCCTCTCAGGCGGCCTTCGCCATGTCGGCGGCCGTCAGCGGCTTGTACTGGTTGCGGATCCGCCCGCCGTACAGGTGGGCGATCTCGCCGAGCCGCGTGACGTGGAACGTCCCGGGCTGGCGCCGGAGCAGGACCTGCAGCGCCTTGCCCTCCATGGGCGGCTGCTCGTGGAACTTCTGGCCGTTGCCCGGCGCCGTCCAGTGCTTGTACGAGTCGGCCAGCTGCCGCAGGTCCTGGGTCGGGGCCAGCGGCGTGTACTGGATGACGGTCCAGTCGTCGGCCGTGACGACGAACCCGCCGCCGGGCTGCTGACGCACCTGCTGGTCCTCGTAGACCTCGGTGAGTACGAAGTTCACCTGGGCGCCGTGGACGACCTCGGCGTGCTTGGTGCGGTGGTTGACGCGGAGGTAGGCGGAGGCCTTCGCGAGGGCGTACGTGGACATGGGTGTTCTCCTCGTGGCGGTCGAGGTGGTGGATGTGGTGGCGGCCGGTTGGCGGTCCGGCCGGACAGGGTCAGTCCCAGGCGGGGGAGACCTCATCCAGGGTGAAGGAGCGGATGTCGCGGACGCAGGAGGCCCAGGCGTCCCGTTCGGCGGTGGCCCCGTTCAGCGCGCGGGCCTTGGCCTCCTTCAGGGTGGCGAAGACGAACTCGCCGTCCGGCTCCTCGTCGGTCCACCGGGCGTTGAACGCGGCGGCGTCGAGGTCGATCCGGATGTTCATGCGAGCACCTTGCGGAACTCCAGCGCGGCCAAGACGGCCTTCTCCGAGGCTCTGGTGCGCTGGGTGATCTCCTGGATGCTCTTGCCGGACAGGTACAGCTCAGTGATGTGGTCGATCACCCGGAACGGCAGGCCCTCGACGGTGACCTCCCGGCGCGTGGCGATCACTTGGTCGCGCACCCGGCGGCCGTGGCGGGTGAGGTAGTAGCCGGAGCCCCTCTGGGTCACGTACCGCCTGGTCATCATCAGCGGGAACTGGGCGCTCGCGCCGATGACCCGCCCGGAGACCGGGTCGGCGTGAATCAGCATCTGGCGGATCGGAGCGGGCATGGACGGGGGCGCGGGGCGAGTGGCCATGAGGCTGCCTCCTTGGCGGCGAGGCGGAACTGGCGGAACGTTCTGAGGCTAGCGTGCGGAGGCCTCGGCGAGGCCCTTTCGGGCGATGTCGAGTGCCGTCCGCGTACGCGCGACCGCCTCCGGCTCGGGTCCGGCCAGCGGCCAGGAGCGAACGGAGGCGGAGATGAGGCGGCCGTCGGCGTCGGTGACGGCCCGGGTCGCGCTGCCCCGCCCGGCCCCCTCGGTCAGGGAGATCTCGACGGTGCAGCCGTCGCTGCGCCGGGCGGTCAGGCGGATCGTGCCGCCCAGCGTGACGAGCTTCAGGTCGTGCGCGGTCATCTCCGGCATGGCGTCCTCCCGTGGCGGTCAGAAGAAAGAACGAGCACGGACGCGGACCCGTGGCGGTCGGGTGCGGCCGTGCTCGAATCATGCCAGAAACCTAGGAGGCGTTCAGCATTTCAATGCTTTTTTACTTTCTCTTTGTGCTAGCCCAGGCGTCCTGACGCAGCCGCTCCAGCTCCGCCGGATCCCGCTCCGCCATGAACCCCAAGAACGCCTCCGCCCCCCGGACCCGCAGCGACGCCTTCCGCGCCGCCGTCCGCAGCTCCTCCTGCACCTCCGGAGGAACCTCCTCCCGCGCGGCCTCCACCTGCGCCGCACCCACGCTGCTCACCTCCAGCAGCTCGTCGAACTCGGCGTCCTCATCGCCCGGCTGCTCATGCTCGAACGCCCGCGCCTGGTCCTCCGAGTGCAGCGTCCGATAGCAGCGCCCACACAGCTGGCCGTCATGGAACCGAGTGGTGAACTGGTGCTTTGTCTCCGCGTGTGGATATGTCTCCCGGCCGCACTGCACCACGGTCGGCGTTTCCAGCAGCGCCTTCAGCGCACGACCAGTGCCATCACCCATCTTGATCGTCTCAGTAGGCTCGCTGGTCGCCCGCCACCACACCGGCACCCGCACCTCGATGTGCACGGTGCCCGAGTAGACCGTCTCCACGAAGTACAGCTCCGCGTGCTCCGGCAGCCGCTCAGGCACCAGGCACCTCCCCGTACCCGGGCCGGTCACGGTCGACGATGTCCGTGGGGATCACCCGGTCCCTGATCAGCAGCGAGCGGTCCAGGAGGTCCTCGATCCGCGACCGCTCGCGCGCGGGCCGCGTCATGTACGACGCCCACTGCGACCGCTGGTCCATCGGGTTGTCCGGCCCCGGCCGCCGGGAGAACTCCCGGCAGACGTCCACCACGTACTCGTACGACCCGTCCCGGTACGGACCCGCCACCTCGACGATCACCGCCGTCCCGCCCACCAGGTTGTGCGCCCACATCTGGCCCGCGTGGAAGACCTTCGCCCCCACCGGCAGCGGGTGAATCGACTCGGCCATGATCACAGCTCCTTTGCCGTGGCTTCGTACAGGTCCTGACCACCAGCTCCCCGGGAGCGCACCACCAGGTCCACGTAGCCGTCGATCATCATGAACGCCAGCACGTTCGGCATGCGCTCGACGGCGATGCCGGTACCTGCGCTGATCTGCTCCAGCGTGCTGCGCCCGTTCTTCCGCAGGAAGACCACCACCCGTCGGCGCTGGACCAGCTGCTCCGGCGTGGCCAGATCCGGCGCGGGCGACGGCCGGGGACCGCGCCGGAACAGACGGGAGAGCAGGGAACCCACGCCTCAGCCCCCCTTCGGGGCGTTCATGGCGACCAGGTCGTCGAGCATCTGCTGCTTCTCCTCGTCGAGCCTGGCCAGGTCGACCCCGAAGTGCCCGGCCAGCAGCTCCTGAAGGCGCCTCTCCTCAACCGGCTCGACGGCCGTGCACTCCTCTGTCCCCTCGAACACGGCCACGCGCGTCACCACGGTCCTGCCGAGGGCGATGCCCTTCTCGCCGACGGACTCCAGGAAGTCGAACACGGCCTGCGACTTGTCCTTGACCAGAGTCAGCTTGTCGTGCTCGGGGTACCGGCCCCACCCGCACTCGGGGTGCGGGTGGACCTCCTCGCCGTGCTCCTCGAAGCACAGGCCGCAGGCCAGCAGGCGGCGCTTCTCGCCGCCGTTGACGCGCAGCCGCTCGATCTCCCACAGCAGCTCGCTGACGAAGGTGGCGGGCACCGTGGCGTTCTCGTTGGCGGTCTGCTTGATGTACGCCTCACGCTCGGGTGAGAGCGACGTGTCGGCAACGCTCATGATCACTTCTCCCCGCCCACGATGCCGTCCACGGTCCCCTGGTAGAGGGGCAGCAGGTTCTTCAGAGCGCCGTCGGTGATCCCGTCCGGGTGGTCCGGCCCGCCGAGCGCGTCGACCAGCTCGTGCTTGCGCGCGACGACGTCGGCGTACAGCACGTAGGCGTCGTCCCACACGTCGAGGCGGACCGGCTCCCCGGTGTCCTCGTCCCGGGAGACGTACAGCACCGGACTGTCACTCGGACCGTCCAGCAGCTTCCTCAGATCAGCGATGGTCACGTTCAGCATGTCCTCGAACTCCTCTTCCAGTACGTCCCAGGTGGTTCCGTCCACATCCTCGTGGCTGCCGCTCCGGTGCGGAGGGCGAACGCAGAAGACCTCCTGCGCGTCCATGACGATGCTCATGGCGTTGCAGACCGGCCCGTCGGGAATGCGGGCCTCGATCCACTCCTCGGCCTTCCGCAGCTCCTCCAGCCGGACCCTGCGCGTCTCGGCCGCCTTCGCCGACCGGGCGGAGCGGGCCGCCTTCGCCTCCGGGGAGTTGCGGCGCCGGTTCTTCTCGGCCGTGTCGAGGATGGCCCTCAGGAGCCCGTCCAGCCTGATCTCAGCCACGGTGCATCGCCTCATAAGCCTCATCGGCGGGGTCGATGACGATGTCGCCGTACAGATCAGGGTGCGCGGCCAGCGGCACCCCCACCAGCTCGCTCATGGTCCACTGCGAGCCGATCGCCAACGGCCGCCCCTCGGAGTCCTGACGCAGAGGGATGCCGTCCTCGCAGACGACGTGCCACACCCACGCGCCCTGCGTCCGGTTGTCGCCCCGGTACGAGCCCGCCGACCGCTCCAGCCGGGCACCCTCCGGGATGTCCAGGTCCAGCTCACTGCGCAGGCGCTCCAGGAGCTTCTCGGAGGTCTTCACGATCCCTCCGGCTTCACGACGGCCAGGAGCTGGCGAAGCTGCTCGGTCGTCAGGTCGTCCTGCACCGACCACTTGTTGATCTCGATTCCGGCCTCGCGCAGATCGCGGAACAGCGTCCTGCGCTGCGCCGCCTCGTCGTACTGCTCCTGGGTCTGCAACGCGTCCTTGGCCCCGGTGCCGGTGTCCTCCAGGCCGGTCGTCTTGGAGAACCGGGCGTTCTTCTCGGTGCCCTGGTCGTTCTTGACGTACAGCCACGTCCGGCCGACCCGGGAGACAGTGACGCGCTCGTCGGCCCGGTAACGGCTCGACCTGACCAGGATCAGCGGGTCGCCGACCTTGACAGAGGGAAACGTGCTCCAGCCCATGATCACTTCTCCCCGGGGGCGGACTTGCCGTGCTTGTTCACCCAGGCGCGGGCGGTGTCGCTGTCGGCGAACTCGGTCTCCACCTCGACCCTGTCGACGACGTCGTACACCGTGCCGCCGTTGACCCGGTACCGGTGCTCCCGGTACATTTCCGCGCCGCGCTCGGCGTCCATCTGCCGGACGGCCTCGATCACGCCCCACATGTCCTCGACGGGGCAGGGGTACTCCTCCAGGTGGCCGTCGATGATGCCCGCGAGGACCTCGGCGGTCTCGCGCGGCACGCGGACGGTGACCATGCCGTCGTCCTCGTCGGCGGGTTGGTCGATGAGCGCGACGGCGGTGCTCCACACCTTCTCGGCTTCCTCGTACCCGTGCTGGGCGCGGAAGCGGGACCACAGGTCCGGGAACGGGCCGTCGGGGTTCTGCTCCGGGTCCTCCATCGCGACGAGCACGGCGTCGGTGCTGCAGGAGACGAGCGGCAGGTGCTCGGCGTCCGGGTCGTAGGCGGCGATCTCCACGTGGGCCTCGGCGGCCCCGGCCGTGTGCGTGCGGGCCTCGCCGGTGAAGTACCGGTGCATGGCCTCGGCGACGTGCAGGTAGGGGATCGGCCCGATTCGGGTGACGGACTCGTCGGCCCGGGTGACGGTGATGGCGTACTCGTTCTCGCTGGTCATGGTTCTCCTTGGCGGGATCAGGAAGGAGGGCGGCGGCGCCGAGCGGCCCACAGGCGCCGCCGCCAGTTCAGGAACGCGTCAGCAGGACTCGTCGAGCTTCACGGAGTTGATCGTGACGCGCAGAACGTCCGTGGCGCCGGGCTGCGGGTCCTGGCTGCACACCTTCCAGTTGCTGTTGTTGAGGATGAAGGTGTGGCCGGGGCTGACGGACTCCTCGTCGACCAGGAATCCGGCCGTGTGCAGGACGGTCATCGCGTCGGCGTGGTTCATGCCGACGACGTCCGGCACCGGCTCCGGCTCGGCGGCCGGGGCCGTCTCCTCCTCGACCGTCTCCTCGGCGGCCGGAGTGGCGGGCTCCTCCTCCTTGGCGGGCGTCGCGGGCGCGGCCGGGGTGGCCGTCTTGGTGACGGTGACGGCGGGCTCCGGCTTCGCGTCGGTGCTGCTGTCGCCGCCGTTGACGGCGTTCGCGACCGAGCCGACCACGAGGAGGGCGCCGATGCCGATCCAGAAGCCCTTCCTCCGGTAGACCGGCTTCTTCGGCTTGTCGGCGGGCGGCGGGGTGTACATGCTGCTCATAATCGTCCTTGACGGTGTTGATGAAGCTGATGAGAGATGACAGGGACTACTTGCCGAGGTCCAGGACGTCGAGGTGCCAGGTGTCGGCGTCCTTCGTGCTGATCTCGCACACGTACTTGTTGCGGACCAGCGCACCGAAGGAGTTCTGGCTGTCGACCCAGCCCGAGACCCGGTACTTCCACGGCTTCTTCGCCCGCAGCGTCTTGATCGTCGTGTCCGAGACACCGGAGAACTTCGCCGAGCCGGGCGACTTCAGGTAGTCGCCCTTCTTGATGAACTCCTCGCACATCACGGCCGCGCCCTGCGACGACGGCTTGGTGACGTTGTCGCACGCCGTGGCGAGCAGCAGCGCGCCGACGGCGGCGGCCGGGAACAGGAGACGGCTGAGTCTGGTGACCTTCACGGTCGGATCCCCCCTGGGATGTGGTGTGACGACTGCGCACAGTAGCGGTGTGCGCATGGTGTCCGCCCCCGGTTCGACCCCGGGGCCCCGTACAACAGGCAGGGGCGGACGAGATGTTCAGGAAGATCAGAACGGCGGCGGGCAGGACTCGGACGGGACGTGCAGGTCCCAGCAGCCGCCCTCGTGCGCGCGCCAGCGCTCGGGCATGCCGAGGAACTCGAAGGTCCGCGCCGGACCCTGGCACGGCTCCGGCTCCGGCTCACGCACCCACTCGGGGTCGGGCTCCTCCGACCAGCCGGGCGGCTCGGTCGGCTCGTCGTCGTACAGGTAGGAGGCGTCGCTGCCCCAGTCCGGCTCGACCGGCCCCGCGTACGGCGGCAGCCCCCCGGTGCGCTCCAGGAACGCGAACTCCTCGGAGAAGCACTCCGGCGCGCCCAGCTCCCGGGCCTCCTGCATGGTGATCGGAGTGTTCACCGGCCAGTCCCGTCCTGCGAGCGCCGGACCGGGACGAAGCTCATGGCCAGCCGGATGACGACGAAGCAGCCGAGGAAGTACGCGAAGGTGAGCTGGTCACACAGCGCGCGGGCCTGCACGGTGTCTGGCAGCGTCCGGTCCAGCACGAACCAGACGAGAGGGGTCGCGAGCGGCAGGGCGAGCAGTATCCACCCGAAAGTACGACGGATCATGGACTTGTTCTCCTCGTGGCGGGTCGAGGCGGAAAGAAAGGGTCCCCGCTCTCCGTGGCGGCCGGAGCAGCGCGAGGACCCTCACACTAATGCACATCGATATGCGTGTCTACCCGGTCGCGGCGTTCCTCCCGACCATCACGTCCCACGCCTGGAAACCCACCTTCAGCCGCACCCGCTGGAACCCCTTCGCCCCCACCCGGGCCTCGTCCAGCAGCCACTCCGCCGACCGCGACGTCAGCTCGGCCAGCGTCGAAACCCTCTGCTGCGCAAGGCGGTTCGCCACCCGGTGCCCCATCGCATCGTGCCCCAGCAGGTCAAACAGCTCACCCCCGCCGCACCGGTCACACGACACCCGCTCCCGGGCCGCAGGCTGATCGGCGACCAGCGGCAGCGGCCCGGCCGGGAACGCCCGCACCAGAGCGGCGAACGCCTCCACCTCCTCCAGCGGCGCCCCCCGCTCCAGCAGCCGACCAGCCGCCGCCTGCAACTCCTCCACCGGCCCGTCGACAGGCATGACGTCAGTGCTCCTCGGGTGTTGCGGGAATGTCGGCGGGAGCCTGGAAAGCGGCGCAGGGGCACGGCGCGCTGTCCGGCCCGGCGGTGCAGCGCGGGCCGGGGACGTGCCAGTTGTAGGGGTGGTGGCAGTCGGGCCGGGCGCACGGCGTACTGAGAGTCACCAGGCGGGGCGAGGCGCCCCGGGGCGTACCGCACACCCCGCAGTGCACCCAGGTACGGCCGTCGGCGTCGCGGGCCGGTTCGTTTTCGTTGTCGCCGTCGAGGGCGGTCACCCACACGTGCTCGCAAGCGGTCTCGGCGGTCACCCCGGCACAGTCGGCGTGCACGGGGACCCCGGTGCCGCGCATGGCCCCGCCGGGGCGGCGCTGGTCGGGGTCGGTGCCCACGTACACGGTGACCATGGCCCGGCCGAGGATCGGCAGGACGCACGCGGCGCAGGACAGACCGCGCCCGGGATGGCCCTCGGGCAGAACGCGGGGCGCGTCCAGGACAGTCGGCATGGTGTCGGCGGGCACGCGGACGGGGATAGTGCTCACGGTTGCTCCTCGGTGGTGGGCAGGTCATGCAGGAGTAGACCGTGCGCGTCGAGGACGGCACGCAGCTGGTCGGTGGAGACGCCGAGGTCGGCGGCGGCGGCGTCCAGAGCGCCGGTGCGCGCCCGGTAGCGGACCTCGGTGGCCTCGCGGTTCTGCTCTGTGGTCAGTGCACGCGCTTCGGCGGCCTCGCGCCACGCGCCTCCAACGGCATCCTTGACGGAGTTGTTGACGGCGTGGGTGGTCATTCCGTAGCGGGCAGCGATGACGCCAGGAGAGTCCCCCGCCTCGTAGTCCCGGACGGCGTCCGGCCACTCGGGCAGAGTAGGCGGGGCAGGGCGCCTCCCGCTCTCCTGAACCGGGCGCCGCCACAGCTCCTCGCGAGACCGCCCGGCCGCATCGAGCACGGCATACACCGCGTGCACGCTGGTCTCATACACGCGGGCGAGAACCGAGACGGAAAGCTGCTCCTCGCGGCTGCACCGGATGATCGCATCAGCATCAGGAAGCCGTCCGGTCGCCTGCCGGTACCGCTCGGGCGCAGCAGTGCTCCCCAGCGCCCTCGCTCCCTTGGCGAGGCGGTGCAGGGCGGCGGCGCTTGGCGGTCGGCTCATCAGGAGCGCTCCTCGGTCCTGCGGCGGATGGCTTCGAGCCACTCGCGGGCGGTCTGGGCGTGCTGAAGACTGACCCCGGCGCGGCGGGCGTTGCGGCGCCGGGCCTCGATGGTGGTACAGCGGTCCATGCGGTAGCTGTAGGTGCGGGCCTGGGCCAGCCAGTAGGCAAGGCGCGCTTCCTGCTCGGCGGCCTTCGCGGCGAGCGCGGCCGGGTCGTCGGGCAGGCGGGCCAGGTACGCGACGACGGCCTGTTCGTTGACGGTCTCGTCGTCGTCGGTCACGGGCGCTCCTGGGGTGCGGCGAGGGCGATCAGGGTGCGGGTGAGGGCGTAGCCCTCGGTGCGGGGCGTGCCGTCGTCGTGGGCGGGGCTGGCGTGGAGATCGGCGGCGAGGACGACGCACGGGGCGCCGCTGTCGCGGTCGGCGGCGTCGGCGGTCGCCGCACCCGGCTCGTACGCGGTGATACGGATGCGGGTCGGGCCGTACGGGTACGGGGCGCACGCGCGGTAGGTCTGTCCGGGGGTGATGGTGTGGCTCACTGCTGCTCCTGGGCGTGGAGGGCGGCGCGGGCGGTGATGAGGCGCAGCCGCGCGCGGTGGGCGGCCTCGCGGGTGTTGTGGCCGGTGACGGGGCGGCCGAGGTTGATGCAGTCGGCGGCGAGGGAGGTGAGCATCTCCAGCACGGGCGCGGTGGCGTCGAGGGTGAGGAAGTAGCCGATCCGGCGTTCGGTGCGCCGGGCGCGGTGCAGGGCGGCACGGACGTCGTCCAGGGACGGGGCCGGGCCGAGGTCGGCGAGCGTGGTGGTGAGCCAGTCAACGAAGCTCCCGGGGAGCTTCACGGTGGCGGTAGGCGTGGTCGGGGGCACGGTGGTCCATCCGTCGTCGGTGAGGATGCGGACGGAGGCGTCCGGGCCGGGGTCGGCGAGGTGCTGTTCAGGGCGGTCGGGCATCGGTGTCTCCTCGTGGCGGGTCGAGGGGCCGCGCCCCGGCATCGGCGGGCGGGGCGCGGCCGGGTCCAGGCTAAGGGTGCGGGGAGTGGCCGGGCCGGTCGGGATCGGGTTCCGGCTCGGGGATGTCGGCGGGCATCTGGCGGTACGTGCCGTCCAGGCCGAGGACGAGAGCCTGCCCGTCGTGTTCGGCGGCCAGGTAGCCGTGTTCGGTCCGTTCCTGCGGACCCTCGGCCCATGCGACGTACGAGCCGGGCACGGCGGCGGCGGGCGTCGAACCGTCGTCGAGGATGATGCGCCCGGCGAGGCTGGTGACGATCCACGCGGTCTGGTCGGTCGGCCATCCGTCGGTGTTCCAGCGGCCGTTGCTGTCCTTGTGCGCGGCGGCGGCGATGCCAGCCAGTTCCCGGGCGCGGCGGCGGGCGGTGGCCTGGTCGAGTCCCGGGCCCCGGGCGGGCTGGCTGGCGAGGTAGGCGGTGGACAAGGTCATGTGGTGCGCTCCTAGGGATCAGCCGTGGTCGCGGCGGGCGGCGCGCACGCGGCGCTTGAGGGCTTCGAGGGCGGGCGAGCCGAGGTCCTCGCCGAGGTCGATGCGGCGGCCGTCGTCGAGTCCGGCGCCGCGCTCCAGCCGGTCGTAGACGTCCTCCCAGTCAATGCGGGTGTCGGCGTACCAGCCGTCCACGATGCTCACGGTCATGTTGACCAGTTCGGTGGTGACGTC
>NZ_MULI01000079.1 GCF_002939385.1 Streptomyces sp. MH60 | reverse complement strand
GACCCCCGCCCGCCGCTGCCGGACGCGGCCGCCCGTCGGCTCACGATGCTGCTCACCGACCGCCCCGGCACGGCGGGCGGCGGCCGCAGAGGCAGCGCGCCCGATCTGATGGAGCTGCTGCCCCAGTGGCTGGCGACGGCGAACGCCCGCGGTTTCGCGCCGCCGCCCCAGGCGCTTCCGGCGCTGCTGGACGCGGCGCGGGGGCGTACGGACCTGCGGCCGGCGGCGCTGGCCTTCGCGGGGCCCAGGGCCCTGTGGCTGGCCCGGCTGAATCCGGACTGGCGGTTCGCCCTGCGTGCGACGCCCGGCGGAGGGACCGCAGCGCCGGGTGCCGATGCCGCGGAGCGGGCGCGCAGGCTCTGGGGCGAGGGCCTGTTCGCCGAACGCGTCGCTCTCCTGGCGTCCCTGCGCGCCCGCGATCCGGCTGGTGCACGCGAGTTGCTGGCGTCGACCTGGGAGACGGAACGGGCCGAGGACCGGCTGATGTTCCTCGACTCGCTGCGGACGGGGCTGGAGGCGGCGGACGAACCGTTTCTGGAGCAGGCGCTGACCGACCGCAGCCGCAACGTACGAGCCACGGCGGCCGAGTTGCTCTCGGCGCTGCCGCACTCGGCGCTGGCCGCGCGGATGGCGGCGCGGGCCGCGACGTGCGTGTCCCTCGACCGCACCCGCACCCCGCCGGCGATCACCGTCGAGGCACCCCACGAGTGCGACTCGGGCATGGAGCGGGACGGCGTGGTGGCCAAGCCGCCCGCCGGACGGGGGGAACGCTCTTGGTGGTTCGGCCAGTTGGTGGAGGCGGCACCGCTGGCCACCTGGCCGGCCCGGCTCGCGGGTCGTAGCCCCGAGGAGATCGTCGCCCTGCCGGTGTCGGACGGCTGGCAGAGCGAGCTGCACGCCGCGTGGTGCCGCGCGGCGGTACGACAGCGCGACGGCGGGTGGGCGAGGGCACTGCTGGGCGCGCCCACGGCGCCCGAGGCCGGGGGCCCGGGCGCGGTGTCCCTGGCCGAGCGGGCCAAGCTGCTCGGCACGCTGAGCGCCGGTGAACGCGCCGCGTGGGTCGCCGGGTTCATCGCGACGCACGGACTGTCCGAGGCGTTCCAGCTGCTCGGCATGTGCGGGGTGCCGTGGGCCACGCCACTCGGCCGTGCGGTGGTCGACGCGCTCGAGATTGCCCGGGACGCCGGGAGCTACCCGTGGAGCTTCAGCGGCGTCATGGGCCTGGCCGAGCGCTGCCTCGACCCCTCGGAGGCGGGCCGCCTCGACGGCCTGCTGGCGATACCGGACGAGCGGGAGGACGCGTCGCCGGGGGCCGGGTGGTACTGGGCGGAGGCGTTCCAGCGGCTCGTCACGACCTTGCGTCTGCGGGCGGCGATGGCCGAGGAACTCCGGGCGGGGCCGTGAGCCGCCACCCCGGGACCCGCTGCCCGTGCACCCGGCGGTCCGAGGCGTGCCCGCGTGGACACGGAGGGGGCGGCACCCGCGCCGACGGGACGGCCGCTCGCCGACGCCGGACAGCCAGGGTAGACGCCCAGGGCTCGACGGCCAGGGCTCGACGGCCAGGGCTAAACGGCCAAAGCCCGGACAGCCCGTGCCTACGCGCCCGCGGGCTCCCGTACGTTCGCCCGGACCCAGTCCACGATGGACGCCGTGGTCGCGCCGGGCGTGAAGATCTCCGCGACGCCCTTCTCCTTCAGCGGGGCGATGTCCGCCTCGGGAATGATCCCGCCGCCGAAGACCAGGATGTCCGCGGCGTCCCGCTCCCGGAGCAGCTCGATCACCGCGGCGAAGAGCGTGTTGTGCGCACCGGAGAGGATGGACAGCCCGATCGCGTCGGCGTCCTCCTGGATCGCGGTGTCGACGATCTGCTCGGGCGTCTGGTGGAGCCCGGTGTAGATGACCTCCATACCGGCGTCACGCAGGGCCCGCGCGATCACCTTGGCCCCGCGATCGTGGCCGTCGAGCCCCGGCTTGGCCACCACCACGCGGATCGGACCGGCTGCCACACCCATCACTGCCTCCATGAAGCGACTACATCCATCCGTACCGACAAGTACCGCACACTTCACGTCCTCGCGGCGCGGAGCCCCGCACCACAGTGTCCGGGGGAAGTGAACGAACGTTATCGCCAGCATCCCGCAACCGGCAGTTTCGCGGTGGATACAGAGGGGGAAATCACACGGTGGGACACGTTCGCCGCACACCGCACCGGGGCGCGGCGGCAGCACGCGCACGGAGAGCACGGAGAGCCGCAGCGAGGGCAGCACAGATCGGCAGCGGGCCTCATCGCCATTTCACCGACCCCACAGGCCTCATAAGTCCCACAGGGCTCTGGTACGGCATGCCGGAACACGGGTGGGCATAAACCTCGCAAACAGCACCAGTCACTGGTGTCACGGCGCTCCATGAGGGCACACGGGGGGACAGAGGCGTCCCTGCGCGTGCCGACAGGAGGTCGGCCCATGAAGGTCACCACGGCAGCACTGCCCCTTCTCCCCCTCGTCCAGCGTCTCCTGCCCGGGCTTCCGGGACTTCCCGGTCTTCCGGGGCTCCCCGCGGTCCCAGGACTCCCGGACCTGGCAGGCCTTCCGGGCCGACTGACCGGACTCTCGCTGACCCTCCTGAAGGCAAGCGCCCTGGAGGCCGCGATCCTCGCCGGGCACCTCCTCCTCTACCCCTCGGGGATCATCCAGGAGCGGCGCCCGGTCCAGGCCCTTCGGCCGGCGGACGCCCAGGGCCCGGAGCCGTCCCCGCCGCCCCCCAGGCTCCCGGCCCCGGCCAGCCCCCCGGTCGTGCTGCTGCACGGCTTCATCGACAACCGCTCGGTCTTCCTGCTGCTGCGCCGCAGCCTGGCCCAGCACGGCAGGCACGAGATCGAGTCGCTGAACTACTCCCCTCTGACCTGCGACATCCGCACCGCGGCCGAGCTGCTCGGCCGGCACATCGAGGAGATCTGCGAGCGGACGGGCAGCGAGCAGGTCGACGTCGTCGGGCACAGCCTCGGTGGACTGATCGCGCGCTACTACGTACAGCGCCTCGGCGGAGACCTCCGCGTCCGCACCCTGGTGACGCTCGGCACCCCGCACGCCGGTACCAAGGTGGTGCCGCTGGCGAACGCGCACCCGATCGTGCGCCAGATGCGTCCCGGATCGGCGGTGATCGAGGAGCTGACCTGGCCGGCCCCCGGCTGCCGTACGCGGTTCGTCAGCTTCTGGAGCGACCTGGACCGGGTGATGGACCCGCTGGAGACGGCCTGTCTCGACCATCCCGACCTGAGCGTGGAGAACGTCCGGGTGAGCGGCATCGGCCACCTCGCGCTGCCCGTGCACCCCACCGTGGCCACGGGGATACGGCAGGCGCTCGACACCGCCGGACCGGAAACAGGCGTGGAAACGGGTACGGAAACGGGCAAACGCTCCGGCGGGCTGACCGTGGCCTGAGACCGGAGCAACCCGTTCGGACTCGAACAATTCTCGAACACAAAGCCAAACTCGTGCCCGCCGTCCCCCAAAACACGGCCGATTGCCCGTTTCCTTCGCTCGTGAAACCTGACGAAGATTGTCGTGCCCGTATACCGCCGGGTACAGTCGCCGCACTGCTCTGGCAGCCCCTGTTGTCGAGGCGAAAGAGAAGTTGGTGAACGACCGTCACCCGTCGGGGACAAGAACCACCCCGGCTCAGGCTTCCGACGCCGCGTCGGCGCAGTACGCGTCGTACGGCACAGGGGAGGCCCAGTACGGCGACCTCACCACGTCCGGCGGCTACACCTCCACCGGTTTTTCCACCGGCACCGCCGACACCTCGGCCTTCGACACGGACCCCCTCTTCGGCAGCATGCCGGGCCACTACACCACCGGCACCCACGAGGCGACAGGGTCCTACGACACCACCCAGTGGTCCACCGGCGGCGAGCAGACCCCGCACTACGACGCGTACGCGGCCCAGCACCACGCCGCCTACGACACCGGCGCCTACGACACGACGACGTGGACGGCCGGGTACCAGCAGTACGGCTCCGTACCGCCGCAGGCCGCGGGCCCCGAGGCCACCGGGCAGTGGGACACCGGCGACTGGAGCCTTCCGGACCAGTCCGGCGCTCCGGCCGACGCGACCCAGCAGTGGGACTGGGGCACGCAGACCTTCGACACCGGCACCTTCCACACCGGCATCGCCGACACCGGCACCTTCGACACCGGGGCGTTCGACACGGGTGCCTACGAGACGAACGCCTTCGCGACCGGTACCTTCCACACCGGCGCGTTCCCGGGCGGCCCCGCGGACACCGGCTCCTACGACGCCACGCAGTGGAACGCGGACCCCACGGTCACCGGCGCGACCGAGCACCCCGTCCCGGACGACGCCGCACCGGACATCACGCCCGTCGCCGAGAACGCCGAACCCTCCCCCCATGACGGCGAGTTGGCAGCCACCGGTGAACTCCCCACCGTGACCGCCCTGCTGGACGACCAGGAAGAGGTCACGCCCGCCGCCCGGGTCCCGGCCGCCCGCACCGGCTCCCGCGCCGGGGCGCGTTCCCGTCGCCGCCAGCCCGCCAAGCGCTCCGCGCTGCTGACCATCGCCGTGCCGTCGGCCTGCGTGATGAGCGTCGCCGGTATCGCGGCCGCCTCCGTCGGCAGCCTGACCGGTGACGAGAGTGCGGACGCCGCGGCGTCGGCACCGGACCCGGGCAACGCGCAGGCCGCGCCGGTGAAGCCGTCCGCCGCCAACAACAAGCTGGACACCCAGCTCACGAGCCTGGCCGCCGGGGCCGACGACTTCGCCGACCGGGCCAGCCGGACCCAGGAGCGCATCGACCTCAAGGCCGAGCAGGCCCTGGAGAAGAGGCGGGCGGCGGAGGAGGCGGCCCGCAAGGAGCGGCTGCGCCCCAAGTTCGCGCTCCCGGTGGAACAGCACGGCCTCAGCGCCTATTACGGGCAGGCCGGCATCAACTGGATGTCCGTCCACACCGGCATCGACTTCCCCGTGTCGTACGGGACGAAGGTGATGGCGGCGACCGACGGCACCGTGCGGACGCAGTACAACAGCGCGTACGGCAACATGATGATCGTGACCGCGAAGGACGGCACGGAGACGTGGTACTGCCACCTCTCCAGCTACCAGGTCCCCTCCGGCACGACCGTGAAGGCGGGCGACGCGATCGCGTTCTCCGGCAACTCGGGCAACTCGACCGGTCCGCACCTGCACTTCGAAGTGCGTCCCGCGGGCGGTTCGTCGATCGACCCGCTGCCGTGGCTGCGCAGCCACGGCATCAACCCGACGTGACGCCGTAACGTCTCAGCAGACCGGCCGGGCGGCCACGGTCGGCCCGGGCTGACGCCCGGGCCCTCACCGCACCGCCCCGCGTCACATCCTCAGAGCTTCTCCACCGGCGCGTACCGCAGCAGCAGCCGCTTCGGCTTGGTGTCCCCGAAGTCGATCGTCGCCTCGGCGTTGGACCCGGTGCCCTTGACCCCGACCACCGTGCCGAGCCCGAACTGGTCGTGCGTGACGCGGTCGCCGACCGACAGTGAGACCGTCGGCTGCTCGGCACCGGCCGACCTGCGGGTGGCGAAGCCGGACGCACCCGACGCCGACGAGCGGGAACGGGACGAGGACAGCGAGGCCGCCACGCCCGAGACCGGCGCGGAGGACGCGGGGCCGTTCGCCCCGGTACGCTTCCACTCCAGGTGGGGGGCCGGAATCTCCTCCAGGAACCGGGAGGGCGGGTTGTACGACGGCTGGCCCCAGGCGCTGCGCAGCGTCGACCGGGTCAGGTAGAGGCGCTCACGGGCGCGCGTGATGCCGACGTAGGCGAGGCGCCGCTCCTCCTCCAGCTCCTTGGCCTGGCCGAGGGCGCGCATGTGCGGGAACACGCCGTCCTCCATGCCGGTGAGGAAGACGACCGGGAACTCCAGGCCCTTGGCGGTGTGCAGGGTCATCAGGGTGACGACGCCGTCGCCGTCCTCCTCGTCCGGGATCTGGTCGGAGTCGGCGACGAGCGCGACCTTCTCCAGGAAGTCGGCCAGCGTCCCGGCCTCCTCGCCCTCGGCCCGTTCCTGCTCGAACTCCAGGGCGACGGCCGCGAGTTCCTGGAGGTTCTCGATGCGGGTCTCGTCCTGCGGGTCGGTGGAGGCCTGCAACTCGGCCAGGTACCCGGTGCGTTCGAGGATCGCCTCCAGGACGGTCGCCGGTCCGGCGCCGGACTCGACGATGGTGCGCAGGTCCTCCATCAGCGTGTTGAACCGCTTGACGGCGTTCGCGGAGCGCGCGGCCATGCCGTACGCCTCGTCGACGCGCCTCAGTGCCTGCGGGAAACTGATCTTCTCGCGCTGGGCGAGCGCGTCGATCATCGCCTCCGCGCGGTCGCCGATGCCGCGCTTGGGGACGTTGAGGATGCGGCGCAGCGGCACCGAGTCCTCCGGGTTGGCCAGCACCCGCAGGTAGGCCAGGACGTCCCGGACCTCCTTGCGCTCGTAGAAGCGGACGCCGCCGACGACCTTGTAGGGCAGGCCGGTGCGGATGAAGACCTCTTCGAAGACACGGGACTGGGCGTTGGTCCGGTAGAAGACGGCGACGTCGCCGGCCTTGGCCTCGCCCGCGTCGGTGAGGCGGTCTATCTCGTCGGCGACGAACTGCGCCTCGTCGTGCTCGGTGTCGGCGACGTACCCGGTGATCCGGGCGCCGCTGCCCTGGTTGGTCCACAGGTTCTTGGGACGGCGGGACTCGTTGCGCTCGATGACCGCGTTGGCGGCGCTGAGGATGGTCTGGGTGGAGCGGTAGTTCTGCTCCAGGAGGATCGTCGTCGCGTCCGGGTAGTCCTCCTCGAACTGGAGGATGTTGCGGATGGTGGCGCCGCGGAAGGCGTAGATCGACTGGTCGGCGTCGCCCACCACGCACAGCTCGGCGGGCGGCACCTCGGCCTCCGGCGGCACGTCGACGGGGTGCTCCGAGGGCACGCCGACCAGCTCGCGCACCAGGGCGTACTGGGCGTGGTTGGTGTCCTGGTACTCGTCGACCAGGACGTGCCGGAAGCGGCGGCGGTAGTGCTCGGCGACGTCCGGGAAGGCACGCAGCAGATTGACCGTGGTCATGATCAGGTCGTCGAAGTCGAGGGCGTTGGCCTCGCGCAGTCGCGACTGGTACATGGCGTAGGCCTGGGCGAGGGTCTTCTCGAAGCCGTCGGCGGCCTGGGCCGCGAAGTCCTCCTCGTCGATCAGCTCGTTCTTCAGGTTGCTGATCTTGGCGCTGAAGGACTTGGGCGGGAAGCGCTTGGGGTCGAGGTCCAGGTCGCGGCAGACCAGTGCCATGAGCCGCTTGGAGTCGGCGGCGTCGTAGATCGAGAACGACGACGTGAAGCCGAGCTTCTTGGACTCGCGGCGCAGGATGCGGACGCACGCGCTGTGGAAGGTCATCACCCACATCGCGTTCGCGCGCGGGCCGACGAGATGCTCGACGCGCTCCTTCATCTCGCCCGCGGCCTTGTTGGTGAAGGTGATCGCGAGGATCTGCCCGGGGTGGACGTTCCGCGCGGCCAGCAGGTGGGCGATGCGGTGGGTGAGCACGCGGGTCTTGCCGGAACCGGCACCGGCCACGATGAGCAGCGGGGAGCCGGAGTGGACGACGGCGGCGCGCTGGTTCTCGTTCAGCCCCTCCAGGAGCGCGGCGGCGTCCAGGGCGGGGCGCGGGGCACCGTCCCGGTAGTGGGTGTCCCGGTCCGGAGGCGCGTCGAACTTCCCGCCGAACAGATCGTGCGGAACCGGCTCCGGTCCGTGCTCGTCCTCGGGCGGCGGCGGGGGTTCCTCCTCGTGACCCCGGGGGGTCTGGAGGCTCGCCAGGAAGCTGTCGTCAAAGAGGCTGCTCATCGCTCTCCGAGTCTAGGGCGCCCCACCGACAACCCGGTGCCACCCCGGAAAATGCCCGGCGCTCCAGGACCGGGCACGCCCCGCGACCGGCCGGAACACGAAGAGTGACGCCCACTGGCCGCCCAGAGGCGCCCGCACGGAAGGTCACGAAAATGTATCGGGCATATCACCCACCAACCTTCACAGCGGCCACACGAGTTGGCTACCGTGCGGGCAGGCCGCTCGACCCCCTCCGGCGAACCTCGCCGGGCCGCGCGGCCTCCGCCGAGTCCGGCCTGCCCGCACGGCAGCCGGAGCCGGGGACCCAACCGAGACCTTTGGGGTGAATCGGCCGCACCGCCCTCGACGAGACGAGAGGGCGGACGCCGTAGGGCAACCCTTCCGTGCCGCCCGAACCCGACAGCTAACCCGGTAGGCGGAGCACTGGAAGGAGTCGCCTCCCTTGGCGTCGCACCGCAAGTCGCGTCCCACCGGTACCCGCGTCGCGGGCATACGGACCCCGGCCCTCGCCACCGCGGCCCTCACCTCCGTCGCCCTGCTGTCCCAGACGGCGGGCGCCACGCCGTCGGACGACCGGCCGACCCTCGAAGAGGTCGAGAAGAAGGTCGACGACCTCTACCGCCAGGCCGGGTCGGCGACCGAGAAGTACAACGCGGCCAAGGAGAAGACCTCCAAGCAGCGCAAGAAGGTCGACACCCTCCTCGACGACGTCGCCCAGCGCACCCAGAAGCTCAACGACGCGCGCGAGGAGCTGGGCTCCTTCGCCTCCGCCCAGTACCGCACGGGCGCCGCGGTCCCGGAGACCGCGACCCTGCTGCTCGCGGATTCCCCGCAGGACTACTTCGACCAGAACCAGCTGATGAACCGGCTCACCGGCCGGCAGAAGAGCGCCGTCGACGACTACGTCACCCAGCAGTCCGAGACGATGAAGAAGCGCCGGGAGGCCACCGAGAGCCTCGAGACGCTCACCGGCTCCCAGACCGACCTCAAGACGGCCAAGTCGACCGTCCAGAAGAAGCTGGCCACCGCGCGGAAGCTGCTGTCGGAGCTGACCGCCGAGGAGAAGGCCCGGCTCGCGGCGATCGAGAAGAAGAAGCAGGACGAGGCCGCCCGCGAGGCCGCCGAGCTGGCGAAGCAGCAGGCGGCGCAGGAGGCCGAGCGCAGGCGGCAGGAGGAGGCCGCCCAGCAGCAGGGGAGCGGCTCCGGGTCCGGCTCCTCGGGGACCTCCGGCGGCACCGGTTCGTCGGACTCGTCGACGCCGGACACCTCCAACGGCACCAAGGCGGAGAAGGCGATCGCCTTCGCCCGCGCCCAGCTCGGCAAGCCGTACGTCTGGGGCGCCACGGGCCCCGGCTCCTACGACTGCTCGGGCCTCACCCAGGCCGCCTGGAAGGCCGCGGGCGTGAGCCTGCCGCGTGTCACCTACGACCAGGTCAACGCGGGCACGACCGTCTCCGTCTCCCAGGCACAACCCGGTGACCTGGTCTTCTTCTACGACGACATCAGCCACGTCGGCCTGTACATCGGCGACGGCATGATGATCCACGCCCCGAAGCCGGGCGCGTACGTCCGCGAGGAGTCGATCTTCTACGACGGCGAGTCGTCCATCTACAGCGTGGTGCGCCCGGCCTGATCGGCGAGAACGCGTCTCTCCTGCGATCCGATCCGCCGGACAGGCCCTAGCATCGGGCGCATGTCATCGGCCACCCATCCCTCCGCGCTGCGCACCTGGTGGGCGCAGCGTCCACCGGCGGCCGGGGCCGCGGTGATGGCGACCGGCATCGTGTCGGTCGCCCTGCATCTGACGGGCCGCGAGATCCTGTCCCGGACCGCCCTGGTCCTGGCCTGCGCCGCCTGGCTGATACTGGCCGCGAACTTCGTCTACCTGCTCCTTGCCGACCGGGCGCAGTGGGTGCAGCGGGCCGGGACGCCGGGGGCGCTCACCGCCGTCGCCGCGACGACCGTGCTCGGCACGCGGTTCTCGCTGCTCGGCTGGTCGCTCCTGGCGGCGGTGCTGCTGGTGCTGGCGGCCCTGCTGTGGCCGTGGCTGCTGTACCTGGTGGTGCAGCGCTGGGGGCGGGGGATGCCCGGGGCGGTGTTCCTGAGCTGCGTGGCCACGGAGGGGCTCGCCGTGCTCGCCGCCACGCTGGCCGCGGCCACCTCGACGCCCTGGCTGGCGCACGCGGCGCTGGTGCCGTTCTGGCTGGGGATCGTGCTCTACCTGATCGCGCTGTTCCGCTTCGACCTGCGGCAGGTGGCCCGTGGCTCCGGGGACCACTGGGTGGCGGGCGGCGCGCTCGCCATCTCGGCCCTCGCCGGCGCCAAGCTGCTCGCGGCGGCCGGGACCGGCATGTACCTGTGGAACGCCGACGACCAGGCCGTCCTGCACGACGTGACCGTCCTCCTGCTCACGCTCGACCTGGCCTGGTACGCCGTACTGCTGGCCGCCGAGATCGCCTGGCCCCGCCTCCGCTACGACGTGCGCCGCTGGTCGACCGTCTTCCCGCTCGGCATGACGGCGGCGGCGACGCTGTCCGTGGCCGTGGTCGTCGACGTCCCGTGGCTGGACGCGCCCGGCCGGGCGCTGCTGTGGATCGCGGTGGCCGGGTGGCTGGCGGTCGCGGCGGGGGCGGTCGTCCAGGCCCGGGCCGGACTGCGGTCCGCGGCGGAGGGCTCCGGGGCGGCGGTCAGGTCCACAGCACCGCGATGAAGACGTTCACCAGCGTCAGCGCTCCGACCAGGCCGAACAGCGGCTTGTCCACCTTCTCGTCGTCGCGCTTCACGTAGACCAGGCCGAGGATCACGATCAGCACGGCGAGCTTCACGCCGATCTTGACGTTGTCGACGGAGTAGTCCTGGGCCTGGTTGAGGCCGACCAGGACGGCGCCGGTGACCAGCATCGTCAGCGCGCCGTGCAGCATCGCGGGGGTGAACCGGGCCGCGTCCCGGCCCATCGCCTTCATCTGGGTCAGGAAGCCGCCCAGGAGCGCGGCGATACCGATGATGTGCAGGCCGACGAAGAGGTGGATGAGTACGTCCATGAGGCCGGAGCCTAATGAGGGCCCGGGCGCGCCCGGACACCGGCCCGGCCCGCCGCTCCCATAACAGCTCACGTTCCCCGTCCGCCTCCGATCCGGCATATCGGTCATCACCCTGCGTGAAGACGACGGGTCCTGGAGCGGGTGTCGGTCGCATACGGTCGCCGCGCGATCCGCCGCCGCCACTTCCGTGCATCCCGTCACCGGACCGTTACCGACCCGCCTAGCGTCCTGGCCCAGGCAGCCGGAGCGGACCGGCGCCGACCCGGCGCGGGCCGGGGTCGAGTCGTACGGAAGGACGTGGATCGCAAGGTGGGAACGCACCGCAGGCCGCGACAGCGCGCGACGGGCGGCGGCAGGGCTCGTACGGCGGCCACCATCACCCTCGCGGGCGCGGCCACCGCGACGGGCCTGGGCGGGACCGGACACGCCGATCCGCAGCCGACGGCGGCGCAGGTCAGGGCCAAGGTGGACAAGCTCTACCAGGAGGCCGAGGTGGCCACGGAGAAGTACAACGGCGCGAAGGAGAAGGCGGACGCCGCCGAACGGCGCCTGGAGGAACTGCGGGACGAGGCCGCCCGCAAGGAGGACCGGCTGAACTCGGCGCGGGAGGCACTGGGTTCGGTCGCGGCGGCGCAGTACCGCAGCGGCGGCCTGGACCCGGCGCTGCAACTCGCGCTCTCGTCCGACCCGGACCGGTATCTGGACGGCGCCGCGTTCGTCGAGCGCGCGGGCAGCCGGCAGACGGCCGCGGTGGGCCGCGTACGCAAGGAACTGCGGGAGATCGAGCGCCTGCGCGGCGCCGCCCGCGTCGAGGTGTCCTCGCTGACGTCGCGCCGGGCCGAGCTGAAACGTCACCGCGAGACCGTCACCGGCAAGCTGGAGTCGGCCCGCCGCCTGCTGTCCCGGCTGACCGCCGAGGAACGCGCCCGCGTCGGGGACGGGACGGGTGATCGCGCCTCCCGCGCGCCTTCCGCCGGCTCCCGGGAGGGCCTGTCCGCCTCCGTCCAGGCCCCCGACTCCCGCGCCGCGGCGGCCGTCGCCTACGCCTACCGAAAGCTCGGCAGCCCCTACGTGTGGGGCGCGACCGGCCCGAACGCCTTCGACTGCTCGGGCCTCACCCAGGCCGCCTACCGCGCGGCCGGCGTCTCCCTGCCCCGCACGACCTACGCCCAGATCGACGCGGGCCGCCGCGTCGGGCGGTCCGAACTGCTCCCCGGCGACCTGGTCTTCTTCTACTCGGGCATCAGCCACGTCGGCATCTACGTCGGCAACGGCCGGATGATCCACGCCCCGAACCCGTCGGCGCCGGTGCGCGTCGCTCCGGTCGACGAGATGCCGTTCGCGGGGGCCGCGCGGGTGGTGTGAGACGCGGACGCCACCCCGTGCGGAGCCGTCAGACCAGCCGCCGTGCGGTCGCCCAGCGGGTCAGCTCGTGCCGGTTGGACAGCTGGAGCTTGCGCAGGACCGCCGAGACGTGGGACTCGACCGTCTTGACGGAGATGTACAGCTGTTTGGCGATCTCCTTGTACGCGTAGCCGCGGGCGATCAGGCGCAGCACCTCACGCTCGCGCTGGGTGAGCCGGTCCAGGTCCTCGTCGACCGGCGGCGCGTCCGTGGAGGCGAACGCGTCGAGGACGAAACCGGCCAGCCGCGGGGAGAAGACGGCGTCGCCCTCCTGGACACGGAAGACGGAGTCGACCAGGTCGGTGCCGGTGATGGTCTTGGTGACGTAGCCCCGGGCGCCGCCGCGGATCACTCCGATCACGTCCTCCGCCGCGTCCGAGACGGACAGGGCGAGGAAGCGGACGGGCCGCTCGGCGTCGCTCATCAGGGGCGCGCAGCGGCGCAGCACCTCGACCCCGCCGCCGCCGGGGAGGTGGACGTCGAGGAGCACGACCTCGGGGCGGGTCGCCGTGATGACCGTGACGGCCTGGTCGACGTCGGCGGCCTCGCCGACGACCTCGACGCCGGTCTCGGCGGTCTGGCCGATCTCGGCCTGGACGCCGGTGCGGAACATGCGGTGGTCGTCGACGAGCACCACGCGTACGCGGCGCTCCCCCGCGCCACCACTCGCCGGCTGTGCGGGCTCGGCCGCCTCGCCCGCTCCCGCCGTTCCGTTCCCCTCGGTCGGGTCGCTCATGACGTCTTCTCCGCCCTCTCCATTTCCAGTTCGACCTCCGTGCCGCCGTCCGGCACCGCGCGCAGCCGCGCCGTGCCCCCGTTGCGCTCCATGCGGCCGATGATCGATTCTCTGACGCCCATGCGGTCGGCGGGTATCGAGTCGAGGTCGAAGCCCGGGCCGCGGTCCCGGACGGACACGAAGACCGTCCTGCCCTCGACTTCGGCGTAGACCTGTACGGCGCCGCCCTCGCCACCGTACTTGGCCGCGTTCACCATCGCTTCGCGCGCGGCCTGCATCTGTGCGCTGACGCGCTCGTCGAGGGGGCAGTCGCCGACGACGACCACCTCGAGGGGAACGCCGTGCTTGTCCTCGACCTCCGCCGCGTTGCGCTTCACGGCCTCGGCGAGGGTGGTGGGCTCGTCGTCCTCGTCCTTGCCGTTGCCCTCCGGTTTGTAGAGCCAGGAGCGCAGGTCCCGCTCCTGGGCCCGGGCCAGGCGGCGCACCTCGCCCGCGTTCTCCGCGTTGCGTTGGATCAGGGTCAGGGTGTGCAGCACCGAGTCGTGGACGTGGGCGGCGACCTCGGCGCGCTCCTGCGCGCGGATGCGCATCAGCCGCTCCTCGGAGAGGTCCTGCGTCATCCGCACCAGATAGGGGCCGGCGAGCAGCGTGATGCCGACGAGGACGGCGAGGGCGGCCTGGAGCACGGAGCCGAGGTGGGCCGCGGAACCCTGGAGGACGAAGATGCCGGTGACGCCGGCCGTCACCAGCAGGACGCCGGCCACCGAGCGCAGCAGGGTGACCGTGCGGCGGTGGCGTCCCACCTCGGCCCAGCGGGCCCGGCGCGCGTTGTCCGCCTGGCGCCAGACGAGGGCGACGCCGGCGCCGACGAGCACGGTCGGCCACAGGTAGACCTTGGCGCCGCCGCCGAGGTCGACGTTGCCCACGAAGACCAGGGCGACGACGACCATGAGGAGCAGGGCGACCATCTGCCCCTTGTCCGGCTTGCGGGCCACGAGTCTGCGGCGGCCGTCCGGCCCGGCCTCGGAGGTGACGAGCGACGGCGGCTTCTGCGCCTCCACTCCCCCGACGCCCAGCGGTACGAAGAACCAGAAGGCCGCGTACAGCAGCGCGCCCAGGCCGTCGGCCATGAACAGGCCGACGAAGGCGAACCGCACCCAGATGACGGGCAGCCCGAGATGCCCGGCGAGCCCCCGCGCCACCCCACCGAGCCAGCGTCCGTCGCTGCTCCGGTAGAGCTTGCGCGGCGGCCGCGGTTCGACGACGGGTGCTGCTGCGGCTTCCGGCATGACACCGATGGTCACACGGGTGCGTGAGCCGGAGCATCAGGGTCGTTCCCCCAATCACCCCTGATCTTCGGGCCGCGCGTGCCTCGAACACTGCCCGGGCGCGAAGTCAGGGCCGATATCAGGGTCCGACCAGGGTCGAACCGGCTGCCGCCACGGCGCCGCGCCCGTCACCATGGACCCATGACAGATCACGAGCGCGCCGCGACGGGTCCGGGACCCGGCTCCGGCCCGCGCCCCCCGCGGGGCGCCGGGCTACAGGACGCCGCGCCGGCCGCGGATGCCGGTGCGGCCGCCCCAGGCGCCCCGGGCGGCGCGGGGGCCGTCGGTGGGAAGGACGCCCCCGGGCCGCCGCACCGGTTCCGGCGCGACCGGCGGCACAAGGCGCTCGCCGGAGTGTGCGCCGGCCTCGGCCGGCAGTGCGACCTGGACCCGGTGATCTTCCGGATCACCCTCGCGGTGCTCTCCGCGACCGGCGGCATCGGCCTCCTCTTCTACGGCTTCGCCTGGCTCTTCGTCCCCTACGACGACGAGGAGGAGAACGAGGTGCGCAAGCTGCTGACCGGCCGGGTCGACGGCCATGCGCTGACGGCCGTGCTCTTCGCCCTGGTCGGCTGCGGGGTCTTCCTCACCATGCTGCGCAACGGCGGCGTGCTGACCTTCGCCGTCGTCCTCTCCCTGCTCCTCGCGGGCGCCGGGTACTGGTCGGGGCACCGCAGGGCGCCCGAACCGGACCCGCTCTCGGCCCAGGCCGTCGCCGACGCCCCGCCGGAGGCCCAGGCGCCGCCGATCATGTACACCTGGCCCTCCTGGTGGCGCGAGCCCATCGTCAAGGACGGCACCCACGACGGCGGCACGGGTTACATGTGGGGCCCGCCGGGCTCCGCGGAACGTGACATCGCGGCGGCCGTCAACATCGGCCGCGGGATCCCGGGGCGTCGCGACCGCAGCCGGGTGGGCGACCGGGACCCCTGGTCCCCGCGGACGCGCGGCCCCCGCGGCATCGGCGGCTGGGTGTTCCTGCTCGCCCTGCTGGCCGGCTTCCTCGGGACCCGGCTGACCTGGGACGACCACCCGCTGGGCGCCAGTCTGCAGACGGGCCTGGCGTGCGCGCTGGCGGTCTTCGGCCTCGGTATCGCGGTCAGCGCCTTCCTCGGGCGCACGGGAGCCGGTTCGATCTTCCTGGCCGTCATCACGGCCGGCCTGCTGGCCGGATCGGCCGCCGTTCCGGAGAACGTCGGGACCGAATGGGTCCGGACCACCTGGAAGCCGGTGGTGGCGGCCGACGTACGCGACCAGTACGACATCGGCGCGGGCAGCGGCACCCTCGACCTGTCCCGCCTCGACCTGGGCGAGGGACAGACCGTGACCACCCGGGCCGACGTGGGCATGGGCCGAATACGGGTCGTCGTGCCGCGGGACGTGACCGTGCGGCTGAACGTCGAGGTGGGCGTGGGCGACATCCAACTGCCCGGCGACGACGAGAAGGACGTGGACGTGGCACCCGGCAAGCACAAGCAGATCACCCTGTCCCCCACCGGGGGCGGCAAGGACGCCGGCACCCTCGACCTCGACCTCCAGGTCGGCGTCGGTCAGGCGGAGGTGTCCCGTGCTGCGTCATAGGTTCCAGCCCGGGCGGCTGGTGGCCGGCCTCTTCCTGATGCTGGCCGGCGTCATCTACGCCGGTGACGCGGGCGGCCTCTGGGAGACACCGTGGTTCGTGGTGATCCCCGTCGTCTCGGGCGGGCTCGGCATCGCGGGCGCGGTCGGGGTCGTGGCCCGGGCCGTGCACCGGCGTCGCGGAGAGCGACACGCCGCGCCGCCGGACGGGCCCCGCGCGGACCTTCCCCGCTGACGCCGCCGCGCCGCCGCGACGCCGCGGGGCCGTCCCTACCGGTACCCGCCCGTGCGACGCCTGCGCCGGGAGCGCAGTACGGCGTCCAGCGACAGCAGCGGCGCGCCCGCGAGGACGAGGGGGAGCCAGGCCATGAGGTAGGCGAGGTCGTTGCCGTAGTAGTAGGGATCGGAGGCCCAGCTGACGGTCAGCCACAGGCTGAGCGAGATCAGCGCACCGCCCAGCGCCGCCAGGCGGGTGAGCAGCCCGAGCAGGGTGCCGATGCCGACGGCCAGCTCGCCCAGGGCGATGGCGTAGCCGAATCCGGGCGGGTTCTTCAGGGCGAGGTCGACCAGCGCGGGGACGGCCGAGGAGTCGCGGACGGCACGCATCATGTCGCCGACGGAACCGGCGCCCGCGTCCTTCATGAAGGCGCTGTCGGTGAGCTTGTCCAGACCGGCGTAGAGGAACGTGACACCGAGGAAGATGCGTAGCGGAAGGAGGGCGTAGCGGGCGGCGTCGTCCCGCCAGTCCCGGCGGCCCTCGGGTGAGATGTGGACATCCGTCCGCATACCGTGCGTCATCACTGCCAGCCGCCTCTCGCCGCGCATGCCCGGACCCCCGCACAGACCATACGTACGACGGACGGGCCCTGCTCAACCCCTCGGCAACCGGTTTCTCGCCGTCGGTCGCGGCGGACCGCCCGCCGGGGCGGGCGGGAGGTGTCAGTCCGTCACGTCGATCGCGTACCGGTTGGTCTCCACCCCCGCGCCCGTCACCACCTGGACGTCCACCCGGCCCGGTTCCACGTCCGCCGGGACGGGGACCGTCAGCAGGTCGTCCGTGGGGTTGCTGAAGCCGCCCGTCACCGGCACCAGGGGCACGTGGACGTTGACCGCGCCGATGCGGACGACCATCCGGGACAGCCGGTCCGCCCGCTGGGCACCCGGCGGCACGAAGCCCGCGCCACGGATCTCGATGTCGTCGCCGGTGCGGATGGGCGCGTCCAGGTCACCGGCCTCCCGCGCCCGGACCACGGAGAGGATCACCGGCCGGCCGCCCTCGGCGTACTTCCCGGCCACGTAGGTCGCCGCCGAGACCAGCGCCACCACCGCCAGTCCCCAGGGCAGGTCGGGCAGTTGCTCCGGGCGCCGGGCCAGCCGTACCGCCGCGAACACCAGGGCCACGGTGGTGATCACGACGTACTGGATGTCGGCGAAGGTCCCGCGGCCCGCGTCGTCCGTCAGCAGGTCGGAGGCGCGCGGCCGGTCGGCCCGTACCTTCTGCAGCCGCTGCCCCAGGACGCGCAGTCCGACCACCCGCCGCACCAGGACCGCGATCCCGCAGACCACCGCGAGCACGGTCACCGCGCCGGTACCGCGCCCGAGTTCGAGACCGGAGATCAGCCCGTCCCGCCGGTCGTGCCCCGAGGCGACGGCCAGTTGCCCGGCGAGCACCAGCACGGCGTAGGCGACGAAGAGGACCCAGGCCGCCGCCACCGCGCGGGAGGTGGACAGGCGGTTGTCCTCGCCGATGACCGGCGCCAGCGCCCCGCCCCTGGCCCGGTGGAACCAGGACGCGGCCGTCAGCGCACCGGCCACCACCAGCGCCGCGGCGAGTCCGGCGGTGCGCGCCGCCGACCAGCCCGCACCGATCGCGGTGAGCGCCTGCCCGAGCAGCAGCAGGACGACCGCGGCCCACACGACGACCGTCGTGCGCCGGCCCAGCGCCGCGAGCCAGGCGTCGCCCTCGGCCCGGCCCCGTTCGGCGACGGCTTCCGCCGACTGGGTCAGCTCCTCCGAGACCCACTGGCGGGAGGCGGAGGCCGAGTGGGCCACCGCGGCCGGCAGCCCCTGCCCGGCCGCGAACTCGTCCCGCCGCAGCAGGAACGCGGCGACCGCCCTGCGGTGCCCCTCCCGGGCACCGTGCGGGCAGTCCCCGCAGGTGCAGCCGCCGCCGTGGGCCGCCTCGTACGCGTCCCTGTCCGAGCCGCTCCCGCGTCTCGCCTCCTGCACCGCCACGCCTGACGCCCGCCTTCCCGCACCCGGTAAGTCCCTTGGAACGACAGCGAATTGTGCCGTACCGCGGCCCGCGTCCGCGCGCCGCCCCGTCTTACGTCTGCTCAGTGCGGGTGATGCCCGGACCGCCGTGTTGACGCGGCCGCGAGCCGCACCGAGCCACCCCGGCCACCCCGGGCCGCCCCGGGCACCGTCAGTCGAACAGGTCCGGTTCGCGGCGGGTGACCTCCTGCCACAGCGGCTGGTAGTTGATCCACGCCACCAGGTCGCCGCCGAGCTGTTCCCGGGTCGCCACAGCCTGCCGGTGGTCGATCAGCGTAGGCCGCCCCGCCGCCTTCGCCAGCAGCTGCACCTGGCAGGACCGCTCCAGGGACAGGAACCACCAGGCCGTCGCGTCCACCGAGTCGCCGACCGTCAGCAGCCCGTGGTTGCGCAGCACGAGCGCCTTGCCGGAGCCGAGCACCCGCGCGATGCGCCGCCCCTCCTCGGCGTCGACGGCGACGCCCGAGTAGGAGTCGTACAGGGCGTGGTCCTCGTAGAAGGCGCAGCTCTCCTGGGTGATCGGTTCGAGCAGCTCGCCGAGGGCCGACAGCGCGCGCCCGTGCACCGAGTGGCAGTGGGCGACCGCGACCACGTCCGGGCGGGCCGCGTGGACCTGGGAGTGCACGGTGAAGGCGGCCTGGTTCACATGGTGGCCGCCCTGCACCACCTGGCCCTCGGAGTTGGCCAGCACCAGGTCGCTCACCGTGATGTGGGCGAAGGGCACGCCGAACGGGTTGACCCAGAAGCAGTCGGTGTACTCGGGGTCGCGGGCGGTGATGTGCCCGGAGACCCCGTCCTCGAACCCGGACCGCCCGAAAAGGCGCAGCGCGCAGGCGAGCCGTTCCTTGCGGTGCCGGCGCTCGTCCTCGACCGAGTCGTGCCTGGGCGGCATGGCGAACCGCAGCCGGCCGGTGGGCAGCGGCGGGGGCGCGGCGGCCCCGGGCGTCCCGTGCATGTGTTCTCTGTCCTTCGGCGCCAGACGTGCCTTACGGGCCGGAAGTTACCGGCGGTGCGGCCGGGAGGACAGTTCCAGGGGCCAATACGCGACAGAGGGTGTCGGTTTTCCCGTTCACACTCGGCGTATGACGTCACGCACCCCTGTGAACTGGGCCGGGTTCGCCGCCGCCGCGCCCGCCCTGGCCGACACCGCCGAGGCGCGCTTCGGCGCGTACACCCACCACGTCCTGGCCACCCTCCGCAAGGACGGCTCGCCCCGCACCACCGGCCTGGAGGTGCGTTTCCTGGGCGGCGAGCTGTGGCTCGGCATGATGCCGCACTCGCTGAAGGCGCTCGACCTGCGCCGCGATCCGCGCTTCGCGCTCCAGGCGAACCCGGGGGACGGCACCGGCATGGGCGGCGGGGACGTGCGGATCGCCGGGCGGGCCGTCGAGGTCGAGGACCCCGGGACCAAGGCCGGATACGTGAAAGAGGTGGAACCGCCGGAGCCGTTCCACCTCTTCCGTACCGAGCTGACGGAGGTCGTGCGGACCTGTGTCGAGGACGACAAGTACCTCGTCGTCGAGATCTGGCGGCCCGGCGAGCCCGTGCGCACGATCAGGCGCACATAAGGAGCACCCTCGGGCTCACTCCCACTCGATCGTGCCCGGCGGCTTCGACGTCACGTCGAGGACGACGCGGTTGACGTCCTTGACCTCGTTGGTGATCCGGGTCGAGATCTTGGCGAGCACGTCGTACGGCAGCCGGGACCAGTCGGCCGTCATGGCGTCCTCGGAGGAGACCGGCCGCAGGACGATCGGGTGGCCGTAGGTGCGGCCGTCGCCCTGGACGCCGACGGAGCGGACATCCGCGAGCAGCACCACGGGGCACTGCCAGATGTCGCGGTCGAGACCGGCCGCGGTCAGCTCCTCGCGGGCGATGGCGTCGGCCTCGCGCAGCAGGTCGAGCCGCTCCTTGGTGACCTCGCCGACGATCCGGATACCGAGGCCGGGGCCCGGGAACGGCTGGCGCTGGACGATCTCGTCCGGCAGGCCCAGCTCCTGGCCGACCATCCGGACCTCGTCCTTGAACAGCTGGCGCAGCGGCTCGACCAGCTCGAACTCGATGTCGTCGGGGAGGCCGCCCACGTTGTGGTGGGACTTGATGTTGGCGGTGCCGGTGCCGCCGCCGGACTCGACGACGTCCGGGTAGAGCGTGCCCTGCACGAGGAAGGCGACCTCGGGGCCGTCCTCCTGCATGATCTCCAGCTGCGCCTGCTCGAAGACCCGGATGAACTCGCGGCCGATGATCTTCCGCTTCTCCTCGGGGTCGGAGACCCCGGCCAGCGCCTTGAGGAACCGCTCCTCGGCGTCCACGACCTTCAGCTGGACGCCGGTCGCGGCGACGAAGTCCTTCTCGACCTGCTCGGTCTCGCCCTTGCGCATCAGGCCGTGGTCGACGTAGACGCAGGTCAGCTGGGAGCCGATGGCCTTCTGGACGAGGGCGGCGGCGACCGCCGAGTCCACGCCGCCGGACAGGCCGCAGATGGCACGCTTGTCGCCGACCTGCTCGCGGATGGCGGCGACCTGCTCCTCGATCACGTTGCCCGTGGTCCAGTCGGGGCTCAGGCCCGCGCCCCGGTACAGGAAGTGCTCCAGCACCTGCTGCCCGTGCGTGGAGTGCATCACCTCGGGGTGGTACTGGACACCGTAGAGCTTCTTCTCGTCGTTCTCGAAGGCGGCGACCGGGACGACGTCCGTGGAGCCGGTGACGGTGAAGCCCTCGGGGGCGGCGGAGCAGGCGTCGCCGTGCGACATCCACACGGCCTGCTGGGCCGGGGTGCCCTCGAAGAGGGTGGAGGACGGCTTGGAGACCTCTAGGTCGGTGCGGCCGTACTCACGGGCGCCGGAGTTGTCGACGGTGCCGCCGAGGGTCTGCGCCATCAGCTGGAAGCCGTAGCACATGCCGAAGACGGGGACGCCGGCCTCGAACAGGGCGCGGTCGAGGGTCGGGGCGCCCGGCTCGTACACCGACGAGGGGCCGCCCGAGAGGATGATGGCCGCCGGGTTCTTGGCGAGGATCTCCTCGACCGGCATGGAGCTCGGCACGATCTCGCTGTAGACCCGCGCCTCGCGGACACGACGGGCGATGAGCTGGGCGTACTGCGCACCGAAGTCGACGACCAGGACGGTGTCGGGGGCGGCGGCAGCGGGAGTCGCTGATGACACGGGGTGCCTTCCGGCGGTCGGGCGGGGGGCTTGTACTCCCGATTCTACCGAGCGGGGCGGGGGCCCCGGCCCCGCCGTCGGCCGCCACCGTCGCCCCTCCCTGGTCGCGCCCCGGGTCTCACCATCCGAACCGGCTTGGACACCGACCGTCGCCGGGGCATACTGGGCCCATGCACAAGCACCAGACGTTCCTGTTTACCTATGGCAACCGGCCCACCGGCTGCCATGGTCGTGCTGCTTGAGCAACTGACAAGCGACTTCCCAGGCGCCCCGGGCCGACAAGGTCCGGGGCGCCTGGCGTGTACGGACCGTGCCGGTCCCGGGTGCCGCCCCCCTTCGGCGAGGAGCCACCGACATGACCGTCACCGCAGCAGACAAGACCGGCGCCCACACCCCCGAGGCCGCCGACGTGATCACCGGCGCCCGGGAGCGCATCGACTCCCTGGACGACCGGATCATCGGGCTGATCCAGGAACGGATGGCCGTCTCCGCCGTCATCCAGGAGGCGCGGATCACCTCCGGCGGCCGGCGGGTGAACCTGTCCCGCGAGATGGAGGTGCTCGACCACTACCGGCAGGCGCTGGGCAAGCCGGGGACGGCGCTGGCGATGACGATGCTGGAGCTGTGCCGCGGGCGGGTCTGAGGCCCGCGGCGCGACCGGGAATCGTCGTATCTGAGTTCGGGCCCCTTCTCACCCGTACGGCGCGTGACCGGTGAGCGGGCGACTTCGTTGGTCCCGGTGTCCGTGTCAGCCAGGGGCGGGCCCGAGAGAACCACGCGTGGCTCACTGGAGCGATGAGACGTACGGATCATGCCGTGCGTCGTGGGACCTCGCTCCAGGAAGTGACCGGACGGCAGGGGACAGCAGCCCGGTCACCCAGAACGGCCGGCTCCGGGGACGCCCGGAGCCGGCCGACGGAACGGGTAGTGACCCAGCACACATAAGGATTCTGTGAATACGGGGACAACCATTCACAGGCTCCAATGATCAAACGGGCATGAAGCTTCGTCGCGCCCTGGCCGCAGCCGCCGTCACGGCAGTGATCTCCCCCGTCGCGCTGCTCGCGGCCCCGGCCGCCTCCGCGACCGGTAGCACGCCGCCGTCGCCGTCGCCGTCCGCCTCGTCGGACAGCTCACCGTCCCGGAGCGGGTCGACGAGCGAGACCTCGCCCGCACCGAGCGACTCGACGAGCCCGGCCACGAGTTCGCCCGGCTCCCCGACCTCCCCGCCCCCGAGCACGACGGGCGAGGGCACTCCCGCCCCCGACGGCTCGCAGACGACCACGTCCGCCCCCGCGACCCCGTCACCGAGCACGTCCGCGCCCGAGGAGACCGAGACCCCGGACCCCGAGCCGTCGGTGTGCGAGGACACCAAGGTCGACGTCGACATCGAGGGCCTGCCCGGCGAGATCGCGGCGGGCAGCGGCTGGCACGCGTTCTCGCTGAACGTGGCCAACAACTCCGGCTCGACGCTGCGGAACCTCGAATACCTGGCCGGCGCCTCCGCCGACCGCGACGGCGAGGAGCTGTTCGAGAGCAAGCAGGTCCGCCTCCAGGCCTGGAACGCCGAGGACAAGACCTGGGAGAACCTCGACGAACTCGGCTACGCGGTCGGCTACATCGGTTACACCGGCGAACTGGCGCCCGACTACGAGGTCGACATCCCGCTGCGGATCGACGTGCGGGCCGGTGCGCCGGTCGGCACGGGCTTCACCCTCGGCGCGACGATCTACGGCGACGCGGACGGCCGGTGCACCGGCTTCGGCGACGTCGCCTACAGGTTCCGGATCGTGGCCCCCGGCACGGACACGGAGGGCACCCGGCCGCAGGAGGGCGGCAAGGCGCCCGTCGCCGCCGAGAAGCCGGCCGCCGACACCCCGGAGGTCACCGGGAGCCTCGCCGCGACCGGCTCCAGCTCCGCGCTGCCGGTGATCGGTGTCGTCGGCGGGCTCGCCGTGGTCGTCGGCGGCGGCGCGGTGTTCGCGGTGCGGCGGCGCAGGGCCGGTTCGGACATCTGACGCTCGCGGGAGCGGCGTGACACAGGCTGGGTGAGCGGGACCCGCGCTCGGAGGGGGGTGCGGGTCCCGCTCACCTTTTCTTCTCGCTTCTCGCTTCTTCCGAGGCCGCTACTTCTTCGGCGGCACCGTCGGCACGTTCAGGAACGGCAGCCGCAGCGCGCCGAAGGCCTTCTCCGGGACGGCCGGTGACCGGGGCTCGACGGCGGCCACGCGTTCGTACCCGGTGCCCTGCGCGGGGCGCGGGTCGCTCTCGCCCTTGTTCGGCCAGTACGACATCGCGCGCTCGGCCTGCGCCGTGATGGTCAGGGACGGATTGACACCGAGGTTGGCCGAAACGGCGGCGCCGTCGACGACCGAGATGCCGGGATGGCCGAAGAGGCGGTGGTACGGGTCGATGACGCCGGTCTCGCGGGAGGCGCCGATCGGGCAGCCGCCGAGGAAGTGGGCGGTGAGCGGGGTGCCCATCAGCTCGCCGACGTTGGAGCCGGCGAAGCCGTTGATCTCGGCGGCGAGTGCGGAGGCGCCCTCGGTCGCGGCCTTGATCTGCTTGGGGTTGGGCGAGCCGTGGCCCTGGCGTGCGGTGAGCAGGCCCTTGCCGACGCCGTTCGGTTTCAGGTGCGTGGACAGGGAGTTGTCCAGGGACTGCATGACCAGGCCGATGATGGTCCGCTCGGACCACTTGCGGTTGGACAGCGAACGCAGGACCAGCAGCGGGTGCTTGGCCGCGTGGCCCAGGAAGCCCAGGACGCGGGACGTGCCCGAGGCGGTCTGCCCGGCGTAGGGGACCTGGAGGATGGACAGGCCGCCCATCGAGTTGGAGCCCTTGCCGTAACGCACCGGCTCGATGTGGGTGTTGGGGTCCGGGTGGATCGAGGACGTGATGGCGACGCCGCGCGTGAAGTCGGCCCGTGCCTCGCCGGTGGCGCTGCGGTAGCGCCGGTCGTCGGTCTGGGCGCCGACCAGTGCCTCGGAGTTGGTGCGGGTCAGCTCGCCGAGCTTGTCGGATATGTAGGGGAGCTGCCCGCCGGCCTTCATGCGGTGCAGCAGGGTCTGGGTGCCGTAGGTGCCGGCGGCCAGGACGACGCGGCGGGCGGTGAAGGTGCGGCCCGCGTCCTTCTTCCCGCGCTTCTTGCGGTCGGTGGGGAGCGTGGCGACCGCGAAGCCGCCGCGCGAGTCGTCCGTGACGGACACGACCGTGGTCATCGGGTGCACGACGGCGCCGGCCTTCTCGGCGAGGTACAGGTAGTTCTCGTTGAGGGTGTTCTTCGCGCCGTGCCGGCAGCCGGTCATGCACTCGCCGCACTCGTTGCAGGCCTTGCGGTCGGGGCCCGCGCCGCCGAAGTACGGGTCGGGCACCTGCTGTCCCGGCCCGGCCTTCGCCGTGCCGTCGGCGTCCTCGCCGTCGCCGAAGAAGACGCCGACCGGCGCCATGTGGAAGGTGTCGCCGCAGCCCATCCGCTCGGCGGCCGCCTTCAGGTGCACGTCGGAGGGGGTCATCGTCGGGTTGAGACGGACGCCCAGCATGCGCTTGGCCTGGTCGTAGTACGGGGCCAGTTCCTCGTGCCAGTCGGTGATGTCACGCCACTGGGGGTCGTCGAAGAAGGGCTTCGGCGGCACGTAGAGGGTGTTGGCGTAGTTGAGGGAGCCGCCGCCGACCCCGGCTCCGGCCAGGACCATGACATTCCCGAGCAGGTGGATGCGCTGGATGCCGAACATGCCCAGCTTCGGCGCCCACAGGTAGTTCTTCAGGTCCCAGGAGTTCCTGGGCAGCGACTCGCGGGTGAAGCGGCGGCCGGCCTCCAGGACGCCGACGCGGTAGCCCTTCTCGGTGAGGCGGAGGGCGGAGACGGAGCCGCCGAAGCCGGATCCCACGACGAGGACGTCGTAGTCGTACCCGTTCTCGTCCCGGGTCTGGACAGAGTTCTCCTGCGACACGTGCTCTCCTCGTTGAGAACGGGCGGTGGTGGGGTGGATCAGCGGAAGCGGAATGCCTTCATCAGCCGCAGGCTCCGGCTCATGAACGCCGCGTACTTCTCGTCGTCCATTCCCAGCGAGGGCGCCATCGGCAGCAGCCGCTGGTGGGCGACGGTCTGGGCCTCGGTGTACTTGAGGATGCCCTCGGAGCCGTGGCGGCGGCCGAGGCCGGAGTCCTTCATGCCGCCCATCGGGGACTGGGCGCTGCCGTAGGCGGGGGCGTACCCCTCGTTGATGTTGACGGTCCCGGTGCGCATCCGCGCGGCGACCTCGTGACCGCGCCGGGCGTTCTTCGTCCACACCGAGGAGTTCAGGCCGTACGGCGTGGAGTTGGCCTGTTCGACGGCCTCGTCCTCGGTCGTGAAGCGGTAGACGGAGACGACCGGGCCGAAGGTCTCCTCGGTGCACACGGTCATGGGGGCCACGACGCCGTCGAGGATCGTCGGCTCGTAGAAGTACGGGCCGATGTCCGGGCGGGCGACCCCGCCCGCGACGAGCTTGGCGCCCCGCTCCACGGCGTCCGCCACGTGTGCCTGCACGGTCTCCAGCTGCCGCTCCCCCACCAGCGAGCCCATGTCGGCGCCGTAGGAGAGGGAGGTGCCGAGCCGCATGGCCTTGGTGCGGGCGGCGAAGCGCTCCAGGAAGGCGTCGGCGACGGACTCGTGGACGTAGAGCCGCTCGATGGAGATGCAGAGCTGGCCGGCCGAGGAGAAGCAGGCGCGTACGGCGCCCGCCGCGGCCTTCTCGATGTCGGCGTCCTGAAGGACCAGCATGGCGTTCTTGCCGCCGAGTTCCAGGGAGACGCCGACCAGGCGGGCGGCGGCGCCCCGGGCGACCTCGCGGCCGGTGCGGGTGGAGCCGGTGAAGGAGACGTAGTCGGCGTGCCGGACGACCTCGGGGCCGACGACCGGGCCCTCGCCGAGGACGACCTGGAAGACCTCGGCGGGCAGACCGGCCTCGATCAGCAGGTCACGGGCCCACAGGGCGGTCAGGCAGGTCTCGGTGTCGGGCTTCATCACGACGGCGTTGCCCGCGACGAAGGCGGGGAGCGCGTCGCCGACGGACAGCTCCAGCGGGTAGTTCCACGGGGCGATCTGGCCGACGACGCCGCGCGGGTGGCGCAGCTCGGTGACCTTCGTCAGGGTCGGTACGGCGCCGGTGTGCCGCTTGGGCCGCAGGTACGCGGGGGCCTTGCGCCCGTAGTGCCGGGCGGCGACGGCGACGGCCTGGACCTCCTCGTGGGCGTGCAGGCGGGCCTTGCCGGTCTCCAGCTGGATGAGGTCGAGGACCTCGGCCTGGCGCTCCAGGACCAGGTCGTGGAAGCGCAGCAGGACCGCGGCACGCTGCCGTACCGGCGTGCGCGCCCACACGGCCTGGGCGGCGCGGGCCCGCTCGAAGGCCGCGGCCACGTCCTCGGGCGTCGACTCGGGCAGGTCGGCCAGCTTCTCGCCGGTGAACGGGGTGTGGTTGGCGGTGCGGCCGGACCCGGCCACGCCCTTGGTGAGCTGGGCGACCAGCTCGGGCGTGACCACGTCGGCAGCGGTGCGGGCGCCCTCCGGGGTGGGGGCGAGGGGGTTCGTGCCGGTGAGTTCCGGGGCCTGCGCGTCCGTCATGAGCCGCAGGGTATGACGCCGCGCGGGCTTTGTGTACCCGTCGGTAACGGGGATTCACGGTGATTCACCGAGTGCTCACATGCCGCCAGTGATCGCTGGCAACAAACGCACTGATCAGGGCGTTGTGCGGCGGAGCTTTCAGGTGCCGTCGATTTTCAGATTGGCGACGGTCGTCCTGGCCACCTCACGCCCCCGTTCGGTGAAGTCGCCCTTGCCCGGGTAGCTGACGGTGAGCTTGTACATGTCGCCTGCGGACGTCCGGTAGTAGAAGATCCGCAGTTCGCGCGGGCGGGGGTGCTGGCTGTCGGTGGTGGTGTACACGACCGTGTTCTCGGCGGACTTCCCACCCTGGTACTTGGTCTCCCTGGGGTCGGTCTTGGGATTCTCGGGCATGGAGAGCTCGTAATCCCCGCTCTCCTTGAACTTCCCGTCGTCGTCGTACATCTCGGCCGCGGCGGACCCGGCGATGTTGCCGCCGGTGTCCTCCGCCTTCTTGTCCAGGGTCAGGCCGATCCAGATGTCGCCGCTCCAGTCGGTGTACGTGACCCAGTGCTGGCCGGCTTCGTCGGGAACGGTCCGCTGGTAACCCTCGGGCACCGCCAGGGTCGCGGTGAGCTGCTTCTCGTGCGGGGTCTTCCAGCCGTCGGGCAGCGGCCCCGCGAAGGGGTCGGCGACCACGAGGTACGACGCCACCGCCGCTGCGACGACCACCGCGCCGAGGGTGATCCACGCGTTGCGGCCCAGCCGGACGCTCCAGCGGGAGGCGGGCACCGCGCCCGGCTGCTCGGGCCCGTCGAGCCGGACCGCCTGGGTGGGCGGCGGCGCGGGCGGGTTCGCTGCGGCGTCCAGCAGGGCGCGGACCCGGGCGGCGTCCGGGCGGCGCGCCGGGTCCTTGTCCAGCAGGCCGGTGATCACCTCGGCCAGCGGGCCCTGCGCGGAGGCGGGCGGCGCGGGCGTGGCGTTGAGCACCGACTGCAGCGTGGCGGGGGTGTTGCTGCGGCGGAACGGCGAGACGCCCTCCGTCGCCGCGTACAGCACCACGCCCAGGGACCACAGGTCGCTCGCCGGGCCGGGGCGCTGGCCCAGCACCCGCTCCGGGGCGACGTACTCGGGCGAGCCGACGAAGCCGCCGGTGTCGGTCAGGCTGGTCTCGCCCTCGATCTGGGCGATGCCGAAGTCGGTGAGGACGACCCGGTCGTGCCGGCCGAGCAGGACGTTGTCCGGCTTCACGTCCCGGTGCAGGACGCCCGCGGCGTGCGCGGCCTCCAGCGCGCCGAGCACCTCCAGGCCGATGCGGGCCGCCTCGCGCGCGCTCAGCGTGCCCTCCTGGAGGGCGTCGCCGAGCGAGCGCCCGCGCACGAGTTCCATCACGATCCACGGCTGCTCGTCCACGACCGCCACGTCGTGCACGTCGACCACGGCGGGGTGGTCGAGCCGGGCGGCGGCGCGCGCCTCGCGGCGCATCCGCTCGAAGGCGTTGGCCCGTTCGCGTTCGGGAAGGTGGTCGGGGACGCGCGGTTCCTTGACGGCGACCTCGCGGTCGACGGTCTCGTCCTTGGCCCGCCACACCGTGCCCATGCCGCCGTGCCCGAGCCTGGCGATCAGGCGGTACCGGCCGGCGATGAGCCGCCCGGCACCCGGGTCCGGCGCGGCGGCCGACGGGGCGGGCGCCGGGGATGCCGGGGCGGCCGACGGAGGTGTGGACGACGCGGACTGCGACCGCGGCGGTACGACCTGCGTGGGTGTCGCGTACGGATTGCCGGGATGCGGCACGCCGGCCGGCGGGTTCGGTGGTCGCAGGTCAAAACTGGTCGGCTCGTCCGCCCCGCTGCGGGGCCCCCCGTTGCTGCTCATGGGTCCATCCATACCGCGCCGGGCGCGCGCCTTTCCACCGCCGGTGCGCGGCGGTCACAGACCCGTGACGCGGGTTGCCGCTTATCTCCCGTTTAGGTACCGGTGCCGGAACCCGACGCGGTCGGCGGCGTGGGCTCCGTCGTCGGCGGTGTGGGGGTGGGCGTCGGCGTGGCGGGCACCGAACTCGACGGCGTACCGCCCCCGTCGTCGCCGCCGTCCGCGAGCAGCGCGGCCGCCGAGACTCCCGCGCCCGCCGCCGCGACGACCAGCAGCACCGCCATGAGCACGCTCCGCTTCACGCTCGGTCGCGCGCGCAGGGGCTCGCCGGTCGCGGCCTGTGCCGGTGTCGCGGGCGTACGGCCCGTGCTGAGGAAGGCGCGCAGCATCCGCTGGGCCGACGCCGCGTCCAGCCGCCGTCGCGGGTCGCGTTCCAGCAGGCCCCGTACGACCGGGAGGAGCGGTGCGGCCTGCGCGGGCGGGCGGATCTCCTCGGTGACCACGGCGTGCAGGACCCCGCCCAGCGAGTCGCGGTGGAAGGGGGACGCGCCGCTGAGGACCGCGCACAGCAGCACGCCCAGCGACCACAGGTCGGACTCGGGCCCGGTCCCGGCACCGGACATCCGCTCCGGCGCGGTGTACTCGGGGGAACCGACGAAGGAACCGCTCTCGGTGAGCGTGGTGGCGCCCGCGACCTGGGCCACCCCGAAGTCGGTGAGGACGACCCGGCCGTCCTCGGCGATCAGCACGTTCGACGGCTTCACGTCCCGGTGCAGGATGCCCGCCGCGTGCGCCGTGTCCAGGGCGTCGAGCAGGGCGATGCCGATGCGGGCGGCCTCGGTGGCGTCGACGGGGCCGCGGCTGAGGACGCGGTCGGCGAGGGAGCCGCCGTCGACCAGTTCCATGACCATGTACGCGCGTTCGTCGTCCTCAACCACGTCGTGCACGACGATGACGTGCGGGTGCCGCAACTGGGCGACCGCGCGGGCCTCGCGCAGGGTGCGCTCACGGCGCCGTCGGGCCTCGGCCGCGGAGAGGGTCTCGTCGAGGGGCAGCGCCTTCACGGCCACCTCGCGGGCGAGCAGTTGGTCGGTGGCCCGCCACACGATCCCCATGCCGCCGTGGCCGAGCCGCTCGTGGAGCCGGTAACGGCCCGCGACGAGACGCCCGCCCGCCCCCTCGGTCACCATGCGTCCCATCATGCCCCACCGGACGCACCCGCTCCGGGCCGCTGTCCCACGGGTGGCCGACAACCGACGGGCGCGCGAGCGGCGTTGCTCCGACGGCGCGGGTCAGCCGGTCTTCTCCTGCCAGCTCTGCAGCACCGCCTTGAACCGCCGCTCCGTGGTCGGCCAGTCGCTCGCCGGTCCCGACATGTTGAGGGCGTACTCGACGCCGTCGCGGGACATGTACATCTGCGACACGGCGCGGCGCGGTCCGGGGAACTCGGTGTCCTTCGCCAACGCGGTGAAGGTGTACCCCCACCGGGCGCTGGCGCGGTCGCGGTAGCCGACGCGTTCCAGGCTGACGCGCCGGTAGTCGACCAACCGCTGGCGGAGTTGCGCGTCCAGGTCCTGCTGGTGGGCGTACGGGTCGTTGTAGTCGGGCGCGGTGTCGACGGATATGCGGAGGAAGTGCTCTCCGCCGTCGGGGGTGTAGTCGATCTGCCGCAGCTCGCCGCTGTCGCCGTCGAAGTCCTTCCGCTGCCAGTTCTCGGGCAGGTAGAGGCTGAAACCCAGCGGGTCGTCGCGGCGTGTCCAGTCGGCCGGGATGGAACCGCCGGGGCCCTTGCCGGTCGTGGCGGAGGCGGAGGGAGAGGGGGAGGCGGACGGCCCCAGGGTGGGGTCGGCGTCGGCCGACGAGCCGCCGTCGTCGCGCTGTTGCAGGACCACGGCGGTGCCCGCGCCGATGAGCGCGGCCACGGCGACGACCAGGGCGAGCGTGCGCATGCGGACCCGCCGGGCACGTCCGGGAGCGGGGCCGCCC
>NZ_MULI01000078.1 GCF_002939385.1 Streptomyces sp. MH60 | reverse complement strand
CGGGGCGGCAACGGCGACGCCGAGCAGGGCCGTCGTCCCCAGCTGCCGCCGCGCGGCGGTCCGCGGGCCGAGCTGCCCGGCGGCAACCCGCAGCCGCGGGTGCCCAGCTGGAGCGACGAGAACGCGCAGCCGCCCGTGCCGCGCGCCTCGCTGGACACCCCGCGCGGCCACGACGAGCCGGACAGCTCCCGCACCGACCGGACGCCGCGCCTCGACGAGCGGCAGGGTCCGGGATCGACCGCGGAGATGCCGGCCGTGCCCCGGTTCGGTGAGCCGCAGTCCCCCGCCGCCACGGCCGAGTTCGCCCGCCCCGACTTCGACGCTCCGGTGCCCCGTCGGGACGAGTCGCATGACACGGGCCAGTTCGCCCAGCCCGGCCAGAACCAGTACGACGGCCGGAACCAGTACGACGGCCAGAACCAGTACGAGGACCAGTACCGGCAGGATCAGTACCGGCAGGACCAGTACGGACCGGGTCAGTACGGATCCGGCCAGTACGGCCAGGACCGGCCGGACCAGGGCCAGTACGACCAGGGCCGGTTCGGTCAGGACGCGCCGCAGAACGACCAGTTCGCACGGCCCGAGCCGGCCGCCCCGCAGCAGGGCGGCGGCGCGTTCGTCCGCTCGGACGTCTTCGGCGGGCAGCCCGCCCAGGCCGCCCCGAACGGTTCGGCCCCGGCCGACCGGTTCGCCGGCGCCCAGGGCTACGACAACGGCTCGACCGGACAGCACAACCTGCCGGCCCGTCAGAACCCGGCGGCCACCGGGCAGTTCGAGCGTCCTCAGGTGGGCGGCACGCAGGGCGGGAACGACTTCGGCGCCCCGCGTCCGCCGGCCCCGCAGCGGCCGGTCGCACCGGAGCCCGTGGCCCAGAACACCAACGGCACTCCCGCGCAGCGGCCCGGAGACGGATGGGCGCTGCCCCCGGCCACCGGTCCCGGTGACGGGCGTACGCCGCTGTACGACACGCTGGAGACCAACTGGTTCCACGGGGACCGCGAGTCGAGGGCGCCGCAGGACGCCCCGGCCGCGACCCCGGAGCCGCAGGCCGCCCAGCCCCAGACCCCGGCGGCCCCCCAGCGGCCGGCCACCTCCGCCTGGCGCAGCTCGCCGAACGACGACCTCGTCCGGCAGGCGGAGCGCGTCAGGCAGCCGGCCGCGGGCGGGGTCACCACCTCCGGCCTCCCGCGCCGGGTCCCCCGGGCCAACCTCGTCCCGGGGACGGCTCAGCAGCAGTCGCACCAGAGCGGTCCGGCGGTTTCGCGTGCGCCCGACGACGTGCGCGGCCGGCTGACCAATCTCCGTCGGGGAATCGCACAGGGCCGTCAGGCCGGTACCAACCAGACCGGCAGCTACCCGCGGCCCACTCACCAGCAGGAGCGTTAGTTGAGCCCGATGAGCCAGGCGGCACAGAACCTCAACTGGTTGATCACGAATTTCGTGGACAACACCCCAGGGGTGTCCCACACCGTCGTCGTGTCCGCCGACGGACTCCTCCTGGCGATGTCGGAGGGCTTCCCTCGCGACCGCGCCGACCAGCTCGCGGCCGTCGCCTCGGGGCTGACCTCACTGACGGCCGGGGCCTCCCGGATCTTCGAGGGCGGCAACGTGGCGCAGACGGTCGTGGAGATGGAGCGAGGGTTCCTCTTCCTCATGTCCGTCTCGGACGGCTCGTCCCTGGCCGTCCTCGCGCACCCGGAGTGCGACATCGGCCTCGTCGGCTACGAGATGGCGCTCCTGGTCGACCGCGCGGGCGCGGTCCTCACACCCGACCTGCGCGCCGAACTACAAGGCAGTCTGCTCCACTGATCGGCCCCGGCACCACCCGTGTTACCAAATCACCGTCCGGCCGCCACAATCCCCCCACCGGCCTCGTCAGACGGCTTGACTGACCGACTTGCTGTCCCGCCCGGAGGATTCATGACCCCGCCCACCGCCTCTCATGATCCGTACGCGGAGCCGTACGAGGACGAGGGCGACCAGCCGCTGGTACGTCCCTACGCGATGACCGGCGGCCGGACCAGGCCGCGCTATCAGCTCGCCATCGAGGCGCTGATCAGTACGACGGCCGACCCGGCAGCGCTCATGGGACTGCTCCCCGAGCACCAGCGCATCTGCCATCTGTGCCGCGAGGTGAAATCGGTGGCCGAGGTGTCGGCCCTGCTGGCGATGCCGCTCGGTGTGGCGCGGATCCTGGTCGCGGACCTCGCGGAGGCCGGGCTCGTCGCCATCCACCAGCCTGGCGGCGACGAGAACAACGGCGGTGCGCCGGACGTGACACTGCTCGAAAGGGTGCTCAGTGGACTTCGAAAGCTCTGACGGAGGGCGGGCGACCACCTCCGCGAAGATCGTGGTGGCCGGTGGCTTCGGCGTCGGCAAGACCACGTTCGTGGGCGCCGTCTCCGAGATCAACCCCCTGCGCACCGAGGCCGTGATGACCTCGGCCAGCGCCGGGATCGACGACCTCACGCACGCCGGGGACAAGACGACCACGACGGTCGCCATGGACTTCGGCCGCATCACGCTCGACCAGGACCTGATCCTGTACCTGTTCGGCACGCCGGGCCAGGACCGGTTCTGGTTCATGTGGGACGACCTGGTGCGCGGTGCGATCGGCGCGGTCGTGCTGTGCGACACCCGCCGGCTGGCCGACTGCTTCCCGGCCGTCGACTACTTCGAGAACAGCGGTCTGCCGTTCGTCGTCGCGCTCAACGGCTTCGACGGTCAGCAGCCCTACTCCCCGGACGAGGTGCGCGAGGCGCTGCAGATCGGCCCGGACACCCCGATCATCACGACCGACGCCCGGCACCGCGCCGACGCCAAGTCGGCACTGATCACGCTGGTCGAGCACGCGCTGATGGCCCGCCTGCGGTAGGTCCGCCCACCGCCGCAGCCAAGTCGGCAGGCTTCTACGGCACTTGTCGTAGACGAGTCGGAGCCGGCTGTGTCCTTTGACACGGTCGGCTCCGCTGTTCATAACGTTTCGGCAGAGGAATCGGGTGGTACCGACACGCGACGCGGTCAACTGGTCTCGCTGCGCGCACGAACGCCCCGTCTTTTGACGGACCTCGCTCTTTATGACCGTTTTACGCGAGGCTTACATCACGTGTAACCCCCGCGTTCCACTGTTTGGAAGAGCGCTGGTCGCCGTGCTGGAATGCCAGAACTGCCCCATGGTCAAAGACGTACTCAGCAGTAGCGCGTACTCGATGACTGACGGAGTGGGTTCTGAGACACAGCGGCACGACACAGGTGCCGACCGCCGAGAGGTTGTTGGTCGAGTGAGGCGAAGCAAGAACGGTCCCGAGCCATCGGCCCGGGGCAACTTCACCCCGCCGCCGCGCACAGCGGCGTCCGCCCCCGTCCCCGCCGCGGAACCCAAGGCCGAGCCCGCGCCGAGCGGTGGCCGCTTCACACCGCGCAACTGGCGGGTGACCACCCGGCTGAACGCGATCCTGCTCATACCCGTGCTGGTCGGCCTCGTCATGGGCGGCTTCCAGGTGAAGAGCTCGATCGACACCTGGCAGGACGCCGAGGACGCCGAGAGCACCGCGCGTCTGGTGCGCGCCTCCCTCGGCTACGCCAACGCCCTCTACAACGAGCGCGACATCACGGCGGCCCCCCTGCTGCAGGGCAAGGGTGAGAAGGACGCCACCGTCAGCAAGGCCCGCCAGGCCACCGACGACGCGGCCGACGTCTTCGACGAGGCGGCCCAGGGCATGCCCGCCAAGGCGGGCCTGGAGCGCCGGCTGAAGGTCTTCCGCGAGCAGGAGCCCAAGGTCCAGACGCTGCGGGCGGCCGCGTACACCTCCAAGCTCAAGGGCGTGGAGACCGAGGAGGGCTACACCGGCGTCGCCCACCCCCTGATGGAGTTCGCCAACGAGCTGGGCCTGGGCACCGGCAACATCACCTCCTACGGCCGTACCGTCTACGCGATCTCGCTGACGAAGGCGGCGCTCTCGCTGGAGCGCTCCATCGGCATGCACATGCTGGTCAAGCCCGGTCCGGAGCCCAGCCACCTCGCCAGCCAGCGCGTCGCGCTCTCCTCGTACGCCTACCTGGAGCGCATCGCAATCGAGGAGTACATCGGCGGCGGTACCGAGGCGGACGCGCAGAAGCTCGAGGACGCCGAGGCGAAGCTCAAGGAGGACGGCGCGGCCATGGCCAAGGAGGCCAAGGCCAAGGACCCGGACTACGTGCCGCCGCCGTCCGACCCGACGACGATGATCTCGGAGCTGGCCGGACTCGCGTCCACGGACACCAGCGCCCGGGCGGAGCTGGCCCGGCAGGGCATCACGCCGGAAAACTGGTGGGCGGTCAACACCCTCAAGTTCGACGCGTACCAGAAGATCGAGTCGGACCTGGCCGACAAGGCGGTGTCCGAGGCGTCCGGGATCGCCGACGACGCCGAGCGTGACGCCTACATCACGGGTGCCGCGGTCGTGATCGCGCTGCTCGCCGCGTTCGTCCTGGCCGGCATGGTGGCCCGCGGGATGAGCCGCTCCATGCGCCAGCTGCGCAACGCCGCCTTCGGCATCGCCGAGCAGCGCCTGCCGATGCTGGTCGACCAGCTCTCCCGCACCGACCCCGGCCGGGTCGACACCCGGGTGCAGCCGATCCCGATCACCTCGACCGACGAGATCGGCGAAGTCGCCCGCGCCTTCGACCAGGTGCACCGGGAGGCCGTCCGGCTCGCCTCCGAGCAGGCGCTGCTGCGCGGCAACATCAACGCGATCTTCACCAACCTGTCGCGCCGCAACCAGTCGCTGATCGAGGGCCAGCTGAGCCTGATCACCGACCTGGAGAACAACGAGGCCGACCCCGACCAGCTGGAGAACCTCTTCCGGCTGGACCACCTCGCCACCCGTATGCGCCGCAACGGCGAGAACCTCCTGGTCCTCGCCGGCGAGGAGCCCGGCCGCCGCTGGGACCAGCCGGTCCCGCTGGTCGACGTGCTGCGCGCCGCCTCCTCCGAGGTGGAGCAGTACGAGCGCATCGAGCTGTCCGGCGTGCCGGAGGCCGAGATCCACGGCCGCGCCGTGACCGACCTCGTGCACCTGCTCGCCGAGCTGCTCGAGAACGCCACCACGTTCTCCTCGCCGCAGACCAAGGTCCGCGTCACCGCGACCCGGCTGCCCGACGGCCGCGTGATGGTGGAGATCCACGACAAGGGCATCGGCCTGACCGCCGAGGACTTCGCGGACATCAACCACAAGCTGGCCAACCCGCCGACCGTGGACGCCGCGATCTCGCAGCGCATGGGCCTGTTCGTGGTCGGCCGGCTGTCCGACCGGCACGGCATCCGGGTCCAGCTGCGCCCCTCCGGTGAGCAGGCGGGCACCACCTCGCTGGTCATGCTCCCGGACGCCATCACCCACGGCGGTGGCGGCGGCGAGCAGCAGCCGCGCGACGAGTTCACCGTCTCGCAGATCATTCCGGAGCAGAACTTCCAGGGCGAGAGCTTCGGCCAGATCGGCGAGCCCATGCGGACCGCCGCCGAGCTGGGCTTCGACGACAGCCGGTACGCCGAGGTCCCGGACGACATACGCGAGCTGGACCCGGTGGGACGCTCGCTGATGCGCGAGGAGCGCCGCGCGGCCCTGGAGGCCCAGTCGCAGCCCGAGCTGCCGGGTCCGGCCGACCAGGGCGAGGGCGCAAACCACGGGGCCACCGCCTTCCAGGACCAGTTCACCGGTCAGCAGCCCGGGTACGACCAGCCCCTCGACGGCTACCCACAGCAGCCGAACGGCGCTTACCAGGGGCAGCCCAACGGCGGCTACCAGGAGCAGCCGAACGGCGGGTACGACCCGCAGTCGGCGTACGCCGACCCGCAGCAGGCCTACCAGGAACCGCAGCAGGCGTCGTACGACGAGCAGTACTACGCGCCGAACGGCGGCCTGCCGGAGTCCGGGAACTACGCGCCCTTCGAGCAGCGGCGCCACCAGGACGACTGGCCGCAGCAGGACGGATACCAGAACGGTTATCCGGACCAGTACTCCGCGGGCACCCCCCAGGCGCAATCCGCCCAGGCCGCTGACGTGACCGAGTCGGACCGCGTAGGCTTCGACCGTCCGGGGCCTGCCCCCTCCGCCGCCCACGAGCTGACCGACGCGGGTCTTCCCCGCCGCGGCGCCACCGCGGGCGACGCGGGGCACGTGGGCCAGGAGACGCCGGCCGCCGCACCGGGGGCGGGCGGCGAGGACACCTGGCGGTCGGCCAACGACGACCGCTGGCAGCAGGCTTCGGCGCTGCGCAAACCCAAGGCGGGCGGGGTGACCTCCTCGGGGCTGCCGCGGCGGGTGCCCAAGGCCAACCTGGTCGAGGGCGCGGCCGAGACCACTCCCCAGGGAGGCCCCCAGATCTCCCGCGCTCCGGAGGACGTCCGGGGCAGGCTGAGCAACCTGCGGCGCGGCGTCGAGCGAGGCCGCAACGCAGGCAGTGAAACGAACGGCCAGGACACAAGGAATGAACACCGTGGTCCTGACAGCACCTACAACCAGGAGCGTTAGTGTGAGCCCGATGAGCCAGGCGGCGCAGAACCTGAACTGGTTGATCACCAACTTCGTGGACAACACCCCGGGGGTGTCCCACACGGTGGTGGTCTCCGCCGACGGACTCCTTCTGGCGATGTCCGAAGGGTTTCCTCGCGACCGAGCCGATCAGCTCGCGGCCGTCGCCTCCGGCCTGACCTCGCTGACCGCCGGTGCCTCGCGCATCTTCGAGGGCGGCAGCGTGAACCAGACGGTTGTGGAGATGGAGCGCGGATTCCTCTTCATCATGTCCATCTCCGACGGCTCGTCCCTCGCGGTTCTCGCACACCCCGAGGCGGACATCGGTCTCATTGGGTACGAGATGGCCCTTCTGGTGGACCGTGCGGGCACGGTTTTGACTCCCGATCTGCGGGCTGAGCTCCAAGGGAGCCTTCTCAACTAAAGGACAGACGGTGCGTTTTGGCGTCCCGTGGCCGTAAAGTTTCGGGACGCGGCTCCACAGCGATGGGTGCCAGGCACAGTCGGAGGAGGAAAAAGTGGCAACACCCCCAGGCGGTCCGTCATCGGGCAACTGGTCGTACGGCCCTGGTCAGGGCCAAGGCGACGGCTCGACGCACGGATACGGCTACCCCTCCGTGCCGAGTCACCGGCAGCCGTACGCGCCGCAGGGCCCCGGCCCTTCGCCGTACGACCAGCCGCATGCTCCGCGCATCCAGCCCGTGCAGCCGCAGCGCCGCACCCCTGAGCCGGCGCCCGCCGGGGCGTCGAACAACCCCCTGGTGCGCCCGTACGCCATGACGGGCGGCCGCACCAGGCCCCGGTACCAGCTCGCCATCGAGGCGCTGGTGCACACCACCGCGCAGCCGCACCAGATGCAGGGCCAGCTGCCCGAGCATCAGCGGATCTGCAATCTCTGCCGGGAGATCAAGTCGGTGGCCGAGGTCTCGGCCCTCCTGACGATCCCTCTCGGCGTGGCCAGGATCCTCGTCGCCGACTTGGCGGAGGCGGGACTGGTCGCCATCCATCAGCCCGGCGGCGACGAGAGCGCCGGCGGCCAGCCAGACGTGACACTGCTCGAAAGGGTGCTCAGTGGACTTCGCAAGCTCTAGCGGCGGTCCTTCCCGCTCCACCACTTCCGCGAAGATCGTGGTGGCGGGCGGCTTCGGCGTGGGCAAGACCACGTTCGTCGGCGCTGTCTCGGAGATCAATCCGCTGCGCACAGAGGCCGTGATGACATCCGCGTCGGCGGGCATCGACGACCTCACCCACACGGGGGACAAGACGACCACGACGGTCGCCATGGACTTCGGACGCATCACGCTCGACCAGGACCTGATCCTGTACCTCTTCGGTACGCCCGGCCAGGACCGGTTCTGGTTCATGTGGGACGACCTGGTGCGCGGCGCCATCGGGGCGATCGTCCTGGTCGACACGAGGCGGCTCGCCGACTGCTTCCCCGCGGTCGACTACTTCGAGAACAGCGGCCTGCCGTTCGTCATCGCGCTCAACGGCTTCGACGGTCAGCAGCCGTACAACCCGGACGAGGTCCGGGAGGCGCTGCAGATCGGCCCGGACACCCCGATCATCACGACGGACGCCCGGCACCGCGCCGACGCGAAGTCTGCGCTCATCACTCTCGTGGAGCACGCGCTGATGGCGCGGTTGCGCTGAGGGCTGCGCCGCATTCTTGCGGGCCATCGTGCCGCTGGGGCGGCACGGGTGGGCGCAGGCGGCACCCCGTCAGCGCCGGGTTGCGCGACGCCCCCTGCGGCCACTGGGCCGCCGGGGGCGGTTTCGTCGCCGGGTGCGGGCAGTACGTGGCTGGTCGCGCAGTTCCCCGCGCCCCTGGGCGTTCACCGAGCCCGGCGTAACAAGAGAGGCCCCTCCGAGTGGAGGGGCCTCACTTGTTGCTCGGGTCAGCGCCAGCTGTGCGGCGCCCTGAAGCCCGGCTCGCGTTCCAGGCGGCGCCAGCCCGCGCGGGCTCGGCCGCCGCCGTGGGTCGGGGCGATCTCGGCGGGGCGGGCGGCGGCGCGGGCCAGGAGGAGGGCCGTGATGGCGGCGACTTCCTCGGGTTCGGCGTGGCCCTTCTCGACGCGGATGTCGGGAGTGGACATGGAGGTGGCTCCTCGGATCACTGCGGCGGGTTGCCGTGCTTGCGGGAGGGCAGGTCGGCGTGCTTGGTGTGGAGCATCGCCAGGGACTTGATCAGCACCTCGCGGGTTTCGGCGGGGTCGATGACGTCGTCGACCAGGCCGCGTTCGGCCGCGTAGTAGGGGTGCATCAGCTCGGACTTGTACTCCTTGACCATGCGGGCCCGCATGGCCTCGGGGTCCTCGGCCCCGGCGATCTGCCGGCGGAAGATGACGTTGGCGGCACCCTCCGCGCCCATGACGGCGATCTCGTTGGTCGGCCAGGCATAGGTGAGGTCGGCGCCGATGGACTGGCTGTCCATGACGATGTAAGCACCTCCGTACGCCTTGCGCAGGATGAGCGAGATCCGGGGCACGGTCGCGTTGCAGTAGGCGTAGAGGAGCTTGGCGCCGTGGCGGATGATGCCGCCGTGCTCCTGGTCGACGCCGGGCAGGAAGCCGGGTACGTCCAGAAGGGTGATGATCGGGATGTTGAAGGCGTCGCACATCTGGACGAAGCGCGCGGCCTTCTCCGACGCCTCGATGTCCAGGACTCCGGCCAGGGCCTGCGGCTGGTTGGCGACGATGCCGACGACCTGGCCGTCCAGGCGGGCCAGGGCGCAGATGATGTTGCGGGCCCAGCGCTCGTGGACCTCCAGGTACTCGCCCTCGTCGACGAGTTCCTCGATGACCTTGGTCATGTCGTAGGGGCGGTTGCCGTCCGCCGGGACCAGGTCGAGCAGCACGTCCGAGCGGCGGTCCGCGGGGTCGGAGGACTCGTGGCGGGGCGGGTTCTCCCGGTTGTTCTGCGGGAGGAGGGAGAGGAGGTAGCGGACCTCGGCGAGGCAGGTCTCCTCGTCGTCGTAGGCGAAGTGGCACACGCCGGACGTCTCGGCGTGCACGTCCGCGCCGCCCAGGCCGTTCTGGGTGATCTCCTCGCCGGTGACCGCCTTGACCACGTCGGGGCCCGTGATGAACATCTGCGAGGTGTCGCGGACCATGAAGACGAAGTCGGTCAGGGCGGGGCTGTAGGCCGCGCCGCCCGCGCACGGGCCGAGCATCACGCTGATCTGCGGGATGACCCCGGACGCCTTGGTGTTGCGCTGGAAGATGCCGCCGTAGCCGGCGAGGGCGCTGACGCCCTCCTGGATCCGGGCGCCGGCGCCGTCGTTCAGCGACACCAGCGGGGCACCGGCCGCGATGGCCATGTCCATGATCTTGTGGATCTTCGTGGCGTGGGCCTCGCCCAGCGCACCGCCGAAGATCCGGAAGTCGTGGGCGTAGACGAAGACCGTGCGGCCCTCGACCGTGCCCCAGCCGGTGATGACACCGTCGGTGTACGGCTTCTTGGTCTCCAGGCCGAAGCCGTTCGCCCGGTGCCGGCGCAGCTGCTCGACCTCGCGGAAGGAACCCGCGTCCAGGAGCAGCTCGATCCGCTCACGCGCCGTCAGCTTGCCCTTGGCGTGCTGCGCCGCCGTCGCCTTCTCGCTCGGTCCGGCCAGCGCCTGCGCACGGATCTCGTGCAGCTCGGCCACTCGCCCGCGCGCGTCCGTCGGCTCACCCGGCGCCTCATCCAAAACGGTCATGTAGCGACTCTACGAACCCGACCAAGGATTGCGAGCCGTCGACTCCGTACAGTCTCCGGCCCGTTTTCCTGGTAGCACTGAACAGAACCCCCACCGCATGCAGCCTTTTCGACTGCTCAGGGGGTCTCCATCTTGTAGAGGTCGCACAAAGCCGTCAGCTGAGAGTCACCTCACATTCATGGGTGGCGCATACCACCCCTGGAGTGACCCGGAGGTGCAGCCGACGGCCCGTCGCGAGGATCTCGACCGTGTCGTCGGCCCGCGGCACCGCTCGCACCGGGTGGTCCCAGATGATCTCCAGGGGCTCTCCCGTGCGCGGCGGTTCGCTCACGCAGAGCGTAGCGGTACGGCCCCGGCGGCGGACCAGCACACTCGACCCGGCCGTGGCGGTGAGCGGGCCCGCCGTGCCGGCCTGCCAGAAGTTGGCGGCCGTGAGGCCGAGGGAGGGGACGGTCACCGCCTGGCGGCGGGCGTCGTTGGCGAGGACCGTGAGCCGGCGGCGGTCGGCTGCGCGGCGGGCGACGGCCGCTCGGGAGGCGCCCGGCATGACGGTGTAGACGTAGCCGGCGTCGGACGGGTCGGTGCCGTGGTCGAGCCAGAGGGTCTGCCAGCGGCGGGTGCGGCGCTCGGTCGTGCTGGTGGTGTTGATGTCGGACCAGGCGCCGGCGCGGTCCTCGCGCAGGGTCCGCAGGCCGCCCCCGGGCACGATCCAGCCGCCGTGGCCCTCCAGGTGGGCCCAGTTCCGGCCGCGGGCGAGGACCTGGTCGCCGCCCTCCCCCAGGTTGCGGTTGTCCACGACCGTCTCGACCGGGACGCCGTCCGCGCAGGTGATGCCGGCGCCCAGGCAGACCACGGCGTCGTCGAGGAAGAACCAGGACTTGCGGGCCTCCAGGGTCGAGCCCAGGCCCTTGAGGTGCTGCCCCACGGCCGCGTACGCGCCGTCGGTCGTGCCGCCGACCCAGCGCACGTCCGGTGTGGGCTCGCCCCACTCACCGCCCGCGCGGTCGGGCAGGCGCTTGGTGGAGACGGTGGTGCCGGGCAGCCGGTACCAGTCGACGGTGGGCCAGAACCAGTCGGTGTACTGGTCGGCGGTGGTCCCGTTCGCCCACCAGGTGAGCATGCCCGCGCCGGTGTGCCAGCCGCGCGGGTTCTCGCCGTTGCCGCACTCGTAGTGGGCGATGCGGTCACTGGCCATGGCGAGGCCCGCGGTGAAGGCGGGGCGGCGGTGGACGGCGCGGTCCATGGCCGCGAAGAGGTGGTGCCCGGCGGGTTCGGGGGCGGCCTCGCCGGGCGCGTCGGCGATCGCGTGCAGCCGGGCCAGGTCGGCGACCGGGAACTGGGGCGCGGTCAGGAGCGGGGTGACGGTGTCCCGTTCGATCCAGCCCTTTATCCGGGCGTACCAGCGCTCGCGCTCGGCGTCGCTCGCGCCGCCCGCGAGGACCGCCATGGCGGCGATGATCTGCTGGCCGTGGAAGTGGTCGCTGCGCATGACGTGCAGGTCGTCGCTCTGGAGGTAACCCCGGCTGACGGCCCGCCCGTTGACGGTGTCCATCACGAGTCCGTCGTGGATCAGGGGCGCGTAGGCGTGCTCCACGCTGTCCAGGACGATCTGCCTGCCCGGGTCGGTCACCTCCCACTCGGAGCCGGCCAGCAGGGTGAACAGCCGGCCGAGGCCGTCCAGCATGACCTGGCCGTACGTCCCCGAGTAGGCGACCCAGGTGTGCTGGACGAAGGAGCCGTCGGCGTAGAGCCCGTCGCCCTTGGTGACGTACGGGAAGACCGGCGAGAGGGCGTCGCGGGCCAGGGCGAGCTTGGCGGGGGCCCGGCCCAGGACGCCGCGCAGGGCGACCGAGCGGCACAGGTCGACGCGGTTGGCACCGGTGGAGGTGCCGGTGTAGTCGCCGAGCATCGCGTCCGGGACGAAGTGGTCGACGGCGGCGCAGGCGGCGGTCACACGATCGGTGCCCAGGTGGTCGTACAGGGCGGCCGTGATGTCCATCAGGAGCCGGGGGCTGCCGATCTGCCATTCCCACCAGTTGCCGTAGCGGGTGGTGGCGGGGTTGTAGACGGTGGCCGAGAGGTGGTCGAGGCCGCGCAGGATGTCGGCGAGGAGGGCGGGGTCGCCGGTGGAGCCGGTGCCCTCCTGCACGTACGCCTCGGTCATCGTCCACAGGCGTCCGTAGGCGAAGGTGATCCCGGCGGGCGGGTCGAAGGGGTGGCCGGGCCACAGGGAGGTGGCGGTGGGGGCCATGGTGGCGCGGTGCTCGCGGGCGCGTGCGCCGGTCTCGGCGAGACGGGAGGCGTACGGCTCGGCGGCCGGGTCGTAGCCGGTGCCGAGGGCGATCTCCAGCCAGCGACGGCGGAGGCCGTCGTAGGGGTCGGCCGCGGCACGGGGGACGGAGGTGAGGGCGGCGGCCGCGGCCGCCGCGAGCAGGACCGCGCGGCGGGTGGGGGCGGTGGGACGCTGTGGGGTCATGCTCATGCCGTCTATCACGCCGGGGGCGCTAGGGGAACGGCGCCGCAACACGTGCGGCGCGGGTGGTTGATGGCGGCGCGGAATAGCTCTAGAGTCGAAGTCGTTAGACTGGTTGAACATTCAACTTCAAGGACCTTCCCCGGAGGACACCATGACCACCACCCCCGACCTCTCCACCCTGACCGGCGACTACACCGTCGACCCCGCCCACACGACGATCGGCTTCACGGCCCGCCACGCGATGGTCACCAACGTCAAGGGCAAGTTCCTCGACTTCACCGGCACGCTGCACCTGGACGGCACCGACCCGTCCCGCTCCACGGCGTCCCTGGACATCACGATGGACAGCATCGACACGGGCTCCCCCGACCGTGACGGCCACCTGAAGAGCTCGGACTTCTTCAACACCGGCGAGCACCCGACGATGACCTTCCGCTCCACCAAGGCGGAGTCCCTGGGCGGCGACGACTACCGCATCACCGGTGACCTGTCGATCCTCGGCACGACCAAGCCGCTCACCATCGACCTGGAGTTCAACGGCGCCGCCAAGGACCCGTTCGGCAACGAGCGCGTCGGCTTCGAGGGCAAGGCGGAGATCAAGCGCTCGGAGTGGGGGCTCACCTGGAACGCGGCCCTGGAGACGGGCGGCGTGCTGGTCTCCGACAAGATCAAGCTGAACTTCGACATCTCGGCGATCAGGCAGGCCTGACGTCCCGCGCCCCCACGGGGGCGCCGAAGTCCACCTCGGCGGCGGCCCGGACCCGGATACGGCGGCCGGGCCAGCCGATCATGCGGTAGACGGCGTTGTACTGCGCGATCGAGCGGTCCGCCGGAACGAGGTCGTCGGCGTCCGCGGCGGTGCGCACCGAGGTGGTGTGCCCGTCGGCGACGACGACCAGGTCGTACCCCCGGCTCAGCGCCTGCCGCGCCGTGGTGTCCACGCAGATCTCCGTGGCGAACCCCGTCACGATCACCTCGGTGACCCCGAGCGCCGTCAGGATCGCGTCGAGGTCAGTGTCCAGGAAGCTGTCCGGGGTGGTCTTGTCCACGACCGGCTCCCCCTCCCGCGGAGCCAGCTCGGGCACGACCCGCCAGCCCTCCGTCCCGGGGACCATGTCCGCGTCCCGCTGCCGCACGGTCACCACCGGGACCCCGGCCGCCCGGGCCCGCTCGCTCAGTCCGGCGATCGCGGCGACCGTCTCGGCGGCCCGGTGCGCCATGGCGACCGTGGTGTTCTGCATGTCGATGACGAGGAGCGCGGTGGTGGGCGGCATCGGCTCACCGTAGCGGGGCGCCCCGCCCGTGCGCCGCCCCTTTTCACCCGCGCAGCAGCTCCCGCACCTGATCGAGGGCGGTACCGAAGGGGTCGGGGACGACGCCCAGCCCGTGGGCGACCAGCGCCCCCTCGTGCAGCAGCATCAGCGTCCGCGCCAGCCGGTCCGCACCGGCCGCGTCGATCTCCCGGGCCAGGCCGGTGAAGAGGTCCAGCATCCACCGCTTCTGGCCGGTGATGACCGGGTACGCCGGATGGTCCGGGTCGCTGATCTCCGCATACGCGTTGATCATGCTGCACCCCTTGGCGCCGTACCGCGCCGACCACGCGCGCGAGGCCTCGAAGACCGCCTCGACCCGGGCGCCCGCGTCCTCCCCCGCCCCCTCCAGCCGCGCGGCGAGCAGGTCCCGCCACCGCTCGTCGCGCCCGGCGAGGTACTCCACGACGATCTGCTCCTTCGAGCCGAACCGGTCGTACAGCGTCTTCTTGGTCACCCCGGCCTCGGCGGCGATCAGATCGACACCCACGGCATGGATGCCGTGCGCGTAGAACAGCCGCTCGGCGGCCTCCAGCGCCCGGCGCGCGCCGGGTGTCATCCGGACGCGGCGCGGTTTCTCCTCTTGGCCCATGCCCCCAAGTATACCGGTCTGTATAGTGGGCACCCGAGACTACTAAACCGATCTGTCTACTCGGGAGGGAGTCGACATGAACGCCCTGCTCTCGGGCGCCTTCGTACTGTGCTGGAGCTCCGGCTTCATCGGCGCCAAGCTCGGTGCGGAGACCGCTGCCACGCCCACCCTCCTGATGTGGCGCTTCCTGCCGCTCGCCGTGGTCCTGATCGCCGCCGCGGCGGTCTCCCGGACGGCCTGGCGGGGCCTGACGCTCCGGGGCACCGGCCGCCAGATCGCCATCGGCGCCCTGTCGCAGAGCGGCTATCTGCTCAGCGTCTACTACGCCATCGAGCTGGGGGTCTCCAGCGGCACCACCGCCCTGATCGACGGCGTCCAGCCACTCGTCGCCGGCGCGCTCGCCGGTCCCCTGCTGCGGCAGTACGTCTCCCGCGGGCAGTGGCTCGGACTGTGGCTCGGGCTGTCGGGTGTGGCCACGGTGACCCTCGCGGACGCCGGGGCGGCGGGGGCGCAAGTGGCCTGGTGGGCGTATCTCGTCCCGTTCCTCGGGATGCTCTCGCTGGTGGCGGCCACCTTCCTGGAGAGCCGCACCCGGGAGCCGGTCGCGCCCCGCGTCGCTCTGACGATCCACTGTGCGACCAGCGCCGTCCTCTTCTCCGGCCTGGCCCTGGGCGTCGGGGCGGCGACACCGCCCGCCGGGTCCTCGTTCTGGCTGGCGACCGCCTGGCTGGTGGTGCTGCCGACCTTCGGCGGCTACGGCCTGTACTGGCTGATCCTGCGCCGGTCCGGCATCACCGAGGTCAACACCCTGATGTTCCTCATGGCCCCGGTCACGGCCGTGTGGGGCGCCCTGATGTTCGGTGAGCCCTTCGGCGTCCAGACCACCCTCGGCCTGGCGGTCGGCCTCGTGGCCGTGCTCGTCGTCCGGCGCGGGGGCGGTGCGGACCGGAGGCGGCGGCCCGTGCGGTCCGGCGCGGACCGTCCGGCGGCCGAGAGGCCGGAGCCGGCCAGGCGCTGACCCCCGCCGGGCGCCTCAGAAGCCGCCGCCGAAGTCCCCGCCGCCGCCGAAATCGCCGCCGCCGCCGAAGCCGCCCCCGAAGTCACCGGGGTCGAAGTCGCCGCCCGAGACGTCGCCGCCCTCGTAACCGCCGAAGTCGCCGTACCCGGTGCCGTAACCGGCTCCGTAGGCGGGGCCCGCCATCATGCTGCCGAGCATGGTGCCGACCAGCAGTCCGGGCAGGATGCCGCCGCCGAAGTAGCCGCCCGCCCAGGGACCGTAGGCCGGGCCCGCGTCCCAGTAGGGACGGCGGCCGTAGTCGGTGTCCACCTCGCGGATCATCGGATCCCGGCCGTCGGACAGCCGGGCCCGGTCGGCGGCGCACACCGGGACCTGCCGGGTGGTGCCGCCCGGCGGGGTCCAGGTGGCGTCCGCGACCGACGGGCCGTGGCGCGGGTCGAAGAAGCAGGGCGGCCGGCGTTCGGGCAACGGCCTGCCCTCGCGGCGGGCGGCGAGCTGGGCGAGCGAGAACCGGCCGTCCTCCACCGCCTGGGTGACGGCCCGCACGTCCTCCGGTCTGCCGGCGTCCGCCATGTACGTCTTCGCCTGCTCGTAGGCGTCGAGAGCGCGTTCGTAGTCCGCCCGCATCGCGTCGTCGGCACCCGGTTCCGCCGGGTGGAAGTCCAGGCGGTCCAGTTCCTCGCCGAACGCCGTGATGTCCTCGTCGACCACCACCCGCAGCCGCTCCAGCGCCGCCCGCTGCTCCTGCTCGCGGCGGTGGCGGTTACGCCGGGAGAGCGCGTAGACGCCCGCGCCGCCGACCACCACCACCGCGCCCGCGGTGATCAGGGCACCGGTGGGCGCCGAGCCGCCGCCGGAGTCCCAGGACGAGGGGGCCGAGCCGCGCACGCTGCGCAGCGCGTCGTCCACGAAGTCGTTCAGCTGGGCCTTGGGGTCGCCCGCGCCCTGCACGGCGGTGACCAGGTTCCGCACGCCCTGGCGGCTCAGCACACTGCTGTCGGCGCGGGCGTCGAAGCGGTCGCCGAGGCGGACGCCGTACAGCCCGGTGATGCCGGTGTCGGTACGGAGGTTCTGGAAGAGGTTCTCGGTCGGGTAGCCGGCCGGGAGGACCGCCACGAAGACGGGTTCGCCCGCGTCCTCGATCTTGTCCGCGAGCGCGTCCGCGTCCGACTTGGACAGCAGGTCGGAGGCGGCCGGGTCCACGTACACCGGACTCTCCCGCAGGGCCGCGCCGATCTCCGAGACGTCGGTCTGCGCCTGCGCGCCGGGCGCACCGGCCAGCAGCACCGCCAGCGCTGCGACGACCGGCACGACCAGGAGGCGAATGAGGACCTGAGCACGAACGCCCTTCATACGTTCGAACGTACCCGAATGGACCTCAATCAGACATAAAGCGCGGACCGATCGAGCGCGGACCGATCGAGCGCCGGCCCATGGAGCGCCCGGCTCACTCGGCGGGCGCGACCCCCGCCCGCAGCAGCCCGTACGTGTACGCGTCCTCCAGGGCCTGCCACGAGGCGGCGATGACGTTCGCCCCGACGCCCACCGTGGCCCACTCCCCCGTGCCGTCCGTGGTGGAGATGAGGACCCTGGTCGTGGACTGGGTGCCGTGCACCCCCTCCAGGATGCGGACCTTGTAGTCGACCAGGTCGAGCTTGGCCAGCTCCGGGTAGATCTTCTCCAGGGCGACCCGCAGCGACCGGTCCAGGGCGTTGACCGGGCCGTTGCCCTCGGCGGTGGCGACGATGCGCTCGCTCTTGGCCCAGAGCTTGACCGTGGCCTCGTTGGCGTGGGTGCCGTCGGGGCGGTCCTCGGTGATCGCGCGCCAGGACTCGACGTCGAAGTACTTGAGCGGCCTGCCCTCGGCCTCGGCGCGCAGCAGCAGCTCGAAGCTGGCGTCGGCGGCTTCGTAGGTGTAGCCCGCCAGCTCGCGCTCCTTGACCCGCTCGACGACCCGGCCGACCAGTTCGCGGTCGCCGCCGAGGTCGATGCCGAGTTCCTTGCCCTTGAGCTCGATGGAGGCGCGGCCGGCCATGTCGGAGACCAGCATCCGCATGGTGTTGCCGACCAGCTCGGGGTCGATGTGCTGGTAGAGGTCCGGGTCCACCTTGATCGCGGAGGCGTGCAGGCCGGCCTTGTGCGCGAAGGCGGAGACGCCCACGTAGGGCTGGTGCGTGGAGGGGGTGAGGTTGACGACCTCGGCGATGGCGTGGGAGATGCGGGTCATCTCGCGCAGCCGGCCCTCGGGCAGCACCTGCTTGCCGTACTTCAGCTCCAGGGCGGCCACGACCGGGAACAGGTTGGCGTTGCCGACGCGCTCGCCGTAGCCGTTGGCCGTGCACTGCACGTGGGTCGCGCCCGCGTCGACGGCGGCGAGGGTGTTGGCGACGGCGCAGCCGGTGTCGTCCTGGGCGTGGATCCCGAGCCGGGCGCCGGTGTCGGCGAGCACCGTGGCGACCACGGCCTGGATCTGCGCCGGGAGCATGCCGCCGTTGGTGTCGCACAGGATGACGACGTCGGCGCCGGCCTCGGAGGCGGCGCGCACGACCGACTTCGCGTACTCGGGGTTGGCGCGGTAGCCGTCGAAGAAGTGCTCGCAGTCGACGAAGACCCGGCGGCCCTGCGCCTTGAGGTGGGAGACCGTGTCGGCCACCATCGCCAGGTTCTCGTCCAGCGTGGTCCGCAGGGCCAGTTCGACGTGCCGGTCGTGCGACTTGGCGACCAGGGTGATCACCTCGGCGCCGGAGTCGAGCAGCGCCTTGACCTGGTGGTCCTCGGCGGCGCTGGCGCCCGCGCGGCGGGTGGAGCCGAACGCGACCAGCTGGGCGTGCTGGAAGTCGATCTCTTCCCGGGCGCGGGCGAAGAACTCGGTGTCCCGCGGGTTGGCGCCGGGCCAGCCGCCCTCGATGAAGCCCACACCGAAGTCGTCCAGGTGCCGTGCGATGGCCAGCTTGTCCGCGACCGTGAGGTTGATGCCCTCGCGCTGCGCGCCGTCGCGCAGGGTGGTGTCGAAGACGTGGAACGAATCGTCGAGTTCGCTGGTTGCGGTCATGATCTGAAGGCTCCTGTTGGGGATCTCGGTCTACCGGAATGACCGGTTCCACCGTCCGTCTATGATCCCTCGCGCTCTCTTCCCGGCTCGGGGTGGGCCAGGAAAGCGAAAAACCTCTCGCGGGTGCGAGAGGTCTGCGCGCGGGTCGAGGACGACGGTGTCCACCCGTACCTGGTCGTACTGGTGGTCACTGCGGACCGGCGCGCCTGCTGCCAATAATCATGGCGGACGAGAGCACGGGGGCAGTCTGGCACACTCCGCCCCCCTGTCCAGGGCCCGTCTCAGGATACGAGCGACGGGCGACCGGATCAGGACCGTGCCAGCAGCCCCTCGGCGAGGAACTCCCGGGCGTGGCCGAGCACCTGCGCCCGGTCCGTGCCCCGCAGGCCGATCGCCACGTGGATGGCGAAGCCGTCGAGGAGGGCCCGCAGCCGGGACGCGAAGCGGTCGGGGTCCACGGGGCGGAACTCGCCGCGCGAGACGCCCTCGGCGAGCAGCGCGACCAGGTCGCGGTGCCAGGCGCCCTCGATGGCGGCCTGCCGGTCGCGGGCCTCGTCGGGGGCGTTCTGCGAGCGGTTCCACACCTCCAGCCACAGCGTCCAGTGCGGGTCGCGGTGGCCGTCGGGGACGTACAGGTCGACGTAGGCGTCGAGGCGCTCACGGGCGGTTCCGGGCCGGGTGAGCAGGCGGCCGCGCTCGGCGCCGAGGCGGCCCTCGCTCCACTCCAGGGTGCGCAGCAGCAGCTCGTCCTTGGAACGGAAGTAGTACAGGAGGTGGCCGCTGCTCATGCCGACCTCGCGGCCGAGCGCCGCCATGGTGAGCTTCTCCAGGCCGCGCTCGGCGATCATCTCCATGGCGGCGGCGAGCACGTCCTCGCGCGGCGGGGCCTGTCTGCGCCCACCACCGGCCATGTCCACTCCTAGATCTTCGGCTGCTGCTGGGTGATGCAGTGGATGCCCCCGCCACCCGCGAAGATCGTACGCGCGTCCACCAGGGTCACCGTCCGCCCGGGGAACAGGCGGCGGAAGACGCCCGCCGCGAGTTCGTCGTTCGGGTCGCCGAAGGCGCAGAGGACGACGCCGCCGTTGCACACGTAGTGGTTGATGTACGAGTAGTCGACCCAGTCGCCCTCCTCGTCCTTCAGGACCGTCGGGGCGGGAACCTCGACGACCTCCAGGCGGCGGCCCCTGGCGTCGGTCTGCCCGCGAAGGATCTCCAGGTGCAGCTGGGAGCGCTCGTGGTCGGGGTGCCGGGGGTCGCGTTGGCTGTGCACGACGACGGTGCCCGGCCGGGCGAAGGCGGCGACGATGTCGACGTGGCCCTGGGTGCCGTACCTGCCGTAGTCGCCGGCCAGGCCGTGCGGGAGCCAGATCGCCTTGCTGGTGCCGAGCTTGGCGTGGATCTCCGCCTCGACCTCCTCGCGGGTCCAGCCGGGGTTGCGGCCGGAGCCGAGCTGGACGGTGTCGGTCAGCAGGACCGTGCCCTCGCCGTCGACGTGGATCGCGCCGCCCTCGTTGACGAGTGCGCTGCTCAGCACGGGGGCGGCGGCGAGGTCCGCCACCTGCCGGGCGATCTTGGAGTCGTGCTCCCAGCGGGCCCAGTCCTGGGCGCCCCAGCCGTTGAACACCCAGTCCACGGCGGCCAGCCCGCCCTGTCCGTCCGTCACGAAGGTCGGGCCGATGTCCCGCATCCAGGCGTCGTCCAGCTCGCGCTCCACCAGGTCGACGTCCGGGCCGAGCAGCTCGCGCGCGGTGTCGCCCTGGCCGGGCCCGTGCACCATCGTCACCGGCTCGAAACGGCGCACCGCGCGGGCGACGGAGGCCCAGGCCGCGCGGGCCCCGGCCAGCTCCTCGGCGTCGGTGAACGTCGCGTTGGGGCCGGGCCAGGCCATCCAGGTGCGTTCGTGCGGGGCCCACTCGGGGGGCATGCGGAAGGTCATGGGGGGTGTCCCTGGAGGTCGGAGGAGCGTCAGAGGAAGTAGAGGCGGTTGAGCGAGACGGACTCGGCCGGTTCGGAACGCAGCGGGTCGCCGTCGAGGGTGACCAGGCCGGTGCGCTGGTCGACGTCGACCGCGCCGGTACGGGAGTTCAGGCGCAGGTCGGCGGGGCCGATGCCGCGGGTGCCGCGCACGGCGACCCGGCGGCGCCGGGTCGGCAGGGTGTCGTGCCCCTGGTCGAGGGCGGCCTGGGCGACGAAGGCCACCGATATCTCCGCGGGCGTGGCGCCGTGCGCGCCGAACTGGGGGCCGAGGACGAGGGGTTCACAGGTGTCGGTGGCCGCGTTCGGGTCGCCGACCACCCCGTACGCCGGGAAGCCCGACTTGAGGACCAGCTGCGGCTTGGCGCCGAAGTACTCCGGGCGCCACAGCACGATGTCGGCGAGCTTGCCGACCTCGATGGAGCCGACCTCGTGGGCGAGGCCGTGGGCGATGGCGGGGTTGATGGTCAGCTTGGCCATGTAGCGCAGGACGCGTGCGTTGTCGTCGTCGCCCTCGGCGCCGAACTGGGCCTTCATCTTGCCGGCCATGGCGAAGGTGCGGCGGACGGTCTCGCCGGCCCGGCCCATGCCCTGCGCGTCGGAGGAGGTGATGCCGATGGCGCCCAGGTCGTGCAGCACGTCCTCGGCGCCCATGGTCCCGGCGCGGATGCGGTCGCGGGCCATGGCGGCGTCGCCCGGCAGGTCGGTCTTGAGGTCGTGGACGGAGACGATCATGCCGTAGTGCTCGGCGACCGCGTCCCGGCCGAAGGGCAGGGTGGGGTTGGTGGAGGAGCCGATGACGTTGGGGACGCCGGCCATCTTCAGCACGTTGGGGACGTGTCCGCCGCCGCAGCCCTCGATGTGGAAGGCGTGGATGGTGCGGCCCTCCAGGACCCGGAGGGTGTCCTCCACGGAGAGGCATTCGTTGAGGCCGTCGCTGTGCAGGGCGACCTGGACGTCGTACTCCTCGGCGACGCGCAGCGCGGTGTCCAGGGCGCGGGTGTGGGCGCCCATGTCCTCGTGCACCTTGAAGCCGGACGCCCCGCCCTCGGCCAGCGCCTCGATCAGCGGGGCGTCGTGGGACGAGGAACCCCGGCCGAGGAAGCCGATGTTGACCGGCCAGGCGTCGAAGGCGCCGAAGGCGTGCTTCAGGGCCCAGGGCGAGTTGACGCCGACGCCCCAGACCGGGCCGAACTCCTGGCCGATGATCGTCGTCACGCCGGAGGCGAGCGACGCCTCCATGATGCGCGGGGAGAGCAGGTGGACGTGGGTGTCCACGGCCCCGGCGGTGGCGACGAGGCCCTCGCCGGACACGATCGAGGTGCCGGTGCCTACCACGACGTCGACGCCGTCGAGGGTGTCCGGGTTCCCGGCCCGGCCGATGGCGTGGACGCGCCCCTCGCGGATGCCGATCGACACCTTCCGGATGCCCTGCGCCGCGTCGATCACGACCACGTTGCTGATCACGACGTCGCAGGTCTCCCGGACGGCGGCCGCCTTGAGGTGCAGTCCGTCGCGGGCCGTCTTGCCGAAACCGGCGAGGAACTCGTCGCCGTAGCGCTGGGCGTCGGACTCGACGCGGATCACCAGCCCCGAGTCGCCGAGGCGGAGCCGGTCGCCGGCGCGCGGACCGTGGGTGGCGGCGTAGGCGTACGGGTCGATGCTCATCGCTGTGCTCCCAGATATCCGCAGGCGGCGGCCCGGCGCAGGGCCTCTTCCCTGGCGCCCGGCGCGTCCAGCGGGCCGTCGACGAGACCGGCGAACCCGATGGCGACGCGCGCGCCGCCGATCGGCACGAGCCCCACCTCGACGCGCTCGCCGGGGCCGAAGCGGACCGAGGACCCGGCGGGCACGGCGAGGCGCATGCCGTAGGCCCGCTCCCGGTCGAAGTCCAGGCGCGGGTTGGCCTCGAAGAAGTGGAAGTGGGAGGTCACGGAGACCGGCACGGTCGCCGTGTTGGTGACCGGGAGCCGCAGCGCCGCCTCGGGTTCCGCGTGGGCGTGTCCTGGCAACAGGACACCGGGGGCGTCCGCGCCGAGCCCCGGACCCCCGACGGGGTCGGTGACGACCGCGAGGCGGGAGCCGTCGTCGAAGACGGCCTCCACGTGCACCTCGGTGACCACGTCCGCGACGCCGGGCAGGACGTCGTCCGGGCCGAGCACGGACCGGGCGCGCTCGATGGCCTCCGCGAGGCGCGCTCCGTCGCGGGCGGCCTCGCACACGGTGTCCGCGATCAGCGCGGTCGCCTCCGGCACGTTCAGCCTGAGCCCGCGGGCCCGGCGGGCGCGGGCCAGTTCGGCCGCCCCGAACAGCAGCAGCCGGTCACGTTCCGTGGGGGTCAGTCTCACGCCGCGACACCTCCTCACTTCCCCAAAATTTGAACACCACTCTAACTACGGCCATCACCTTAAGCGCGAAACACATGCAACGGAACCGTTGACGAGCAGCAGGTGCAGACGTCACATTGAACGTCGCTCTAAACATCTGGCGGCCGTCGAAGGAGACCAGCCATGCCGATAGAACAGCGCGGAGTCGACACCATCCCCGAGGCGGAACGCACCAGCGGGCCCCGGGACCTGGTCTCGATCCTGCTGGGGTCCAACCTCTGCCTGGGCGTGATCGTCTTCGGCTGGCTGCCGCCGTCCTTCGGCCTCGGCTGGTGGGCGTCGGTGAGTTCGGTGGTCGCGGGGACGATCGTCGGCACGGTGTTCACGGCCCCGCTGGCGCTGATCTCCCTGCGCACCGGCACCAACCTGTCCACGTCCTCCGGCGCCCAGTTCGGCGTGCGCGGGCGGCTGGTCGGCTCGGTGGTCGGACTGCTGCTGGCCCTCGGCTACACCGCGCTGACCGTGTGGATCGGCGGGGACGTGATGGCGGGCGTGCTCGGGCGGCTGTTCGGCCTGCCGCAGGGCGGTGCGACGTACGCCGTCGTCTACGGGCTGCTGGCCGCCGCGACCGTCGCGGGCGCGGTCTACGGCTACCGGGTGCTGCTCGCCATGTCCCGGGTGCTGGCCTACGGCATGACGGCGCTGCTGGTGCTGGGCGTGATCGCCTACGCGCCCGACTTCACGACCGCCGCGCTGCCGGAGGCGGGCGGGTATCTGCTGGGCGGGTTCTGGCCGACGTGGCTGCTGGCCGTCGTGGCCGCGGGACTGTCCGGGCCGATCGCCTTCATCACGCTGCTCGGCGACTACACCCGCTACATCTCCCCGGCCCGCTTCCCCTCCCGCCGGGTGCTGCACGCCACCTGGCTGGGGCTGATGCTGGGCCTGCTGGTCCCGCAGCTCTTCGGCACGTTCACGGCGTACGCCGCCCGTGCCGCCCTGGACTACGCGGGCCCGCTGGTCGACGCCTCCCCCACCTGGTACCTGGTCCCGCTGCTGCTGGCCGCCTCGGCAGGCTCGGTCGGCAACGCGGGGCTGATGCTCTACTCGATGGGCCTGGACCTGGACGCCATCCTGCCGCGCGCCTCCCGCGCCCGCGCCACCTGCGCCGTCGCCGTCGTCGCCACGGCCTGTGTCTTCGCCGGGCACTACGCCTGGGAGGCGCAGTCGGCGATGACGTCCTTCGTGCTGCTGCTGACGGCGATCGGCACCCCGTGGGCGGTCATCACGATGATCGGCTCGGTGCGCTGCCGCGGGGTCTACGACGCGGACGCCCTCCAGGTCTTCAACCGCCGGGCGCGGGGCGGGATCTACTGGTACCGCTCCGGCTGGAACGTCCCCGCGACGGCCGCCTGGGCGGTGGGCGCGGTGACCGGCGTGCTGGCGGTGTCCCTGCCCTCGTACGAGGGCCCGCTGCTGTCCCTCACCGGCGGGGTGGACTGCAGCTTCCTGCTGTCGGGGCTGGTGGGCGGGGTGGTGTACGTGCTGTTGCCGCAGCCCCGGGCCGACTCGCCGGAAGAGCCCGGGGTCGACGAACTCAGCCCGCTTGGGGGTGCCCCCTCTGGGGGAGTTTGAGGACGAGGCCGTTCAGGCCGGAGCGGGGGTCCGGGGGCGGAGCCCCCGGCGAGGCCCGCCCCCATGCCGGGGCCGTCAGGCCAGCGTGTGCATCCACCCGTGCACGTCCGCGACAGTTCCCCGCTGGATGTCGAGCAGCGCGTCCCGCAGCCGCTGCGTCACCTCACCCGTCTCGCCCCTGCTCTGCCGCCACTCCGCGCCGGCGCGCTTGACCGTGCCGACGGGCGTGATCACGGCCGCGGTGCCGCAGGCGAAGACCTCGGTGAGGGTGCCGTTCTCCGAGTCGCGCTGCCACTGGTCGACCGAGACGCGGCCCTCCTCCGCCTCGTAGCCGAGGTCGCGGGCGACGGTGAGCAGGGAGTCGCGGGTGACGCCCTCCAGGATGGAGCCGGTGAGGGTGGGCGTGATGATCTTGTTGCCGTACACGAAGTACAGGTTCATGCCGCCCAGTTCCTCGACCCACTTGCGCTCGATGGCGTCGAGGTAGCAGACCTGGTCGCAGCCCTTGGTGGCGGCCTCGGCCTGGGCGAGCAGGGACGCCGCGTAGTTGCCGCCGGTCTTGGCGTCGCCCATGCCGCCGGGGACGGCGCGGACCCGGTCCTCGGAGACCCAGATGGAGACCGGCTTGACGCCGCCCGGGAAGTAGGCGCCGGCCGGGGAGGCGATGACGAGGAACAGGTACTCGTTGGCCGGCTTGACGCCCAGGCCGACCTCGGTGGCGATCATGAAGGGGCGCAGGTAGAGCGACTCCTCGCCGCCGTGCGCCGGGACCCACTTCTCGTCCTGCCCGACCAGCGCGTCACAGGCCTCGATGAAGGTGTCCACCGGAAGCTCGGGCATGCCGAGGCGGCGCGCGGACGCCTGGAAGCGGGCGCCGTTCTTCTCCGGGCGGAAGGTGGCGACGGAGCCGTCGGGCCGCCGGTAGGCCTTCAGTCCCTCGAAGATCTCCTGCGCGTAGTGCAGGACCATGGTGGCCGGGTCGAGGGAGAGCGGGGCGTACGGCACGAGCTGGCCGTCGTGCCAGCCGCGGCCCTCGGTCCACTTGATCGTCACCATGTGGTCGGTGAAGTGGCGGCCGAACCCGGGGTTGGCCAGGATCGCCGCGCGCTCGGAGTCCGAGAGCGGGTTGGCGGAGGGCTTGAGCTCGATCGTGGGCGTCGTCATGGGTGGCTGTCCTTCACCGGTGTGTGTTGTGACGGGCCGCGGTCACGCCCGTACGGCCGGTGGCCGGTGCTAGGACGTCCGAGCATTCCCTCAGGTCGCGGCTTCGCGTTCGATTATCGCGCGCGGCCCGCGACGGGTGAAACGGGGTGAATGCGGCCCAGGGTTCGATGGTCGCACCTGGCGGACGCAGGAGAAAGCCGCCGGGTGCCTTGTATTTCGGACCCGGCGGCTTCGAAAGGTTGGATTTCGAGCGCGCCGGGTCAGCCGGCTACGCGTACGGCGAGTGCGTCGCCGATCTCGGAGGTGCTCCGGGCGGGCAGGCCGCCGCGCTCGCCGAGGTCGGCCGAGACGGCTGCCTCGATCCGGGCCGCCTCGTCCTCGTACCCGAGGTGGCGCAGCAGCAGGGCGACGGACAGGACCGTGGCGGTGGGGTCGGCCTTGCCCTGGCCGGCGATGTCGGGCGCGGAGCCGTGCACCGGCTCGAACATCGAGGGGAAGTCGCCGGACGGGTTGATGTTCCCGCTGGCGGCGACGCCGATGCCGCCGGAGACGGCCGCGGCGAGGTCGGTGATGATGTCGCCGAAGAGGTTGTCGGTGACGATGACGTCGAAGCGGGCCGGGTCGGTGACCAGGTAGATGGTCGCGGCGTCGACGTGGATGTAGTCGGTGGTGACCTCGGGGTACTCGGCGGCCACCTGGTGGAAGACATTGGTCCACAGGTGGCCCGCGAAGGTCAGCACGTTGTTCTTGTGGACCAGCGTGAGCTTCTTGCGGGGGCGGGCCTGGGCCCGGGCGAAGGCGTCGCGGACGACGCGCTCGACGCCGAAGGCCGTGTTGACGGAGACCTCGGTGGCGACCTCGTGCTCGGTGCCCTTGCGGATGGTGCCGCCGTTGCCCGTGTACGGACCCTCGGTGCCCTCGCGGACGACGACGAAGTCGATCTCGGGCTGACCGGCCAGCGGGGTCGCGACGCCGGGCAGGAGCTTGCTCGGCCGCAGGTTGACGTGGTGGTCGAAGGCGAAGCGGAGCTTGAGCAGGAAGCCGCGCTCCAGCACGCCGGACGGCACCGACGGGTCGCCGATCGCGCCGAGCAGGATGGCGTCGTGCGCCTTGAGGGCGTCGAGGTCGGCGTCGGTGAGGGTCTCACCGGTGGCGTGGTAGCGCCGGGCGCCGAAGTCGAATTCCTTGGTCTCCAGCTTCACATCCTGCGGAAGGACGGCGGAGAGGACCTTGAGACCCTCGGCCACGACCTCCTGGCCGATGCCGTCACCGGGAATCACTGCGAGATTGAGGCTGCGAGACATGACGGCACCCTACCCCTCGTCCCACGGGATGACATGAGGCGTCCGCCATGCGGACGCCCCTGCCGTCCGCGCGGCTCAGTGGCCGGTGGCGCCGCCGTTGTCCCGGCGGTCGAGGGAGCGCTGGAGGGCGGCCGCGGCGTTCTTGCGGTCGGAGTCGCTGGTACGGGAGAGGTGGCGGACTCGGCGGCGGACGGTCGTCTCGGCCATGGGAATCGACTCCTTCGGCACAAAAAGAGCGCGGAAAGCGAGTGGTACGGGGAGACGCCGGAAGGGGCGGGAAGCACGGTGCCGCAGGGGTTGCCTGCACGGGCACGGCTCACGACCGCCATTCGCTCGATCGAGCGGGACGTTCGGCTCCTACAAAGTTAAGGGAGCGCACCGCTTCTGTCTCCACAATTACTCGGACTTCCTACTATCTGAGACGGCGGCTTCGCCCACACCGCTCCCAACTGTGAAAACGCCCGGGGGGCCAGGTCGGTCGACCTGGCCCCCCGGGCGTCCTGCGCGCGGGTGTCAGCCCATGTGCGGGTAGGTGTAGTCGGTCGGCGGGACCAGCGTCTCCTTGATGGCGCGGGTCAGCGTCCAGCGCATCAGGTTCTGCGGGGCGCCCGCCTTGTCGTTGGTGCCGGAGGCACGGCCGCCGCCGAAGGGCTGCTGGCCGACGACGGCGCCGGTCGACTTGTCGTTGATGTAGAAGTTGCCGGCCGCGTAGCGCAGCTTCTCCATCGTGTACGCCGCCGCCGCGCGGTCGCCCGAGATGACCGAGCCGGTGAGCGCGTAGTCCGACACCGCCTCCATCTGGGTCAGCATCGCGTCGTACGCGTCGTCGGCGCTGTCGTCGTACACGTACACGGCGAGGAACGGGCCGAAGTACTCGGTGCGGAAGACCTCGTTCTCCGGGTCGGTGCACTCGACGACGGTCGGGCGGACGAAGTAGCCGACCGAGTCGTCGTAGGAGCCGCCCGCGACGATGGTGCAGGTCTCGTCCTCCTTGGCGCGGTCGATGGCGGCCTTGTTCTTGGCGAAGGACCGCTCGTCGATGACGGCGCCGAGGAAGTTCGACAGGTCGGTGACGTCACCCATGGTGAGGTAGTCGACCTCGGCGGCGAACTCCTCCTTGAACCCGTCGTTCCAAATGGACGCCGGGATGTACGCGCGCGAGGTGGCGCTGCACTTCTGGCCCTGGTACTCGAAGGCACCGCGGGTCAGCGCGGTCTTGAGCACCGCGCGGTCCGCGCTCGGGTGGGCGACCAGGAAGTCCTTGCCGCCGGTCTCGCCGACCAGGCGCGGGTAGGTGCGGTACTTCTCGATGTTGTTGCCGACCGTCTTCCACAGGTGCTGGAAGGTCTTGGTCGAGCCGGTGAAGTGGATGCCCGCGAGGTCCCGGTGCTCCAGGGCGACCTCGGAGACCGCGATGCCGTCGCCGGTGACCAGGTTGATGACGCCCTTGGGCAGTCCGGCCTCCTCCAGGAGCTGCATGAGCAGCACGGCGGCGTGGGTCTGCGTCGGGGACGGCTTCCACACCACGACGTTGCCCATCAGGGCCGGGGCGGTGGGCAGGTTGGCCGCGATCGCGCTGAAGTTGAACGGCGTGATCGCGTAGACGAAGCCCTCCAGCGGGCGGTGGTCCATGCGGTTCCACACGCCCGGGGAGTTGGCCGGGGGCTGCTCGGCCAGGATGTTGCGGGCGTAGTGGACGTTGAACCGCCAGAAGTCGATCAGCTCGCAGGGGCTGTCGATCTCGGCCTGCTGGGCGGTCTTGGACTGGCCGAGCATGGTGGAGGCGGCGATGGTCTCGCGCCACGGACCCGACAGCAGCTCGGCGGCGCGCAGGATGATCGCCGCGCGGTCGTCGAAGGACATCGCGCGCCACGCGGGGGCGGCGGCCAGGGCGGCGTCGATCGCGTCCTGGGCGTCCTGCTGGGTGGCGTTGGCGTACGTGCCCAGGCGGGACTTGTGGTTGTGCGGCTGCACGACGTCGAAGCGCTCACCGCCGCCCATCCGCTTCACCCCGCCGATGGTGCAGGGCAGGTCGATCGGGTTGTCGGCCAGCTCCTTGAGCTTGGCCTCCAGACGGGCGCGCTCGGGCGAACCGGGCGCGTAGCCGTGCACCGGCTCGTTGACGGGGGTGGGGACCTGGGTCACAGCGTCCATAAGTTCCGGAACTCCTTACTGAGCGGGTTGTGCGAGCGGGTGCGGGCTCAGCCCTTGGTGACCATCGAGCGGGCGAAGAACCGGAGGTTGGCCGGCTTCTCCGCGAGACGGCGCATGAAGTAGCCGTACCAGTCGGTGCCGTAGGCGGTGTACACGCGCATGCGGTGGCCCTCGGCGGCGAGCCGCAGGTGCTCGTCGCCGCGGATGCCGTACAGCATCTGGAACTCGTACTCGTCGAGCTTGCGCCCGGCGGTGCGGGCCAGCTCCTGGCCGATGGAGATCAGGCGCGGGTCGTGCGACCCGATCATCGGGTAGCCCTCGCCCTCCATCAGCGTGCGCAGGATGCGGACGTACGCCTTGTCGATCTCGTGGCGCTGCTGGTACGCGACCTCTGCGGGCTCCTTGTAGGCGCCCTTCACCAACCGTACGCGAGAGCCGCTGTCCGCGAGCCGGCGCGCGTCGGCCTCGGTGCGGAAGAGGTAGGCCTGGATGACGCAGCCGGTCTGCGGGAAGTCCTTCCGCAGCTCCTCGTGGATGGCGAACATCGAGTCGAGGGTGGTGTGGTCCTCGGCGTCCAGGGTGACCGTGGTGCCGATCTCGGCGGCGGCCTCCACCACCGGGCGGACGTTGCCCAGGGCCAGCTCGTGGCCGCCGTCCAGCGCCTGGCCGAACATGGACAGCTTCACCGACATCTCGGCGCGGGTGCCCAGCTCCAGCGGCTTGAGCCGGTCGATCAGCTCCAGGTAGGCGTCCCGGGCGGCCTCGGCCTGCGCGGGGGTGGTGATGTCCTCGCCGACGACGTCCATCGTCAGTTCCAGGCCCTGATCGGTCAGCTCCCGGATGATCGGCACGATCTGGTCGACCGTCTCGCCGGGGATGAACCGGTCGACGACCGGCTTGGTCACGGGCGCGGCCGAGACGAGACGACGCATCCGGTCGCTGCGCGACGCGGCGAGAATCACGGGACCCAGCACGGGGCACCTCCACTTACCAACCAACACAGGGGCCGCTGCCCGACGAAGGGGGAACGGCACGGAGAACCACCGTGAAATCTAAGGATCCTCCCGATCGTCGGCCATCGACAGCTGTCACGCATCCGTGCCGCGGATCTCAGACAGATGTATGAAGGGCGCGCGTCTTTGCGGCAGAATGCCCGGGTGACGTCCGATTCCAGAGGTTCCGCAGGCACCGGTGGTACCCGTGGTGACTACCAGGAGCTGGTCGACGAGGTCTCCGAGCTGCTGGGCGCGCCCGCGACCCTGGAGAACCGCGACTTCGAGCTGATCGCCTTCGGCGCCTACGACAGCGAGGGCGACCTCGACCCCTCCGTCCTGGACCCGGTGCGCACCCGCTCGATCCTCACCCGGCGCTCCACCGCGGCGGTCCGGGCGTGGTTCGAGAGCTTCGGCATCACCCGGGCGACCGGCCCGGTCCGCATCCCGCCGACGCCCGAGGCGGGGGTGTACCGGGGGCGCACCTGTCTGCCGGTGCGCCATCGGGGTGTGGTCCTCGGCTACGTGTGGCTCCTGGACACCGACCCGGGCCCGACCGAGCGGCAGCTGACGGCGGCCATGGAGGTCACGGCGCGGATCGGCGCGCTGCTCGCCGACGAGGCGCAGCACGGCGCGGACCTGAGCCGGGAGCTGCGGGCGGTGCTGACCGCCGAGCGGGACTGGCAGCGGGACATGGCGGTGACGGAACTGCGCAGCGCGCTGGGCACCCGGGCGGACACCCCGCACGCGGTGGTCTGTGTGGCGCCCTGGCCCTCGGCCGACCCGGACGACGCGCCCTCGGTCCGTACGGTGCCGGGTGCGACGGCTCTGTGCACGGTGCCGTGGGGGGCCGCCGCCGTGTCGCTGGCGCTGCTGGTCCGGTTGCGCTCGGCGGACGTGCCGGCCCCGGCGACCTCGGCGGCGGGGCGGCTGCTGGAGCGGGCGGGGACGGGGGCCGGGGGCACGG
>NZ_MULI01000077.1 GCF_002939385.1 Streptomyces sp. MH60 | reverse complement strand
GGCGGGGGCGGCGTGCGGGCCGGAGCCGCTGGGCCGCCGGGCCGGTCGCTGAGGGACGGCGCGTCCGCCGGACCGGCCCCGGCGGCTCACGTCTCCGTGCGGTACATCAGGTCCGTCTCGTGGGTGGTGAATCCGAGGCGCTCGTAGACGGCCACCGCCGCCTTGTTGTCGGCGTCGACGTACAGCATCGCCGTGGGCAGCCCCCGCTCCGCCAGGTGGCGCAGGCCGATCGTGGTCAGGGCCTTGCCCAGGCCGCCGCCCTGGGCGTCCGGGCGGATCCCGAGGACGTACACCTCGCCCAGCCGCTCCTCGGCGTGCACCTTGGTCCAGTGGAAGCCGATCAGTTCGCCGTCCCGCTCGGCGAGGAAGAACCCGGCCGGGTCGAACCACGGCTCGGCCTCGCGGTCGTCGAGGTCGCGCTGGGTGAGCGAGCCCTGCTCGGGGTGGTGGGCGAAGGCGGCGGCGTTCACGGCGAGCCAGGCCGTGTCGTCCCGGCCGGGCACGAAGGTGCGCACGCTCACACCCTCGGGCAGCACCGGCTCCGACAGGTCCAGGCCGGCCAACGGGCGCCGCATCTGCCGCAGTTCGCGGAAGAGGGACAGCCCCAGCACCTGCGCGAGATGCCGGGCGGCGGAGTGCCCGCCGTGCGCCCAGACCCGCAGCCGCTTGCCGGAGGCGGCGAGCAGCGCGGCGCCCAGCGCCCGTCCGTGACCCTGGCCCCGGTGCGAGGGGTGGACGACCAGCTCGGCGGCCGGCGGCTCGACCGGGTCGGTGCCCTCCAGCTGGGCGTAGCCGACGAGTTCACCGCCGTCGACGGTGAGCAGGAGGTGCGCGACGCCCTCCCGGGCGGGGCCGCGCAGTTGCAGCCGGCCCTGCTCGGACACGGCGTGCTGCCCGTCGTTCCGGGCCGCATCGGTGAGCAGGTCGAGGACGGCGTCGGTCTGCTCCGGCGCGAGTTCGGCGAGGGTCTCGATCGAGCGGGGGCGGCCGGGCCGCACGGTGTCGTCGCTGGTCATGCGTACGAGGGTAAGGGGCGGGCGCGGCAAAGCGGCGGCAGTGGACGGAGACGAAGAAGAGGGGGCGGGACAGGGCGCGGGAGGGGGAGCAGGCGGGGGTGAAGTTAAACCAGGCTGTAACCCGGAAGCCCCTGTCGCGCTACGCGCGTTGACTCTAGGCTGCTGCGCCGACGAGCCGTCTCCTCAGCGGCTCGCGCCACGCACACCCACAGGGGGGCGCATGCCAGCCACAGCACAGCCGCACCAGCCGCGTCGCAGACGCCGTACGAGCCGTCTGCTCGTCGCCGCCGCCACCGTCGTCACCGCGGGGGCGCTCGCCGCGGCGGCGCTGCCGGCCTCGGCGAGCGCGGGCGGGAACGACCGCGGCCACGGCGGCCACGGTCATGGCCAGGGCCGCTACCAGGACGTCCAGCTCCTCTCCTTCAACGACCTGCACGGCAACCTGGAGCCGCCCACCGGTTCCTCCGGCCGGGTCACCGAGGTCCAGCCGGACGGCACGACGAAGACGATCGACGCGGGCGGTGTGGAGTACCTGGCCACCCACCTGCGCGAGGCCCGCAAGGGCAACCGATACTCCATCACCGCCGCCGGCGGCGACATGGTCGGTGCCTCCCCCCTCCTCTCCGGCCTCTTCCACGACGAGCCGACGATCGAGGCACTGAACAAGCTCGACCTGGACGTGACGAGCGTCGGCAATCACGAGTTCGACGAGGGCGCCGGGGAACTGGCCCGCCTCCAGAACGGCGGCTGCCACCCCACCGAGGGCTGCTACACGGACAAGGGGTTCAAGGGCGCCGACTTCCCCTACCTGGCGGCCAACGTCCTCGCCGAGAAGACCGGGAAGCCCCTGCTCAAGCCCTACTGGGTGTGGAAGCAGCGGGGTGTGAAGGTCGGCTTCATCGGCGTGACCCTGGAGGGCACCCCGGACATCGTCTCGGCGGAGGGCGTGAAGGGCCTGAAGTTCAAGGACGAGGTCGAGACGATCAACAAGTACGCCAAGGAGTTGCAGCGCCAGGGCGTGAAGTCGATCGTCGCGCTCATCCACGAGGGCGGCTTCCCCGCCTCGTCCTCCTACAACTACGACTGCGACTCCCCGGGCGCGGGCGACGGCATCTCCGGTCCGATCGTCGACATCGCCAAGAACATCACGCCGCAGGTCGACGCGCTGGTCACCGGCCACACCCACAACGCGTACGTCTGCACGGTCCCCGACCCGGCGGGCAACCCCCGCATGGTCACCTCGGCCTCGTCCTTCGGCCGCCTGTACACGGACACCACGCTGACCTACGACCGCCGCACGGGTGACATCGCCCGTACGTCGGTGAAGTCGGCGAACCACGTGGTGACGCGGGACGTCCCGAAGGCGCCCGACATGACCCGGCTGATCGGCGACTGGAACACCCTGGCCGCCCCGATCGGCAACCGCCCCATCGGCTACGTCTCCGCCGACATCGACCGGGTCGGCACCGAGTCCCCGCTGGGCGACCTGATCGCCGACGCGCAGTTCGCGTACGGCAAGGCGCAGGACCCGGAGACCGACCTGGCCCTGATGAACCCGGGCGGCATCCGCGCCCCGCTGACCTACGCGGCCTCGGGCGCCGAGGGCGACGGCGTGGTCACCTACGCCGAGGGCTTCACGGTCCAGCCCTTCGCCAACACGGTGAACCTCAAGGACTACACGGGCGCCCAGCTGATCCAGGTCCTCAAGGAGCAGGTGAGCGGCCCGAACGAGGCGGCCCCGAAGATCCTCCAGGTCTCCTCCGGCCTCACCTACACCCTGGACCTGACCAAGTCGGGCGCGGACCGCGTCGTCGCGGACTCCGTCCGCCTCGACGGCGCCCCGGTCGACCCGTCGGCCACCTACCGCGTCGCGTCCAACAGCTTCCTCGCGGGCGGCGGCGACGGCTTCACCACGCTGGGCCAGGGCACGAACGAACTCGTCGGCGCGGACGACCTGACGGCGTTCGAGCAGTACCTGACTGCCAACTCCTCGGCCACCGACCCGATCGCTCCGCCGGCGGCGGACCGGATCACGGTCGTTCAGTAGGCGGCAGCGGGTTCGGGAGGGCGCCCGTCAGCCGTCGAAACTCCGGCGGGCGCCCTCGATGTGGCCGAGGTGCCGGTGGGTCCAGTCGCAGAGGGCGTCGACCGTGGCGCGCAGGGCGCGGCCCGGTTCGGTGAGGGTGTACTCGACCCTCGGCGGCACGGTCGGGTACACCGTCCGGTCGACCAGGCCGTTGCGCTCCAGCATGCGCAGGTTCTGGGTGAGCATCTTGTGGCTGATGCCCTCGACCTCGCCGCGCACCTCGCCGAAGCGCAGGGTGCGCTCGCCGAGCGCCTCGATGATCAGGAGCGCCCACTTGTTGGCGACGTCCGAGAAGATCTCCCGCGCCAGGGAGTCCGCGCGCCGCAGGTCCGCGTCCTCGGGCAGGCCCTTGAGCAGGTGTTCGGTCCCCATCAGGTCCCCCAGTCACCGAAGAGCAGTTCTTCCGGGCCGAGCCTAGAGCCCTCGTTCCGGCGGCGGCACCGGGGCCCCGGGCAACCGGATCGTGGCGGTCGTACCGTCGCCGTCCGCCGGTCGCAGGGTCACCTCGCCGCCCGCCTGCTGCACCGTCCGCGCCACGATGGACAGGCCCAGGCCCGAGCCGGGCAGGGCGCGGGCGCTCGGGGAGCGCCAGAAGCGGTCGAAGACGTGCGGGAGTTCGTCGGCGGCGATGCCGGGTCCGTGGTCGCGGACGGTCAGGACGCCGTCGGCGAGGCGTACGTCGATGGTGCCGCCCTCCGGGCTGAACTTCACCGCGTTGTCCAGGATGTTGACCACCGCGCGTTCCAGGGCGGCCGGTTCCGCCCGTACGTACCAGGGGTGGACGTCCGCGTTGATCGCCAGCTCCGGGCCGCGCAGGCGGGCGCGGCGCAGCGCCGACTCGACGACGTCGTGCCAGGCGAGGATGCGGGTGCGGCCTTCGTGCTGGCCGGTGTCGGGGCGGGACAGCTCCTGGAGGTCCCCGATGAGCGCCGCCAGTTCCGTCATCTGCGCCTTCACCGAGGCGAGCAGTGCCTTGCGGTCGGCCTCCGGGATCGGGCGGCCCGTCTCCTCGCTGCGGGTGAGCAGCTCGATGTTGGTGCGCAGGGAGGTGAGCGGGGTGCGCAGTTCGTGGCCCGCGTCGGCGATGAGCTGCTGCTGGAGGTCGCGGGAGCTGGCCAGGGACGAGGTCATGCTGTTGAAGGACCGGGAGAGGCGGGCGATCTCGTCGTCGCTGTCGTCCGCGACGGGGATGCGGACGGTGAGGTCCTCGGTGCGGGCGACGTGCTCGACGGCCTCGGTGAGTTCGTCGACGGGACGCAGCCCGGTGCGGGCCACCCACAGCCCGGCGGCGCCGGCGCCGAGGACTCCGGCGCCCGCGACGATCACGAGCACCAGGGCGAGGTCGTTGAGGGAGCTGTTGACCTCGCCCAGCGGTCGCGCGGCGGAGACGGCCACGCCCAGCTCGGGCAGCACGCTGTAGGTGTAGACCCGGTACTGGGCACCGTCGGCCCCCGTGGCGTCGTGCAACGCGTCGGTGGACCTGCCCTCGGCCACGGCGTGGTCGGCGTCGCTGAGCGGCACCTCCCGCGTGCCGATGATGAGACAGCTCCCTCCCGTGCCGTCCACGAGCTGTACGGACGAGCCGAAGGGGTTCTGTTCGTGCGTGACGGGGTCGTGGGCGCAGGCGCCGGTGCGCAGGTCGACGTACTGGCTCACCTGCTGCCTGGTCATGCGGTTGGCCTTCAGGGCCTCGTCCAGCGAGCTGACCAGCACGCTCTTGACGACGAACCAGCAGGCGACCGCCGCCGCCGCCACCGCGAACGCCACCGCCGCCGCCACCAGCAGGGACAGTCGCGCCCTGATGGGCAGGGACCGGACCCGGCGGGCGACGCCTCTCACTCCGCGCCGCCCTGCCGCAGGACGTAGCCGACGCCGCGGACGGTGTGGACCAGGCGCGGCTCGCCGCCCGCCTCGGTCTTGCGGCGCAGGTACATGACGTACACGTCGAGGGAGTTCGACGACGGCTCGAAGTCGAAGCCCCAGACGGCCTTCAGGATCTGCTCCCGGGTGAGGACCTGGCGCGGGTGCGCCATGAACATCTCCAGCAGGGTGAACTCCGTGCGGGTCAGCTCCACCGGGCGTCCGGCGCGGGTGACCTCCCGGGTCGCCAGGTCCATGGTCAGGTCGGCGAAGCTCAGGGTGTCGTCGTCCTCGGCGGTGGCGTCCACCGCCGCCGCGTAGGAGCTGCGGCGCAGCAGCGCGCGGATGCGGGCGAACAGCTCGTCCAGCTCGAACGGCTTGACCAGGTAGTCGTCCGCCCCCGCGTCCAGGCCGGTCACCCGGTCGCCGACCGTGTCGCGGGCCGTCAGCATCAGGATCGGCGTCAGGTCGCCCGCGCCGCGGATGCGGCGGGCGGCGGTCAGGCCGTCCATGCGGGGCATCTGGATGTCCAGGACGACGAGGTCGGGCCGGTACGCCGCCGCCTTCTCCAGCGCGTCGGCGCCGTCGACGGCGACCTCGGTGTCGTACCCCTCGAAGGCGAGGCTGCGCTGGAGGGCCTCGCGGACCGCCGGCTCGTCGTCGACGATCAGGATGCGCTGGATCTCGCGGTCGCGGTCGGCGTCTGCGGGGCTCATGGGCTCGGGTCCTCGGGTGCGGTCGGGTACGGGTACGGGGTGTCAACGCTTTCAGCGTCGCACGTCTTCGCGCCCGCTCAGTTGCTCGCGCCCGCCCGCAGCTCGGGCAGGTCGGCCTTCACCGTGTTGATCGGGATGGCGAAGCCCAGGCCCACGCTGCCCGCGCTCGCGGAGGACTCGGTCGCCGAGTACATCGCGGAGTTGATGCCGATGATGTTGCCGTTCATGTCGATCAGCGCGCCGCCGGAGTTGCCCGGGTTGAGGGACGCGTCGGTCTGGATCGCCTTGTACGTCGTCGTGGACGAGCCGGTGTCGCCGTTGAACTGCTGCCCGCCGAACTCGAACGGCCACTGGCCGCCCTGCCGCTGCTGCTGTTGCTGCTGGCCCTCGTCCGTCGAGACGGTCACGTCCCGGTTCAGGGCGGAGACGATGCCGCTGGTCACGGTGCCGGTCAGGCCCTCGGGGGAGCCGATGGCGACGACCTGGTCGCCGACCCCGATGCCGTCGGAGTCGCCGAGGGTGGCGGCCTCGAGGCCGGAGGCGTCCTTCAGCTTGATCAGCGCGAGGTCCTTCTTGCTGTCGGTGCCGACGACCTCGGCGGTGTACTGCTTGCCGTCGTTCGTCGTCACCTTGACGGACGAGGCGCCGGACACGACGTGGTTGTTGGTGATGATCTCGCCGTCGTCGGTGATGATCACACCGGAACCGGTGGAGGAGCCGGCGTTCGAGGTGGCGTTGATCTCGACGATGCTCGGGCTGACCGCCTTCGCGACGCCGGAGACCGTGCCCTTCTGGCTGGAGGGCACCACGTTGGTGCTGGCCGAGCCGGAAGCGACGGTGTCGCCGCCGGCCAGCTCCTGGATGCCGTACGCCGTGCCGCCGCCGACGGCCGCCGCGACGATCGCCACGGCGACCAGCAGGGCGGCGGGACCGCGCCGCCGGGCCGGACGCCTGCCGTGCGGCGGCTCGGGCAGGGGCTGCGTGGGGTGGTTCCCGGGCGGCTGCGCCGGCGGGGGCGGCCACTCCGGGCTGACGGGAGAGGAGGCGTGCTGGTGGGGTCCCTGGTACGGGTTCGCGTGCTCGTACTCGCCGTCGTGGCGGAGGCTCTCGGTCATGTCCATGAGCTTCCCGCCCCCGTATGAGAGCGGCCTGAGGGCTGCCTGAGAAGCCCGGCAGAACCTCGTATGCCCGATATAAGGGCGCCGGATAAGGGCGCCGGGCGAGGAGGTCGGGGCGGTGTCCTACGCGCAGCCGCAGGACTGCCGTACCACCAGCTGCGACGGGAACACCTTCAGCCGCTCGCGGCGGGAACCCGCCACCCGCAGGCCGTCGTCCAGGACCAGGTCCACGGCGGCGCGCGCCATCGCCGACCGGTCCGAGGCGACCGTCGTCAGCGGCGGATCGGCGAGGTCCGCCTCCTTGATGTCGTCGAAACCGGCCACCGCCAGCTCGCCGGGGACGTCGATGCGCAGCTCGCGGGCCGCGCGCAGCAGGCCGATCGCCTGGTCGTCGGTGGAGCAGAAGATCGCGGGCGGGCGCTGCGGCCCGGAGAGCAGCTCCAGACCCACGCGGTACGCGTCGTAGCGGTTGTACGGCGCCTCGAAGAGCCGGCCCTCGGTGGAGAGCCCGGCCTCCTTCATCGCGCGCTTCCAGCCCTCGACGTGGTCGGAGACCGGGTCGCCGACGGACGGCGTCTCGGCGGTGCCGCCCATACAGGCGACGTACGCGTACCCGTGCTCCAGCAGGTGCCGTACGGCGAGCTGGGCACCGCCGAGGTCGTCGGTGACGACCGCGACGTCGTCGATGGCCTCGGGGCGCTCGTGCAGCAGCACCACCCGGGCGTCCCAGGCGTCGATCTCGGCGGCGGCGTTGTCGTTCAGCGCGTGGCTGACCAGGATCAGGCCGGAGACCCGCATGCCGAGGAAGGCGCGCAGGTAGTGCACCTCGCGCTCGCCGACGTAGTCGCTGTTGCCGACGAGCACCATCTTGCCGCGCTCGGAGGCGGCCCACTCGACCGCGTGCGCCATCTCCGCGAAGAACGGCTGGCGCGCGTCCGGCACGATCAGGCCTATGAGGTCCGTGCGCCGCGACGCCATGGCCTGGGCGACCCGGTCCGGGCGGTACCCCAGTTCCTTGATCGCGGCGAGGACACGCTCGCGCGTGGCCGGGGCGACCGGCCGGGGTCCGTTGTTGATGACGTAGCTGACGACGGCGGTGGAAGTCCCCGCCAGTCGCGCCACATCATCCCGAGTCACCTTGGCCACGCGCGGAGTCTACGCGGATGGACCCGCTCCGGGCAGGGCGTATCACACCTTGGATGACCTCGCGCCCGCCGCTGTCGCCGACGTGTCGGACCGGTCCCCGGCGCTCTTCGGCTCCGCCTCCTCCGACTTCTCGGGCTTCTCGCTCTTCCCGGCCTTCTCGGTCTTCTCGGATTTCTCGCCCTTCTCGGGCTTCTCCGGTGTCACGAAGCGGTAGCCCACGTTGCGGACGGTGCCGATCAGCGACTCGTGCTCGGGGCCGAGCTTGGCGCGCAGCCGCCGCACGTGCACGTCGACCGTGCGGGTGCCGCCGAAGTAGTCGTAGCCCCACACCTCCTGGAGCAGTTGCGCGCGGGTGAACACGCGGCCGGGGTGCTGGGCGAGGTACTTCAGCAGCTCGAACTCCTTGAAGGTCAGGTCCAGGACCCGGCCCTTGAGCTTCGCGGAGTACGTCGCCTCGTCCACCGACAGGTCGCCGTTGCGGATCTCCATGGGGGAGTCGTCGCCGCCGAGCTGCTGGCGGCCCGTGGCCAGCCGCAGCCGCGCCTCGACCTCCGCCGGACCGGCGGTGTCGAGCAGGACGTCGTCGATGCCCCAGTCGGCGGTGACGGCGGCGAGCCCGCCCTCGGTGACGATGAGCACCAGCGGACAGCTGAGGCCCGTGGAGCGCAGCAACTGGCACAGGCTGCGGATCTGGGGGAGGTCGCGGCGGCCGTCGACGAGGATGACGTCGGCGCCCGGGGTGTCGACGAGGGCGGGGCCCTCGGCGGGGGCGACACGCACGTTGTGCAGCAGCAGGCCGAGAGCGGGGAGCACCTCCGTCGACGGCTGGAGGGCGTTGGTCAGGAGCAGCAGAGAACTCATCGCGCCCCACCTGCCTGGGACGGTTCGTGGTCGTGCCCGGTTCGCTCGCCCATAACGTCTGGTTCCTCCTGGGTCCCTGCGAGGACGTTTGCGGCACTGCTTCGTACAGGTCGTGCGGGTGCGGGTCCCGTGCCCGTGGGGCCCGCGGCGCGTCCGGGAGGTGAATGACCGACGACCGCCCGACGACCGCCCGGCATCGCTCCCGGAAGCACAAAAGGACCCGGGGGCTACGTTGCCCGAGTCCTCTGCCCAGCAGAATAGCCGACATGAGCAACCGACCGCCGGGTCATGTGGCGCGTTCCACCCGTGGTCCAGCCAATCGTCCGCATGCCGAGACGCCCCGGGGAGCGCCGCGCCGCACGCCCGCGCGCACCTTCCTCCGTACGGCCGACGGTGTCTCCATCGACGCCGTGTACGAGCCGGGAGGGACCGGGCGCGATCCCTCTGACCTGGTCTTCGTCGTCGCACACGGGTTCACGGGCGACGCCGACCGGCCGCACGTACGGCGGATCGCGGGGGCGTTCGCGCGGCACGGCGCCGTGGTCACGTTCTCCTTCCGGGGCCACGGCGCGTCCGGTGGGCGGTCCACCGTGGGGGACCGCGAAGTGCTCGATCTGGCGGCGGCGGTCGCCTGGGCGCGCGGCTTCGGGCACACCCGCGTGGTGACCGTCGGCTTCTCCATGGGCGGCTCGGTGGTCCTGCGGCACGCCGCGCTGTACGCCGACGACGACGCGGCGGGCACGGACGCCGTCGTGTCGGTCAGCTCCCCCGCCCGCTGGTACTACCGGGGCACGGCACCCATGCGCCGGCTGCACTGGCTGGTGATGCGCCCCGCCGGGCGCCTGGTGGGCCGCTACGGCCTGCGCACCCGCATCCACCACCGCGACTGGGACCCGGTGCCGCTGTCGCCGGTCGAGGCGGTGCCCCGGATCGCCCCGAGGCCGCTGCTCGTCGTGCACGGCGACCGGGACGGCTACTTTCCCCTCGACCACCCCCGGATGCTGGCCGAGGCGGCCGGTGACCACGGCGAACTCTGGCTGGAGCCCGGCATGGGCCACGCCGAGAACGCCTCCGGCGAGGAGCTGCTCGACCGCATCGGCGACTGGGCGGTGGCCAGAGCGGGCTAGCCTGACGTTGTTCATCGCCGACGACGAAGGAACGAGATGGCAAAGGTCACGGTGCGCTACTGGGCGGCCGCGAAGGCCGCGGCGGGGGTGGCCGAGGAGCCGTACGACGCGGTGACGCTGGCCGACGCGCTCGGCGCGGTCCGCGAGCGCCACCCCGGCGAACTCACGCGCGTGCTGCTGCGCTGCTCGTTCCTCGTCGACGGCGACCCCGTGGGCACCCGCGGGCATGAGACGGTACGGCTGGCCGAGGGCGGCACGGTCGAGGTGCTCCCGCCGTTCGCAGGAGGGTGAGCGATGACCGACCAGCCGCAGCAGCCGTACCAGCAGTACGACCCGCATCAGCAGTACGAACCGCATCAGCAGTACGAGGGATACGACGCCCAGGCGTGGCCAGGGCAGCAGCCGTACCAGCCGTACCAGGGCTACGGGGAGCAGCCGGACCCGAACGCGGGCCAGTACACGCAGCAGTGGCAGGGGCAGACCTGGGAGACGCAGATGCAGCCGCCGGTCTCCGCGGAGGAGACGGCGTACCTGCCGCCGCACGCCCAGCCGCAGCCTGAGCCGTACCCGTCGCCGGGGTACGGACAGCCGCAGCCGCAGCCGTACCAGTCCCAGCCACAACCGCAGCCGTACGCGCCACAGCCCCAGCCGCAGCCGTACGAGCCCCCTGCTCCCGACCCCGCCCCCGCGCCCTCCTCCGACGATCCGGGCTACGGTCCCGCGACCGTCGCCGGGAACACACGGATCACGGACGCGCAGCGGGCCCGCGCCGAGGGGCGTTCGCCCATCATCGACCCGGGCATGCAGCCGGCCGGTCTCACCGCACTGCTCGGGCTGCTGCTGTCCGGCGCGGCGGCGCTCGGCACGTACGCCCTCCTCGTCCCGCTCGTCGCCCTCCAGGCGCTCACCGCGGCGGGCTGGTTCCGGCTGAACGGCATGTGGCCCGCCCGGCAGGGCATCGCGCTGGGCTTCGCGGGCGCGCTCGCCGCCGACGCGGCGCTGCTGGTGTCGGACCGCTCCCCGGCGGCGATCCTCGGCACGCTCGGGGTGTGGGTGCTGCTCTCCCTGGTCCTGCAACTGCGCTCGCACGCCGACCCCGACGAGCGGATGTACGGCCTGATGGCGACCATCGCCGCGGCGGCCCTGGCCGTCGTCGCGGGGGGCTACCTCGCCGCCGACGCGGACGCGGTGACGGTCGGCGGGATCGCGGTGGCGGTGGCCGCCGTGGCCCGTGCGCTGCCGCTGCCCACCCCGGCGTCCGTGGTCGTCGCGCTGCTCGCGGCGGCCGGGGCGGGGATCGCGGCCGGCTCGGTGACGGACTTCGGGGCGTCGGGAGCGCTGCTCGGCGCGGGGGCGGCGGTCTGTGCGCTGATCGGCCTGCGGGTGGCGGCCTACGACTACCCCTCCCGCTTCGTCCACTTCACGGCGGGCGTGGCCCTGCCCCTCGCGGCGGCCGCCCCGGCCGTGTACCTCCTGGGCCGGTCCCTGGCCTGAGCCCCGGCGCCGCCTGTCACGGGTGGCGGCGCCCCCTGTCACAGCTGTTCGACAAAACCCGGGGGGTGCCCGGAGGCCGCGTTACGCTCGCGCTGGACGGCCGCCGGTCGTCGGTCCGCCGCCGTCGAGCGTCCAGGGTTGGGGAAACACCGCATGCGCGCACTGCGAATACTGTTGATCGTCGTCGTGATCCTGGGCGGCCTCTTCGTGATCGCCGACCGTGTCGCCGTCAACTTCGCCGAGGACGAGGCGGCGGACCAGCTGCGCAGCACCGAGAACCTGGCCTCGACGCCGGACGTGTCCATCAACGGTTTCCCCTTCCTCACCCAGGTCGCCGGCGGTGAACTGGACGACGTGGAGATCGGCATCGACGACTACGAGGCGTCCACCGGCAACGCGAACGAGAAGATCCGCATCGCCCACCTGCGCGCGCACATGAAGGGCGTCGAGTTCTCCGGCGACTACAGCTCCGCCACCGCGGCCACCGCCACCGGCACCGCGACCGTCGGCTACGGCGAGCTGATGAAGGCCACCAAGTCCGAGCCCACCCAGATCGCGCCCGGCATCGACGCCAAGGTCGTCGGCCTCTCCGACGGCGGCAACGGGAAGATCAAGGTGTCGCTGAAGGCCACGGTCCTCGGCGTCGAGGTGCCCGAGCCGGTCGAGGTGCTCAGCTCGGTCAAGGTCAAGGACGACGACGTCGAGGTGGTCGCCGACGGGCTGCCGAAGATAGGCGGCAGGCAGCTCGCCGAGTCCCGGATCCGGGCCATCACCGACTTCCAGCAGACCATCGACGAGCTGCCCGGCGGTATCGAGCTGGACAAGGTCGAGGCGGCGAAGGACGGCGTCGAGATCACGGTGAAGGGTTCCAACGTCAAGCTGGCCGGGTAGGACGAAGGGCGTCGCCCCACGGGGCCTGGCGGCCGATGTCCGACTGGCGAGACGGCGCCGTCCGTACCGCAGATGCGGAGACACCCGTCGAGGCTCCCGCGCCCCTCGGCGGCAAGCGGACGGCCTCTCGATCCCACATTCCGGACGATCGTGTCTCATCATGCGACACGTCGGTGACATGGCCCGCCCTCAATCCCTACGATCGGGTCCTATGAAGCGACAGGCGGATCTCACGAAGCGGCGGGCAGTGGACCTGTGCCGCGTTGCCGCCATGCTCTGTCGCGCCTTCTGAGGCGGACGGCGACGTCGCCGTCCGTGTCCCTCTCATCCTCGCCCCGCACCGTCGTGGGCACCCGCGCGCGCCGCGACACGGCCCGAGCGCGCCCCCCTCTCACCGCACGCCCCGCCGCAACTGCCCCGGAGGAGAAAACATGAGCCGCAGCGACGTCCTGGTCGACGCCGACTGGCTGCAGGACCACCTGGACGACCCGAGCATCGCGATCGTCGAGGTGGACGAGGACACGTCCGCCTACGAGAAGAACCACATCAAGAACGCGATCCGGATCGACTGGACCCAGGACCTCCAGGACCCGGTCCGCCGCGACTTCGTCGACCAGGAGGGCTTCGAGAAGCTCCTGTCGGCCAAGGGCATCGCCAACGACACGCTGGTGGTCCTCTACGGCGGCAACAACAACTGGTTCGCGTCGTACGCCTACTGGTACTTCAAGCTCTACGGCCACGAGAACGTCAAGCTCCTCGACGGCGGCCGCAAGAAGTGGGAGCTGGACGCCCGCGAGCTGGTCCCCGGCGACGAGGTGCCCCAGCGCGCCACCACCGACTACAAGGCCAAGCCGCAGAACACCGCGATCCGCGCCTTCCGCGACGACGTGGTCAAGGCGATCGGCGCGCAGAACCTGGTCGACGTCCGCTCGCCCGACGAGTTCTCCGGCAAGCTGCTCGCCCCGGCCCACCTCCCGCAGGAGCAGTCGCAGCGTCCGGGCCACGTCCCGTCCGCCCGCAACATCCCGTGGTCGAAGAACGCCAACGACGACGGCACCTTCAAGTCGGACGACGAGCTGAAGCAGCTCTACACCGACGAGCAGGTCGACCTGGCGAAGGACACCATCGCCTACTGCCGCATCGGTGAGCGCTCGGCCCTGACCTGGTTCGTCCTGCACGAGCTGCTGGGCGTGGAGAACGTCAAGAACTACGACGGCTCCTGGACCGAGTACGGCTCTCTCGTCGGCGTGCCGATCGAGCTCGGCGCCAACAAGTAAGCCCGCCCCTTCTCAACCCCTCAGGAGTAACGACATGTGCGGAGCGAAGGCCGGCGGCCCCGACGCCTCGACGATCAAGCCGGGTGAGACCACCATCCAGGGTCAGGTGACCCGCGGTGGCGAGCCGGTGACGGGCTACGTCCGTCTGCTGGACGCCACCGGCGAGTTCACGGCGGAGGTCCCGACCTCCGCGACGGGCCAGTTCCGCTTCTACGCGGCCGAGGGCACCTGGACCGTACGCGCGCTCGTCCCGGGCGGCACCGCCGACCGCACGGTCGTCGCCCAGCAGGGCGGCCTGGCGGAGGTGGCGATCGCCGTCTGACGGCAGTGACGGCCGAAGGGGCCGCACCCACCGGGTTGGACGCCTGGGGTGCGGCCCCTTCGGCGTTCCCGGCCTACGCTGGAGGTATGTACGCGCGGCGGCGGCACGTCTACTTCGCCATGATGGGGACCTGCATCGTGCTCTTCGTCCTGGCCTGGGGAGTCGTGCGCCTCTGGTCCGTCCCGGCGGCCGTCGGCCTGTGTGTGTTCACGATGCTCATCCCCCCGGTGGCCGCGATGATCGCCAACCGGCGCGGCCCCGAGGACCGCTGGTGGGACGACCCGTCGGGCGACGCCCAGTCCGACGAGTGGTGGGACGAGCTGGACGGCAAGAAGCGCCACTAGCGGGTGCCGACCGGCCAGTGGGCCCCGTCGCGGCCGAATCGTGATCAACACCGCCGCAACCCCCAACCCCGGCTGTGGGTCTCCTGTGTGCGCGCATACGGAACGCGCGCTTCACGTTCTGTGGGGGGACGTCATGGAAGAGGAACCGGCGAGACCCGCGGCACCGGCCGCGCCGACGACACCGGAGGGGCCACAGACGGCGGCGGTCCCCGAGCCGCCACCCGTCGACGAGGCCGCGCCCGACGACGAGGCCGCGCCCGACGAAGGGGCCGGACGAAGCCGACAGCGCGGGCGCACGACGCTGCTCATCGCCGCCGCCGCCGTGCTGGGGCTGGTCGCCGGCACCTGCACCGGGGTTCTCGTGCAGGCGGACCGGGAACCGACGAAGCTGCCGCCGCTGTCGCAGGCCGCGCTCACGCGCGACGAGGGCGCGGCGCCGAAGCCGCTGCCCGCCGACCAGGACCGCCAAGTACGCACCGAGGGTGACCTCCGCGATCTGCTGCTGAAGAAGCCGCGCGGGGCGGAGGAGGTCGACTGGCTGGAGGGCTCCGACGGCTGGATGGACCTGGCTGGCTACGCCGGGACATTCGGGGATCCGCAGCATGAGTTCGAGCATCTGCTCCACGCCGAGTTCCGCCGGGCCGCCATCACCGGCTGGGAGGTCGACGGCGCGTACTCCGTGGAGATCCGGCTGATCCAGTACCGGCAGGAGGAGGTCCTCGGCGCCGGCGGAGCCAATGCGAGCGGCCAGTACTACGCGGGCGAGGGCGGCGTCGACGACGGGGGGATTCCGGGCACGGGGGACGGGCGGGTGTACGTCTACGGCCGGCCCGTCCCCGGTCTCGAAGCCGCGACGTTTCCCTACCAGGCGGAAGCGCACGCCCGGCGGGGTGACATCGCCATGGAGATCTGGGTGAGCGGAGCCAAGCGGGTCGAGAAGAAGATGATCACGAGTCTGGCCGAGCGGCAGATGGAGCGGCTGTGAACGAGAACCGCGACGACGACCCGTCCACGAGCGCGGCCCCTTCCGATGCGAGCGCCGCCACGTCCGCCCCCGTGGACGCCGCTGAAGCAGCGCCCATCCCCGGACGGCGCGGCCGCCGCCGGATCGCCGCCGTCACCGGGGCACTCCTGCTGACCGGCGCCGTCGTCGGAGCCGTCGCGTGCACCGCCGTGGCCGTCGCGGACGCCGACCGGGATCCGGGCACCCCTTCCTGGGCGCGTCCCGAACCCACCCGGGACCGTCCGGCGGCGACGGCCGAACCGGGCAGTCTGGCCCGGACCCTCGTGCCGTACCGGACCGACGACTGGTCGCGCGGCCCCGACCTGGGGGAGTTCGGTTCGGACGCCGTGCTGAACGGCGCACGGACGGCCGCCCTGCTCAAGGAGTCCCTGGCCGGACTGCCTCGATCCGAGCGCAAGCAGTTGGAGAAGGAGATCGACCGCAGGCCCGTCAAGGAGATGGCGATGCGCAGCTACGGCTTCAACGTGGATGAGCACTTCAACGGCGTCGCCGCCACCATGAGCATCATTCTGGCCCGGATGAAGGATCCGGCCGCCGCGCGTGCCGTGACGGAGGGCCGGAGCGCGTTCCTGAACGACCTGGACGTCTTCCGCGACGGCCCCGAGATCGAGGGCTACGAGGACGCGGAGTGTTTCCGCACGCCCTCCGACGCAGGCGACGACACAGACCTCGACTCGATGTACTGCTCGGCCTCCGTGGCGAACGTCACGGTCACCGCCACCGCCGAGGGACTGTGGCCGCTCGACGCCGAGAGCGTCGCCGCGCTGTTCAAAGACCAGTTGGACCGGATCGTCGAACCCGGGGAGTCCGTGTGACCGAGCAGATCACCCCGGCGGCACCCGTCACGGCGGCGCCCGCGCTGCCGCCCCTGCCGGACGCCCCGCCGCCCGGCTCCCCGGGCCCGTCGGGCAAGGACCGCCGGGCCCTGCGCGCCGTACTGCGCTGGACTGCGGCCGTCGTCGTCTTCGCGGCGGTCGGGTCGGCCACGGCGTACGGCGTTACGCGGATGGACCGGACGGACGTGCCAGGACTCGCGACCGCGTCGGACGGGCGCTGGTCCTATCCGACGCTCACCGCGGCGCCGCTGCCGTCCGGCAGCCCGGGGCCGTTCGACGAGAAGAACGCGGCCGGTGCGCACTACGCCGATCTGCGGGACCTGCTCCTGCCGGCGCCCGAGGGGGCGACGGCGGACCAGGGGCTGCGCGGCAAGGACGGTTGGCTGCGGACGGAGACCTTCCTCGCGGAGTACCGGGAGGAGGCCGACCGTGACGAGCTGCGGCTGAGGATCGTCGACGCGGGGCTGCGCCACATCGCAGCCCGTGGCTGGACCACTGACGACGGAACGCACACGCGGATCTACCTGCTCCAGTTCGGCACGGCGGCCACGGTGGACGATCTGATCACCATGCAGCTGGCGCCGTACGACAGGCCGGCCTACGCCGTGCGAGGCACGGAAGCGGTGGAGCCCGACGAGGAGTTCCCGGAGGCTGCCGAGTCCGACGACGTGCTCACCTCCGTCTATACCGAGTCCGAGCCCTACGGCGATGAACAGGTCCGCGAGGCCTACCTCGGCGCCGGCGACGTTCTGGCGGTGGTGCTGCAGAGCCGCGCGGGCGGGGCGGGGGAGGTGCCGTTCCAGCAGACCGTGGCCCTGCAGACCCGGCTGCTCCTGTGACCGCTCAGTAGACGAGTGCCTGTGTGTCGTCGGCCAGTGCCTCCTGCACGAAGACCTGGGCGCCCGCGATCCGTACGCCCTCGATGACGTCCTTCTCGGTGAGGTCGCGCCGGGCCGCGCACTGGGTGCACAGCGTGACCCGGCCGCCCGCCAGGAGGGAGTCGAGCAGGTCGGGCAGCGGCGCGGCGTGCGGCAGGTCGAACTCGGCCGCACGCCCCGGCACCGCGAACCACGCGGACTCCCCGGTCAGCCACAGTGACACGTCGACCCCGCTGGCCACGGCCACCGCCGCCACCGTGAACGCCTGAGAACACCGCTCGGGCGCGTCCGCCCCCGCCGTCACCTTGATCACGAGCTTCTTCGCCATGCCGGAAGCGTAGCCCGCGCGGGCGGCGTCAGACCGCGAAGGTGATCGTCACCAGCAGCGTCGCGACGCACAGGACGGTCAGCAGGCCGCTGACCGTGGCGCCGTCCAGCCTGACGTGCGGCCGGGACCGCGCGGGTTTCGGCGCGGGCTTCGGCGGGTGGTCCGGGTGGAACGGGGGCATCGCGAAACCGGGGGAGAGGGGGGTCAGGTCCCGCCGGGGCGAGAGCCGCTGCGCCCGCCTGCACTCCTCGTAGGGCAGTCCGCCGTCGTACGTCATCCCTCGTGCTCCTTGCGCTGGTGCTGGCGCAGCAGGACGTTCGCGTCCGTCACCGCGCTGTGGTCGAACGCCGCGCGTGCGGTCTCCCGCCGGTCGGCCAGCCAGGCGCACGCGTCGCAGCCCGGCACCGGCAGAGGCGGCCGGTCCGGTCCTCCGGGGGCCGGGGGCATGGCGAGGGTGCGGTCGTTCGCGGCGCGCAGGCTCGCCCCGAGGCGCTCGCGATCGGTCGCGGGGCGCAGCGCGGCCGGCTCCGCCTCCCACTCCCGGCCGCCGCCGAGGGGGCGGAGCAGCACGCGCGCCCCGCTGCGGCCCCGGTATTCACCGACCTTGGCGGCGGCGGTGTCGTAGAGCACGGTGCCGGGCTCGTAGGTGGCCGGTTCTGTTCTCACGGGTCCGCTCCTTACGTCAACATCTATACGGAATGCGACAGTTGCCCTACTCTGCGTAGTGGTGGGCAGTACGAGCATGACCCACGGCGGGGACCGCCAAGCCCGGAACGGCCGCTAGTGCCACACCGGGCGCTCCAAATTCCACAAATTCCACAGCCGGGAGGGGTGCGGTGCCGCAGCGGAGGGCGATCACGGGTCGCAGTCAGGAGCCGAGGGCGCGGTTCGCGGAGGAGCTGCGGCTGCTCCGGCACCGGCGGGGCGTGTCCTTGCGGGGCGTCGCCGAGGTGGTGGGGTGGGACGCGTCCCAGTTCGGAAAGCTGGAGAACGGCCACACGCTGGGCGGCCCGGAGATCGTGGAGGCGCTGGACCAGTACTACGGCACGGGCGGCATGCTGCTCACGCTGTGGGAGCTGGCGGTGGCCGATCCCACGCAGTTCCGCGAGCAGTATCGGCGGTACATGATCCTGGAGGCCGAGGCGATCAGCCTGTGGCACTACGCGGTGAGCGCACCGCCGGGCCTGCTCCAGACCGCCGGGTACGCGCGCGAGGCGCTGGCCGTGGGCTGGCTCAAGGGGCCTGAGCTGGAGCAGCAGGTCGAGGCCCGTCTCGGTCGTCGGCAACTGCTGGACGGGGAGGCGCCACCGCCGTTTCGCGTCATCCTCTCCGAGGCGGTTCTGCGCACGTCGCTGCGCGACGTGGAGGCGTGGCGGGAGCAGTTGGCCCACTTGGCCGAGATGGCCGAGCGCCCGAGCATCACCCTCCAGGTGCTGCCGTTCCGTGCGGGCCCGCACGGCCTGATGAACACCGCGGTGATGTTCCTGCGGCTGCCGAACGGCCGCGTCGTCGCCTACTCCGAGAACGACCTGCGCGGTGAACTGCTGGAGGAAAACGCCTCAGTTGAGCTGCTGCAACGTAGGTACGATGCGATGCGGGACTTGGCGCTGTCACCGGCCGAGTCGCGCGAGTTCATCCTGCGGACGTTGGAGGAAGCGCCATGCGAGTCGTCGATCTGAGCGCCGTCTCTTGGCGTAAGAGCAGCTACAGCAACACGAGCGGGGGCGACTGCCTAGAGGTCTCCGACGATCTCCTCCGCGCCGCCGACTGGCGCAAGAGCAGCTACAGCAACACGAGCGGCGGCGAGTGCGTCGAGGTCGCCCCCAACCTCCCCTCCCTCGTCCCCGTCCGGGACAGCAAGGACCCCGCTCGCGGAGCCCTCCTGTTCGCCGCGCCCGCGTGGGCCGCCTTCCTGGACGGAGTCCGGCGAGAAGAGCCGAGGTGGGCCGCGTAAGCTGGGGGCGGCCCTGTCGTATGCCCCCCGCTCAAGGAGCACCCCGTGGAGATCTTCTTCGAAGCCCTGCTGGTCCTGGTCTGCGTCGGCGTTCTCGCCTTCGCCGGTCTGACCGTGAAGAAGCTGTACCAGGGCCAGCGCTGATCACCGACGCCAGGAAGTACCGCTCATGATCGAGATCCCGTCCGACCTGCACAAGGACCTTGTCCCGCTCGTCTTCCTGCTGGGCGACTGGGCCGGCGCGGGCGTGCACGACTTCCCCGGTGCCGAGAAGTGCAACTTCGGCCAGGAGGTCTCCTTCACCCACGACGGCCGGGACTTCCTGGAGTACCAGTCGCACACCTGGGTGCTGGACAACGACGGCAACAAGGTCCGTCCCCTGGAGTCCGAGCACGGCTTCTGGCGCATCGACGCGAACCGCAAGGTCGAGGTCACGATGACCCGCGACGACGGCGTCATCGAGATCTGGTACGGCGAGCTGGCCGACCAGAAGCCCCAGATCGACCTGGTCACGGACGCGGTGGCCCGCACGGCGGCGTCGAGTCCCTACACCGGCGGCAAGCGGCTGTACGGCTACGTCAAGAGCGACCTGATGTGGGTCGGCGAGAAGCAGACCCCCGAGGTCGAGCTGCGCCCCTACATGTCGGCGCACCTGAAGAAGGTCGTCACCCCGGACGACGTCGAGCGCTGGGCCAAGGCCCTGCCGGACGACATGCCGGACGACGGGATCGCTTTCTTCAAGTAGTCCTAGACTCGTGGTGTGGTGAGCACCGACTGGAAGAGCGACCTCAGGCAGCGTGGCTACCGGCTGACCCCCCAGCGGCAGCTGGTGCTCGAAGCCGTGGACACCCTGGAGCACGCGACCCCCGACGACATCCTCGGCGAAGTGAGGAAGACGGCGTCGGGGGTCAACATCTCCACCGTGTACCGCACGCTGGAGCTGCTGGAGGAGCTGGGGCTGGTCAGCCATGCCCACCTCGGGCACGGTGCGCCCACCTACCACCTGGCCGACCGGCACCACCACATCCACCTGGTCTGCCGGGACTGCACCAACGTGATCGAGGCCGACCTGTCGGTGGCCGCCGACTTCACCGCCAAGCTGCGCGAGCAGTTCGGCTTCGACACCGACATGAAGCACTTCGCGATCTTCGGCCGGTGCGAGAGCTGTTCCCTGAAGGGTTCAACTACCGAGTCGTAAGCGAGTCGTAGGCTGGGCGTATGAAGAGCCCCCTGCTGTCCCTGCCCGGCGCCGTTCCCGCCGAGGGAGTGGACGAAGGCGTCGCCGCCCACTACGGCGACCTGTTCCGCGAGCAGCGTGCCCTCGCCGACGGCACCGGCTTCGTCGACCTCTCCCACCGCGGTGTCGTCACCGTCACGGGCGACGACCGGCTGAGCTGGCTGCACCTGCTGCTCACCCAGCACGTCAGCGACCTGCCGGCCGGCCAGGCCACCGAGGCGCTGATCCTCTCCGCGAACGGCCACATCGAGCACGCCCTGTACCTCGTCGACGACGGCGCGACCGTCTGGGCCCACGTCGAGCCCGGCAGCCAGGAGGCGCTCATCGCCTACCTGGAGTCGATGAAGTTCTTCTACCGGGTCGAGGTCGCCGACCGCACCGCCGACACCGCCGTCGTGCACCTGCCGGCCGGGTCGATCGCCCCGGCCCCCGAATCCGCCGCCGTCCGCGAGACGCCGTACGGCCGTGATCTCTTCCTGCCGAGGGAGGAGCTGGAGGCGTTCGCCGCCCAGGCCGGGCCCGCGGCCGGGATCCTCGCCCACGAGGCGCTGCGGGTCGAGCAGCACCGCCCCCGCCTCGGCTTCGAGACCGACCACCGGACCATCCCGCACGAGCTGGGCTGGATCGGTACGGCCGTGCACCTCCAGAAGGGCTGCTACCGCGGGCAGGAGACCGTCGCCCGGGTGCAGAACCTCGGCAAGCCGCCGCGCCGGCTGGTCTTCCTGCACCTGGACGGCAGCGAGGTGCACCTGCCGCCGAACGGGGCGGAGATCCGTCTCGCGGACGACGGGCCCGACGGCCGGAAGGTCGGGTTCGTCACCACGTCCGCGCGCCACCACGAGCTGGGCCCGGTGGCCCTCGCCCTGGTGAAGCGGAACGTGCCGGTGGACGCCCGGCTGATGGCCGAGGAGACGGCGGCCGCGCAGGAGACCGTCGTCGAGCCGTAGGGCCCGCCTCAGACCTCGACGAGGACCGTGAACGGGCCGTCGTTGGTCAGCGACACCCGCATCTGCGCGCCGAAACGTCCCGTCGCCACGGTCGCGCCCAGCGCGCGCAGCCGGGCGACGACCTCGTCGACCAGCGGTTCGGCGAGGTCGCCGGGCGCGGCGGCGTTCCAGGTGGGGCGGCGGCCCTTGCGGGCGTCGCCGTAAAGAGTGAACTGGCTGATCACCAGCAGCGGGGCGTCGAGGTCGCTGCACGACTTCTCGTCGTGCAGGATCCGCACCGACCAGAGCTTGCGGGCCAGCTGCGCCGCCTTCTCCTCGGTGTCGTCGTGGGTGACGCCGACCAGGACGCACAGGCCCTCGCCGTCGATCGCGCCCACGGTCTCGCCGTCCACGACGACGCTCGCGCCGTCCACCCTCTGCACCACTGCACGCATCCCGTCATGATGCCGTGCGCCCCCAGGGCGCCGGGGGGCGGGGCCGTAGGGGGTTTCTTTTCGCTGCGAACCCCCCATCTGGGGCCGATCGGGTCCGATCGGGGGCACTCGGTCACATAGCGGCCACTTGGGGTGGCACGATGCTCCCAGGCGCCGGGCGAGGGGACGGTTGAGGCACATGAGCACACCGAGTACGGGGCGGTCGTTCGGGACTGCCGCGTTGACATCTCCGAGTGGCCGGGGAGGTCCGGGCGGCCCGAGTGGTCCTGAGGCGCCCCGGCCGCCCGTGCAGCGCACGGACAGCCCGGAGCTGCCGGCCGACCCGCCGGAGCGGGACCTGGCCGCGCTGAGCCTGCCGGAGCTGCGCACGCTGCGCCGGGACGCCCAGCGCGAGGAGGCGGACCTCAGCTACGTACGGCGGCTGCTGCAGGGCCGTATCGACATCCTGCGCGCGGAGCTGGCGGGGCGCGGGCCGGCCTCGTCGTCGTCCGTGGTCACGGCGGCGACCGGGTCGGTGGTGGAGCGGCTGTCGGAGATCCTCGCCGACGCACCGGCCCGCCAGCGTTCCTCCGCCCGGCATGTGACGCTGGGCACCCCGCGCAGCGAGGAGTGCCGGCGGCTGGCCGCGGAGATGCTGGGCGAGGTGGAGCTGTCCGACCTGACGGCCCGCACCGACGTCGAGCTGACCGCCGGCATGGGGCGGCTGGTGCGCTACGAGCAGCAGGTCTCCCGGAGGCGGCAGCGGCTCCAGCGCACGGCGGACGGCTGCAGCGCGGAGATCGCACGCCGGTACCGTGAAGGGGAAGCACAAGTCGACGACCTGCTCGTGTGACACGGGGGGCGGCCATCCGCGCCGCCTCCGGGGCCCGGTGATCCCGGGCCGTCGCAGCGGGGGGTCGCCCGTTCCGGAAGGCCACCGCCGATGCCCGCGCCCCAGCCGACGCACCCGTCGCACACGAACCAGTCCGCGCCCACGTCCGCCCTGTCGCCCGTCGTGCCGCCCGTCCTCGCCGAGGTCGTCCGGTCCGGTTTCGTCGAGGGGCGGCACCGGGGCAGCCTGGTGGTGCTGGGCGCCGACGGGGCGGTGGAGCTGGCGCTGGGCGAGGTGACGGCGCCGGTCTTCCCCCGCTCCTCCAACAAGCCGATGCAGGCGGCGGGCGTCCTGCGGGCCGGCCTCGACCTCGCGGGGGAGCGGCTGGCGCTGGCCGCCGCGAGCCACTCCGGAGAACCGTTTCACCGGGATCTGGTCCGCAAGATGCTGGACGAGTACGGCCTGGACCCGGCGCTGCTCCAGTGCCCGCCCGACCTGCCGCTGGACGCCGAGGAGCGGGAGACGTACCTGGCGTCGGGCGCCGTGCCGGACCGCGTCACCATGAACTGCTCCGGCAAGCACACCGCGATGCTGGCGGTCTGCGCGCAGCGGGGCTGGCCGCTGGAGACCTACCTCGACCCGGAGCACCCGCTCCAGCGGATCATCCACAAGGTGGTGGAGGACGCGGCGGGCGAGCCGGTCGCCGCGGTCGGCACCGACGGGTGCGGGGCGCCGCTGATGGCGATCAGCCTGGTCGGGCTGGCCCGCGCCTTCCGGTCCTTCGTCGGCGCCGAGCCCGGTTCGGCCGAGCGCCGGGTCGCCGACGCGATGCGCGCCCACCCCGAGTACGTCGCCGGCAGCCGCCGCGCGGACACCTGGCTGATGCGCGAGGTGCCCGGCACGCTCTCCAAGATGGGCGCGGAGGCCGTCCAGGCGGTGGCCCTGCCCGACGGCCGCGCCCTCGCCTTCAAGATCGAGGACGGCGCGACCCGGGCCCTGGGCCCGGTGCTGTCCCGCGCCCTGTCGCTGCTGGGCGTCCAGGGCCCGGTCGTCGACCGCATCGGCCACGCGCCCCTGCTGGGCGCCGGCCGGGAGGTGGGGGAGATCCGGGCGTCCTTCTGACGTCCACGGCCCCGTTAATCCCCGCGACGCAGGTGGGGGCGTCGGCCTACCGTGAGCGTATGAGCCGCCGTACCGAGACAGACGTACGTCCCATCACCGAGGCCGAGTTCCCCGACTGGAACCGGGCCCTGAACACCGGGTTCCTGCAACCGCCCCTGGTGCCCGAGGAGCAGTTGGAGGCGCGGCGCCGGCAGTTCGTGCCCGGCCGGCTCCTCGGTGCCTTCGACGGCGACCGGTGCGTGGCGACCTTCCGGTCCTTCGACCAGGAGCTGACGACCGTCGGCGGCGCCGCGGTCCGGGCCGACGCGGTCTCCAACGTCACCGTCACCCCGACCCACCGCCGCCGCGGCCTGCTCACCCGGATGATGGCGCAGGACCTGGCCGCGGCGAAGGAACGCGGGGACGTGGTCGCGACGCTGATCGCGGCGGAGTACCGGATCTACGGCCGGTACGGTTTCGGCCCCGCCACCACCATGACCGAGTGGACGGTCGACGTGCCGCGCACCGGTCTCGACGCGCGCTGGGCGGCCCCGGAGGACGGCGGCCGGATCGACCTCGTGGACGGCGCTGACGTCCGCAAGCTCGGCCCCGAGCTGCACGAGCGGCTGCGCCGGGCCCAGCCGGGCGCGGTCAGCCGGGCCGAGCTGTGGTGGCAGGCCCGGACCGGCGTCGTGGACCTGAACGGCACGTCCTGGACCGAGCCGTACTACGCCCTGTACCGCGCGGCGGACGGCGAGGTCGAGGGCCTGGCCTCGTACCGCACCGACGACCGCTGGGGCGACGCCAAGCAGCCACTGAACACGGCGACCGTCGACTGGCTGCTCGCCGTGACCCCGGCCGCCGAGCGCGCGCTGTGGCACTACCTGTGCTCGATCGACTGGGTCCAGACGGTGAAGAGCGGCTGGCGCTCCCCGGACGACCTGCTCCCCGGCCTCCTGCCGGACCCGCGCGCGGCCCGCATCACCACGCAGGCCGACTGGCTGTGGGTGCGGATCCTGGACGTCGCCGAGGCGCTCACGGCGCGGACGTACGAGGGCCGGGGGTCGGTGGTGCTCGACGTGGTGGACCGGGGAGGGCTCGCCGGCGGGCGGTGGCGGCTGGAGGCGGGCCCGGACGGCGCGTCCTGCGCGCCGACCACCGAGAGCGCCCATCTCGTGCTCGACGTGGCGGAGCTGGGGGCGCTGTGGCTGGGCGACGCCTCGGCCGTACGGCTGGCGGCGCTCGGCCGGGTGCGGGAAGAACGAGCGGGCGCCGCCCGTGTGGTCGACGCCCTGCTGCGTACGTCCAGGCGGCCTTGGTGCCCGGACATGTTCTGAGGTGACTCCCTTCCGCCGGTGACGGTGGACCTGCGCATCCGTAGCGCGTGCTCTTCGAAGCGCTCTGCGAAGGGCTCCTCGAAGTTCTTTCGACGTGCTCTTCAGTTGTGGTTGTGGTTGTTGTGCGTGGTGCCTACCGACCGGCCGGGCTCCCGGCTCCCCTCCGGAAGGGGGCCCGGCCGTCAGTACGTCGGTTCAGCCGGACTGGGCGAGCAGCATCACGAGGATCACCGCACCCACACCGCCGATCATGGTGTTCTTCGCCTTGATGCCGATGGAGAGCGCGACGAACGCGATGATGCCCATCGGCCCGTACCTCCATTGCACGAGCTGCTCGAACCCGATGGCCAGAGCCGCGACGACGATGGCGATGAGCGGCATGGTGGTCCCCCTGTCACCGTGGTGGCCAACCCCCGTGAGGCTCGACCACGTTGCTCAAGTTGGCTGCCAACTTCACTGTACTTATCTCCGCTTGGAAGCGTCTCATAACCACCTTTCCGCGAACTGCCAAAAGATGGCGAGAAGTTGTAGGGTTTGGTCGTGGAGCCGGAACGCGCCCCCGTCAACGGGCGGAAGAGACCGCAGCGGCCACAGCCAACCCATCGTGAGGTGGCCGACGAGCTGCGCGCCCGGATCAGGTCCGGTCGGCTGCGGCCGGGTCAGCGCATGCCCACGCAGGCCCAGTTGGCCGAGGAGTTCGGTGTGGAGCGCGGCGCCGTCCGCCAGGCCCTGCGCATCCTCCAGTCGGAACGTCTGCTCACCAATGTGTCCAAGGGGAGCCCCGCGACCGTCGCGCCCGACCTGTACGGCCCCCAGGCCGGCCCGGAGGCGCAGCCGATGCCCACCACGGTGGCGCTCGCCTCCCGGATCGCGGCGGCCTTCGCCGCCGAGCACGTCGAGATCGACGCGCTGTGCCTGACCTCCGTCTCCCTCACCCTCGCCCTCGGCGAGCCGCTGAGCCAGATCCACGCGGGGCGACTGAAACCGGCCAAGGTCGACGTCCGGGTCCTGCTGCCGAGCAGCGACATCGACCTCGCCTTCCCGGTGGCGGTCTCCGGCGGCGCGGCGGGCGGGCCGGTGCACCGGCGGTGGCTGGCGATGCGCAACGCCCAGGGGCAGGTGCTCCGGCACAACCTGCTGAGCCTGCGCGCCACGCACGGCATAGACGTGCGTGTCTCCTTCCGCGCGCTGCCCTTCACACCCCCGATGAAGCTGTACGTGCTCAACGGCAGCGAGGCACTCTTCGCGTACTACACCCTCAGCCGGCGCGAGCAGGAGATCGACCACGAGCGGCTGGAGATGTACGACGCGGAGGGCATCCGCTCGACGCTGTTCGCCTTCGAACAGGGCGGTGGCCTGCGCGACGGCGTGTTCGTGAAGCAGTCCCGGCTGTGGTTCGACGCGCTGTGGGGGACGATCAGTTCGGAGCTTCAGCTCATGACCTGACCGCCCCCGTCACAGCGCGGGACCCGCGACCAGGAGGGCCAGCAGCACCGCTCCGGCGGAGCTGACGGAGGGGCTCTTGGCCTTGATGCCTATGGTGAGCAGGAGCAGGCCGACGATGCCGGTGGCACCGTACTTCCACTGGACGATCTGCTCGAAGGCGATGACGAAGACCGCTGAGACCAGGGCGAGGACGGGCATGGCCTTCCCCCCTTCGGGAAGTTCGATGAGCACGACGTTCGGGAAGGTAAACTTTCGCCAACCATGCGAAGTTGGCAACCAACTCTGCCTATGTTGTCCCCACTTGGCTACTACCTATAAACAAGTTTCAAACAACTCCCTGTAGGTAGGTCGAAGTTGTAGCGTTTGGTCGTGACTCAGGAGAACGTGTCCGTGAACGGCAGCAGAAGGCTCTCGTCCCAGGAGATCGCCGAGGTCCTGCGGGAACGGATCCGCGGGGGAGACCTCAAGGCGGGCGACCGCCTGCCCACCCAGGCCGAGCTGGCCGAGGAGTTCGGCGTGGAGCGCGGCACCGTCCGCCAGGCCCTGCGCGCGCTCCAGGACGACGGCTTGCTCACCAACGTCAGCAAGGGCAGCCCGCCCCGCATCGCCGAGCCCGCCACACCGCGGGCCGAGCCGCAGCCGACGATGGTGGCCCTGGGACCGCGCCTGGCGGAGGCGTTCGCGGCACCGCGCGTGCGGGTCGACGTCGTCTGCCACACCTCGGAGACGCTGATGCTGGCCCTCAGCGAGCCGCTCCGCCTGATCCACGAGGGCCGCATCCACCCCGAGTCGATCGACTTCCGCGTGCTGATGCCCTCCCGGGACATCGCACTCGCCTTCCCCGTCCTGGTCGAGGACGAGGAGGACGACCCGGTCCACCAGCGCTGGCTCCAGATGCGCAACGCCCAGGCCCGGGTCCTGCGGCACAACCTGCACGCCGTGCGCTCCACCCACCGCGTCGACGTGCGCATCGCCTTCCGCGCCCTGCCGTTCACCCCGACGACCAAGCTCTACCTGCTCAACGGCGAGGAAGCCCTCTTCGGCTACTACATGGTGACCCGGCGCGAGGAGGAGTACGAGAGCCGGACGCTGGAGATGTACGACGCGCTCGGCTCCCAGTCGCTGCTGTTCTCGTTCCTGAAGCGGAGCGGTCGCCGGGAGTCGGTGTTCGTGGAGGAATCACAGAAGTGGTTCGACGCCCTCTGGGAAACCATCACCACGGACATGACACTCTCCTAGTGACTTCCGATATGGATCAGACGGAACCGGTGAGCGGGCGGACCGGGCGGGCCGAGCAGTCCGAACAGAACGAGCGGTCCGAGCAGTCCGAGAGCCTGCGGGAGCTGGTCGTGGGCGCCCGCGTCGTCCTGTGGGACTTCGACGGCCCCATCTGCAGACTGTTCGCGGGTTACTCGGCCGACCGGGTGGCGGGTGAACTGGTGGACTGGCTGGAGGGGCTGGGCCTCAAGGAGCTGCTCACCCAGGAGGAGCAGGTCCACCCGGACCCGCACGTCCTGCTGGGCGCGGTCAACCGCAGGCGCCACCGCAGCGACCTGGTCGCCGACTTCGAGGAACGGCTGACCCGGGAGGAGCTGCGCGCCGTGGCCACCGCGTGGCCCACCGCGTACGCGGACCCGCTGATCCGCACCTGGTCGGCGCTGGACGTCGGCCTCGCGATCACGACCAACAACTCGCCGCGCGTGGTGAGCGAGTACCTGGCCACCCGGGGCCTGCTGGACTGCTTCGCCCCCCACATCTACGGCCGCACCCAGGAACTGCACCTGCTCAAGCCCGACCCGTACTGCCTCAACCGCGCCCTCAACGCGATGGGCGTCGCCCCCGCGCAGGCCCTGATGGTCGGTGACACCACTTCCGACCTGACCGCCGCCCGCCGGGCCGGTGTGCCCTTCCTGGGCTACGGCCACAACGAGCGGAAGGCGAAGATCCTCCGGGAGGCGGGCGCGGAAACGGTCGTGCACTCCTTGCAGCCGGTGCTGCGGCTGCTGTGGGAGGCGGCGGGACCGGCTCGCACCTGACCGGTCCCCGGCGTCGCACACGTGCTCCCGCGTTCGCCGGGTGGTGGGACGACGCGGCGGCGTTCGACGGGGTTCGGTGGGGACGGCGGGGGCAACAGGAGTACCGTTTTCCCACTCCTGCACCTCCGCATGGGTCCAAGGCGAGAGAAAAACGGTAGATGTCGCCTGAATCGGCCTCCCCCGCCCGGCTCCGTGCCGTCGAGGTGAGCGGTGACGAAAGTACGGTCGAGGGCCCGCTGCGCGGCTACCACCACGAGACGTACGTGGTGCCGCTGCCCGGCGCGGCGGGTGCCGCGGGCACGGCCCGCTGGAAGTGCCGGGAGCCGCGGAGCAACCTGCTCTGGTTCGACCGCCGGTGCTTCGTGTCGGAGGAGCAGCTGCTGTGTGCGCTCCAGGGCCGGATCACCGGCGTACCCGACGTCTTCGAGCTGGACGGGCTGCCGCCCCTGCAACGGTTCGTCGAGGGCCGGACCCTCGGATCGCTGTACGGGGCCGGCCGGACGGTGCCCGACCGGTTCACGCGGCAGATCCTGCGGCTCTTCGGCGAGACGGCGGCCGTGACGTCGCCGACCCTCCCGGTGGCCCGGCGGTGCCGTGCCGAGGACCGGCCGCCGGACGGCGACACGGACGGCTTCATGGAACGGCTCGTCTGCTTCACCGAGCAGCGCGTCTACGCGGAGAACCTGCCGCGCTTCGGCTCCCTCTTCGCGGCACTCGGGCTGGACGACGACGCCTTCAAGCGGCTGCGCAAGCACGTCGCCGGGCTGCGGGAGCGGCCGTTCTGCCTGCTCCACGCCGACCTGCACCGCGAGAACCTCGTCGTGGACGCGGACCGGCGGCTGTGGACCATCGACTGGGAACTGGCGATGGTCGGCGACCCGCTCTACGACCTGGCCACCCACCTGCACCTGATGCGCTACCCGTCCCCGCAGCGCCTCCGGGTGGTGGAGGCGTGGCGCCGCACGGTCGAGGCCGCGCGCCCCGGCGGCTCGTACGGCTGGCGGCAGGACCTGGAACGGATCGTCGGCTACAAGCGGGCCCAGTCCGTCTTCACCGACGTCATCCGGGAAGCCATCTCGCTCGGGCGGCAGGCCCGGTCGCCCGGTCCCGGCGTCCGGCTCGCGGCCGCCAGGCTGCACGGCATCCTGGCCGACGCCGCCCCGCCCCTCGGGCTCGAGTCGGTGCCCGACGCGGCGGCGATCGGCGCCGCCCTCGTGCGGTGGGGCCGCGCCCACGCGGACGAGGGGCCCCCGCCGGACACCGCCTAGGCTCGCCCCATGAACGCCCCCGGTCTGCGCGAACGCAAGAAGCAGCGGATGTTCCGGACCCTGTCGGACACCGCCGTCGCACTCTTCCTGGAGAAGGGTTTCGACGCGGTGTCCGTCGCGGAGGTGGCGGCCGCGGCCGAGGTCTCCAAGCCGACGCTCTTCCGGTACTTCCCCGCCAAGGAGGACCTGGTCCTCTACCGCATCGCCGACCACGAGGACGAGGCCGCCCGGGTGGCGGGACAGGGGCCCGAGCCGATCGACGCGCTGCGGCGGCACTTCCTGGCGGGTCTCGAGCGGTGCGACCCGGTGACCGGGCTCAACGACCACCCCGCCGTCCTCGCCTTCCACCGGCTGCTCTACGGCACCCCCGCCCTGGTCGCCCGGATGCACACCCAGCTGGAGCGGTCCGAGGCCGCGCTCGCCGAGGCGCTCGGCGGTGACCTGGAGGCCAGGCTGGCGGCCGGGCAGATCATCGCCGTACAGCGGATCCTCGCGCTGGAGAACTGGCGGCGGATCGCCGGCGGGGAACGGGTGGAGGACGTGCGGGGCGACGCGGTGGCGGCGGCGGAGCGGGCCTTCGCCGGGCTGGCGGCGGGACTGCCGAAGTTTCGTGGTGGAGTAAAAAATGTAACTCAGTAACGCCTTTCCTCTATGCTTGCCGGAATGACGTCGACCGACACCGCCCTCCAGCGCGCCCTCGACCGCGAGCGCGCCCACCACGACCGCTGCCGGACCGTCCTCGCCGCGATGGTCGAGGGCGCCCAGGAACACGTCGTCACCGGCGAGGACGTCTCCGCCTCCGGTGCCGACGCCGAGGTCCTCGGGTACCGGCTGCGCAGCCGGGCCAAGGAGATGCGCGACCTGCCCGAGGGCCCGCTGTTCTTCGGACGGCTCGACTTCGCCGAGGGGGAGGAGGCCGGGCGGGCGCTGCACATCGGGCGGCTGCGGATCACCGAGCACCCGGCCGCCCCGCCCCTCGTCGTCGACTGGCGGGCCCCCGTCTCCCGCGCCTTCTACCAGGCCACCGCGGGCGACCCCCGCGGCGTGGCCGTCCGTCGCCGCTTCGGCTGGGCGCCGGGCAGCCGCGGCGACCGGGCCGACCTCACCGGCATGGAGGACGAGCACCTCGGCCGGGGCGAGTCCCGGGCCAGCGCCATCGTCGCGCGGGAGATCGAACGGCCCCGCGTCGGACCCATGCGGGACATCGCCGCCACCATCCAGCCCGACCAGGACGACCTGGTCCGCGCCGGCCTGGGCACCACCGTCTGCGTCCAGGGCGCCCCGGGCACCGGCAAGACCGCCGTCGGCCTGCACCGCGCCGCCTACCTGCTCTACACCCACCCGCGGCGCATCCAGCGGGGCGGACTGCTGATCCTCGGCCCCAACCCGACCTTCCTCTCCTACATCGCCGAGGTGCTCCCCGCCCTCGGCGAGAGCGGCGTACGGCAGTCCACGCTCGCGCGGGAGATCGCCCGGCACCCCGTCACCCGGACCGACGACGCGCGGGCCGCCGCGCTCAAGCACGACCCCCGGGCGGCCGAGGTGCTGCGCCGCGCCCTGTACGCGCGCGTGGACCCCGGCGCCGCGGGCGACCTCGCCGTACCGGACGGCTCCTACCGCTGGCGGGTCCCGGCCGAGGCGCTGGCCCGCATCGTCGCGGACGTACGCCGGGAGCAACCGCCGTACACCGTCGGGCGCGAGCGGGTCAGGGCCCGGATCGTGCGGTACCTCCAGGAGCGGGCCGAGCGGCGCGCCGGGCCGCGGACCAACGCCTGGCTGCGCCGCGTCGAACGGGCCCGGCCGGTCGGCGCGGCCCTCGACGCCGTATGGCCGCGGGTGCGCCCGGAGGAGGTCCTCGCGCCGCTGCTCGGCGACCCGGGCGAGCTGGCGAGGGCGGCCGAGGGGGTGCTGGACGACGACGAGCAGCGAGCCCTGCTGTGGACGGGGCGGGCACCGCGGTCGTGGAAGTCGGCGCGCTGGTCCGCCGCCGACCTGGTCCTGCTCGACGAGGTCGCCGGACTCCTCGAACACCCCGAGGGCTGCGGCCACATCGTCGTCGACGAGGCCCAGGACCTCTCCCCGATGGAGTGCCGCGCCATCGCCCGCCGCTCCGCCTTCGGTTCGCTCACCGTCCTCGGCGACCTGGCCCAGGGGACCACACCGTGGGCCGCCCGGTCCTGGCGGACCGTCCTCGCCCACCTGGGCCGCCCGGACGCGGCGGTGGTGCCGCTGACCACCGGATTCCGGGTGCCGAAGAAGGTCGTGGGCCTCACCAACCGGCTCCTGGAACGGCTCGGCGTGGACGTGCCCCCGGCCCGTTCGCTGCGCGGCGACGGCGAGCTGACGCTGCGCGCGTGCGCGCCGGGCGCCGTGCCGGAGACGGTCGTGGACGCCGTACGGCACGCGCTCACCCGGGAGGGCTCGGTCGGCGTCGTCGCCGCCGACCCGGACGTGCCCGGGCTGCGGGCGGCCCTCGACGCGGCCGGCATCGCGGC
>NZ_MULI01000076.1 GCF_002939385.1 Streptomyces sp. MH60 | reverse complement strand
AGCTGCTCCACGGCGTGCCGGGCGAGCCCGTCGTGCCCGGCAGCGCCTTCCGGCGCCGCCACCGGCCGCCGGGCGGTCCGCTCACCGTGGCGGCCTTCGGCGACCGGGCGATCTCGGTCGCCGCCCGGTACGCCGACCGCATGCTCCTCGACGTGGTCTCGCCCGCGCAGGTCCGCGCCCTGCGCGCCAAGCTGCTCGCGGCCTGCGGCGAGGCCGGACGGACCCCGCCGACGCTGGCCGCCTGGGTCCCCGCCGCCGTCGACCCCGACCCCGCCTCCCTCACCCAGGTCATGCGCAGCGTCGTGGGCTATCTCACGGTGCCCGGCTACCGCGAGATGTTCGAGGAGGCCGGCTTCGGCGAGGCGGTCGCGCTGGCCCGATCGGGAGCCGACGCCGACACCCTGCTGCGGGCGCTGCCTGAAGAGGCGGCGGCCACCGTGGGCCTGATCGGCGGCCTCGACACCGTACGGGCCCGGATGGACGCCTACGAGGACGCCGGTCTGGACGAGATCGCCCTGGTACCGGCGACGTCCGGCGACCCGGGCGGAGAACGCACACTGACAGCACTGGCACCCTGAGCCCGCCCGGCCACGAGGAGCCCGACAGCGGCTGGACGGCCCACAGGGGGGCGCCGGGCCAAGCGGGCCGACAGGGGTGACGGCACACCGGGGGTCGGCAGGTGGGGTGGTGGAGCCGCTGGTGCCGGGGACGGGGACGGGGGCGGGCCGTTGTGAGCCGGTCCGCCCCCTCCGTGGCCGTTCAGGCGCCCCGCGCCCCGTGGTCAGCCGCCGTAGGCCCCGCTCGCCGTCAGCCTGAGGGCCGTGTCGATCAGGGGGACGTGGCTGAAGGCCTGGGGGAAGTTGCCGACCTGGCGCTGCAGGCGGGGGTCCCACTCCTCGGCCAGGAGGCCCAGGTCGTTGCGCAGGGAGAGGAGCTTCTCGAACAGCTTGCGCGCCTCGTCGACCCGGCCGATCATCGCCAGGTCGTCGGCCATCCAGAACGAACACGCGAGGAAGGCCCCCTCGTCGCCCGGCAGACCGTCGACGCCCTCGTCCTTGCCGTCCGTCGGGTAGCGCAGGATGAAGCCGTCCGAGGTGGACAGCTCGCGCTGGATGGCCTCGATGGTGCCGATGACCCGCTTGTCGTCCGGCGGCAGGAAGCCCATCTGCGGGATCAGCAGCAGTGAGGCGTCCAGCTCCTGGGAGCCGTAGGACTGCGTGAAGGTGTTGCGTTCCTTGTCGTAGCCCTTCTCGCACACGTCCCGGTGGATGTCGTCGCGCAGCTGCTTCCAGCGCTCCAGCGGGCCGTCGGCGTCGCCGGACTCGATCAGCTTGATGGTGCGGTCGACGGCGACCCAGGCCATCACCTTGGAGTGCACGAAGTGGCGGCGCGGGCCGCGCACCTCCCAGATGCCCTCGTCCGGCTCGTGCCAGTGGGACTCCAGGTACCGGATCAGCTTGAGCTGGAGCACCGAGGCGTAGTCGTTGCGGGCCAGGCCCGTCATGTGGCCCAGGTGCAGGGCCTCGGTCACCTCGCCGTAGACGTCCAGCTGGAGCTGGTGGGCCGCGCCGTTGCCGACCCGGACCGGCGTCGAGTTCTCGTAGCCCGGCAGCCAGTCCAGCTCCGCCTCGCCCAGTTCCCGCTCACCGGCGATGCCGTACATGATCTGCAGGTTCTCGGGATCGCCGGCGACCGCGCGCAGCAGCCACTCGCGCCAGGCGCGGGCCTCCTCGCGGTAACCGGTGCGCAGCAGTGAGGACAGGGTGATCGCGGCGTCGCGCAGCCAGGTGTAGCGGTAGTCCCAGTTGCGGACGCCGCCGATGTCCTCCGGCAGGGAGGTGGTGGGCGCGGCGACGATGCCGCCGGTGGGGGCGTAGGTCAGGGCCTTCAGCGTGATCAGGGAGCGGACCACGGCCTCCCGGTAGGGACCGTGGTACGTACAGTGCTCGACCCAGTCGCGCCAGAAGTCCTCGGTGGCCACCAGCGACTGCTCGGGCTCCGGCAGCGCCGGCGGCTCCTTGTGCGAGGGCTCCCACGAGATCGTGAACGCGATCCGGTCACCCGGCGCCACCGTGAAGTCCGCGTACGTGGTCAGCGCCTTGCCGTAGGTCTCCGCCTCCGTGTCGAACCACACGGAGTCCGGTCCCGCGACGGCCACCGTGCGGCCCTCGTGCTTGTGGACCCAGGGGACCACCCGGCCGTAGCTGAACCGCATCCGCAGCTCCGAGCGCATCGGCACCCGGCCGGAGACGCCCTCCACGATCCGGATCAGCTGCGGCGCGCCGTCGCGCGGCGGCATGAAATCGGTCACCCGGACGGTGCCGCGCGGGGTGTCCCACTCGGACTCCAGGATCAGCGAGTCGCCGCGGTAGGTCCGCCTAGCCGACGTGGGCGGTTCCGCGCCGGGGGCATAGGCGGGCCCGAGCCGCCAGAAGCCGTGTTCCCCGGTGCCCAGCAGGCCGGCGAAGATGGCATGCGAGTCGAAGCGGGGCAGGCACAGCCAGTCGACTGTGCCGTCCCGGCAGACCAGGGCAGCGGTCTGCATGTCTCCGATGAGTGCGTAGTCTTCGATGCGCCCGGCCACGTGCAACTCCAGTCGAACGGCCACGTCACCCCGCATGGGGGCGGTCGCTAGTGCGGTCAGCGGTCAAGGGTGGGGTCAGGGGGGTGTGTCAGGGAATGTGTGTCGAGGATGTCTGTCCTGTGTGCCATGCCTCGTTGAGCGATGAAGCAAAGCAGCCGTTCGGCCGTGCAGCCAAACGTGGTGCCCCGAACGACAATTGTTGCTCAACGAACTGACGAGCTCTCGTTGTTCCGGCGCTGACGGGCGAGGGGTGGTGCCGTGTCGCCGGGCGGGCTCGGCAGCGAACGTCCGAGCAGGATACGACGCACGTAGATGATCTGTGTGCCGCTCCGGGCAACCCGGGTCCGCCGAACGGGTGACCACCGCGTGAGGAAACGGTGACCGTCCCACCTGCGTGTCCGTGCGTGCGCGGAGGGTGGCCGGAAGCCATCGCCCCGAGGCGCTGATACGCTGGTAGCCCGTGGACCGGTGGGAGAAAAACCCCGGAACCGCAGCGACGGCGCCGCCGACGACACCCGGGACGACCGGGGCGGAGGACGAACGCACCGCACCCCAGACCGCGACCACGGGAGCCCCCTCTTGGCCATGCCGCCCAAATCCTCGACGACCAAGCACATCTTCGTCACCGGGGGTGTCGCCTCCTCGCTCGGCAAGGGGCTCACCGCCTCCAGCCTCGGCATGTTGCTCAAGGCCCGGGGTCTGCGCGTCGTGATGCAGAAGCTCGACCCGTATCTGAACGTCGACCCCGGCACGATGAACCCCTTCCAGCACGGTGAGGTGTTCGTCACCAACGACGGCGCCGAGACCGACCTGGACATCGGCCACTACGAGCGCTTCCTCGACCGCGACCTCGACGGCTCGGCCAACGTCACCACCGGCCAGGTGTACTCCACGGTGATCGCCAAGGAGCGGCGCGGCGAGTACCTGGGCGACACCGTCCAGGTCATCCCGCACATCACCAACGAGATCAAGCACCGCATCCGCCGCATGGCGACGGACGACGTCGACGTCGTGATCACCGAGGTCGGCGGCACGGTCGGCGACATCGAGTCGCTGCCGTTCCTGGAGACCGTCCGCCAGGTCCGGCACGAGGTCGGCCGCGACAACGTCTTCGTCGTCCACATCTCGCTCCTGCCCTACATCGGCCCTTCGGGCGAGCTGAAGACCAAACCCACCCAGCACAGCGTCGCCGCCCTGCGCAACATCGGCATCCAGCCGGACGCGATCGTCCTGCGCTGCGACCGCGAGGTCCCGACCGCGATCAAGCGCAAGATCTCGCTGATGTGCGACGTCGACGAGGCGGCCGTGGTGGCCTGCCCCGACGCCCGCTCCATCTACGACATCCCCAAGGTCGTCCACACCGAGGGCCTGGACGCCTACGTCGTCCGCAAGATGGACCTGCCGTTCCGCGACGTGGACTGGACGACCTGGGACGACCTGCTCGACCGCGTCCACAAGCCCGAGCACGAGATCGTCATGGCCCTGGTCGGCAAGTACATCGACCTGCCCGACGCCTACCTCTCGGTCACCGAGGCACTGCGCGCGGGCGGCTTCGCCAACAAGGCCCGCGTGAAGATCAAGTGGGTCACGTCCGACGACTGCAAGACCCCGGCCGGTGCCAAGGCGCAGCTCGGCGACGTCGACGCGATCTGCATCCCCGGCGGCTTCGGCGAGCGCGGCGTGACCGGCAAGGTCGGCGCGATCAAGTACGCCCGCGAGAACCGGATCCCGCTGCTCGGCCTCTGCCTCGGCCTGCAGTGCATCGTGGTCGAGGCCGCGCGCAACCTGGCCGGCATCGCGGACGCCAACTCCACCGAGTTCGACCCCGCCACCGCCCACCCGGTCGTCTCCACCATGGCCGAGCAGCTGGACATCGTGGCCGGCGAGGGCGACATGGGCGGCACCATGCGGCTCGGCATGTACCCGGCGAAGCTGGCCGAGGGCTCCATCGTGCGCGAGGTCTACGACGGCAAGGAGTACGTCGAGGAGCGGCACCGCCACCGCTACGAGGTGAACAACGCCTACCGCGCGGAGCTGGAGAAGAAGGCCGGCATCCTCTTCTCGGGCACCTCCCCGGACGGCAAGCTCGTCGAGTACGTCGAGTACCCGCGCGACGTCCACCCCTACCTGGTCGCCACGCAGGCCCACCCGGAGCTGCGCTCGCGCCCGACCCGCCCGCACCCGCTCTTCGCCGGGCTGGTCAAGGCCGCGGTCGAGCGGAAGACGTCGAAGTAACACACCAGTTGTACGGTGGCCGGGGCGCGTGCATTCAACTGCGCGGGCCCCGGCTTTCGCGTACGTCTGGAAGGGCAGGTCAGGCAATGACGGGCAGCACGATCAAGGACACTCCCGAGGAGTGGGAGATCCGGGGCAGCCAGACCCCCTTCCGGGGCAAGAAGACCTCGGTCCGCACGGACGACGTGGTGATGCCCGACGGCTCCGTGGTGACCCGCGACTACCAGGTCCACCCCGGCTCGGTCGCCGTCCTCGCCCTGGACGACGAGGGCCGGGTGCTGGTCATCCGGCAGTACCGGCACCCCGTGCGCGAGAAGCTGTGGGAGATCCCGGCCGGGCTGCTCGACGTCCCCGGCGAGAACCCGCTGCACGCCGCCCAGCGCGAGCTGTACGAGGAGGCGCACGTCAAGGCCGAGGACTGGCGGGTGCTGACCGACGTCTACACCACCCCCGGCGGCTGTGACGAGGCCGTACGGATCTTCCTCGCCCGGGACCTGTCCGAGGCCGCCGGCGAGCGCTTCGAGGTCGAGGACGAAGAGGCCGACATGGAGCTGGAGCGGGTGCCCGTCGCCGACCTGGTCCGGGGGGTGCTCGCGGGAGAGCTGCACAACAACTGCCTGGTCGTGGGCGTGCTCTCGCTGGTCGCCGCCGAGCAGGGCGACGGACTCGACGCCCTGCGTCCGGCCCAGGCTCCGTGGCCGGCGCGCCCGTTCGAGGCCTGAGGGCGCCCTGGGAGCCCCCACCGGTGTGACCATCGGCTGATCCGATCGGGGGATGTGCCCGCCGCGCTCCACCGGGAACGTCGCAGAGCGTGAACTAGGCTCTCAAACGCCCGAACCGGGCTTCCGGCGGGCACCGGCGTGCGGTGGGATCGGGAGTGTGGCCCGTGACGGATCAGGCGGTGGACACGGACGGCGTACGACTGTCTCAGGACCCTGCTGCGGACAGCGGATTCCTGGGCCGCACCCGGGAGCTGAAGGAGCTGCGCGCCGACATCGAGCGCGCCGGCCTCGACACCCTCTCCGGCCGCAAGGCCCCCCGCGCGCGCGTGCTGCTGATCGCGGGCCGCCCCGGCTCGGGGCGCACCGCGCTCGCGGAGGAACTGGCCGCGCGGGTCGCGGACGACTACCCGGACGGCGTGCTGCGGGCCCGGCTGAGCGAGCCGGACGGCACCCGCGTCCCCGTCGAACGCGTCGCCCGGGACCTGCTCACCGAGCTGGACCGCACCGCGCCGCCCGGGGCCGAGGAGGACGACCTCACCGAGGCCCTGCGCACCGCGCTCGCCGACCGCAGGGCCCTGCTCCTGCTCGACGCGGTCGCCGACGCCGAGCAGGTCGACGCCCTGCTGCCGGACACCCCGGACTGCCTGGCCGTCGCCGTGGCCGAGGGCCCGCTGACCGGCATCGCGGACGTCCGCCCGTGCACGCTGGGCGGCCTGGACACCAAGTCGGCCGTGGAACTGCTGTCCCGCCACACCGGATCGGTCCGCATCACCGTCGACCCCCGGGCCGCCGAACAGCTGGTCGAGCTGTGCCAGGCCCAGCCCGCCGCGCTGACCCTGGCCGGCGGCTGGCTCGCGGCCCGGCCCCAGGCGGCCGTCGCCGACCTGGCCAAGCACGTGCACGCGGAGAGCGACGAGGGGAGCGCGCTCGGCCGTGTCTTCCGCCTCGTCTACGCGTCGCTGCCCAGCACCGCCGCCCGCATGCTGCGGCTGCTCTCCCTCGCTCCGGCGGGCCTGGTCGACCCGCACACCGCCTCCGCGCTCGCCGGCTGCTCGGTGAGCGGCGCCCGCACCACCCTCGACGACTTCGTCGGCCTCGGCCTGCTGCGCGCCGTCGACTCGCCACTGCCCGAGTACGAGGTCCCCGGGTGCCTGCACGGCCGGCTGAGCGCCCTCGCCCGCAAGCACGACCGGCCCGCCGAGCTGCAACTGGCCCGCGCCCGCATGCTGGAGCGGACCGTGCGGCTGCTCCAGTCCTGCCGGGCGGTCACCGAGACCGACAGCCCGCAGGCCCGTGAGAAACTCCTCGCCACGCCGCGCGACCTGCGCTTCCCGCACCCGAGGGCCGCCGCCGACTGGCTGCGCGCCCGGCGCCCGGCCCTGCTGGCCGCGGCCCGCCTCGCGGTCGCCGACGGCGAGCTGGACACCCTCGCCCGCAGACTGATGTCCCAGCTGGTGCGGGCCATGGTCGCCCACTTCGGCACCCGGGCCGCCGCCCCCGACCTGTACGGCGTCCACCGCCTCGTCCTCGACGTGGCCGAGCGCCGCGAACTGCCCCGGGAGAAGGCCGCGGCACTGCTGAACCTGGCCGACCTGGACGCCCGCACCGGCCGCACCGCCGAGGCCCTGGTGCGCTACCGGGCCGCGCTGGACGCCGGACGCGAGGCGAACGACCCGTACGCGACCGGCCGCGCGATGGAATCCGTGGGCGGCGCCCACCTGGAGCTCGGGGACTACGACCGCGCCGCCGACTGGTTCGGCCGGGCCCTCGCCCAGCGCCTCGCCCGGGACGAGCGCGCCGACGCCGCCCGGATCTACGGCCGCCTCGCCACCGCCCACACCTACGCCGGACGCTACGGCGAGGCGGTGCGGTCCTGGCGCGCCGCGGTGGCCGGGTACCGCAAGGCGGGGGACGTGGCCGCGCACGCGCGGGCACTGTCCGAGCTGGCCCGGGTCCAGGAGTACGCCGGGCGCCCCGAGGAGTCGCTGCGCACCTGCCAGGAGGCCGTCGACTGGGCCCGCCGGGCCGAGGACGTACGGCTCCAGGCCGCGCTGCACCTGCGGCTGGCCGACACGCTGGACCGGCTCGGCGACCCTACCGCCGCGGGCCTGGAGCGGGGCGCGGCCGAACGGATGTTGAGGGAAGATCCCGCAGACGCCTGCGAAATCCGCAGCACATCGTCTGAAGATTAATGCTTTGAAAGGCTGGACAGAGAGAACACCTTCATTAGACTGGCTCTGCCGCACATTCTCCTGCGGTCTCTCCCGGTGTGCCCGCGCTTGAGCGGGTATGCCTTGTAATAGCCCATCCTCTGAGCCAAGGACCGTGATCCACGTGAAGGTCGGCATCCCCCGCGAGGTCAAGAACAACGAGTTCCGGGTGGCCATCACCCCCGCCGGCGTGCACGAGCTGGTGCGCCACGGTCACCAGGTCGTCATCGAGCACAACGCCGGCGTCGGCTCCTCGATCCCCGACGAGGAGTACGTCGCGGCCGGTGCGCGGATACTCGACACCGCCGACGAGGTGTGGGCCACCGCGGACCTGCTCCTGAAGGTCAAGGAGCCGATCGCGGAGGAGTACCACCGCCTGCGCAAGGACCAGACGCTCTTCACCTACCTGCACCTGGCCGCCTCCAAGGAGTGCACGGACGCGCTGATCGAGTCCGGCACCACCGCCATCGCCTACGAGACGGTCGAGCTGCCCAGCCGCGCGCTGCCGCTGCTGGCCCCCATGTCCGAGGTCGCGGGCCGGATCGCCCCGCAGGTCGGCGCCTACCACCTGATGGCCCCCAACGGCGGGCGCGGCGTGCTGCCCGGCGGCGTGCCGGGCGTGACCCCCGCCAAGGCCGTCGTCATCGGCGGTGGCGTCTCCGGCTGGAACGCCACCCAGATCGCCGTCGGCATGGGCTTCGACGTGACCCTGCTCGACCGCGACATCAACAAGCTGCGCGAGGCCGACAAGATCTTCGGCACCAGGGTCAAGGCCGTCATGTCCAACTCCTTCGAGCTGGAGAAGGCCGTCGTCGACGCCGACCTGGTCATCGGTGCGGTGCTCATCCCGGGCGCCAAGGCCCCGAAGCTGGTCACCAACGAGCTGGTCTCCCGCATGAAGCCGGGCAGTGTCCTTGTCGACATCGCGATCGACCAGGGCGGCTGCTTCGAGGACTCGCACCCGACCACGCACGCCGAGCCGACCTTCAGGGTCCACAACTCGGTCTTCTACTGCGTCGCCAACATGCCGGGCGCGGTGCCCAACACCTCCACCAACGCGCTCACCAACGCCACGCTGCCCTACATCGTCGAGCTGGCCGACCGCGGCTGGGCCGACGCGCTGCGCCGCGACCCCGCGCTGGCCAAGGGTCTCAACACCCATGACGGCAAGGTGGTTTACCGCGAGGTCGCCGAGGCGCACGGCCTGGAGTATGTCGACCCGGCGACTCTGCTCGCCTAAGTCATCAAACGGCAAAGGCGATACGTCAACAGTCGCCGTCAACCCCGCACACCCGGCCGGACCTTGCCCGACAAGGTCCGGCCGGGTGTGTGTATGGTCACTTTGCGATTCTCGGTCAACTCGCCTCGAACGTAACGCTTCAACCGATTCGCGCACCGGTGAAACCTGCCGTGCGACGGCCGTACGCCCTTGACAGAGGGATGTTTCATTGCCGACACATCGGGCCGGGTCCGGCGGATTGTGTTGCTGCGGACGGCCGACACGCCATAGAGTCGCCGAACGTCGGCATGGTGCCACGCTGACCTGTCTAGAAGTTCCCTGGTCACCAAGGAGGTAAGACGACTTGTGAATGAGTCGACATTTACTCCCGGGGGTGGTCAACCAGGAATGCCGGCACGGACCCACGGTCCCGGGCGTCTCGAGGCTGTCGGCTCCGTGGCTGTACGCACCTCCGCAGCCGACCACCAGAGTCCGCAGGCAACTCGGACAGCACACATGAGTATGGATGGCCAACACGTGAACGCCATGGCCGGCGACGGAAGTGGCGCGCCACGCAACCACTTCGCCGACTACGACGAACTGCCCGAGGGGCACTTCTACGACCCGGACGCGGAGTACGAGCCGGATCCCGAGTACGCCGCCACGCTCGCGCCCGACGCGGCCCGACAGCGCCGCGAGCGCATCGGCCCGACCGGACGCCCGCTGCCGTACTTCCCGATCCCGGGCCCGCTGACCGAGCACGGCCCCGCCAAGATCATCGCGATGTGCAACCAGAAGGGCGGCGTGGGCAAGACCACGTCGACCATCAACCTGGGTGCCGCGCTCGCCGAGTACGGGCGCCGGGTGCTGCTCGTCGACTTCGACCCGCAGGGCGCGCTGTCGGTCGGACTCGGCGTCAACCCGATGGAGCTCGACCTCACCGTCTACAACCTGCTCATGGAGCGGGGCATGGCGGCCGACGAGGTGCTGCTGAAGACCGCGGTCCCCAACATGGACCTGCTGCCCAGCAACATCGACCTGTCGGCGGCCGAGGTGCAGCTGGTGAGCGAGGTGGCGCGCGAGTCCACGCTGCAGCGGGCGCTCAAGCCGCTGATGGACGACTACGACTACATCGTGATCGACTGCCAGCCCTCGCTGGGCCTGCTCACGGTCAACGCGCTGACCGCGGCGCACAAGGTGATCGTGCCGCTGGAGTGCGAGTTCTTCGCGCTGCGCGGTGTGGCGCTGCTGACCGAGACGATCGAGAAGGTCCAGGAGCGGCTCAACCCCGACCTGGAGCTCGACGGCATCCTCGCCACGATGTACGACTCGCGCACGGTGCACAGCCGTGAGGTGCTCGCGCGGGTCGTCGAGGCGTTCGACGACCACGTCTACCACACGGTCATCGGGCGCACGGTCCGCTTCCCGGAGACCACGGTCGCCGGTGAGCCGATCACCACGTACGCGTCCAACTCCGTCGGTGCCGCCGCCTACCGCCAGCTCGCCAGGGAGGTGCTCGCCCGGTGTCACGCCGAGTGAGTCTGCCGGGGGCCGACGAACTCTTCCGCACGACAGGGGGAATGGCGCTCCAGGCGTCCACCCCGCGGCGACCGGCGGGCGGCGAGGCCCGGGTGCCGGCCCCGGCGGGGGAGAGCGACCAGGCAGCCGCCGAGGACGCACCGCAGTCGGTGCCCGCCCAGGCCGGGGACGGCGAGGGCGCGGAGCACGCGGCGGCGGACGCGGAGCCGGGCTCGGCGGGCGAGGCGCACACACGGGGCACGGAGCGCTCCGGACGCGCCTCCGGGCCGGGAACGGGCGCGCAGGAAGGTTCTGCCGCCCCTGGCGCCGACCGGCCCCGCAAGCGCGGCAGGGCCGCCGCACGGCGCCCCAGCGGGCGTGAGCGCCACGACGAGAAGATCACCGTGTACGTCTCCGCCGAGGAGCTGATGGACCTGGAGCACGCCCGCCTGGTGCTCCGGGGCGAGCACGGCCTGGCCGTGGACCGCGGCCGCATCGTCCGCGAGGCCGTCGCCGTGGTCCTGGCCGACCTGGAGACCCGCGGGGACGCCAGCATCCTCGTACGACGGCTGCGCGGACGGTAGCGGTAGCCTGCGGGGGCCATGACCTCGAACGACGCCCCCCACCCCGGCCGCGGCCCGCGCGCCGCCCGCCGGCGTGCGCTGGGCCGGGGCCCGGAGGCGCCGACGGCTGCGCCGCTCCCCGAGGAGAGGCTCCCCGCCACCGGCCCGTCCCCGGTCGCCGCTCCCGAGGACGTCGAGCGGCACGCCCGGGGCGAGTCCGCTCCCGCAGCCCCGGCCGGGGCGCCGGACGCGGGACCCGGAGACCCGGCGCGGGTCCGGGAGACGACGGATCCGGACGCGGAGGGACGGGACCACCCCGGCCGTTCGGACACCGGGACGCCCGCGACGGACCCGGGTTCGGTGGATCCCGGGACGCGACCGGAGCCGACCGGCGCGCGAGCGGGCGGTCCGCTTCGGAGCGCCCCCGCCGTGGAGCCGCCCCCCGTGCCCGCACAGCGCCCTGGGGACGCCGACCGCGAGGGTTCCGGGCGACCAGGGGGGCCACCGCCTCAGGAACCCCCAAAGGACGTTCCCGACGACGGGGGCGACGGTGTCTTCAAGGTGCGGCTCGCCAACTTCGAGGGGCCGTTCGACCTGCTGCTCCAGCTGATCTCCAAGCACAAGATGGACGTCACCGAGGTCGCGCTGTCGAAGGTGACCGACGAGTTCATGGCGCACATCCGGGCGATGGGGCCGGACTGGGACCTCGACCAGACCACCGAGTTCCTGGTGGTCGCGGCCACGCTGCTGGACCTGAAGGCGGCCCGGCTGCTGCCCGCCGCCGAGGTCGAGGACGAGGCCGACCTGGCGCTGCTGGAGGCCCGCGACCTGCTCTTCGCCCGCCTGCTCCAGTACCGCGCGTACAAGCAGATCGCGGAGATCTTCAACGAGCGGCTGGAGGCCGAGGCCCGCCGCTACCCCCGTACCGTGGGCCTGGAGCCGCACCACGCCGAGCTGCTGCCCGAGGTCGTCATCAGCATCGGCCCCGAGGGCTTCGCCAAGCTCGCGGTGAAGGCGATGCAGCCGAAACCCAAGCCGCAGGTGTACGTCGAACACATCCACGCGCCCCTGGTCAGCGTGCAGGAGCAGGCCGGGATCGTGGTCGCCCGCCTGAAGGAACTGGGCGAGGCCAGCTTCCGCGTGCTGGTCCAGGACACCGAGGACACCCTGACCGTCGTCGCCCGCTTCCTGGCCCTGCTGGAGCTGTACCGGGAGAAGGCCGTCGAGCTGGACCAGGAGACCGCCCTCGGCGACCTGCTGGTGCGCTGGACCGGCGGGGACGGGAAGACGCAGCCCGTGGTGACCGACGAGTTCGACCGGCCGCCCGAGGTCCCGAAGGAGGAGCAGAAGGCGTGAGGGAACAGACCACCGGGGCCGAAGCGGCCACCGGGGCTCCGGACGGGCCGGAGGGCGTGGCCGGACTCGACCTGAAGCCCGCCCTCGAAGCCGTCCTCATGGTCGTCGACGAGCCCGCGACCGAGGAGCAGCTGGCGAAGATACTGCAACGGCCCCGGCGGCGGATCGCGGACGCCCTGCGCGAGCTGGCCGACGAGTACGCCGTCCAGGGCCGGGGCTTCGAGCTGCGCCTGGTCGCGGGCGGCTGGCGCTTCTACAGCCGGCCCGAGTACGCCGCGGCCGTCGAGGGCTTCGTCCTGGACGGCCAGCACGCCCGCCTCACCCAGGCCGCGCTGGAGACCCTCGCCGTGGTCGCCTACCGCCAGCCGGTCAGCCGCAGCCGCGTCTCCGCGGTGCGCGGCGTGAACTGCGACGGCGTGATGCGCACCCTCCTGCAGCGGGGTCTGGTCGAGGAGGCGGGCACGGAACCCGAAACAGGTGCGATCCTGTACGTGACGACGAACTACTTCCTGGAGCGGATGGGCCTGCGCGGCCTGGACGAGCTCCCGGAGCTCGCGCCCTTCCTCCCGGAGGCGGAGGCGATCGAGGCCGAGACGCTGGAAGCGGTCCCGTCGTTCGATCCGGACGCCCCGGATTCCGAGGGCGCACACGACAAGACGGAATTTTGATGCGAAGCAGCAGCGGCAGGAACAGCAGCGGAAACAACGGCGGGAGCCGTGGTGGCAACAGCGGCGGCCGCGGCGGGAGTGGCGGTGGCCGCGGCAACCACCGCGGCGCCGGCAACGACCGCGACGACAAGCAGGGCGGCCGGCCCAAGAAGCCGCGCCCGGAGGAGCGGCGCTACGACGTGGGCCCCGGCGCCACCAAGGACGGGCCGAAGTCGGGCCGCGGGCCCTCGGCCCGGGGCGGTGCCAAGGGCGGCCCCAAGCGGCCCCAGCAGCGCGGCCGCAGCGCCCCGGCCACGTCTCGCGAGTACGAGACGCGGGCCGAGGAGCGCAACCGCGAGCGGTACGCGGGCAAGAAGGACGTCAAGCTGCCCAAGACCTTCCCGGGCGCCGAGCAGGAGGGCGAGCGGCTGCAGAAGGTCCTCGCGCGCGCGGGCTACGGCTCCCGGCGCGCCTGCGAGGAGCTGATCGAGCAGGCCAGGGTCGAGATCAACGGCGAGATCGTGCTGGAGCAGGGCCGCCGCGTCGACCCGGAGAAGGACGAGGTCAAGGTCGACGGCCTGACCGTCGCCACGCAGTCGTACCAGTTCTTCTCGCTCAACAAGCCCGCGGGTGTCGTCTCCACCATGGAGGACCCGGAGGGCCGCCAGTGCCTCGGTGACTACGTCACCAACCGCGAGACCCGCCTCTTCCACGTCGGCCGGCTCGACACCGAGACCGAGGGCGTCATCCTGCTCACCAACCACGGCGAGCTGGCCCACCGCCTGACCCACCCCCGGTACGGCGTGAAGAAGACCTACCTCGCGCACATCGTGGGCCCGATCCCGCGCGACCTCGGCAAGCAGCTCAAGGACGGCATCCAGCTGGAGGACGGGTACGCGCGCGCGGACCACTTCCGGGTCGTCGAGCAGACCGGCAAGAACTACCTGGTCGAGGTCACCCTGCACGAGGGCCGCAAGCACATCGTCCGCCGGATGCTGGCGGAGGCGGGCTACCCCGTCGACAAGCTGGTGCGCACCGCCTTCGGCCCGATCACGCTGGGCGACCAGAAGTCGGGCTGGCTGCGCCGCCTGTCCAACACGGAGGTCGGGATGCTGATGCAGGAGGTCGAGCTCTAGGTCTCCGAGGGTTGTTCCGAACGCCCGCCGTCTTTATAGTCGTAGTGACTATTAAGGGGGCGGGCGTTCGTGCACGACTACGACAAGCACGCGTTCGAGCCCTTCGCCGTCACCGTCGACCTCGCCGTTCTCACGCTCCGCGCGGGCGCCCTGCACGCGCTGCTCGTCGAGCGGGGCCAGGAGCCGTACGCGGGCCGCTGGGCGCTGCCCGGCGGCTTCCTGCTGCCCGAGGAGTCGGCGGAGACGGCGGCCCGGCGCGAGCTGGCCGAGGAGACCGGCCTCGCGGACGTGACCGGGCCGCACCTGGAGCAGCTGCGGACCTACAGCGAACCCGGCCGCGACCCCCGGATGCGGGTCGTGTCCGTGGCCTTCGCCGCGCTGCTGCCGGACCCTCCCGAGCCGCACGGCGGCGGTGACGCGGCCGAGGCCCGCTGGGTGCCGTACGACGAGGCCCGGGGCCTCGCCTTCGACCACGACCGGATCCTGGCCGACGCCCGGGACCGCGTCGGCGCCAAGCTGGAGTACACCTGCCTGGCCACCGCCTTCTGCCCGGCCGAGTTCACCCTGGGCGAGCTGCGGCAGGTCTACGAGACGGTGTGGGGCACGGCCCTGGACCGGCCGAACTTCCGCCGCAAGGTCCTCGCCACCCCCGGTTTCGTCGAGCCCGTCCCGGGCGCCGCCCGCCTGACCGGAGGCCGCGGCAAGCCCGCCGCCGTGTACCGGGCGGGCCCGGCCACCACCCTGCACCCGCCCCTGCTCCGCACCCCTCGGGAAGGACGCCCCGCATGACCACGACCGGCACCAAGCGCGCCGCCACCGGAGCGCTCACCGGCCTCGCCCTCGGCGACGCCCTGGGCTTCCCCACCGAGTTCAACGACGTGCCGTCGATCCTCGCCAAGTGCGGCCCCTGGCGCGAGATGGCGCTGCCCCGGCCCGCGATCGTCACCGACGACACCCAGATGACCCTGGCGCTGGGCAAGGGGCTGCGAACCGCCACGGACCGGGGAGTGCTGGCTCCGGAGGGGATGGCCGAGCCGGTACGGCAGGAGTTCGTCGCCTGGAACCGTTCACCGGACAACAACCGGGCCCCGGGCAACACCTGCCTCAGGGCCTGCGACCTCCTTGAACGGGAGGACCGCCCCTGGCAGGACGCCAGCCAGATCCACTCCAAGGGCTGCGGCGCCAACATGCGCGTCGCGCCGGTCGGGCTCGTCCCCGGCCTGAGCGACGAACAGCGCGCGGGCGCCGCCCAGTTGCAGTCCGCGCTCACCCACGGCCACCCCACCGCGCTCGCCGCCTCCGACCTCACCGCGCACGCCGTACGGCTGCTCGCCGAGGGAGCCGAGCCGACCGGGCTGGTCGGGCGGCTGCGGTCGTACGCCTACGACAACCGCGCCCGCTACCACGAGCGCTGGCTCGGCGACCTGTGGACCCGCTCCCAGGACCCGACGCCCGAGCACTTCATCGCGCGCGGCTGGGACGAGTGCCTGGCGACACTCGACCGGCTCCAGGAGGCGGTGCGCACCGTCTCGCCCGAGACCGACCCCTGCCTGGCCGTCGGTGAGGGCTGGATCGCCGAGGAGGCCATGGCGGCCGGACTGCTCTGCTTCCTGCTCTTCGTCGACGAGCCGCTCACCGCCCTGCGCCGCGGCGCCTGCACCTCCGGCGACTCCGACTCCATCGCCTGCCTCGCGGGCGCCTTCGCGGGCGCGCACCTGGGGGCCGACGCCTGGCCCGCCGACTGGGCGGACCGCATCGAGTACCGGGGCGACCTGCTGGCCCTCGGAGCGCTCTGGGACGCTTGAGCGCATGATCGTCGCCCTGGACATCGACGTGGCACCGGTGGTGGCCGAACAGCCCTTCCCGGTGCTGTTCGCCACCGTCTCCGGCGCCCACCTCTACGGCTTCCCCTCCCGCGACTCGGACGTGGACCTGCGCGGCGTGCACCTGCTGCCCGCCGCCGACCTGGTCGGGCTGCGCGAGCCGGAGGAGACGCGGTCGCGGATGTGGGACCGGGACGGCGTCGAGATGGACCTGGTCACGCACGACCTGCGCAAGTTCGTACGGCTGATGCTCCGCCGCAACGGCTACGTCCTGGAGCAGCTGCTGTCGCCGCTGGTCGTGCACACCACCGACGCGCACCGGGAGCTGGCCGCCCTGGCACCGGGGGTCCTCACCAGCCACCACGCCCACCACTACCGGGGGTTCGCGGGCACCCAGTGGCGTCTGTTCGAGAAGACCGGCCAGCTGAAGCCGCTGCTGTACACCTTCCGGGTGCTGCTCACCGGCATCCACCTGATGCGCGTCGGCGAGGTGCAGCCCCACCTGCCCACCCTCGCCGGAGCGGTGGACGCCGCGCCCGCCTACCTCCCCGAGCTGATCGCGGCCAAGGTCGAGCGCGAGTACGGGGACGCGGGCGTCGACCACGCGCGCGTACGGGCCGACGTGGAGCGGCTGCACGGCGTGCTGGACGAGGCGCAGGGCGCGTCAGCCCTCCCCGACGCCCCGACCGCGTACGACGCCCTGCACGACTTCGTCGTACGGACCCGGCTGGAGCGCTGAGGCGCGGCGGGTGCGGACCAGGAAGTCCTCGACGCGGCGCCGGTCCGGCTCGTCGGGGAGCGGACTGTGCCGGGCGGCGTCCTCGCCCTCCCGCGCCAGGCGGTTCATCCGCGCCTCCACCTCCGGCCAGGGCACCTCGCCGCGCTTCACGGCGAGCAGCGACTCCCGTTCGGCGCCGACGTCGATCGTCAGGACGCCGGTGCGCAGCAGATCGCGGGCGCTGGTCAGGAGCCGCAGCAGGTGCATCGCGTGCTTCCAGCGCGGGGCGCCGTGGGTGCGCACGTCGGCGTCGAGCTTGTGGCGCTGGCCGTGCGCGTAACGGGTGAACGTCTCGTGGGCCCGGCGGGAGAGGAACGCCCCGCGCAGGTCGAGCAGTTCGCGGCCGGTGTCGTCCACGGACTCCACCAGCGGTGAGTGCAGGCACTCCAGGATGTTCGGGTTCGCCCGCAGGGCCAGTTCGCAAAAGCGCTCCAGCTCCCAGCTGAACTGCTCCTGTGCGGGCCCCTCCACGTGCGTCGGCGGCTTGTCGAACCGCCAGTACAGCGCGGTCGGCGCGAGGAAGACGCCCCGGCGGTCCGTGTCGCTGTCCTCCGTCGCCAGACCGAAGGCCCGCGAGCCCATGACGCAGGAGTAGACCGTGTGGTCGCGGACCAGGGACTCGGGGGTCTGGGGGTGCATGGCGGGAGCGTACGCGGGCGGCTCACGCCAGGCGGACCGAATTTCCCCGCACCGTGATCCGCTTGCCGGGCAGCGGCTTCGTGGCCGGACCCCGCACCACCGAGCCGTCGGCCGCGGAGAACCTGCTGCCGTGGCAGGCGCAGTCGATGGTGCCGTCCCGCACGTCCGACACGATGCAGCCCTGGTGGGTGCAGACCGCCGAGAACGCCTTGAACTCGCCCTTCTCCGGCTGGGTCACCACGATCTTCTCTTCGGTGAGGATCTTGCCGCCGGCGATCGGGAGGTCGCCCGTGGCCGTCAGCTCCCGCCCGGGCGAGACGGCCGAGGAGCCGCCGTCACCGCCCTCGTCGCCGCAGCCCGCGCAGAGCGCCACCGCGCCCGCGCCCGTGCAGCTGAGGACCGTACGGCGGGTCGGGATCTGGGTCATGTCGCAACTCCGGGGGGAGGGGGGTTCCAGGCGGCGGGGCCAGCGTCTCAGGAGACGGGCGCCGCGGGCCGGCACGCGGCGGGCTGACTAGGCTGGACGGACCAAGAACCGATACATGCGTCAGCACTGTGAGCAAGGAGCATCGCCGTGGCGGTACGAGCGGTCCGGGGCGCCGTCCAACTGGAGCGGGACGAGGCGGGGCACATGGACGAGCAGGTCGCGGCCCTGCTGACCGCCCTGATGGAGCGCAACGGCCTGAGGGTCGACGACCTGATCAGCCTGTGGTTCACCGCCACCCCCGATCTGCACAGCGACTTCCCGGCCGCCGCGGCCCGCGGGCTCGGCATCACCGACGTGCCGCTGATCTGCGCCCAGGAGCTGGACATCGAGGGCGCCATGCCCCGCGTCGTGCGTGTCCTCGCCCACATCGAGTCGGACCGGCCCCGCGCCGAGATCGCCCACGTCTACCTCGGCGCCGCCGCGGCCCTGCGCAAGGACATCGCCCAGTGAGAACCGCACTCGTCATCGGCACCGGCCTCATCGGGACCTCCGCCGCCCTCGCCCTCACCGGCCGGGGCGTCACCGTCCACCTCGCCGACCACGACCCCGAGCAGGCCCGCACCGCCGCCGCCCTCGGCGCCGGCACCGACGCGGCCCCGGACGGCCCGGTCGACCTCGCGATCGTCGCCGCCCCGCCCGCACTGGTGGCCGACGTGCTCGCCGACGCCATGGCCCGCGGTGCCGCCCGCGGCTACATCGACGTGGCCAGCGTCAAGGGCGGCCCCCGGCGCGAGCTGGAGGCACGCGGCCTCGACCTGTCGGCGTACATCGGCACCCACCCCATGTCCGGCCGGGAGAAGTCCGGTCCGCTGGCCGCCACCGCCGACCTCTTCGAGGGGCGCCCCTGGGTGCTGACCCCGACCCGGGACACCGACACCGAGGTGCTGAACCTGGCCCTGGAGCTGGTCTCGCACTGCCGCGCGGTGCCGGTGGTGATGGACGCGGACGCCCACGACCGCGCCGTGGCCCTCGTCTCGCACATGCCCCACCTGGTCTCCAGCATGGTCGCCGCGCGCCTGGAGCACGCCGAGGAGGCCGCCGTACGGCTGTGCGGGCAGGGCATCCGCGACGTGACCCGGATCGCCGCCTCCGACCCCCGGATGTGGATCGACATCCTCTCCGCCAACCCGGGGCCGGTCGCCGACCTGCTCACCGACGTCGCCGCCGACCTGGAGGAGACGGTGCGGGCCCTGCGCGCCCTGCAGTCCTCCGACGAGGACAAGCGCCGCGAGGGCGGCACCGGCATCGCCGAGGTGCTGCGGCGCGGCAACGCCGGGCAGGTCCGCGTCCCCGGCAAGCACGGCTCGGCCCCGCGGGCCTACGAGACGGTGGCCGTCCTCATCGACGACCAGCCCGGCCAGCTGGCCCGCATCTTCGCGGACGCGGGACGGGCCGGGGTCAACATCGAGGACGTACGGATCGAGCACGCGACCGGGCAGCAGGCGGGTCTGGTGCAGCTGATGGTGGAGCCGAAGGCCGCCGCCGTCCTCACCGCGGCCCTGAAGGAGCGGGGCTGGGCGATCCGCCAGTGAGCGCGGGGCGCCGGACGCCTGTCGGAGGGGTCTCCTGGGCCCGGTAACCTAGGTCCTGTCTGATGATTCCCGCCTGCCCGGCGACGCCTGGCACGCACGCTCGCCGCGTTGCCGAAACGCCCGCGTGGCTCCGCCACGAGGGCGCTCCGGCGCCTTGCGATCGCCCACACCGGATGCCGCCGGGCCCGCCCTCGGGGCGGACGACGGGATTCATCGGACAGGCCCTGTGCGGGACGCGCTCGCGTCCCGCACACCACCCACCGCACCGCACCAGGAAGGTGTCCCCTCGTGGAAAACGGCGCCGCCCCGACCGTCCCGGCCGTGATTGTCGCCATCGACGGCCCCTCCGGCACGGGCAAGTCGAGCACGTCGAAGGCCGTGGCCGCACAGCTCGGTCTGAGCTACCTGGACACCGGTGCCCAGTACCGGGCGATCACCTGGTGGATGGTGACCAACGGCATCGACACCGACGACCCGCACGCCGTGGCCGCCGCGGCCGGCAAGCCCGAGATCGTCTCCGGCACCGACCCGGCCGGTCCGACCATCACGGTCGACGGCGTGGACGTGGCCGGCCCGATCCGTACCCAGGAGGTCACCTCCAAGGTCAGCGCGGTCAGCGCCGTACCGGAGATCCGCGCCCGGATCACCGAGTTGCAGCGCTCCATCGCCGCCGCCGCGCCGCTCGGCATCGTCGTCGAGGGCCGCGACATCGGCACCACCGTGCTGCCCGACGCCGACCTGAAGATCTTCCTCACCGCCTCGGCGGAGGCCCGCGCCGCCCGCCGCAGCGGCGAGCTGAAGGGCGCCGACGTCAACGCCACCCGCGAGGCCCTGATCAAGCGGGACGCGGCCGACTCCAGCCGCAAGACCTCCCCGCTGGCCAAGGCCGGCGACGCGGTCGAGGTGGACACCACCGCCCTCACCCTGCCGCAGGTCATCGAGTGCGTCGTCACCCTCGTCGAGGAGAAGCGGGCGGGGAAGTGACCGCATCCCCCGCGGCGCCCGTCCCCTCCGAGAAGGGCGCAGAGGTCGGCCGGCGCATCGGCGTCGGCCTGATGTACGGGCTGTGGAGGCCGCGCGTGCTCGGCGCCTGGCGGGTGCCCGCCACCGGCCCGGTGATCTACGCCGTCAACCACGCGCACAACATCGACGGCCCGATGGTCATGGGCGTGGCCCCCCGGCCGACGCACTTCCTGATCAAGAAGGAGGCGTTCGTCGGCCCGCTCGGACGGTTCCTGACCGGCATCGGCCAGCTCAAGGTGGACCGCCACTCCACCGACCGCGCCGCCATAGGGCAGGCGCTCGGCGTGCTGGCCGACGGCGGCGTCCTGGGCATCTTCCCGGAGGGCACCCGGGGCGAGGGCGACTTCGCCTCGCTGCGCGCCGGGCTCGCCTACTTCGCGGTGCGCAGCGGCGCCCCGATCGTCCCGGTCGCGGTACTGGGAAGCACGGACCGTCCCGGACGGTTGATAAAGGCGCTGCCCCCGCTGCGCTCCCGCGTGGACGTCGTCTTCGGCGACCCGTTCGACGCGGGCGACGGCAGCGGGCGGCGCACCCGCAAGGCCCTGGACGAGGCCACCGAACGCATCCAGAAGCAGCTCACCGCGCACCTGGAAAACGCCAGGCGCCTCACCGGGCGCTGAGTGACACTTGAGTAGTGGATCACCCGGTACAGGGGTGTTCCACCGATCACCACGATGAACGAGGTACGGACTTCATGAACGACCACATCCACCCCGAGGGCCCGGGCGAGGAGCACGACCACGGGGCGCTCGGCGACGCCGAGTACGCGCAGTTCATGGAGCTGGCCGCCGAAGAGGGCTTCGACGTCGAGGAGGTCGAGGGCGCGATCGAGGAGGCCGGGCACGGCCCGCTGCCCGTCCTCGCCGTCGTCGGCCGCCCCAATGTCGGCAAGTCGACCCTCGTGAACCGCATCATCGGCCGTCGCGAGGCCGTCGTCGAGGACAAGCCCGGCGTCACCCGCGACCGCGTCACCTACGAGGCCGAGTGGGCCGGGCGCCGCTTCAAGGTCGTCGACACCGGCGGCTGGGAGCAGGACGTCCTCGGCATCGACGCCTCCGTGGCCGCCCAGGCCGAGTACGCCATCGAGGCCGCCGACGCGGTCGTCTTCGTCGTGGACGCCAAGGTCGGCGCCACCGACACCGACGAGGCGGTCGTCCGGCTGCTGCGCAAGGCCGGCAAGCCCGTCGTGCTGTGCGCCAACAAGGTCGACGGCCCGAGCGGCGAGGCCGACGCCTCCTACCTGTGGTCGCTGGGCCTGGGCGAGCCGCACCCGGTCTCCGCGCTGCACGGCCGCGGCACCGGCGACATGCTGGACCGGGTCCTGGAGGCCCTGCCCGAGGCCCCGGCCCAGACCTTCGGCACCGCCGTCGGCGGCCCGCGCCGCATCGCCCTGATCGGCCGCCCCAACGTCGGCAAGTCCTCGCTGCTGAACAAGGTCGCGGGCGAGGAGCGCGTCGTCGTCAACGAACAGGCCGGCACCACCCGCGACCCGGTCGACGAGCTGATCGAACTGGGCGGCGTCACCTGGAAGTTCGTCGACACGGCGGGCATCCGCAAGCGCGTCCACCTCCAGCAGGGCGCCGACTACTACGCCTCGCTGCGCACCGCCGCCGCCGTCGAGAAGGCGGAGGTCGCCGTCATCCTCATCGACGCCTCCGAGTCGATCTCGGTCCAGGACCAGCGGATCGTCACCATGGCCGTCGAGGCGGGCCGCGCCATCGTCGTCGCCTACAACAAGTGGGACACCCTCGACGAGGAGCGCCGCTACTACCTGGAGCGGGAGATCGAGACGGAGCTGGGCCAGGTGGCCTGGGCGCCGCGGGTCAACGTCTCGGCGCAGACCGGGCGGCACATGGAGAAGCTCGTCCCGGCGATCGAGACCGCCCTCGCGGGCTGGGAGGCCCGGGTCCCGACGGGCCGGCTGAACGCCTTCCTCGGCGAGCTGGTCGCCGCCCACCCGCACCCCGTGCGGGGCGGCAAGCAGCCGCGCATCCTCTTCGGCACCCAGGCGGGCACCAAGCCCCCGCGGTTCGTGCTCTTCGCCTCCGGCTTCATCGAGGCGGGCTACCGGCGCTTCATCGAGCGCCGGCTGCGCGAGGAGTTCGGTTTCGAGGGAACGCCGATCCACATCTCGGTGCGGGTGCGCGAGAAGCGCGGCGCGAAGAAGAAGTAGGACCGCCCCGGGGACACCCGGTGACGTGTGAGGGGCGCCCCGGCCGGGGGCGCCCCTCACACGTCGGTCGTACGGCGGTCAGGTGCCGGACCGCGGGGCCGGTGGCAGCGCCGCCGGGACGTGGTGCGTGCCGCCGACACGCTGCCACACCGAGTGCTGGCCGACGCGGGCGCTCTGGGCCCCCGCGCTGTAGGCGCTGTAGCCGCCTCTGCCGCGCGGGATGCTCCTGAAGGCCGTGAATCCGAGCTCCTCCTCACCGCTGCGATCCCCCGGCAGCGATCGGAAGGACCTGACGTACTCGGCGTAGAGCGCGTCGTAGATCGGCGTGGTCGAGGGGCCGCCGTGGCGGTGGAAGGCGTCGTATGCGTACACGTATGTCCAAACGACCCCGCGGTGGAAGGGATGCGGCCCAGGTGACGGCCGTCCGGCAGCCGCGTGAACCGGCTCAGATCCCCGCCAGCGGCAGCGCCGCCGCGACCAGCTGCCCGTTCGCCGCCGCCTTGTCCAGCGCGTCGCGCAGCAGGTCCTCGCGCGGCTGCCGGCCGATCGACCCGACGGGCGCCGCGAACATCAGCACCTGCTGGTGCTTGTTGGCCGCCGTGCGCCACCCCTCGGTGACCTGGAGCGGCTGGTGCGCCTGCCACCAGGCCACCGGCCGGCCGCCGTTCGTCCCGGGCTGGAGCACCGCGTGCAGCTGGCCCATGGCGAGCAGGACCGACCAGCCGTGCAGCACGGCCGGCGCGGACGCCAGCTCGGTGACCGGCATGAAGCCCTGCTCGATCAGCAGCGGCAGGAAGTCGTCGCCGGCGTCGGCCGTGCCGGGCCGTGCGATGGGGGCGGTCGGCTCCACCACGAGGGCCGGGTGCAGCTCCCCGGCGATCAGGATCAGCCCGCTGGTGACACCGAGCACGGCCTGCTCGGGCGCGGCCTTCTCCGGGGCGGCGGGAGCGGGCCCGGAGCGGGCCTGGTCGGCGCTGATCGACCGCACCGCGCCCTGGAGCTGCTCCTCGGTGACCTTGACCACCTGCGAGGGCAGGCAGCCCGCGTGGGCGAAGGCGAGCACGGCGGTCTCGTCCCCGATGAACAGGACGGTGCTGGTGCGCTCCTGCTCGCAGTCGCCCGGGGTGCGGCAGGACGTGCAGTCGTAGCTGCCCGGGGCGGACTCCCCGGCCAGCAGGCGGTCGGCTTCTTCGTCGCCGATCTCGGCGCGTACGTCGTCGCTGACGTCGAGCATGCGCGGCACGGGTGGCTCCCTCGGGATGCGGTGCGTGGCCGGACCGGGTGGCTCCCGGGCCGTGGTCCGGGCGGGTCCCCGGCTCATGCAAGGACAACGGGGGACCGGTGGCGGGAGTCACGCCCCACGGCCGACGGAATCGAACCATGCGACGCACGCGACCGCCCGAGGGCCGGGATCGTCGGCATCGGCCCAAGTGGGGTGCCACGCACCGGGGTTGGGCCGCTGGGACGGAGCCGTTCGCCCGGCCCGTGAATCGACAAATCATGAAATCAGTGAATGAACCGGATGACTGGAAAGAGCGGTCGTCGGGCGCCCGTCCCCGTCGTGACCACATCGCAATCGGACACGGACAACCAGAAGGCAGGGTTCCGGGTCTAACCGGACGACGAGAAGTCCAGGGGAGGAACCGCACCGCATGACGCCGCCGGCCGCACCGGCCGCCCCGCTGCGCGCCGACTGCATCGGCGACTCCGCGGGCGGCCTGACCTTCGACGTCGCCGCGCGCGGAAAGACCGGGGCGGCCCTGCTCGTCCTGCGCCGCCGCGTCCCCGAGGCCGCCGGCGCCGACCCGGCGGACACGGTCAGCCTCCCGCTGGCCCCGGCGGCGGAGGGCCGGCTGCGCGCCGCGCTGCCCAGCAGTGTGTCCCTGCCCGAGGGCCGCTGGGACGCCTACGCCCGTCTGTCCGACGGCCGGCCGCGGCGGCTGGTGCCCGGCGTCACCGATCTGCGCTCCCTGGCCGAGCGCACGCCCAGCGGACTGCTCGGCCACGTCGCCGTCCGCATCCCGTACGCCACCCGGCAGGGCAACCTCACCGTCCGCAGCTGGCTGCGCGCCCCGCACGCCGAGGCGGTGGACCTGCGCCTCGCGAGCGGCGGCCTGACCGTACGGGGGCGCGTGTACGGCACCCAGCTCGTGCCCGGGGCGGACGCCGAGCTGCGCGCCCGGCCCGGCGACGGAGCGGGTGGCGCGGACGGTTCCGGCGTGCGCCGGGTGGACGTCGCCGCCGAGCGGACGGAGTTCGCCTTCACCGTGCCCTACGACGGCCTGGCACCGGGCCTGTGGGACCTGTGGCTGCGGCCCGCCGGTGGCTCCGGGCCGGTGGTGCGGCTCGCCCGGCTGCTGGACGACATCGCCGACAAGAACCCGGTGTTCACGTTTCCCCGCGCGCGGGTGCGGACGCCGCACGGCCCCGTGGCGGCCGGGCCGTACTACACCCGGGACAACGACCTGTCGCTCGCCGTCGCCCCGCTGGAAGCCTGACCGCATGTCCGATGTTCGATTCATGTAAGGGATCCGGGGCTCTTCCGCGAGGACGCGCGCACGTCCGTTCGGGAGCGTTCGGACACGGAATGCGGCGCGTCACCGGGGCGCCCCGAGCGCCTTTTCCGTCCACTTATTCGACGGAGTACCGCGACTCGCGGGAATTCACCTCGGCCGCCCGTGGAAGCCGCACAAATCCGTCCGTCCGTGTGAACGAGTTCCGGCAAAACGCGCAGCGTGATCCTGTGACAGAAATGTGACCGTAGGTGCATCTGTGGCCCGTGTTACCGGCTCGGGCTTCCCCGCTCCCTGAGCAGGGCATAGCGTGGCGGCATGGCACCGATTCCGACACCCCCGGCCGAGCCCCAGGACAGTCCGGACACCTACGTCGGCCTCGATTCCGACGCGGCCGAGCGGCAGGCGCGCGAGCGCGGCTGGTCGACGGTGCGGTCCCTGGCGCCCGGCACGGTCATCACCATGGAGTACCGCGTGGGCCGCCTCAACTTCGAGGTGAAGGACGGCCGCGTGTCCCGGGCCTGGAAGGGCTAGGACCGGTCCACCGGTCCTGACCCCGGTCAGCCGCCCGACAGGGGGCGCGCGGCCGGGGCTGTGTTGCGCGGGTGGCGGTCGGCGTGCGGCGGCCGGCGGCTGCCGGCCGGGGTCACGGGCGTACGGTCCGAGCGGGCCGTGTGCGGGCCCGGGGCCAGGTACACCGGGGCCCGGGCGGTGTGCGGCGCGGCGACCGGCTCGCGGGCCGGTGTCTCCGGCCGTCCGGAGCCTGCCGGGGCGACGGGTACGGGCCGGCCGACCGGCCGCTTCGTCGCCCGCTCGCGGCCCAGGCGGGCGTACCCGCGGTCGCGCAGGCCCAGGATCCAGGCCTCCGCGCGGGTGATCAGCGGTTCGACCCAGGGGAGCGCCAGCAGGATCAGCAGCCCCGCCGCCCAGCCGAGGAGCACGTCGCTGAGCCAGTGCGTACCGAGGTAGACGGTGGACATGCCCACCCCGAGCGAGGTGACCGCGGACAGCGCGGACAGCCAGCGCCGGGCGCGGTGCGTCGAGGCCAGGTAGGCGAGGATGCCCCAGGTCACGACGGCGTTCGCGGTGTGACCGCTCGGAAATATATCGCCGCCGAGCCACATCTCGTTGGCGCCGATCGTGGTCGCGTAGTGCGGTCCCAGCCGGCCCATGCCGTACTTGGCGGCGCCGACCGTGATGTTCAGCAGGAGCAGTGAGACGCCGAGCGCCAGCAGCGGACGCAGGGTGTGCTGCCGCCAGGAGCGCCAGCCGAGCCAGGCCGCGACCATCACGGCGGTGGGGCCGCGCTGGCCGAGCACCACGTAGTAGTCGACGAACGCGTGGATCTCCGGCCACTGCTGGTAGGGCCTGAAGAACATGACCTGCCAGTCGAGCCGGACCAGCCACGAGCTGATCACTACGGCCCACACGATCGCGAGGTAGAACGCGAGGGTCCCGGCGAACAGCGCGAACCTGTGCCGGGACATCTCCGGCACGTCCAGGAGCTCCGGTCGTTCCGGCTCCCGGTCCAGTCTCGCGAACACCCGGTCCAGACGGGTGGGCTTCCGTTCGGTACGCACCCAATCGACGTTACAGCGAGTGAGGAGTGATCCCGGCCGAATCAACGGCTTTGTGATGACGATGTGATGTGGGATTCCTCTCAGGTGACGCCTTATTTCCGGGTAATCCGTAATCCCGTCCGGTCGCGGACTTCAATTCCTTTGATCTGTCCGGTCGGCGGTTTTATCGTGCTTATGAATTCGTTCACCGAATGCTGGTACGGAATTGTCCCGGCGGTCATCGGGCGGCCCCCGGCGGTCAGGGCGGGCCGGAGCCGTTCAGCCAGAAGGCCCCGTAGACCGCCGACGCCGCCGCGACGGCGCACACGACCGCCGCCGCCCTGGCGGTGCGCAGCCGGGCCAGGCCCAGGGCCAGGGGGAACAGCAGCGGGAACGCGGGCAGCAGCAGCCGGGGCTTGGAGCCGAAGTAGCTCGACGCGCACAGGGCGAGCACGGTGACGATCCCCGCGTACACCAGGAGCGGCAGCGGCTGGCGCTGCCGCACGCACACCACGTACAGCCAGGCCAGCAGCGCGACCCCGACGATCAGCCCGACGCCCGCCAGCGCCGCCGGGAACGACGTGAACTTCGCCGCGACGAAGCGGGCGAAGGCCACGCCCCCGTCGAAGCCGTTGCGCCAGCCGGCCTGCACGTCGAGATAGCCGAGCGGGCCCTTGCCGGTGCGGTGGCCGACCCACAGGACGTAACCGGCGGCGCCCAGGGGTGCGAGCAGCATGCCGAGCAGGTGCCGAGCGCCCAGGGCGCCGCCGGGACCGTCCTCGCCCCGGCTCCGCACGAACGCCGTGATCACGGCCGCCCACACCGCCGCCGTCACCGCGAGCCCGACCGGGCGGGTCAGCCCGGCCAGCGCGGCCAGTGTCCCGGCCGTCACCCAGCGCCCGGTCAGCACCGCGTACAGCGACCAGGCGGCCAGCGCCGTGAACAGGGACTCGCTGTACGCCATCGACTGCACGATCCCGACCGGCAGCACGGCCCACAGCAACGCCGCGCACACGCCCGCGCGCGGGCCGTACACGTGGTCCGCCACCGCGAAGATCCCCCAGGCCGCGGCGAGCGAGGCGAGCAGGGAGACGACGAATCCGGCGTCGGCGTACGACAGGGGCGTCACCGCCGCGCCGAGCCGCTCCAGCCAGGGCAGCAGCGGGAAGAAGGCCAGGTTGGAGTGCACGTCACCGTTGGGCAGCCGCACCTCGTAGCCGTATCCCAGCTCGGCGACCCTGGTGTACCAGAGCGAGTCCCAGCGGGCCGTCAGCAGCGGGTACGCGCTCTTGTCGCGCGCCGCGCTCCACAGGGCCAGGGCGAGCAGGCCCAGGGCGCGCACGGCCGCGTAGCCGAGGAGCGCCGGGGCGGCCCGGCGCAGGGCATCGGACGGACCCGGGGCGCCGGGGCGGCCCGCGGTGCGCGTTTCAAGATCGGTCACGGGCTCGATTATCTGCCGTGCGCCGGGTCGGCCGTCCCGGCGGGGCGGACGGGACGGTGGCCGCAGTGGCGCACGCCACACGGGTGACGCGGGATGTGTGAGGCCCGCCACGTGTGCCGTGCCCGGTCTCGCGTACTCTGGCGAGTCACTCGCGTTCCGTTGCACGGCCCGGAGCCCCCGCTCCTCTCCGGCCGAGCCGCAGGGGAGTCCCCACCCCACGGCCCGCCGGACGCGAGGGAACATCTTGGAGGTACGTACATGTCCGGGACGACCACGGCTGCCGCGCCGCGCCGCCGGGCGGCCGGGGCCGGTGCCAACCGCTGGGTGGTCCTGGTCGTCCTCTGCGTCAGCCTGCTCCTCGTCGCCGTCGACGCGACCGTGCTGCACGTGGCGGTCCCCGCCGTCACCGAGGACCTCAGGCCCGGCGCCATCGAACTGCTCTGGATCGTCGACGTCTATCCGCTCGTCTGCGCCGCGCTGCTGATCCTCTTCGGCACGCTGGGCGACCGGGTGGGCCGCAGACGGGTCCTGCTGCTCGGCTACGCCCTCTTCGGCGTCGCCTCCGCGCTCGCGGCGCTCGCCGAGACCGCCCAGGTGCTGATCGCGGCCCGTGCGCTGCTCGGCGTCGGCGGCGCCATGATCATGCCGGCGACCCTGTCGATCCTGCGGCAGGTCTTCCCCGACCGGCGGGAGCGGGCGCTGGCCATCGGCATCTGGAGCGCCGTGGCCGCGGTGGGCGCGGCGGTCGGTCCGCTGCTCGGCGGCTTCCTGCTGGAGCACTTCTGGTGGGGCTCGGTCTTCCTCGTCAACATCCCGCTGATGCTGGTCAGCCTGCCGGTGGGGCGGCTGCTGCTGCCCGAGTCGAAGGGCGACGGCCGCGGGCCCTGGGACGTGGTCGGCGCGCTGATGGCGGCGGGCGGACTGTTCGGCGTCGTCCTGGGAGTGAAGCGGCTGGGCGGCGGGGAGCCGGTGGTGAGCGTGCTCACCGTGCTGCCGCTGGTGCTGGGCGCGCTGCTGCTGGCGGGCTTCGTGCGGCGGCAGCGGAGGCGCACGTATCCGCTGGTGGACCTCGCGATGTTCCGGCGGCCGGCGTTCAGCACGTCGGTGGGGTGCATCGTGCTGGCCATGCTGGCGCTGGTGGGACTCGAGCTGATCGCGGCGCAGTACCTGCAACTGGTGCTCGGGCTGTCCCCGCTGGAGACCGGGCTGCGGCTGCTGCCGCTGACCTTCGCGGCGATGGCGGCGGGGCTCGCGGGCGCGCGGCTGCTGCGGCGCTTCGGGCCGCGGCGGATGGTGTGCGCGGGGTTCTGCCTGACCGCCTTCGCGGTGCTGCTGCTGACGGCGATGGGCCGGGCCGACGACTGGGCGCTGCTGCTGACCGGGTTCGTGCTGCTCGGCTTCGGTCTGGAGACGACGCTGTTCGGGGCGTACGAGTCGATGCTGAGCGAGGCGCCGCAGGAGCAGTCGGGTGGGGCGGCGGCGATCGGCGAGACCTCGTACCAGCTGGGAGCCGGGATCGGTATAGCCCTGCTGGGCAGCGTGATGAACGCGGCGTACACGCCCGGGCTGGCGGGGGGCGTGCCCGGGGTGCCGGGGTCGGCGTCGGTGGCGGCGGGGCATTCGCTGGGGGAGGCGTACGAGGTCGCCGCGCAACTCGGGGGGCCCGCGGGGGTGGCGTTGCGGCGGGCCGCGGGGGATGCGTTCGTGCACGGGCTGCATGTGACGTTGCTGGTGAGTGCGGGGTTGTTGGTGCTGGGGGCGGTGATGGCGTTGCGGCTGCCGAGGGTGATGCAGTGCGAGGAGGTTTCCGTGCCTGCGCCGCGGGATGCGGTGAAGTCCCCGTCCCAGTCCCGTGTCTCGGTGTGACCCCACGGTCTCCCCTCACGCACCACCCGTTCGCCGTCGGGGTGGGCGTCGCCCGTGGGTGGTCGAGGAGCGTCGGCGGCCGCGGAAGGCGGGCATGGTGGACGTGTGGGGCCGGGCATCGTAACGTCGGCACCGAGAGCCGTGACTAGCGGCGCTAGTTTTAGAGTCCCGGAGGGTGTCCCCATGGCCGCGTCCCCCAAGCCCGCGTTCGATCCCACCGACCCCCTCGGCATCGACGACCTGCTCGAACCGGAGGATCTCGCGGTCCGGGACACCGTGCGGAACTGGGCCGCCGACCGCGTGCTGCCGTACGTCGCCGACTGGTACGAGAAGGGCGAGCTGCCCGGGATCGGGGAGCTGGCGCGCGAGCTCGGTTCCCTCGGCGCGCTCGGCATGTCCCTGGAGGGGTACGGCTGCGCCGGGGCGAGTGCCGTCCAGTACGGGCTGGCCTGTCTTGAGCTGGAGGCGGCCGACTCCGGCATCCGCTCCCTGGTCTCCGTGCAGGGCTCCCTCGCCATGTACGCCATGCACCGCTTCGGGAGCGAGGAGCAGAAGCAGACGTGGCTGCCCCGCATGGCCGCCGGTGAGGTCATCGGGTGCTTCGGGCTCACCGAGCCCGACCACGGGTCCGACCCGGCCAACATGCGCACCCGTGCCAAGCGCGAGGGCGGCGGGGACTGGGTGCTCAACGGGCGCAAGATGTGGATCACCAACGGCTCGGTGGCCGGGGTCGCCGTCGTCTGGGCGCGGACCGAGGAGGGGATCCGCGGCTTCGTCGTGCCGACCGACAGCGCCGGGTTCTCCGCCCCCGAGATCAAGCACAAGTGGTCCCTGCGGGCCAGCGTCACCAGCGAGCTGGTCCTCGACGACGTACGGCTGCCCGCCGACGCGGTACTGCCGGAGGTGACCGGACTGCGCGGACCGCTCAGCTGTCTGTCGCACGCCCGTTACGGGATCGTCTGGGGCTCGATGGGCGCGGCGCGCAGCTCCTTCGAGGCGGCCCTGGAGTACGCGAAGTCGCGGGAGCAGTTCGGGCGGGCCATCGGCGGCTTCCAGCTGACCCAGGCCAAGCTCGCCGACATGGCGGTCGAACTGCACAAGGGGATCCTGCTCGCCCATCACCTGGGGCGGCGCATGGACGCCGGCCGGCTGCGTCCCGAGCAGGTCAGCTTCGGCAAGCTCAACAACGTGCGCGAGGCCATCGACATCTGCCGCACGGCCCGTACGATCCTCGGCGCCAACGGGATCTCCCTCGAATACCCCGTGATGCGGCACGCGACGAACCTGGAATCGGTGCTCACCTACGAGGGCACCGTCGAGATGCACCAGCTGGTGCTCGGCAAGGCGCTCACCGGGCTCGACGCCTTCCGGTAGGAGGCGCCCCGGCGAGCGGGGGAGCGGGGCCGTGGTGTGCGGCCCCGCCTCAGCTCTGGTTGAAGAAACCGTCGGAACGGTGTGCGGCGGGCTCGCCGCTGATGACCTGGGTGTCGGCCGGGCTCAGCAGGAACACCCGGGTGGACACCCGCTCGATCGAACCGCGCAGGCCGAAGATGAGCCCGGCCGCGAAGTCGACCACGCGCTTGGCGTCGGTCCCCTCCATGGCCGTCAGGTTCACGATGACCGGGACCCCGTCCCGGAACAGCTCACCGATGGCCCGTGCGTCCCGGAAGCTGTCCGGGGTGACCGTCGCGATGCGGCGGCCCTTCTCCTCGGCCACGTCCGAGGCCACCTTGACCCGCGGGTCCGTGACCCAGGCGTCCCCGGGCTGCTCGGTGCCCTCGGAGTAGTCGTCGTCGTAGTAACGCTCGTCATCGTTGTCGTCGACGAGGCCGAGCCACGCACTCGCCTTGCGTACCGATCCCATGGACGCCTCCTCTCACAGCGGGCTTTCGTGCTTCCGCATCCCTATGGTCATCCATGATGCGGACGTCGCGCCAAGTGGATAGACGCCGCGCGGGGGGTTTGTGACGGTACTGGTGCACAGCGGATCCGTCGAGAGTCCTTGTGTCCCAAGGGTCGTTTCCCAAACGGCTGCTGACTGTGAGTGAAATATGATTCTTCACGGCACACGGGTGAGAGAGGGTGCGTACGGGTGATGGCGGCAGTCGGTACGATGCCGCAGCTCAGCGTCGTACCAACCACGGGGGAGTGTCGTGTTCGGAATCGTCAGGCCGTGCAGGCACCGGCTCGGAGAGAGCCTCACGAGCCAGTGGATGGCTCATTTGTGCGGGTTGTGCCTCGCACTGCGCAAGGACCACGGACAGTTCGCACGGATCGTGACGAACTATGACGGGCTGCTCATATCGGTTTTGACGGAGGCTCAGGCCGAGCGGGGCGGTGCGGGCGCCGGGCGGCGCACCGCCGGGCCCTGTCCGCTGCGCGGGATGCGCACCGCGTCCGTCGCGCACGGTGAGGGGGCCCGGCTCGCGGCGGCCGTCTCCCTGGTGCTGGCCTCGGCCAAGGTGCGTGCCCTGCGCTTCCCACCCCGCCTGCTGTGCCGGCCGCGTGGCCCGGGCGGGCGGCGAGGAGGCCCCCCCCGGCCCCGCCCCCCCCCCTGCGGCCCCCCCCGAACCCGCCGGAGCCGCGCCCCCCCCCCGCTCCCCCCCCCACC
>NZ_MULI01000075.1 GCF_002939385.1 Streptomyces sp. MH60 | reverse complement strand
TAGTCGCCGCCGACGGCGAGGCCGTGGGCGCGGTCGCGGAAGGCGAGGCCGAAGACGCCGCGGGCGGGGTCGCCGGCCGGGACCGGGGCGTCCGCGGCCGTCCAGGTGAGCCCCCGGTCGGCGGAGTGCAGCACGCGCGCGCGTGCGGCCCCGCCGGTGGCCAGCCACACGTCCCTCGGCCCGGCGGAGACCAGGCACTGGCCACTGGCCGCGAACCCGGCCTCGCCCGCCTGCGCGGCCGGCATCCCGGCGGCGGGCAGCACCTTCCAGGTGCGGCCGCCGTCGCTGGTCGACAGGATGCGGAACCTCCCGTCCACCGGGTCGCTCATGGCGAGGCCGTGGCGGCGGTCGAAGAAGGTGAGGCAGTCGTAGAAGGCGTGCGCGTCGGTGTTGCGGAAGGACTCGGTCCAGGTCGCCCCGCCGTCGTCGGTGCGGTAGACCCGGGACGCCTCGCCCTCGCCGATGGACAGGGCCACGGCCCGGCGGGCGTCGAAGGCCTCGATGTCCCGGAACTCCAGTTCACCGGCGCCGGGCGGGGAGACGTCGCGCCAGGTGCCGCCGCCGTCGGTGGTGCGCAGCACCGTGCCCCCGGTACCGGCCACCCAGGCGGTGTGCCGGCTGACGGCGGCGAGCCCCCGGAACCGGACGTCGGAGACCCCGGTGTCCTTCACGTCCCACTGCGGCCGCTGGTGCGCCTGGGCGGGTACGGCGGTCAGCGCGGCCAGCGCCGCCGCGCAGACCGCCCCCGCGAGCGCCACCCGCCCCGTCCGCCTGCCGCCGGCTCGAACGGACCCTACCGTGCGTCGCGTGCTTCCCAAGCGCCTCATGGCGGGCGAAGCTAGCCCACGGCCCGCGCGCCGTCCAGAGGGCCGCGACCGCTCGCGCGCGTGGTGCGAGGCGTGCCCGCAAGTGCCCCGCGGGGCACGGGAGGAGAGACGTGTCACTCCTGATCGTTCCCGGGCATGAACGCGGTGACAGAGGTCACTCGCTCGTCGTGTGCACGGATGGGCTGATTCCGACGTCTCTTCCAGTGCCCGGCCCGTACCACCCGCGAAGCCCGTCCAGCCGTCACGAGGGAGCAAGGCGTTGTCCACCGTCATCGATCAGCCCGTCGAGGCGCGTCTCGTCGCCGCCGCGCCGCGTATGCCGAACATCCCCGCCACCCTGCACTACGACCGGGCCGACCCGTTCGCCGTGCGCATGACCTTCCCGGCCCCGGCCACCCTGGAGGGCGTGGAGGTCTGCTGGACCTTCTCCCGCGAGCTGCTCATCACCGGGATGCGGGAGCCGAACGGCCACGGCGACGTCCGGGTGCGCCCGTACGGTTACGACCGCACCGTCCTGGAGTTCCACGCGCCCGAGGGCACCGCCGTGATCCACGTCCGCTCGGGCGAGCTGCGCCGGTTCCTGCACGCCGCCGGCGAGCTGGTGCCGGTGGGTCTGGAGCACCTCCAGCTGGACCTGGACCACGAGCTGGCGGAGCTGATGCGCGGGAGCTGCTGACCCTCCCCCGGCTCGCACGGTGCCGGACGGCGCTCAGCCGCGCGCGGACGCGGGTGCCCGCGCGCTCTCGTCGCTCACCGCGTCCCACACCTCGCTCACGACCTTCCGCATGCCGGGTGCCGCACTCGCGCACCGCCGGGCCAGCTCCGTGAACCGGTCCCGTCCGCGCGCCCCGCTCACCGTGCCCTCCGGGAGGCCCAGTCCGGCGGCGGCCGCCAGCGCCGCCAGGGCCGCGTCCCGCTCGGAGACCTCCCCGGCCGGCACCGGCCCCCGGAGGACCAGGCGCGCCTCCTCGCACAGCGCCCGCGCCACGGCGGCCCGCGCGAGCACGTACTCCACGGACGGGAACACGCCGAGCACGCGCTTCTTCTCGGCCCGCAGGTACCCCTCGGCCACCAACTGCTCCCGCACGGCGTCGAAGGTGACCCGGGCGTGCAGCCGCACCCAGGTGCGCCACCGGTGCGGCAGCGACTCGCGGACGAGCTCCAGCAGCCCGTCGAGGACGGCGTCCCCGGTGCGGGAGTCCAGGTCGGCCGGGGTGGCGATGCCCTCGTCGTCGGTGAGCAGACCGCGCTGGGCCAGTTCGGTGAGCGCGCCGGCGCGCACCAGGTGGTGGACCCGGGCGGTGTCGGCGGCGTCGGACCCCGCGGGGTCCCAGGCCAGCAGGCAGAGCCGGGCCGGCAGTGAGAGCGAGCCGTTGGGCACGGGGGCCTCCTCGGGGTGCGCGTAAATGCGTTGACAGGCCAACCGGGTCTTACCTAGGTTCGACATCGCTTCTGTTGCCGCCGATTGGAGAAGGACGTTGCTCGTCTGAGGTCCTGAGACACCGCGTCACACGTATCTCACGTGTGCACGCCGCGTGCGACCTCGGCGTTCGAGCCGTCCCAGCCTCCTGACGGAGCAGGGCTTCCTTCGTGCCCTCCCCTCGTCCGACGGCGGCCGCCCGCTTCCGGTGTCTCGATACGCGTTTGCCCCTGACCGCTTCGAGCAACCGCGGAGACCCGTATGTCACATTCCCCCACTTCCCTCACCTGTACGTCCCTGTCCTTCGCCTGGCCCGACGGCACCGTCGTCTTCGAAGGGCTCGACGTCGCCTTCGGCCCCGGCAGGACCGGGCTCGTCGGCGTCAACGGAGCCGGGAAGTCGACCCTGTTGAAGCTGATCGCCGGGCGCCTCACCCCGGCCGACGGCACCGTCCGGGTGGCCGGCGAGGTGGGCTACCTGCCGCAGAACGTCACGCTCGACACCGCGCTGCGGGTCGACGAGGCGCTCGGCATCGACGCGCGCCGGGCCGCGCTGCACGCCATCGAGGCGGGTGACGTGAGCGAGGAGCACTTCGAGACCGTCGGCGACGACTGGGACGTCGAGGAACGCGCCCTCGCCACGCTCGGCGAGCTGGGACTGGGCCACGTCGGCCTCGACCGGACCGTCGGCGAGGTCTCGGGCGGCGAGTCGGTGCTGCTGCGGCTGGCCGCGCTGCTGCTGCGCCGGCCCGACATCCTGCTCCTGGACGAGCCCACCAACAACCTCGACGTGTACGCCCGCCGGCGGCTGTACGCGGCCGTCGAGTCCTGGCCGGGCGTGCTGGTCGTGGTCAGCCACGACCGCGAGCTGCTGGAACGGGTCGACCAGATCGCCGACCTGCGTTCCGGCTCGGTCACCTGGTACGGCGGCAACCTCACGGCGTACGAGGAGGCCCTGGCCGTGGAGCAGGAGGCGGCCGAGCGCATGGTGCGGGTCGCCGAGTCGGACCTGCGCAGACAGAAGCGCGAACTGGCCGACGCCCAGGTCGTCCTGGCCCGGCGCAGGCGCTACGGGCAGAAGATGTACGACACCAAGCGCGAGCCCCGGGCGGTGATGAAGCTGCGCGCCCGCACGGCCCAGCAGTCGGCCGGCAAGTACCGCGTCATGCACGAGGAGAAGCTCGCCGAGGCGAAGGGGCGGCTCGACGACGCGGTGGAGGCCGTGCGGGACGACGACGAGATCCGTGTCGACCTGCCGTACACAGCCGTGCCGCCGGGCCGGACCGTGCTCACCCTGCGGGAGCTGGAGCTGGCCCACGGCGCCCGCGTGAGGGGCGGCCTCGATCTGCACGGTCCCGAGCGGATCGCGCTGGTCGGGCGCAACGGCGCGGGCAAGACCACGCTGCTGCGCACCGTCGCCGGGGAGCTGGCGCCGGTGGCGGGCGAGGCGACGGCACACGTGCCGCTGCGGTTCCTGCCGCAGCGCCTCGACGTCCTGGACGACGAGCTGAGCGTCGCGGAGAACGTGGCCCGGTTCGCGCCGGGCGCCACCCACAACCGGATCCGGGCGCGGCTGGCGCGCTTCCTGTTCCGGGGCGCCCGCGCCGACCAGCAGGCGGCGACGCTGTCCGGCGGCGAGCGCTTCCGGGCGGCGCTGGCGGCCCTGCTGCTGGCCGAGCCCGCGCCGCAGCTGCTGATGCTGGACGAGCCGACCAACAACCTGGACCTGGCGAGCGTGCGACAGCTCACCAGCGCGCTGGAGGCGTACGAGGGGGCGCTGATCGTGGCCAGTCACGACCTGCCGTTCCTGGAGTCGCTCGGCATCACGCGCTGGCTGCTGTTCGAGGAGGGAGAACTGAGGGAAATCACGCCAGAAGCTGTCGGGTATCCCGCCTAACGTCCCTCGCATGAGCGAGTTCATCAGCATCACCGGGGCCAGGGAGAACAACCTCCAGGACGTCACCCTCCGCATCCCGAAGGGCCGGCTGACCGTGTTCACCGGCGTCTCGGGCTCGGGGAAGTCGTCGGTCGTCTTCGACACGATCGCGGTGGAGTCGCAGCGCCAGCTGAACGAGACGTTCACCTGGTTCGTGCACAACCGGCTGCCCAAATACGAGCGGCCGCACGCGGACGCCCTGGAGGACCTGACCCCCGTGATCGTCGTCGACCAGCGGCCGGTCGGCGGCCACTCCCGCTCCACGGTCGGCACGATGACCGACATCCACGCGGTGCTGCGGGTGCTGTTCTCCCGGCACGGCACCCCGAGCGCCGGAGGGGCGACGGCGTACTCGTTCAACGACGCGTCGGGCATGTGCCCCGGCTGCGACGGCCTGGGCCGCAGGGTGCAGCCCGACTGGGACCGGATCCTGGACCCGGCCAGGTCGCTGGCCGGCGGAGCGGTCCGCTTCCCGCCGTTCGCAGCCGGGACCTGGCAGGGGCAGGCGTACACCAACACGGAGGAGCTGGACACCGGCAAGCCGGTCGGCGACTTCACGGCGGCCGAGCGCGCCTTCCTGATGCGCGGGCGGGCCGGCAGCAAGGTCACCGTCAACGGCTCGGGCGGGACGTGGAGCACCGACTACGAGGGGCTCGCCGACCGGTTCGAGCGGCTGTACCTCAAGCGGGACCTGTCCGGCATGAGCGAGAAGACCCGGGACCTCGTGCGCGGCTTCCTGGTCGAGGCCCGCTGCCCCGACTGCGGCGGGGCCCGGCTGAACGCGGCCGCGCTCGCGTCCCGGATCGACGGGCACTCCATCGCCGACTGCGCGCGGATGCAGATCACCGACCTGATCGCCGTACTGAGGGAGATCGACGACCCGGTGGCCCTGCCCGTCGCCGCCGCGGCGGTGGCCGCACTGGAGCGGGTGGAGGCGATCGGCCTCGGCTACCTCAGCCTCGACCGGGAGACCGCCACCCTGTCCGGCGGCGAGGGGCAGCGGCTGAAGACCGTGCGGCACCTCGGGTCCAGCCTGACCGGGATGACGTACATCTTCGACGAGCCCAGCGTCGGACTGCACCCGCGGGACGTCGGGCGCCTGGGCGACCTGCTGCTGCGGCTGCGCGACAAGGGCAACACCGTGCTGGTGGTCGAGCACGACCCGGACGTCATCGGGCTGGCCGACCACGTCGTCGACATGGGGCCGCGGGCCGGTGCCGACGGCGGCCGGGTGGTGTTCGAGGGGACGCCGGACGAGCTGGCCGCGTCGGACACGCTCACCGGGCGGTGCCTGGGGCGGCGTACGGCGGTGAAGGAGACCGTGCGGACGGCGACCGGTGAGCTGTGGGTCAAGGGCGCCGACCGGCACAACCTGCGGGAGGTGACGGTGGCGTTCGCGACCGGGGTGCTCACCGCGGTCACCGGAGTCGCCGGGTCGGGCAAGAGCACGCTGGTCGCCGAGCTGACCGCCGCCCACCCGGACGCCGTGGTCGTCGACCAGTCGGCCATCGGCATCTCGGCCCGCTCCACCCCGGCGACGTACCTCGGGATCATGGACACGGTGCGGAAGGTCTTCGCGCGGGAGACCGGTGCCGAGCCGGGGTTCTTCAGCTTCAACTCGGCGGGGGCCTGCGACACCTGCGAGGGGCGCGGGATCATCCACACCGACCTCGCCTTCATGGACCCGGTGACGACCACCTGCCACGACTGCGAGGGGCGGCGCTTCCGGGAGGAGGTGCTGCGGCTGACGGTCGACGGCCGGTCCGTCGCCGACGTGCTCGCGATGACCGCCGACCAGGCCCTCGGCTTCTTCTCCGACACCGGCGTACGCCGTCGGCTGCGCGCCCTGCGCGACGTCGGCCTCACCTACCTCACCCTCGGGCAGCCGCTCTCCACGCTCTCCGGGGGCGAGCGGCAGCGCATCAAGCTGGCCACCCGGCTGCACCGCACCGGCGCCGGCGCGGTCTACGTACTGGACGAGCCGACCACCGGACTGCACATGTCGGACGTCGAGGGGCTGCTCGCCCTGCTGGACCGGCTGGTGGACACCGGCAACACGGTCGTGGTGGTCGAGCACAACCTGGAGGTGGTGGCGCACGCCGACCGGGTGATCGACCTCGGCCCGGACGGGGGACGGGACGGCGGCCGGGTGCTCTTCGAGGGCACTCCGCGCGAGCTGCTCGCGGCCCGCGGCTCCAGCACCGCGGAGCATCTCAGGAGGGCTACGAGGGGCTGACGGGGGTTCCGTCCGCACAGGTCCCCGCTGCATGATGGCGAACCGGCGCCCCGTCACGGGCGCCGCCCCTCCGGCGCCCGACACGCGCCGGTCCGCGCCGATCCGAAAGGTCCCGCGTGCCCAGCAAGAAGGCCCTCGTCCGCCGCCCCGGCCCCCGGCTCGCCGAGGGGCTGGTGACGCACATCGAGCGGGAGAAGGTCGACCACGACCTGGCCCTGGAGCAGTGGGACGCCTACGTCGAGGCACTCGGGGCGCACGGCTGGGAGACGCTGGAGGTGGACCCGGCGGACGACTGCCCGGACTCGGTCTTCGTCGAGGACACGGTCGTCATGTACCGCAACGTCGCGCTGATCACGCGGCCCGGCGCCGAGTCGCGGCGCGCGGAGACGGCCGGCGTCGAGGAGGCCGTGGCCCGGCTCGGCTGCTCGGTCAACTGGATCTGGGAGCCGGGCACCCTGGACGGCGGCGACGTCCTGAAGATCGGCGACACGATCTACGTCGGGCGCGGCGGGCGCACCAACGCGGCCGGCGTCCAGCAGCTGCGGGCGGCGTTCGAGCCGCTGGGCGCCCGGGTGGTGGCGGTGCCGGTGAGCAAGGTGCTGCACCTGAAGTCGGCGGTCACCGCACTGCCGGACGGAACGGTGCTCGGGCACATCCCGATGACGGACGTGCCCTCGCTGTTCCCCCGCTTCCTGCCGGTGCCGGAGGAGTCGGGGGCGCACGTGGTGCTGCTCGGCGGGGGCAAGCTGCTGATGGCGGCGAGCGCGCCGAAGACGGCGGAGCTGCTCGCCGACCTCGGTCACGAGCCGGTGCTCGTCGACATCGGGGAGTTCGAGAAACTCGAGGGCTGTGTGACGTGCCTCTCGGTCCGGCTGCGGGGGCTGTACGCCTGAACACGGCCCGCCGGGCGTCCGTACGGCCCCGGACCTGCGCGTCTCGGGGGCCTTTCGGCATACCGCCGGACGGTAGCTGATCAGCGACCTTTACGGCGTCTTTAACCTACGGTCTCGTAACCTACGGTTTCGTAGCCTACGATCCCGTAAGTTCCCGGCACCGCTCGCCGGCCGCACCGCACCGTCGTACGTCCCCCTGGAGTTATTCGTGACGATCGTCTCCCCGCATCTCGGCACTTCCGCAGAATGGACCGACGCCCGGCTGCTGTACGCGCTGGAGGAAGTGGTCGAGAAGGAACTCAACCGGCATCTGCAGGTCGCCAAGGACTGGATGCCGCACGAGTACGTGCCGTGGAGCGACGGCCGGAACTTCCCGGGGATCTTCGAGGACGGCGAGGCCTGGGAGAAGGGCCAGTCCAAGGTCACCGACATCGGCCGGATCGCCCTCGTGGTGAACCTCCTGACCGAGGACAACCTCCCCAGCTACCACCACGAGATCGCCAGCCTCTTCGGCCGCGACGGCGCCTGGGGCACCTGGGTGCACCGCTGGACCGCCGAGGAGGGGCGGCACGGCATCGTGATGCGCGACTACCTGCTCACGTCGCGCGCGGTCGACCCGGACCAGCTGGAGCAGTTCCGCATGGCCCACATGAGTGAGGGCTTCGAGTCGGACAACCGGCACTCGATGCTGCACTCGGTGGCCTATGTGGCCTTCCAGGAGCTGGCCACCCGCATCTCGCACCGCAACACGGGCCACCAGTCCGGCGACCCGGTCTGCGACCGCATGCTGGCCCGCATCGCGACCGACGAGAACCTGCACATGGTCTTCTACCGGAACCTGCTCAAGGCCGCCTTCGAGCTGGCACCCGACCTGACGATGCAGGCGGTCCGGGACGTGGTCGTCAACTTCCGGATGCCCGGTCACGGCATGCCGGGCTTCGAGCGGGCCGCCGCGCAGATGGCGATCGGCGAGGTGTACAACCTGCGCATCCACCACGACGACGTGATCCAGCCCGTGCTGCGCTTCCTGAAGATCATGGAGATCGACGGCCTCGGTCCCGACGGGCAGGCGGCCCAGGAGGAGCTGGGGATGTACATGGGCGGGCTGGACGCCGAGGCCGCCAAGTTCGACGAGAAGCTGGCGGCGCGCAAGGCCCGGATGGCGGCCCGCGCCGCGGGCTGACCGCACCCGGCCACCACGCACCCTTCGCCGCCCCCGCGCCCCCTTCCGCGCGGGGGCGGCGTCCTGCGTGAACCGTCGCCTCCGCCGAGGCCGCGTCGCGCACGTACGGGGTCGGGGCTCCGGCGTGCGGCTCGGGCGCGGGGCTGCGGCGTGCCGCTCAGGGTGTGGTGCGTCGCAGGGCCAGCCGCTCCTTCTCCGACAGGCCGCCCCAGACGCCGAAGCGCTCGTCGTTGCTCAGCGCGAACTCCAGGCAGGTCGAGCGGATCGGGCACAGGGCACAGATCCGCTTCGCGTCCCGTACGGAGCTGCCGGGCTCGGGGAAGAAGAAGTCGCCCCCGGTCTGCGCGCACAACGCCTCCTCCTGCCAGCTGAGGTCGGGCGTCGCGGTGGTCTCGATGTGCATGCGCAGCAGCGTGCCGGGCGGCGAAAAACGTTCGATCAACGCGGTATCAACGCCGTGCGTCCGCCACCCCCAGCCGATCAGATCGTCCTCGGCCGCGCACGGCGGCGCACGGCGGCGCGCGGAAGCGGTTGTCAGTGGTCGGTGGAAGACTCGTCAGAGCAGGCAACGGGACCCTTCCGAGGAGGGCGATCATGCTCACCACCCGTTTCGTCACCGGCGCTCCGAACTGGCTGGACGTCGGCACCTCCGACCTCGACGGCGCGACCTCCTTCTACGGTGGCCTCTTCGGCTGGCGGTTCCGGTCGGCGGGGCCGGACGCCGGGGGCTACGGCTTCTTCGAGCTGGACGGCCGGATCGTGGCCGGCGGCATGGGTACGACGCCGGAGCAGGGCCCGCCGTCCTGGACCGTGTACTTCCAGGCCCCGGACGCCGGGGCCGCCGCCAAGGCCTCCGAGCAGGCGCACGGCGGTGTCCTCGTGCAGCCGACGGACGTCATGGACCAGGGCACGATGGCGATCCTCGCCGACCGGGCCGGGGTGCCGTTCGGCCTCTGGCAGCCGGGGCGGCGCGGCGGACTGGACGTGGCCGGCGAGACGGGCGCGCTGTGCTGGGTCGAGCTGCACACGGCGGACATCGCGGCCGCCGCCGCGTACTACCGCGCGGTGCTCGGCCTGGAGACCTCCGCCGTCTCCTTCCCCGGCGGCTCCTACACCTGCGTCAACCCGGCCGGTGAGGGCGAGGAGGCGATGTTCGGCGGCATGGTGCCGCTCGCCGAGGACCCGGCGGACACGGACGCCGGGTGGCTGCCGTACTTCGCGGTCGACGACGCGGACACCGCGGTCGCCCGGACCACGGAGCTGGGCGGCACGGTGCGAATGCCCGCCGCGGACATCGAGGGCGTCGGCCGCGTCGCCCACCTCGCCGACCCGTACGGCGCCCGGTTCGCGGTACTGAGGCCGGCGCCGCGTCAGGGGTAGGGCACAGAGCCCGCCCGGCGCCCGCACCCCGGCCCCGGGACCGCACCGGCCCACCCGACACTCCGGGCCCCGGCCGAGCGCGGCGATCCGGCCTGGCACGCGGCTGGGGACGCCGTGGCGCGACCGCTCACGCCGTGGCGCGGTGGACCAGGGTCGTCGGCAGGATCACGCCGGGTGGGGCGGGGGGCGGTGCTTCCGCGTCGTCGGGCGTCGTGCGGTCCAGGCCGCGCAGCAGCAGACGGGCCATCAGCCGGCCCATCCCCTCGATGTCCTGGCGCACGGTGGTCAGCGGCGGGTCGGTCTCCTCGGCGACGGGCAGCATGTCGTCGAAGCCCACCACGGCCACGTCGTCCGGCACCCGCCGCCCCCGCTCGCGCAGCACCCGCAGGGCGCCCGCCGCGGTGAGGTCGTTGGCCGCGAACACGGCGTCCAGGCCGGGGCACCGGTCGAGCAGTTCGCGCATCGCCCGCTCCCCGCCGCCCGAGGTGAAATCCCCCCGCGCGATCAGCCGCGGGTCGGCGTCGGCCCGTACGTCGCGGAAGCCCTCGAGCCGGTCGGCCGCGGAGGTCTGGTCGAGCGGGCCGGTGATGTGCGCGATGCGGGTGCGGCCGAGCCCGGCCAGGTGGTGGACGGCCGAACGGGCGCCACCGCGGTTGTCGCTGTCCACGTAGGTCACGTCGTCGCGCCCGTCGTCCCAGTCGGGGCGCCCGCCGAAGACGGTCGGCACCCCGGCGCTGCGGACCAGGCCGGGCAGCGGGTCGTGCAGGTGCAGGGAGAAGACGAGGGCGCCGTCGACGTGTCCGCCGGCCAGGTAGCGCCCGACGCGGGCGTGGTCCTCGCGGCCCTCGGTGAGCAGCAGCACGAGCTGGTTGTCGTGGGCCGTCAGTTCCTTGCTGATGCCGCGCAGTTGCTGGGCGAAGTAGGGGTCGGCGAAGACCCGTGTCTCCGGTTCCGCGGCGACGACGGCGACGGCCTGATGCCGCCTGGTCACCAGGGAGCGGGCGGCCTGGTTGGGCACGTAACCGAGTTCCTCCACCGCGCGCCGGACCCGCTCGGCGAGCGCGTCCCGCACCCCGTGGGCACCGTTGACCACGCGGGACACCGTGGCCCGCGAGACCCCGGCGCGCTCGGCCACGGCCTCGAGCGTGGGGCGCGGCGCGGTCTCGGACACGGGCGACTCCTCCTCGGCGGCTGCGGCACAGGATAGCGGCAGGCCGCGGCGCGGGAAGGAGCGCACTCGGGGCGGGAACGTGCTGGTGCGGGTGCCGGGTCTGCCACCCGGAGCCGGCTCAGTGCTCGTGCTCGTGTTCCTGCGCCGGCGCCTCGGCGGCCGGCGCCCCGCTCTCCCCACTCGCCCCGCTCTTCGCGGCCGACCCGCCGTGCTCGTGCGGCTCGTACCCGGGGATCGTGCCGTCCGGCTTCTTCACCAGGAACAGGCCCACCATCCCCATGTCGGAGTGGCTCTGCACGTGGCAGTGGTACATCCACGCCCCCGCGCCCACCCCTTCCCCCGCGATGATCTGGAAGCCGAAGGAGTCCGCCGGGCCGGTGATCTTGTTGTCGATGACCCGGCTCGGGTCGTCGGGACCGGTGAGCAGGCCGGTGCGGTTGTCCGCCCAGCGGTGACCGTGCATGTGGAACGTGTGGTAGTACTCGCCGTGCGTGATCATGACGATCTCGACGCGGTCGCCCACGGTGGCCTCGAAGTCGGGCCCGGTGTGCGGCTTGCGGTTGTTGATGGTCATGTCGTTGAAGACGATCGTGTGCGTGGCGTCCGGCAGCACGTCGCCCTTGCGGCGCACGATCACGGGGCCGTACAGGCCGTTGCGGATGCCCCCGGTGCCGTGTTCGGTGCCGACGACGTGGTCGTGGTAGTGCCAGTAGCCCGCGCTGCCCGGCCGCCAGGTGCCGTCGTCGCGGCGTCCGGGCTTGTGGGTGCGCCAGGTGTAGGTGCGGGTGCCGCCCGGCTCGACGTCGCTCTTGTTCATCGCGGTGCCGTCGCTGGAGATCTCGTAGTCCAGGCCGTGCACGTGCAGACTGGCCCGCACGTCCATGGTGTTGGTGAACTCGATGTGCACCGTGTCGCCCTCGTTCAGCTCGATCAGCGGGCCCGGGACGGAGGCCTTGCCCTTCTCGAAGCCGTAGCCCATCTGCCCGTCGGGCAGCTTCTCGGCGTACATCCTGAGGTGTCTCACCTCGCCCCCGGCCGGTGCCGTCCCCGCGGTGATCTCCCTGGCCGCGGGTGCCGCGCTCGCGACCTCGGGGGCGACGGACAACGATGTCGCGGCGGCCGCGCCGCCCAGCAGTACCCGTCGGTTGAAGCCTCGCCTGTCCATGCCGAACTCCCCACGCCGATACGGAATGTGCGCAGACCCAGGACCTGATTGGCTGTGATGAGCCTGTGGGACCGTACCGGTTGCCGCCGTGTTTATCCACACTCAGGACAAAGTTCGTTCGATCCCGGTCATACCTATTGGCGTACCGCGCAAAGAGGTCTAGCTTCCTTGGCGCTGCTGCCGTGACCGAGGAGGTGCCCATGCCCTTAAGAGGGTTGAGCGCGAGAAGGAAAGGCTGGGCGGCGTGCGCCACCGCCGCTTTCGTCGCCGCGGGACTGCTGGCTGGCCCTGCCGCCAGCGCACGTCCGGCGCCGGACCCATCCCTGACAACGATGTCGATCAAGTCGCCGCCCGGCGGCGCCAATGTACGGGTGCTGATCTTCTACGGCTCCGCCGCGGCCGGGGACGAGTCACCGGTGGTGAACGCCGGTATCGCGGCCATCGAGCGGATCGGTCTCTCCGGCCCGGCCGAGGAGCGGTTCGCGGTCGAGGCCACGGACAACGCCAACGTCTTCACCAACGAGAAGAAGCTCGGCCGCTTCAACGCGGTCGTGTTCCTGACCGGCGGCGGTGACGTCCTGACGCCCGCTCAGGAGGCGGGCCTGGAGGCGTACATGGAGGCCGGCGGAGGGTTCGTCGGCGTCCACGACGCGGCCCGCGCGGAGCCGTACTCGGACTGGTTCACCGGTCTGGTCGGCGCCCGCCCGGCCGCCGGCAGTCCGGCCAAGGTCCAGCGGGCCACGGTCGAGGTCGGCGACCGTCGGCATCCGGCCACCAAGGACCTGCCGCTGGAGTGGAAGCGCCCCGACGAGTGGCTGAACTGGCAGAAGAACCCGTCCGGTGACGTCCACACCGTGGCCCGGGTGCGCGAGTCGACCTACGCGCCCGGGACGAGTGCCAACGGGGCGGACCACCCGGTCAGCTGGTGCCGGGACTACGACGGCGGCCGGTCGTTCTACACCGGCATGGGCGGCACGGTGTCGTCGTACGACGAGACCGACTTCCGCACCCACCTGCGCGGCGCCCTGCTCTGGACGACCCGGCTGTCGCAGGCCGACTGCAAGGCGACCATCAACGCCAACTACAAGGCCGAGCGGCTCACCGAGCCCAACCAGCCCGGCCAGAACGACCAGATCGGCGAACCGCACGGCCTGGTCACCGCCCCCGACGGCCGCGTCTTCTACATCGGTCGCGGCGGCACGGACTCCTCCCACCCCGTGGTGACCGACTGGAACGACCCGAACGTCGGCAAGGGCACGGGCGAGATCCACGTCTGGGACCCGAAGACCGACAAGGTCACCCTCGCCGGTGCGCTGACCGTCTTCGGCAACAAGGGCGGCGGCGACGAGCTGACCAAGGTCGAGGAGGGCCTGCTCGGCATCGAGCTGGACCCGCGGTTCGAGGAGAACGGGTGGGTGTACCTGCACTACACCCCGCACTCCCGAATCAACCGGGACACCCACATGGCCGAGCGTCGGGTCTCCCGCTTCACCCTCGACCGGGCGACCGACAAGCTGGACCTGGGCAGCGAGAAGGTGCTGCTCAAGTGGCCGGTGCAGATCCACAGCTGCTGCCACGCGGGCGGCGGGATGGCCTGGGACTCCAAGGGGAACCTGTACATCGCCACCGGTGACAACAACTCCAGTGGCTTCAGCGACGGTTACTCCGGCAACAACCCGCAGCCCAACTTCAAGGGCGTGTCCTTCGCCGACGCGCGCCGCACGGCCGGCAACACCAACAACCTCAACGGCAAGATCCTGCGCATCCACCCGGAGCCGGACGGGACCTACACGCTCCCGGAGGGCAACCTCTTCACCGGCAAGGAGACCGCCGAGGGCGGTGGCAAGACGCGCGGCGAGATCTACGTGATGGGGGTGCGCAACCCGGCGCGCATCTCCGTCGACAAGAAGACCGACACCCTCTACGCGGGCTGGGTCGGCCCGGACGCCGGCGCCCCGTCGCCGACGTGGGGTCCGGCCAAGTACGACACGTTCGCCACCATCACCAAGGCGAGCAACCGCGGCTGGCCGTACTGCATGGGCAACAAGCAGCCGTACCGGGACCGGAACCTGCCGGACCCGTCGAAGCCGCTGGGCTGGTACGACTGCGACCACCCGAAGAACGAGTCGCCGAACAACGACGGCCTGGTCAACCTGCCGCCGGTGACCGGCAACAACATCTGGTACTCGCCGCAGGGCGGCGGCCCCGACTTCCCGCGCGACGAGAACGGCGTCCCCTCGTACAAGCAGGACGAGGCCGTCTACCGGCTGCCCTGGCTCAAGGGCGGCGGCCAGGCCGCGATGAACGGCCCGGTCTACCGCTACGACGCGGACAGCACCAGTGACACCAAGTGGCCCGCGTACTGGGACGGCAAGTGGTTCGTCGGTGACTTCTACGACGCCGATCAGCCGCGCAACGCGGTGCTGATGGACCCGAAGACGCAGGGCGACGGCGGTCTGCCGGTGCACTCGGAGTCTCTGAAGAAGATCGTGCCGGTCGGCAACGACGGCATCAAGAACCTGATGGGCTGGAAGTTCGGCCCGGACGGCGCGCTGTACGTCCTGGACTACGGCCGCGGCTTCTTCACCTCGGACTCCAAGTCTGCCCTGTGGCGGGTCACCTACAAGGGCGGCGGCCCGACGCCGGCCGCCGGACAGCTGGCGAGGGGGACCGAGTGATACGCCAACGAAGAATGTGGGCCGCACTGCTGGCCGGCCTGCTGATGGTGCTCGGACTGCAGGCGACGTCCGCCTCCGGGCAGCCGGCGGCGGCGCCCACCGCGGCGGCCGCCGACCAGGTGCTGACCTGGACCGCGGGCGACGACATCACCAAGTACACGTCGGTGCCGGAGACGGCGGTGGCCGGACCGGCCACGATCGTCTTCGAGAACAGTGAGGCCACCGGCAACACCACCGGCATGCCGCACACGCTGACGTTCATGACCAGCGATCCCGCCTACAACCAGGACGTCCAGCTGAACATCCTGGCCAATCCGAACGACGCCGAGGGCGGCAAGCACACCGCCGAGGTCACCCTCACGCCCGGCAAGTACATGTACCACTGCACGATCCCGGGCCACGGCCAGATGACGGGCGTGCTCGTGGTCACCGAGGGCGGCGGCGGCGAGGACACCACGGCGCCCGCGACCTCGGCGGACGTGGGCGGCACGCAGAACGCCGACGGCGCGTACGTCGGTTCCGCGACCGTGAGCATCGCCGCCACCGACGAGGGCGGCTCGGGCGTGGAGCGGATCGAGTACGCGATCGGTGCCGACGGCGCCTGGCAGCCGTACACCACGCCGGTCGTCGTCGACCAGGTCGGTGAACACGTGGTGCGCTACCGGGCGTTCGACAAGGCGGGCAACGCCGCCGAGGAGAAGAGCGTCACCTTCGCGGTGGCCGCGCCGGACACCGACGACACGACCGCGCCGGAGACCTCGGCGACGGTGAGCGGGGAGAAGAACACGGACGGCGCCTACATCGACATGGCGACGGTGACCGTCACCGCCTCCGACACCGGTTCCGGCGTCAACACCATCGAGTACGCGGTCGGCGACGGCGCCTGGACGGCGTACACGGCGCCGGTCATGGTGCACGAGGTGGGCGAGCACACCGTGCGCTACCGGGCCACCGACAAGGCGGGCAACGTCGCCGCGGAGAAGAGCGTCGCCTTCACCGTGGCCGCCGCTCCCCCGCAGGACACCACCCCGCCGGTCACCGGCGCGACCGTGGACGGCACCAAGAACTCCGACGGCGCCTACGTCGGCAGCGCGAAGGTGACCGTGAACGCCACGGACGAGGGCGGTTCCGGCGTCGCCGGTGTGGAGTACTCGCTGGACGCCGGGCCCTACCTGGCGTACACCGACCCGGTGGTCGTCGACCGCGTGGGCCGGCACACCGTGGCGTACCGGGCGAGCGACAAGGCGGGCAACACCTCCGCGTCGCTGACCGTGAGCTTCTCGGTGGTGGCCGGCGGGGTGCCGGCGCCGCCCTGCCCGGAGTACGACGAGCGCCGCACGGTGATCGTCGGCACGGTCGACTCGGGTGTGCCGAACCGGGTGACCGACAACCGGTGCCGGATCAACGAGATGATCGAGGACGAGAAGGAGTGGACGTCCCAGGCGCTGTTCCTCAAGCACGTCCGTGAGGTCATGGACGGCCTCCTGGACGAGGGCGTCGTCGACAAGCGGGAGTACCGGGCGATCAACAAGGCCGCCAAGCAGTCGAAGATCGGGCTGCCCGGCCAGACCGAGGGCTACCGCACGATCATGGACGGCAGCCAGGAGTCGCTCGCCAAGTGGGAGCAGGTGGGCGGCGGTTCGTTCGGGTTGAACCCGGACGGGTCGATCACGTCCAGCACCAGCACGCCCGGCATGGGCATGCTGTGGTTCCCCGAGCGCAAGTACGGCGACTTCTCGCTGAAGCTCCAGTGGCGTGACGACGCGGCGGGTACGGCGAACACCAACGGCGGCGTCTTCGTGCGCTTCCCGCAGGTGCACGACCACCCCGAGGAGTCGCGTCCGGAGTGGGTCGCCATCAAGTACGGGCACGAGGTGCAGGTGTTCGACAGCCCGACCGGCGACATGTACAAGACGGGCTCCCTCTACGGCTTCGACCGGGTCGGCCTGGCCGGCGCGGGCGTGACGGAGAAGGGCACCTGGAACGACTACGAGATCCGGGTGGTGGACCAGCACTACTCGGTCTACCGCAACGGTGTGCTGATCAACGAGTTCGACAACTTCGGCGGCCAGACCTTCTACCCCGAGCGCTCGGACGACCCGGGCACCGACGGGCGGCGGTTCGCCTCCGGCTACATCGGACTGCAGGTGCACAGCACGTCGGACGTGGTCTCGTACCGCGACGTCCGGGTCAAGGACCTGTAAGGGCCTTCAGCAACCGGTGCGTTGTGGCTCAGTCCGGGCCGGGAGCCTTCTTCCTGGCCCGGCTGGGCTGGACCCGGCTCGGCTCGCCCGGCATCTTCGGATACTCGGGCGGGTAGGGCAGGTCACCCAGCCCGTGATCGTGCTCGTCCTTCGTCGCCAGCTCCAGCAGGGCGTCGAGGGAGTGTCTCGTCTCGTCCATGCCCGCGTGCACGTCGCCGAGTTCGGCGAAGCGCGCGGGCATGGTCGTGATGTCGAAGTCCTGCGGGTGCGCGACGCCCACCTCGTCCCAGGTCAACGGGGCGGAGACCGGCGCGCCGGGACGGGGCCGCACGGAGTAGGCGGAAGCGATGGTGCGGTCGCGGGCGGTCTGGTTGTAGTCGATGAAGATGCGCTCGCCGCGCTCCTCCTTCCACCACTTGATGGTGACCCGCTCGGGCATCCTCCGTTCCATCTCCCGGCCGACGGCGATGGCGGCGCGCCGCACCTGGGTGAAGGTCCAGCGCGGCTCGATCGGCACGAAGACGTGGATGCCGCGCCCGCCGGAGGTCTTGGGCCAGCCGCGCAGGCCGCCGAACTCCTCCAGCACCGCGCGCAGTTCGTGGGCGGCGCGGGCGGCGTCGTCGTAGTCGGTGCCGGGCTGCGGATCGAGGTCGATGCGCAGTTCGTCGGGGTGGTCGACGTCGTCGCGGCGGACCGGCCAGGGGTGGAAGGTGAGGGTGCCGTACTGGGCGGCCCACAGCACGGCCGCCTCCTCGGTGGGGCACATCTCGTCGGCGCTGCGTCCGCTGGGGAAGGTGATGTGCGCGGTCGGGATCCAGTCGGGCATGCCCTTGGGCGCGCGTTTCTGGTAGAACCACTCACCGGTGATGCCGTCCGGGTAGCGCTGCAGGGTGGTGGGCCGGTCGCGCAGCGCCCGCAGGACGCCGGGGGCGACGGCCTGGTAGTAGCGCGCCACGTCCAGCTTGGTGTACCCGTGCTCCGGAAAGAAGACCTTCCCCGGGCTGGACAGCCGCACGCTCCGCCCACCCGCCGCCAGCTCCACCGCTTCCGCCATGCGAGCCACGGTAGGCGCAGCGTCTTCGCTTCGCATATCGGACGTCACGGGGGGGGAGAGCAGGCAGATCACGGCTTGCGCGGGAGGCCGGCCGTCTACTTGCCGAGCGTGATGCGGTCGTTGTCCAGGAGCGCAGTGTGGGTAGCGGCGGTGATGATCAGCAGGACCATGAGGAATCCCGGGACGGGGTTGGTGTCGTCGGCGTCGGGGCTGATCGCGATGGCGGCGGAGAAGACGGCGACCTCCCCGACGGCATACACGGCCGCCAGCCAGGGCTTCACGACGCCCTTGACCGCGGCCACGACGAACGGGACGGCAGCGGCGAGTCCCAGGGTGACGATCGGGACCAACGTCCAGACCACCTTGGCGAGGCCCGACGCATACATGCGGGGGCGGGCCGGTGTGAGCGGAGCATTGAGGTAGGGACTGGCCACGGGTTCTCCCTGCGTGTTGGCTGCGTGTAGGAATTTTGAAGCCAAGGTGTCTAGCTGTCAGGCGATTCGACAGGCCCGACCCGATCGAGTGAGCGAGGCGGGGAAGTCGCTTCCGATCAAGCCGCACGCGACTCCCGCTCGCCTGCCGACGGCGATTTCCGGCTGCCGCGCTCGACAGGCGGGATGCCGTCGGCGGCGCGCAGAATCGGACCATGGAGCTCCCCGTCATGCCGCCCGTGAAGCCGATGCTCGCCAAGTCCGTGGCGAAGATCCCGCCGGGGATGCACTACGAGGCGAAGTGGGACGGCTTTCGCGCGATCGTGTTTCGCGACGGCGACGAGGTGGAGCTGGGCAGCCGGACGGGCAAGCCGTTGACCAGGTACTTCCCGGAGCTGGTGGTGGCGGTGCGGGAGCGGTTGCCCGAGCGGTGCGTGGTGGACGGGGAGATCGTGATCGCGCGGGACGGGCACCTGGACTTCGACGCGCTGACCGAGCGGATCCATCCCGCGGACTCGCGGGTGCGGACGCTGGCGGAGCGCACGCCCGCCTCGCTGGTGGTCTTCGACCTGCTGGCGCTGGACGACGCGTCCCTGCTCGACGTGGGGCTGGCCGACCGGCGGGCGCTGCTGGTGCGGGCGCTGTCCGGGGTGACGCCGCCGGTGCACGTGGCACCGGCGACGGACGACATCGAGGTGGCCCGGCAGTGGTTCGAGCAGTACGAGGGGGCCGGTCTGGACGGGGTGGTCGCCAAGCCGCTCGATCTGCGGTACCGGCAGGACGAGCGGGCCATGTTCAAGATCAAGCATGAGCGGACGGCGGACGTGGTCGTGGCCGGGTACCGCTTCCACAAGAGCGGGCCGGTGGTCGGCTCGCTGCTGCTCGGGCTGTACGACGACCGGGGCGTCCTCCAGCACGTGGGGGTGAGCGCGGCCTTCACCATGAAGCGCCGGGCCGAGCTGGTGGCGGAGCTGGAGCCGCTGCGCATGGACGACGCCGGCGGCCACCCGTGGGCCAGGTGGGCCGAGGAGGCCGCCCACGAGTCGGCGCGGCTGCCCGGCGCCCCCAGCAGGTGGTCCGGCAAGAAGGACCTGTCCTGGGTGCCGCTGCGTCCCGAGCGGGTCGTCGAGGTGGCCTACGACCACATGGAGAACGGGGCGCGCTTCCGGCACACCGCCCGCTTCCGCCGCTGGCGCCCGGACCGGACCCCCGAGAGCTGCACCTACGCGCAGCTGGAGGAGCCGGTCCGGTACGACCTGGCGGAGATCCTGGGCGGGCCCTGACGCGCCCGCCCCGCGCCGCCTACGGCTTCATCAGGACCTTCACCGCGCCGTCCTGCTTCTTCTGGAACATCTCGTACGCGTGCGGCGCGTCCGCCAGCGGCACCCGGTGGGTGGCGAAGTCGTCGACGCCGAGGGGGTCCTGGTCGGTCAGGTACGGGACGATCTCGTCGCTCCAGCGGCGTACGTTGGCCTGGCCCATCCGCAGCTGGATCTGCTTGTCGAACAGGGTGAGCATCGGCATCGGGTCGGCCATGCCGCCGTACACGCCGGACAGCGAGATGGTGCCGCCGCGGCGCACCAGGTCGATCGCGGTGTAGAGGGCGGCGAGCCGGTCGACGCTGAACCGCTCCGCCAGGGGCCCGCCGATGGCCCGGGGCATCACCGCGGCGGTCTGCTGCACCAGCTTGGCCACGGCACCGCCGTGCGCCTCGGTGCCGACCGCGTCGATCACGGCGTCGGGGCCGCGGCCGTCCGTCCGGTCCTGGATCGCGGCGACGAGTTCCTTCTCGTTGTCGAAGGACCGCAGGTCGTACGTCTCCACGCCCCGCGCGCGGGCCCGCTCCAGCCGCTCGGGCACCAGGTCCACGCCGAACACCTTGTCGACTCCCTTGAGCCGGGCGATCCGGCAGGCCATGTCGCCGATCGGACCGAGGCCCAGCACGGCGAGGCTGCCGCCCTGCGGGACGCCGGCGTAGGCGACCGCCTGCCAGGCGGTGGGCAGGACGTCGGAGAGGTAGACGAAGCGGTCGTCGGCGGGGCCCTCGGGCACCTTGATCGGGCCGTACTGGGCCTGCGGCACGCGCAGGTACTCGGCCTGGCCGCCGGGGACCGCGCCGTACAGACGGGTGTAGCCGAAGAGCGGGGCGCCCATGCCCTCGCCGGTGACCTGGGTGGTCTCGCACTGGGTCGGCAGCCCGGTGTCGCACATGTAGCAGTGTCCGCACGCGATCTGGAACGGGACCACGACCCGGTCGCCGGGCTTCAGGCCGGTCACCTCGGGACCGACCTCCTCCACGATGCCCATCGGCTCGTGGCCGAGGATGTCGCCCGGCGTCATGAACGGCGTGAGCACTTCGTAGAGGTGCAGGTCGGAGCCGCACAGTCCGGACGAGGTGACGCGGATGACCGCGTCGGTCGGTTCCTCGATCCTCGGGTCGGGCACCTCCTCGACCCGCACGTCCCGCTTGCCCTGCCATGTCACTGCCTTCATCGCCCCGCGCTCCCTCCGTCGCCGTGCGCGTCGTTCTGCGTGGCGGCCGGGTACCCCGGGGGTCCCGTCGCCGAACCCGGTGGTCTTTTCGGCCGAACAGCGGATTATCTGCCCCGTTCCGTGTGCCGTATCGGATTCGGTCAGGTATGGCACTAAATGCTTGAAGAAGCGCACAATCGATGACACGGGATGGGTGGACGGATGGTCAGGATGCGACGAGGGACGCGCAGGGGGCGGTATGCCGCTCTGCTGACGGCGGCGGTGGCGGTCTCGCTGGCCGCGGCGGGCTGCACGGCGGGGCCCGGTGCGCGGCAGGACGGGCGGGCGCCGGAACCGGAGCGCTCGCACAGCGCGGCCCCCGCCTCGGGCCCCGTGCTCGCCGTGAAGGTCGACAATGTGCGCGCGGCCCGCCCGCAGACGGGCCTGGAGGCCGCGGACGTCGTCTACGCCGAGCCGGTGGAGGCCGGACTGAGCCGGCTGATGGCGATCTACGCCACCGAACTGCCCGCCTCGGTCGGCCCGGTGCGCAGCGCCCGCGAGTCCGACCTGGAGCTGCTCGGCCAGTTCGACCGGCCGGTGCTGGCGTTCTCCGGCGCGCAGAGCAAGCTGCTGCCGCTCATCGACAAGGCGCCCCTGCGCGCGGAGCCGCCGGGCGAGGACTCCGACGCCTACGTCCGCGCCGCGGACCGGCAGGCGCCGCACAACCTCTACCTGCGACCCGGCAAGCTGCTCCCGGAGCCCTCGGGAAAGGCGGCCCTCACCGCCGGGTTCACCTACGGCAAGGCTCCCGCGGGCGGCCGGGCGGAGTCCTCGCACACGGTGCGCTACCCCGCCGCCGGCTTCACGTTCACCTGGTCCGGGAGCCGGGACCGGTGGCTGGTCTCCCTGGACGGCGACCCGGCCCGCACGGCGGACGGCGGGCGGCTGGCCCCGGCCACGGTCGTCGTGCAGCACGTGAAGGTGCGCGAGTCGGAGTTCCGCGACTTCCGCGGCAGCAACTCGCCCTACGTCGAGTCGGTGGGCTCCGGACGGGCGGAGGTGCTGCGCGACGGGCGCGCGTACGACGCGGCCTGGAAGCGGGGGGCGGCCGCGGACGGCACCACCTTCACCACCCGGGACGGCAAGCCGCTGAACTTCGCCGAGGGCCAGGTGTGGGTGGTCTTCGCGGGCGATTCCTGAGCCGCCCGCGCCCGGCCGGTGCGGCGCCGGGTCAGCCCGGTGCCGCCGTCGGCTCCGCCGGGTTGCGGAGCCCTTCCGCGGCGTCCGCGACCCGGCGGATGAGATCGAAGAACACCGCCTGCTCGTCGGCGGCGAGCGGGGCCAGGAACACCTGGTTCATACGGGCGATGCGCACGCCCAGCCTGCGGTGCACGCGCAGCCCCTCGTCGGTGAGCCGGAGCAGGGACCGGCGGCCGTCGTGCGGGTCACGGACCTTGTCGAGCAGCCCGCGGCGGCCGAGCCGGCTGACCACCTCCGCGATGGTGGACCGGTCCAGGCCCACCCGCTCCCCCACGGTGCGCTGGTCCAGGCCCGGCTCGGCGACCAGGGCGTTGAGGACGGCGTACTGCGGCGAGGTGGTCTCCTCCGAGACCATCGTGTTCCACAGCAGGTAGTGCGCCTGCTGCAGCCGCCGGGCCAGGTGGCCGGGGTGGGTGGTCAGATCGACCGCTGCCATGCGCGCACTCCCGTGGTCACTTTCATCGGTGCACTGACGATACATGGCGCGGAGTGCGAACATCCGAGAACGCCCCAGACGATCTACCTCGCCTTTTGTGGGTCTTGACGCCCCGGCCGCCCGGTGGCAGCGTGTGGGCAACCTCGCTTGAATACTCAGTGCCCTGACTATCTGCACCCGGGGCGCGCGGCGGAGATGGGGCTTCTCGGATGGACAAGGTGGTGGCCACGGCCGGTGCGGCGGTGGCCGACGTGCCCGACGGCGCGTCGCTCGCGGTGGGCGGTTTCGGGCTGAGCGGGGTGCCGGACGTACTGATCCAGGCGCTCCACGAGCGCGGGACCGGCGGGCTGTCGGTGGTCTCCAACAACTGCGGGGCGATGGACTCCGGGCTGGCCGTCCTGCTGGCCGCCGGGCGCATCGCCCGCGTGACCGGGTCCTACATCGGCGCGAACAAGGAGTTCGCGCGCCAGTACCTCGGTGGTGAGCTGGAGGTGGAGATGATCCCGCAGGGCACCCTGGCCGAGCGGCTGCGGGCCGGCGGCGCGGGCATCCCCGCCTTCTACACGCCCGCCGGGGTCGGCACCCAGGTCGCCGACGGCGGACTGCCGTGGCGGTACGACGGGTCGGGCGGGGTCGCGCTGGCCTCGCCGCCGAAGGAGGTCCGCGAGTTCGACGGCACCCAGTACGTGCTGGAGCGCGGCATCCGCACCGACTTCGCGCTGGTCCGGGCGGCGAAGGGCGACCGGCACGGGAACCTGGTCTTCGCCAAGTCGTCCCGGAACTTCAACCCGCTGGCCGCGATGGCCGGGCGGGTGACGGTCGCCGAGGTGGAGGAGCTGGTCGAGCCGGGCGAGATCGACCCGGACGCGGTGCACCTGCCCGGGATCTTCGTCCAGCGGGTCGTGGCCCTCACCCCCGAGCAGGCCGCCGACAAGAAGATAGAGCGACGGACGATGTCCGCGCCTCCGGCACGAGGGACGGTGCGTTCCTGATGGCGTGGACGCGTGAACAGCTGGCCGCGCGGGCGGCGCTGGAGCTGCGGGACGGCCAGTACGTCAACCTCGGCATCGGCCTGCCCACCCTGATCCCGAACCACCTCCCCGAGGGCGTCGAGGTCACCCTGGAGTCGGAGAACGGCATCCTCGGCACCGGCCGGTACCCCACCGAGGCCGAGGTGGACCCCGACCTGATCAACGCGGGCAAGGAGACGGTCACGGTCCGGCCGGGCGCCGCCTTCTTCGACTCGGCGCTGTCCTTCGGCATGATCCGGGGCGGGCACATCGACGTGGCGGTGCTCGGCGCGATGCAGGTCTCGGCCTGCGGCGACCTCGCGAACTGGGCCGTACCCGGCAAGATGATCACCGGGATCGGCGGCGCGATGGACCTCGTCCACGGCGCCCGCACCGTCATCGTGGTCATGACCCACACCGCCAAGGACGGCTCCCCCAAGATCCTGGAGGAGTGTGGCCTGCCGCTCACCGGCAAGGCCTGCGTCGACCGCGTCATCACCGACCTCGGCGTCCTCGACGTCACCGACGACGGCCTGGTCCTGGTGGAGACCGCCCCGGGTGTGCGCGTCGACGAGGTCGTCGCCAGGACCGGCGCCAAGCTCGTCGTGGCGGAGGGGGCGAAGTGAAGGACGTCTACATCGTCGACGCGGTGCGCACCCCGTTCGGCAAGTACAACGGGGGCCTGGCGGGCGTACGCCCGGACGACCTGGCCGCGCACGCGATCCGTGAACTGCTCGGCCGTACGCCCGACCTGGACCCGTCCCGGATCGACGACGTCTGCTTCGGCAACGCCAACGGAGCGGGCGAGGAGAACCGCAACGTCGCCCGCATGGCCGCCCTTCTGGCCGGCCTGCCCACCACCGTCCCCGGCGTCACGGTGAACCGGCTGTGCGCGTCCGGCCTCGAAGCGGTGATCCAGGCCGCCCGTGCCATCGCGGTCGGCGACGCGTCGGTCGTGCTCGCGGGCGGCGTGGAGTCGATGACCCGGGCGCCGTACGTGCTGCCCAAGTCGGACCGGCCCTTCCCCGCCGGGCACACCGAGATGTACTCGACCACCCTGGGCTGGCGGATGGTCAACCCGGCCATGGACCCGCAGTGGACGATCCCGCTCGGCGAGTCGGCGGAGCTGATCGCGGACAAGCACGGGATCACCCGCGAGCAGCAGGACGAGTTCGCCCTCGCCTCGCACCGGAAGGCGGCCCGGGCCCAGGCCGACGGCCTGTTCGACGCCGAGCTGGCGCCGGTGCCCGTACCGCGCCGCAAGGGCGGCCCGGTGGACTTCGCCGCCGACGAGGGCGTACGCGCCGATGCCTCCCTGGAGGCGATGGCCAAGCTCAGGCCGTCCTTCCGCACGACCGACGGCACGGTGACCGCAGGGAACGCCTCCCCGCTCAACGACGGTGCCGCGGCGCTGCTCCTGGTCGACGAGGAGGGGCTGCGGGCCACCGGCCGGGAGCCGCTCGCCCGGGTCTCGGCCACCGGGGTCTCGGCGACCGACCCGCGGTACTTCGGCCTCGCCCCCGTCGAGGCGGTGAACCGGGCGCTCGCCAAGGCCGGGCGGACCTTCGGCGACCTGGACGTGCTCGAACTCAACGAGGCCTTCGCCGCCCAGGTGCTGGGCTGTGTCGCCGAGTGGCCCGAGTTCGACCCCGCGGTCCTCAACCCGCAGGGCGGTGCCATCGCCCTCGGCCACCCGCTCGGCGCCTCGGGCGCCCGCCTCGCCGGCACCGTCGCCCACCAGCTCGCCCGCAACGGCGGCGGCACCGGCGTCGCCACCCTCTGCATCGGCGTCGGCCAGGGCCTGGCCCTGGTCCTCGACCGCTAGCCACCCACGGGATCCCCTATGACTCTGACCCAGCACGACATCGACGCGGAGATCGCGGCCGAGCACGCCGCCTACGAGAAGCGGGTCGCCGACGGCGCGCCCGTCGAGCACCACCCGCGCCGCGACTACGCCCCGTACCGCTCCTCGGTGCTGCGCCACCCGAAGCAGCCGCCGATCGCCATCGACGTCAGCAAGGACCCGGAGCTGGTGGAGCTGTCCTCCCCCGCCTTCGGGGAGCGGGACATCACCGGGATCGACCACGACCTGACCCGGCAGCACCCCGGCGAGCCGGTCGGCGAGCGCATCACCGTCTCCGGACGCCTCCTCGACCGGCACGGCAGGCCCGTGCGCGGACAGCTCGTGGAGATCTGGCAGGCCAACTCGGCCGGGCGCTACGCGCACCGGCGCGAGCAGCACGACGCGCCGCTGGACCCGAACTTCACCGGCGTGGGCCGCACCCTCTCCGACGGCGACGGCTACTACCGCTTCACCACCGTGCAGCCCGGCCCCTACCCCTGGCGCAACCACGTCAACGCCTGGCGGCCGGCGCACATCCACTTCTCCGTGTTCGGCTCGGCCTTCACGCAGCGCCTGGTCACGCAGATGTACTTCCCGAACGACCCGCTGTTCCCGTACGACCCGATCCTGCAGTCGGTGACGGACGACGCGGCGCGGCAGCGGCTGATCGCGACGTACGACCACAGCCTGTCCGTGCCGGAGTTCTCGCTCGGCTACCACTGGGACATCGTGCTCGACGGCCCGAACGCCACCTGGATCGAAGAAGGACGCTGACCCGCCATGACGAAGATCGACACGAGCGGGCCGGAGCAGGTGCCGCCCACGCCGTCGCACACGGTCGGCCCCTTCTACGGGTACGCCCTGCCCTTCCGCGGCGGCGAGGACATCGCGCCCGCCGGGCACCCGGACACGGTCACCGTGCACGGGTACGTGTACGACGGCGCGGGCGACCCGCTGCCCGACGCCCTGCTGGAGCTGTGGGGTCCGGACACCGAGGGCCGGGTGCCGACCGCCGACGGCTCGATGCGGCGCGACCCGGCCTCCGGCGGCTTCCTGGGCCGCAACGGCGTGGAGTTCACCGGCTTCGGGCGCGTCCAGACCGACGCGAACGGCCACTGGTACGCGCGGACGCTGCGGCCCGGGGCACGCGGGCGGAGCGCGCCGTACCTGAGCGTGTGCGTGTTCGCGCGCGGGCTGCTGGTGCACCTGTTCACCCGGATCTACCTGCCGGGCGACGCGGCGGTGCTCGCCGCCGACCCGCTGCTGTCCCGGGTGCCCGCCGAGCGCCGCGACACGCTGATCGCGGCGGACGAGGGCCGGGGCACGTACCGTTTCGACATCCGCCTTCAGGGCGAGGGCGAGACGGTCTTCCTGGAGTTCCAGTGACATCACCTGCCGACCCCGCCGACACCGACGCCTTTGCCGACACGGGCCTGCTCGCCCCCGGGTGGGCGGGCTCGCCGGCCGCGTCCGCGACGGGTGACCGGGCGTATCTGCGGGCCCTGCTCGACGCGGAGGCGGCGCTGACCCGTGCCCAGGCCGCGCTGGGGCTCGCCCCGGCCGAGGCGGCGGAGGCGGTGGGCGCGGCCGCCGCCGACCCGGCCGTCTTCGACGCGCGCTCCCTCGCCGAGCGGGCCCGGGGCGGCGGAAACCCGGTCATCCCGCTGGTGGCCGACCTGACGCGGACGGTCGGCGAGCCGTACGGGCCGTATGTGCACCGGGGCGCGACCAGCCAGGACATCCTGGACACGGCGACGATGCTGGTCGCCGTCCGCACCCTGGACCTGCTGCTGCCCGACCTCGCCCGTACGGAACGGGCGCTGGCCCGGCTGGCCGCCGAGCACCGGGACACGCCGATGCCGGGGCGGACCCTCACCCAGCACGCCGTGCCGACGGCCTTCGGACTGAAGGCGGCCGGATGGCGCTCGCTGGTGCTGGACGCACGGGACCGGATCACGGCGGTACGGGACGCGCTGCCCGCCCAACTCGGCGGCGCGGCGGGCACCCTGGCCGCCTTCGAGGCGTACGGCGCGACGGACGCGATCGGGCTTGCGGCGGCGTACGCGCGTGAACTGGGCCTGCGGGAACCGCTGTTGCCCTGGCACACCCTGCGCACTCCGGTCGCCGACCTGGCCGGCGCCCTCGCCTTCACCGCCGGTGCGCTCGGGAAGGTCGCCGTGGACGTGCTGACGCTGTCCCGCACCGAGATCGGTGAGGTCGCCGAGGGCAGCGGGGGCGGTTCGTCGGCGATGCCGCACAAGGCCAATCCGGTGCGGTCCACGCTGATCGCGGCGGCCGCCCGGCGCGCGCCGCAGCTCGCGGCCACACTGTACGGCTCGCTGGCCGCCGAGGACGAACGGCCGGCCGGGGCCTGGCACGCGGAGTGGGAGCCGCTGCGGGACCTGCTGCGCCTGACCGGCGGCGCGGCCCGTGACGCCGCGGAGCTGGCCGAGGGGCTGCGGGTGCGCCCGGACGCGATGCGGGCACACCTCGGCCTCACCCACGGCCTGATCGTCTCGGAGCGGCTCTCGGCCGAACTGGCGCCGGTGCTGGGGCGGGCCCGCGCCAGGGAACTGCTCACCGAACTGGCGGCGCGCGCCTACGTCGAGGACCGGAGCCTGGGCGAACTGCTGGCCGAAGTACCGGAGTTGCGGGAACTCGACCTGGCGGCCGCGACCGACCCCGCCCGCTGCACCGGTGCCGCCGCCGCCCTCACCGACCGCGCTCTGGAGCGACGTTGACGACCATTCTCAACCATCTGTCCGAAGGCCCCGAATCCGCTCCCCCGCTGCTGCTCGGGCCCTCGCTGGGCACCTCGTACGCGCTGTGGGACGCGGTGGCGCCCGAACTGTCCATCGGGCACCGGGTGATCCGCTGGGACCTGCCGGGGCACGGAGGCTCACCGGCCGACCTGATCGGGCCCGGCGCCACCGTCGCGGACCTGGCCGATCTGGTGCTCGCGCTCGCCGACTCGCTCGGCGTGGAGCGGTTCGCCTACGCCGGGGTGTCCCTGGGCGGCGCGGTGGGCCTGCATCTGGCCGTGCACCGTCCGGAGCGGGTGTCGTCCCTCGCGGTGGTCTGTTCGTCGGCGCACTTCAACGGCGCGCGGCCGTGGGAGGAGCGGGCGGCGCAGGTGCGTGACGAGGGGCTGGGGCGGCTCGCGGAGAGCGCGGACGCGCGGTGGTTCACCCCGGGGTTCACCGTGCCACGCCTGGTCCGGGACCACCGGGAGGCCGACCCGGGCGCGTACGCGGCCTGCTGCGACGCGCTGGCCGCCTTCGATCTGCGGGACCGGGTCGGGGAGATTGCCGCGCCGACACTGCTGGTCGCGGGGCGCGAGGACCCGGCCACGCCGCCCGCACACCTGCGGGAGCTGGCCGACGCGGTGCCGGGCGCGACGCTGACGGAGATCCCGGGCGCCTCGCACCTGGCGCCGGCCGAACGGCCCGAGGCGGTGCTGACGGCGCTGCGGGCGCACTTCGACGGCGGGGCCCGGCGGGGCATGGCGGTACGGCGCGAGGTGCTGGGCGACGCGCACGTGGACCGGGCGCAGGGACGGCAGACGCCGTTCACCGCCCGCTTCCAGGACTTCATCTCGCGCTACGCGTGGGGCGAGATCTGGACCGACGAGACGCTCTCGCGCCGCGAGCGCAGCATGGTCACGCTGACGGCGCTGGTCGCGCACGGCCACTACGAGGAGCTGGCCATGCATGTGCGGGCGGCGCGGCGCAACGGGCTGACTCCGGACGAGATCGGCGCGGTGCTGCTCCAGACGGCGGTGTACTGCGGGGTGCCGGCCGCCAACTCGGCGTTCGCGACGGCCCAGCGGGTGCTGGCCGAGGAGGCGGACGGCGCCGCGGAGTGAACCCCTCGGCGCGCCCTGGCGGGGCCTCAGCCGGTGTGTCCCGCCGCCAGGGCCCGACGGGCGCGGGCCGCGAGGCCGTCGGCGCCGCAGGACTCGGCCAGCGCCAGGCCCCGGTTCAGCTCGGCCGCCGAGCGGGAGGCGATGCCGTACTCCACGCGGGCGGCGGCGTGTTCGTACTGGCAGGGTGAGGCTTCCAGGTAGGCGACGGCCTGGGCGGCCAGCCGGACCGCGCGCTGGCCGGTCTCCAGCGCGGCGGCGCAGCGCAGGGCCTCTCCTATCGCCGTGTCCGTGCCGAAGCGCTCGGCCTGGCGGCGGGCGTCGGTGGCCAGCTGGGCGGCGCGGCCGGGATCCTCGGTGGCCAGCGCCCGGGCCAGTTCGGTCGCCCAGGGGACCACCACCGGGTTGTGCCGGCCACGGGCGGCGGCCGCCTTCTCGGCGGCCTCCAGTTCGTTGACGCCCTCCTTGGTGCGGCCGGTGGCGAGCAGCAGCCGCCCGCGCACCGGGCGGGGGTCGGGCAGAACGATCGTCGACGGGTAGGGCGGTGCGAAGCCGTACTGGTCGGCGACGGTCCGGGCCTCCTCGACATGGCCGCGGGCGAGCAGGGTGTCGATCAGGTTGCAGATCGCCGACCAGTACAGCGGCAGTCCCCGGCCGACGCGCTCCGCGATGCGCAGTGACTCGCGCAGCGACTGCTCGGCCTCCTTCAGGCGGCCCCTCCTGCGGTGGCCGAGACCGACGTAGGCGTGTGCGAGGGAGAGGTGACCGCCGCTCCAGCCGGCGCTCTCGTAGGCGCGCAGGGCCTCGGTGAACAGGGCCTCGGCGCGGTCGAGCCGGTCGGCGTAGGCGTAGGAGCTGGCCAGCATCATCGGCAGTTCCAGGCCCCACTCGGTGTCGGTCCAGCCGAGTCCGGGGGCGAGGCGGCCGTTGACGAGGGCGCGGTCGCACAGCTCGACGACCTCTTCGGCGCTCTCGCCGTGGGTCATGGCGTCGAAGCCGCGCAGGATGAGCAGGGCGCGCTCGGCGTTGTCGCGGCCGGTGCAGGTGGCGGCGAGTTCGGCCAGGCGTGCGGAGCGGTGGGGCGACGAGGTCTCGCCCGCGTGGATGCCCTCCCACATGTACTGGGCGGCCTGGAGACGCAGCCGCGCCGAGGGGTCGGGGTTGCGGGCGGCCTCCGCCTCGACGGTGCGGACGGCCTCCTCCAGCTGGTCGTTGTGGAGCAGCGCCTGGGAGAGCCGGAAGACGGCGTCCACGCGCTGCTCGCCCACAAGGCCGGGCATGGCGAGCGCGGTGCGCAGGTGGCCGATGGTGGTGGCGGGCGCGGTGAGGAGCGTGGCACAGCCCAGCTCGAACAGCACGCGGGCGTGGGATTCCGGCAACGGCGGTTCCTGCAAGGCCCGTTCGAGGCAGCGCCGGGCCGCGTCGGGGGCTCCGACGGCGAGGTGTTCGCGGGCGGCCTCGCGCAGCTGGGCCACGACTTCCTGGTCGTCGTCGGGGTGCACCTTGAGCAGATGCCGGGAGGCGGCGGCCGCGCCGAGCCCGGAGTCGGCGACCAGCTGGGCCGCTATGCCGTGCATCGCCGTGCGCAGCGCGTCGGGGATGGAGTTGTAGACGGCGGTGGCGATCAGCGGGTGGACGAACTCCAGCTCCCCCGCTCCCGGTTGCCCGGCGGTGGCGTCGGGTACGGACAGGATCCGGGCACCCCTGAGCAGTTCGGCGCAGCGGGCGGCGTCGGCGGGGTCCAGAGTGGCGAGCCGGGCCACCATGTCGACGGTGATGCCGCCGCCGAGGATGGCCGCGGCCCAGGCGAACCGGGTGGAGTCGACGCCGAGCTGCTCCAGGCGGGCGACGAGACCGCCGCCGCGGGCGGAGCGGTTCAGGGCACGCAGTTCGGCGGCCTCCGCCTCGACGGGCTGCAGTTCGCTGTCCTGGACCTTGGCGAGGAGTTCCACGGTCTCGTAGGGGTTGCCGCCGGTGACGGCCCACACCTCGCGGCAGAAGGCGGCCTCGGCGTGGGCGCCCAGCGTGGCGCGGGTGAGCCCGGCCGTCGCTTCGGGGGTGAGGGCGTTCAGCGGGGCGAGGGGCCGGCCGACGGCGGTGGCCGCCTCCAGATGGCGGGCGCTGTCTCCGCTGACGTCGCCGGGGCGGCGGGCGAGGACGACCAGGACGGAGGTCTCGTCGAGCCGTTCGGTGAGCGCGGCGAGCCAGCGCAGGGTCTCCTGGTCGGCCCAGTGCGCGTCGTCGATCAGCAGCACCAGCGGCCACTCCCGGCGGGAGAGCCGGCGTACGGCGGCGACCAGGCCGTCGCACACGCCCTGCGGGTCGGCCTGCCGCTCGCCGGGGTCCGCTATGCCGAGGGCGGGGCCCGCGATGTCGTACCAGTCGCCGAGGTACTCGCGGGCCTCCTCGGGGAGCATGGACACCAGGGCGGGCTGGAGCAGTTGGCGCACCACGTTGAAGGGGACGGACCTGAGGGTCTCGCCGCCGCGTGCCGACCAGACGGTGCAGCCCCGGGCCTCGGCGATGCGGCGGGTCTCGGCGAGCAGCGCCGTCTTGCCGACCCCGGCCTCGCCGCGGGCCTCCAGCAGGGTGCCGGGGGACGAGCGGTCCGCGCACAGGGTGTCCACCGCACGCGTGATGGTGGCGATTTCCTCGTCGCGCTCCCAGAGGGAGGCCGGGACGGCGCCCACCCGCCGTACCTCCGTCATCCCGCTACCTCCCCGAGTCGCCCGAATGACGTACAGAGCCTGAGCCTAGCCCTCCGATCGCGCAAGTGGTGGGTGCTCCACCGACCAGTTGCCGTGACGGGTGACATGCGGTAAAGCGCGGACGACGCGCCGGGCCCGCCATCAGCGGCGGTGCGGTCGGACGCCCGTCAACCCCGCGCGGCGCGCGGCGCCGGACCGGCCCGCGCGGCGGGTGGGACGGGCCTCTCATCCGGCTTTCACCGACGCCTCATACGGTGGGCACATGACGCAGGCGACTCCTCCCGGGTGGTACCCGGACCCCGGACAGAAGAATGACGGTCCCGCCACCGAGCGCTGGTGGGACGGCACGGCGTGGACCGACCAGGTGCGCCCCGCGGGGGCGGACGCCGCGGCAGCCCCGCCCGCCCAACCGCCCGCGCAGCCCCCGTTCCAGCCGCCGGTGCAGCCGCCGGTGCAGCCGCCGGTGCAGGACACGGCGGCCGGGTACCCCGTGCACCCGGGGTACCCGGGCGTTCCGGTCCAGCCGCCGTCGGCACGGCGGCGCCG
>NZ_MULI01000074.1 GCF_002939385.1 Streptomyces sp. MH60 | reverse complement strand
CGCTGCCCGCGGGCGGCCCCGGTGCCGTCGCCGCCCGGGTGGCGGACGCGGCCGGCGACATCCTGCCCGACCGGGGCGACCCCGAGGCGCTCCGCGTCCTGGTCACCGCGCTCGCCGAGGGCGCCGCCGACCCCGCCCACCCCCTGTGCGCCGCCCACCTGCACACCCCGCCGCTCGCCGTCGCGGCCGCCGCCGACCTCGCCGCGAGCGTCCTCAACCCCTCCCTGGACTCCTGGGACCAGGCACCCGCCGCCTCCGCCCTGGAGGCCCTCGTCACCCGCGCCCTCGCCCGGGAGACCGGCGCCGCCGACGCCGTCGTCACCACCGGCGGCACCGAGTCCAACCAGCTCGCCGTCCTGCTCGCCCGCGAACGGCACGGCGCGGGCCTGCGGCTGGTGCACGGGGCCGGCGCCCACCACTCGCTGCCCCGCGCCGCCTGGCTGCTCGGGCTGCCCGAGCCCGTCGTCGTCCCCGCCCCCGCCGGCACCCTCGACCCCGCCGCCCTCGACGAGGCCCTCACCCAGATCCCCGGCCCGCACCTCGTCGCCGCCACCGCGGGCACCACCGACGCCGGACTCATCGACCCGCTGCCCGAGATCGCCGACCGCTGCGCCGTCCACGGCGCCCGCCTCCACGTCGACGCCGCCTACGGCGCCGGCCTGCTGTTCAGCGACCGGCACCGCGCGCGGCTCGCGGGACTGGAGGCCGCCGACACCGTCGCCCTGGACCTGCACAAGCTCGGCTGGCAGCCGATCCCCGCCGGCCTCCTCACCGTCACGGACGCCGACGACCTCGCCGCCCTGCACCACCGTGCCGACTACCTCAACGCCGACGACGACACCGACGCGGGCCTCCCCGACCTCCTCTCGCGCTCCCCGCGCACCAGCCGCCGCCCCGACGTCCTGAAGACCGCCGTCACCCTCAAGACCCTGGGCCGCGCAGGACTGGGCGCCCTCGTCGACGCGGTCTGCTCCCTGGCCCAGGAACTCGCCGGGCTGGTCGAGGCCCACCCCGGGTTCGAACTGCACGCCCCGCCCGCCATCAGCACGGTCCTGTTCCGGCCCGCGCCGGCGACCGACGACGACGTCGCCGCCGTACGCCGCGCGCTGCTCACCACCGGCCGCGCCGTCCTCGGCCGCGCCCGCGCCGACGGCCGGCTCTGGCTCAAGGCGACCCTGCTGAACCCCCACACCGGCCCAGACGACCTCGCAGCACTCCTGACGCTCGTGGAAGGACACGTCCCGCGATGAACACCCCCGCGCACGACACCCCCGAAGCCCCCCGCGACCTCGTCGGCATCGGCATCGGCCCCTTCAACCTCTCCCTCGCGGCCCTCGCCGACCCCCTCACCGGCCTCGACGCCGTCTTCTACGACCAGCGCCCCGACTTCCGCTGGCACCCCGGCCTGCTCCTCGACGGCGCGCGCGTCCAGGTGCCCTTCCTCGCCGACCTGGTCACCCTCGTCGACCCGGCGAGCCCCTGGACCTTCCTCAACCACCTCAGGGCCAGAGAACGCCTCTTCCCCTTCTACTTCGCCGAACGCTTCCACATCGAGCGCGCCGAGTACGACGCCTACTGCCGCTGGGTCGCCGAGAACCTGCCCGCGCTCCGCTTCCACCACCAGGTCGACGCCGTCCGCTGGAACCCCGACCGCGACCTCTTCGAGGTCGACTACACCCAGCTCGACGCCGACGGGGAGGCCGAGGCCCTCGGCCGCACCCACACCAGGAACGTCGTCCTCGGCATCGGCACCGAACCCCATGTCCCCGACCCGCTCAGGCCCCTCGCCGAGGACCCCGCCGTCCCCGTCGTGCACGCCGCCGACTACCTCCGCCACCGCGACACGCTCCTGGCCGCCGGGCACGTCACCGTCATCGGCACCGGGCAGTCCGGCGCGGAGGTCTTCCTCGACCTGCTCCGCCACCGCCCCGCCGGCCGCGAGCGGCTGCACTGGCTGGGCCGCACCGAGGCCCTCGCGCCCATGGAGTACTCCAAGCTCGGCCTCGAACACTTCACCCCCGACTACACCCGCTACTTCCACGGCCTGGCCGAACCGGTCCGTGACCGCCTCGTCGCCGCCCAGTGGCAGCTGCACAAGGGCATCGACGCCGACACCACCGCCGCCATCCACGACGAGCTGTACCGGCGCACCCTCGACGGCGGCTGGCCCGACACCACCCTCACCCCCGGCGTCCGCGTCCGCACCGCCGGCCGCATCGCCGCCACCCAGGTCGAACTCCACCTGGAACACGAGCAGCAGAGGACCCGCTCCCGTCTCACCACCGACGCCGTCGTCCTCGCCACCGGCCACCGCGAACGCCCGCTCGGCCGCCTCCTCGCCGGTCTCGACCCCTACATGCGGCGCGACAACTCCGAACGCCCCCGCGTCGACGACCGCCACCGCCTCGTCCTGGACCCGTGCGTCACCGGCTCCGTCTACGTCCAGAACGCCGAGACGCACACCCACGGGGTCGGCACGCCCGACCTGGGCCTCGCCGCTTGGCGCAGCGCGACCATCCTCAACGACCTCACCGGGCGGGAGCCCTACCCGCTGCCCGCCCGCACCGCCTTCACCACGTTCGGCCTGGAGGGCGGCCGGCCCCAGATCCCGTCCGCCCGCCACCACCGGGCGCTCACCCCTTTGGTGGACGGAGTCTGAGGAGGCGGCCGCCTCGGGCGGGGCCGGTCAGAACACCGGCGTGCCCTCGCGCGTCAGCGACCAGTCCACGGACGCGAAGTCCTTCGGGTCCAGCACGCCCTTCGCGGTCGCCCACTCCGCGATCCGGGTGCGGATCTCCGTCGACTCCGACCACAGCTCCTTGGCCGACGCCACGTGCGGGAAGGCGCCGCCGCCGTTGGCCCGGTAGTTGTTCACGGCCAGCACGAACTGCTGGGCGTCGTCCAGCGGGGCACCGCCGTAGCTGAGGTTCCTGATCCGCGAACCGGCCGCCTGCGCCACGTCGATCTCGTACTTCAGCCCCGACACGTAGTCGTAGTTGTAGTCCGGACGGCCGTTCGCGTTGGTCAGCTTGTCCACGTCCACCGGCGCTCCGGCGGCCGTCCGCACGTAGTACTCCGCCGAGTACTCCAGGTACGCCCGCAGCTGCGCGCCCGTCAGCAGCTTCGCGACCAGCGTGTTGTCGTACACGTACAGGCTCGACAGGTCCCGGATCGTCACCTCGCCGGCCGGGATCTCCGAGGTCCGCGAGAAGGGCGACGCCTGCGCGAGGACCGGCAGCGCGGCGTACTCCGTGCCCGCCAGCGCCTCCTTGACCACGTCTTCCTGCACCTTGGTGATCAGGTCGATGATCGGGGCGTCCTTGTACCGCGCCTCGACCGTGGTCAGCGTCTCGGTGGCGGTGCCGACGACCTGGTTGACGTAGGCCACGACCTTCTCGTGCTCGTCCGCCAGCAGCCTGGTGATCCGCGGGTCGTCCTCGACCGCGTTGGAGTTGCGCAGCGAGGCCCTCACCGACTCGACCTGCCAGCGACCCCGCTCGAAGACCAGCTCGAAGTCGAACAGGGTGAGCCGCTCGGCATAGCACAGCGGCTCCGACAGCACGACCGTCTTCCCGGTCCGCTCGTTGACGACCTTCAGCTCGGCGATCTCCTCGTGCGCGTGCCCGACGAGGATCGCGTCGATGCCCGGCACCTGCCGGGCCACGTTGGCCGCCGCGTTTTCGACGTAGGGGACCTGGTCACCGTAGGAGGACGTGCCCGAGGAGCCCGAGTGGGCGGAGACGACCACCACGTCCGCGCCCATCGAACGCAGCTTCGGCACCCACTTGGCCGCCTGCTCCTCCAGGCCCGGGAAGGCCAGCTTCCCCTGGACGTACGCCTTGTCCCAGATCGCGATGCCGGGGTTGGTCAGCCCCAGCACCGCCACCTTCACCGGCGGCGCGCCCTTCACCCGGAACGTCTTCATGAAGTACGGCGGGAAGGCCGGCTTCAGGGTCTTGGCGTCGACCGCGTTCGCCCCGAGCAGCGGGAAGTCGCACTGCTCCTCGAACCGGCGCAGCGTCTCGATGCCGTAGTTGAACTCGTGGTTGCCGAGGGCCACCGCGTCGTAGCCGATGGCGTTCATCGCCTGTGCCATCGGGTGCACCGGACCGCCCTCGGCGGTGATCGGGTCCACCTTCGCGTAGTAGTACGTCAGCGGGGTGCCCTGAATGGTGTCGCCCGCGTCCAGCAGCAGGGTGTTGTGGCGGCCCTTCTCCTCGCGGACCTGGTTCACCAGGGTGGAGATCCGGCCGAGGCCCTGGGCGTTGCCCGCCGTGTCCGTGTACTCGGCGTCCTTGAAGTAGTCCCAGTTGAAGACGTGTCCGTGCAGGTCGGTGGTGCCGAGCACGGTCAGCGCGTACCGCTTGGGCTTCCGGCGGCCCCGGTGCGCGGGGGCCGCGGCCTCGGCCGCCGGAGCAGCCGCCGCGCCGGCCAGGGCGACTCCCGCCCCCGTCACGGCGGACCTGCTCAGGAACGTGCGGCGGTTCAACGGCATGACTGACTCTCCTCGGTGGACCCGTGCAGACAGTGGCGACGCGCGTAGATTCTGTCCTGAACATGTCTCCTGTCAAGAGGCGCAGTCCCCTGCGTATGCTCATCGGAGCGGCCTGCCGCACAATTCAACACTTGTCAATATCCCTTTACTCAAAGGTTGTTGAGTGGTCATGCGTGGCCAATTCGCTACCCGGCAGTAAGTCATAGGCTCGACTCATGCGCCGAGCAAAGATCGTCTGCACTCTTGGGCCCGCCACCGACTCGTACGACCAGATCAAGGACCTGGTCGACGCCGGTATGGACATCGCCCGCTTCAATTTCAGCCACGGCACCCACGCCGAGCACGAAGAGCGCTACCGCCGGGTCCGCAAGGCGTCCGACGAGACGGGCCGCAGCGTCGGCACCCTCGCGGACCTTCAGGGTCCGAAGATCCGCCTCGGCCACTTCGGTGAGGGGCCCGTACTCCTTGAACGCGGCGACAGCTTCACCATTACCGTCGAGGAGGGCGTCGAGGGCGACCGCCACGCCTGCGGCACGACGTACGCGGGCCTCGCCGAGGACGTCACCCCCGGCGAGCGCGTCCTCGTCGACGACGGCAGGGTCTGCCTGGAGGTGACCGGCGTCGACGGGCCGCGCGTGCGCACCAGGGTGATCGAGGGCGGAATGGTCTCCGACCACAAGGGCCTCAACCTGCCCGGCGTCGCGGTGTCCGTGCCGGCCCTGTCGAAGAAGGACGAGGACGACCTGCGCTGGGCGCTGCGCAGCGGCTTCGACGTCGTGGCGCTGTCCTTCGTGCGCAGCGGGCGGGACGTCCTCGAGGTGCACCGCATCATGGACGAGGAGGGCCGCCGCCTGCCCGTGATCGCCAAGGTCGAGAAGCCGCAGGCCGTGGAGAACATCGAGGACATCGTCGCGGCCTTCGACGGGATCATGGTCGCCCGGGGCGACCTCGGCGTCGAGATGCCCCTGGAGCAGGTGCCGATCGTCCAGAAGCGCGCCATCAAGCTGGCCAAGCGCAACGCCAAGCCGGTCATCGTCGCCACCCAGATGCTCGACTCGATGATCGACAACGCCCGCCCGACCCGCGCGGAGGCCTCCGACGTCGCCAACGCGGTCATCGACGGCACGGACGCGGTGATGCTCTCCGGCGAGACCAGCGTGGGCAAGCACGCGACCGACACGGTGCGCACGATGGCCCGGATCGTCGAAGCGGCCGAAGAGGACATCCTGGCCAAGGGGCTGCCCCCGCTGACCGACCGCAACAAGCCCCGCACCCAGGGCGGAGCGGTCGCCCGCGCGGCGGCCGAGATGGGCGACTTCCTCGGCGCGAAGTTCCTGGTCGCCTTCACCCAGTCCGGCGACACCGTCCGCCGCCTGTCCCGCTACCGCTCGCCCATTCCGCTGCTCGCCTTCACCCCGGAACCGGCGACCCGCTCGCAACTGAGCCTGACCTGGGGCGTGGAGACCTTCCTCGGCCCGCACGTGGACTCCACGGACGCGATGGTCGACCAGGTGGACGAGCTGCTCACCCGGTACGGGCGGTGCGAGAAGGGGGACACCGTGGTCATCACGGCCGGTTCTCCGCCCGGGGTGTCCGGCACGACGAACCTGGTGCGGGTGCACCACATCGGGGAGGACGACCGCTGAACGGGTGTCCCCGCAGCGACTTCGGGATGCCTTCGAAACGAAGGTAAAGTGCCCCGGGTGGGACTCGAACCCACACTGAATGCCTTTTGAGGGCATCGTCTCTGCCGATTGGACTACCGGAGCCTCTTCGAACCGAAGGTCAGTGTAGCCCCTCGGTGACTCAAACATACAGGAGCTAGGTAGGCTCTTGTCAGCAGTACCCCTGCCCCGAACGAGGAGCCCACGTGACCGCCCCCGAGTCGCCCCAGCCCGTAGACGTGCCCGACGACGACCAGTCGCACGTGCCTCCGCTGACGACCCGTGTCGTCATCGCCGAGGACGAGGCGCTCATCCGGCTGGACCTCAAGGAGATGCTGGAGGAGGAGGGGTACTCCGTCGTCGGTGAGGCCGGTGACGGTGAGCAGGCCGTGGAGCTGGCCCGCGAGCACCGGCCCGACCTGGTGATCCTCGACGTCAAGATGCCCAAGCTCGACGGCATCTCCGCGGCCGAGAAGATCGCCGAGGAGTCCATCGCGCCGGTGCTGATGCTGACCGCCTTCTCGCAGCGCGACCTGGTGGAGCGGGCCCGGGACGCCGGAGCCATGGCGTATCTCGTGAAGCCGTTCAGCAAGAGCGACGTCGTGCCGGCGATCGAGATGGCCGTCTCGCGGTTCACGGAGCTGAAGGCGCTGGAGAAGGAGGTCGCCGACCTCAGCCTCCGGCTGGAGACCCGCAAGCTGGTGGACCGCGCCAAGTCGGTGCTCCAGACGGAGTACGGGCTGACCGAGCCGGCCGCCTTCCGGTGGATCCAGAAGACCTCCATGGACCGGCGGATGTCGATGCAGCAGGTGGCCGAGGCGGTCATCCAGGACGCCGAGGAGAAGAAGGCGTCCAAGGGCTGAGTCCTCCGGCGTACGAGTGAGGCCCGCGTCCCCGAGGGGGGAGCGGGCCTCACTCGTACGGTTCCTCGGGGGTGTCAGTCCTCGCCGAGGTAGGCCTTGCGGACCGACTCGTCGTGGAGCAGGTCCTGGCCGCTGCCCGACAGGACGATGTTGCCGACCTCCATGACGTGGCCGTGGTCGGCCAGGGACAGGGCGGCCTGGGCGTTCTGCTCGACGAGCAGGATCGTGGTGCCCTGGGACTTCAGCTCCGCGATCGTCGCCATGATCTTCTGCATCATGATCGGCGAGAGGCCCATGGAGGGCTCGTCGAGCATGAGCAGCTTGGGCTGCGACATCAGGGCACGGCCCATGGCGAGCATCTGCTGCTCACCGCCGGACAGGGTGCCCGCCGCCTGCTTGCGGCGTTCACCGAGGATCGGGAAGAGGTCGTAGGCGCGCTGGATGTCCTTCTCGACGCCCGCCCGGTCGCTGCGCAGGAAGGCGCCGAGGCGCAGATTGTCTTCGATCGTCATGCGCGGGAAGATGTGCCGCCCCTCGGGCGAGTGGGCGAGCCCCAGCGAGACGATCTGGTGCGCGGGGACCTTCTTGAGCGACTTGCCGCCGAACTTGATCTGACCGCCGACCGGCTTCAGCAGCCCCGACAGGGTGCGCAGCGTCGTGGTCTTGCCGGCGCCGTTGGTGCCGATGAGGGTGACCACCTCACCGGCGTCCACCTTGAAGGAGATGCCCTTGACGGCCTCGATCTTGCCGTAGGCGACGCGGAGGTCCTCGACCTCGAGCAGTGCGGTCATCGGTCGTTCTCCTTGCCGGCCGCGGTGTCCGTGGTGGTGTCCGCCGCGGAGGCCTGCGCCGCCTCGGCGGCCTCCACCTCGGCGGCCTCCGCGGCGCCGGGGTCGTCGGCGAGGGGCTCGCCGAGGTAGGCGGCGACCACGCGTTCGTCGCCCTGCACCGTGGCGCTGTCGCCCTCGACGAGCTTCTCGCCCTGCACGAGGACGGCGACGCGGTCGCAGAGGTTGAAGATGAACCGCATGTCGTGCTCGATGACGAGGACGGCGATGCCCTGGTCGCGGATGGCGAAGACCAGTTCCTCGGTGGCCCGCGTCTCCTGCGGGTTCATGCCCGCCGTCGGCTCGTCCAGGAGCAGCAGCCCCGGCTCGCTGGCCAGCGCGCGGGCGATCTCCAGCTTGCGCTGCTCGCCGTAGGGCAGGTTGCGCGCGAGGTGGTCGGCCTTGAGGGAGAGGCCCACGAACTCCAGCAGTTCCATGGCGCGTTCGCGGGAGGCGGCCTCCGCGCGGTGGAAGCCGGGACCGCGCAGCACGGCCGACCAGAAGCCCTCCTTGGTCCGCGTGTGCCGGCCGACGAGGACGTTCTCCAGAACGGTCATGTTGCCGAACAGCCGGATGTTCTGGAAGGTGCGGGCGATGCCGGCGGCGGTCACCTTGAAGGACTTGGCCGGCAGGACCTGGCCCTTGTAGCGGACCTCGCCCTCGGTCGGGATGTAGAGGCCGGTCAGGCAGTTGAAGAAGGTCGTCTTGCCGGCGCCGTTGGGGCCGATCAGGCCGACGATCTCGCCGCTGTTGACGGTGAGGTCGACGCCGTTCACGGCGGTCAGTCCGCCGAAGCGCATCGTGACACCGCGCGCGTCGAGGATGGTGGTGCCGGGGGCCGGGGCGCCCGGTGCGGTGTCCTTGGTGGTGGTGTCGGTGGTCATGGTGGTCAGGCCCCTGTCTTGCTCAGGACTGCGGGCGCTTCGGCCTCTTCGTGGAACTCCAGCTTGCGGCGCCGGTTGGCGATGAGGCCCTCCGGGCGGAAGCGCATCAGCAGGACGAGCGCGAGCCCGAAGGCGAGGAGCTGGTAGTCGTCGAGGAACTGGAGCTTGTTGGGAATCAGGAAGAGCAGCGAGGCGCCGATGAGCGGACCGGCGATGGTGCCCATGCCACCCAGCACGACCGCCGCGAGAAGGAAGGCGGAGTTGGGCGGGGTGGTGCCGGCGAAGAGGTACTGCTCGGGGGTGACGGTGTAGGTGACGTGCGCCTGGACGGTGCCGGCCAGTCCGGCCAGCGAGGCGCCGACGGCGAACGCGATGAGCTTGACGCGGAAGCCGTTGATGCCCATGGCGAGCGCGGCGGTCTCGTCCTCGCGGATGGCGACCCAGGCGCGGCCGATGCGGGAGTCGCCGCTGCGCCGGAAGACGAGGACGACGACGGCCGTGATGATGAGCATCAGCAGGAAGTAGTTGGCGAACCGGCCGAGGGTGAAGCCGCCGAGGTCGTGCGAGACCCCGAGGTCGAAGCCGAGGACATTGAGATCGGGGATGGACGAGATGCCGTTGGAGCCGTTGGTGACGTCCGGACCCGAGGTGCCGTCCAGGTTGTTGGCGGTGATCCGGAAGATCTCACCGAAGCCGAGGGTCACGATGGCGAGGTAGTCGCCGCGCAGCCGCAGCGTGGGCGCGCCGATCAGGACGCCGAACACCAGGGAGGCGGCCGCGCCGACCAGGACCGCGGCCCAGAAGGGCAGGTGCAGGTCGAAGGGCGAGCTGGGGGAGCCGGAGACCATCGAGGCGGCGTACGCGCCGACGCCGAGGAAGGCCACGTAACCGAGGTCGAGCAGGCCGGCCAGGCCGACGACGATGTTCAGTCCGAGCGCGACCGTGGCGAAGATCAGGATGTAGACGCCGAGGGTGGCGTACTGGTCGTCGGACTGCGTGAAGGGGAAGCAGGCCGCCGCGATGAAGGCGCCGCAGACGGTGATGTTCTGGTGCCGTGCGGTGATCTCGGTGGCGTGGCTGATCACCCCGGACCGGTGGAGGGCGGCGAAGCCGAAGCCCGCGACGATCAGGAAGCCGATGAACAGCTCGTCGTACTCGGTGCCGATGCCGTAGGTGAAGACGAGCAGTGCCAGCGCGAGGACGGCGACGATGATGAGGATCTCGACGTAGGAGGGCAGTGCGCGCACCGGCCGGGGCTCTTTGGTGGCGAAGGCCGCGCGGACGGTCTGCCACCTCTGGGAGCTGGTGTGCTTGAACTGGTCCCAGCCGGTGTCGTCGGGGTCGAACGGGTCGGGCTCGGGACGCTCGAAGGGCAGGGCCAGGGCGCCCAGGAACGCGACGAGGGTGACGGCCGCGGCGATGTAACCGCCGGGTTCGAGGTTGACGACGCCGCCGAGCTTGGTGCTGATCGCGATGATCGTGTACCAGGTGGTGGCGAAGGCGGCGAGCGCGGCGAACTTGAGTGCCGCGTCGGCACCGGCGGGTGCCAGCCAGCCCAGTCCCCTGACGCCGTAGGAGGCGAGCCCGAAGACGGTGGTGAGGGCGCCGGCGACCAGCACCAGGACCTGGAGGCCGCCCGGGTAGCCGTACACGGTGAGGTCGCCGGGGAACTCGGCGGTCCAGGTCCAGGCGAGGAACGTGGAGACGACGGTGAGGACGCCGCCGCCGGTGGCGAGGGCGCGGCCGAGGTTCGCGGGTATGCCGATGAGGCCCGAGGCGTCGTCCGCGGCGGGGGCGCCGGTGCTCTTCGGCGCGGTGGTCTGTGTGGTCATCGGTGTCACGCCCTGTCCGCAACGCGTTCGCCGAGCAGGCCCTGCGGCCTGAACAACAGCACGAGGATGAGGAGGATGAAGGCCCAGACGTCAGCCCAGGACTGGCTGCCGAACTTGTCCAGGCCGGGGATGTCGGCGATGTAGGCGGTGGCCAGGGTCTCGGCGACGCCGAGGACGACACCGCCGATCATGGCGCCGTAGATGTTGCCGATGCCGCCGAGGACCGCCGCCGTGAACGCCTTGAGACCGAGGATGAAGCCCATCTTGAACTCGATCTGACCGTACTTGAGGCCGTAGGCGACGCCTCCGACGGCGGCGAAGACGGCGCCGAGCGCGAAGGCGACCACGATGATGCGGTCCGTGTTGACGCCCATCAGCTTGGCGGTGTCCGGGTCCTGGGCGGTGGCCTGCATGCCGCGCCCGGTGCGGGTGCGCATCACGAAGTAGCCGAGCAGCGCCATGCTGACCGGTGCCGCGATCAGCAGGAAGATGTCGCCGGTCTGGATGGTGACGTTGCCGATGTGGAAGGGCCCGCCGTCGATCTGCGGGAAGGGCCGCGCGGACTTCGCGTCCGGGTACCAGGCCCACACCGCCTGCTGGAGGGCGAGGGAGAGACCGATCGCGGTGATCAGGGGCGCGAGCCGGGGGGCGCCGCGCAGGGGGCGGTAGGCGAACCGTTCCGCCCCGACGGCGACGGTGACGGAGACGATCACCGCGCCGAGCAGCATCAGGGGCAGGGCGATCAGCATGGAGGTGCCGTCGGGCAGGATGTACATGTAGACCGTGAGTGCGCCGAAGGCACCGGTCATGAAGATCTCGCCGTGGGCGAAGTTGATGAGCTGGACGATGCCGTAGACCATTGTGTAGCCGATGGCGACGAGCCCGTACATGGATCCCAGTAGCAGGCCGTTGACCAGCTGCTGCGGCAGTTCGTTCACCGCATGTCCTCCGAGACTTTCGGATATTCGACGGATATGGCCGGATGCGAGTCCGCGCGGGGCGCCTGTGGAACAGCGCCCCGCGCGGCTCGTGGGCTGTGGTGCGGGGGACGGTCAGCCGGTGTAGGTACCGGACTTGACGTCGTTGAAGGCTCCGTTCTCGACGGAGTAGACGGTGAGCTGCTTGTTGGTCGCGTCACCGAACTCGTCGAAGGAGACCTTGCCGGTCACACCGTCGAAGGAGACGTTCTGCATGGCCTCGGTGACCTTGGCGCGGGCGTCGTCGGGAAGCTTCCCGTCGTTGTCGCCGACGACCTTCTTGACGGCCTCGATGATCGCCCAGGCGGAGTCGTAGGAGTAGCCGCCGTAGGCCGCGTAGTCCTCCTTGTAACCGGCCGCCTTGTAGTCGGCCACGAACTTCTTGGCGGACGGGAGGGTCTCCACGGGCGCACCGACGGAGGTGGCGAGGTCGCCGTTGGCGGAGGCCCCGGCCAGCTTGATGAAGGTGTCGTCCTTGATGCCGTCGCCGCCGACGAGCGGGATCTTGGCGCCGGCCTCCTTGATCTGCTTGCTCAGCGGGCCGGCCTGCGGGTACTCGCCGCCGTAGTAGACGACGTCGGCGCCGGAGTTCTTCACCTTGGTGGCGACCGAGGAGAAGTCCTTGGTGTCCGGGTTGATGTGCTCGGTGCCGACCACCGTGCCGCCGAGCTTCTTGAACTCTTCGGTGAAGGTGCCGGCGAGGCCCGCGCCGTAGGTCTTCTTGTCGTCGATGACGAAGACCTTCTTCTTCTTGGCGTCGTTGTAGACGTACTGCGCGGCGAACGGGCCCTGGATGGCGTCCGTGGTCGCGGTGCGGAAGTACGACTTGTACTGGCGGACCTTCTTGGTGCGCCAGTCCGGGCCCTGGGTGAGGGAGGGGCCGGTGTTGGCCGGGGAGACCTCGACCAGCTTGGCGGTGTCGAACACCTTCTGCATGGACTCGCCGACCGACGAGTTCAGCGGGCCGACGACGCCGAGGACGTCCTTGTTGGCGACGAAGCTGCTGGCGTTCTGCTGGCCGACGGACGGCTGGCCCTGGTCGTCGAGGGCCTCGACCTTGAAGGTGATGCCGTCGACGGTCTTGTCCTTGTTGGCCGTCTTGGCCGCGAGGTCCGCCGAGTTCTTGATGCCGAGGCCGAGCGCGGACAGGTCGCCGGTCAGCGGGGCGTCGACGCCGATGACGACGGTGGTGCCCCCGCCGCCGTTGCCGGAGTCGGAGCCGCCGTCGTCGTCGCGCGAGCCGCAGGCGGTGAGGGTGAGCGCTCCCGCCGCCAGAGCGGCGGTGATGGCGATGAGCGAACGTTGGCGCACGATCAGTCCTTTCCCTGGCACGGCCGCTTCCCCGTGGAGGCGGTCGAGTCGAGCGCGAGGCCGAAATGACAATCCGACGGCGCGGTGACTGGCCGTGACTCTAAGCGTGTGTGGGGAAGGTGGAGGAGGGTCTGGGTGAGGCTGTGACTCTCTTGTTATGACATCGGGTATTGCAGAGCGGTACTCGCTGGGAAGAAGGGCTGAATTCAGGCCGATTCGCCCTGTCCGCATGCTGAGAACCCGCAGGATGGACCGCCCGGGTTCAGGCGTCTGGGGCGTTTTGGTGATTACCTTGAATCGTTGCTGCAGGCGACCTCAAGGGCCTGGGAGAGGTCCCGCGCATAGCGCGCCCCCAGGATGAAACTGTGGGCTTCTATTGCGCGCGCATTACGCAGTGTTACATCCAGGAAAGGGAGTCCGGGATTCCGGGGCGCTTTTTCACATTCCGTCACCCGTAGCGTGACAATGATCTTGCGGGTGGAATGCGATTTTGTCAGGAAAGGTGCCGCCGGGGAGGACGTCACGGACAGACCGTCGTAGGGCTGGGTCAGCCGGGTCACGGTGACGGGCGGTCCCGACCGCACGCTCAGCAGCACCGTGAAGCGGTAGCCGCCGGCCGTGGCTCCCGGCGAGCCGGCCGCCGGGGCCAGGTAGACGAGGTCGACCGCCTGGGACGGGTAGGGCGGAGGGGGCGGGGAAGCGGGGCGGGGCTGTGCGCGGCTCGCGTACAGGTAGCCGCCGCCCGCCAGGACGACGAGGACGGCACCGGAGGCGAGGACCGTCCGGCGGTGGCGCTCGTAGCGCAGCGCGAGGCGTCCGCGCGGCCGGGGCCGCGGGGCGACCCGGACGCGGGTGTCCTCGCCCGGCTCGACCGGCCCGATGCCGCTCATCGCTGCCACGGGCCGACGCTCGGACCGCCGTCGCGGTACCGCTCGGCACACGCCCGGCGCACCTGGCGGTCGATCAGCTCGTCGTCGGCCGGGGCACCTCGGTGCCGCTCCCTGGCCCGTGCCGCGTCCACGACCTCCCGCAGGACGTCGTACTGCCGGTTGGACAGTCCCATCGACTGATAGTCGCCGTAGGGCTCGCCGCCGTCCAGCATCTCGCGCGCCCAGTACCCGACGGCGCTCACGCACAACTCCGCGCCGGACAGGGGGCGCTGGGAGGACGCGGTCGACGGCGACGACGTGGACGACGTGGACGCGCCGTGCGCGGCGCCGGAGGAACCGCCCGGTCCGTCACCGGAGTTGCCGCAGCCGACAGCCACGACGGCCGCCGACAGCGTCAGCGCCGCCCGTCCCCGCCAAAGTGCCCCTCCCCGCCCCATGCCCCGACGCTAGGACGCGGGACGACGGGGGGCAATGCCGCGGTCACGGGTGCCGCGGGCGCCGCACCGCGGAACGCCCGGTGAGGGTGCTCAGCCCGCCGTGGCCCCGTCGCCGGGGTGCACGTCCCGCAGCAGGCAGGTCAGCCGGGCCGTGCACACCCGGCGGTCCTGCTCGTCGCTGATCACGACCTCGTACGTCGCCGTCGACCGGCCCCGGTGCACCGGCGTGGCCACCCCGGTGACCAGACCGGAGCGGGCCCCGCGGTGATGGGTGCAGTTCAGGTCGACACCGACGGCGATCTTGGAGGCGCCGCCGTGCAGCATCGAGCCGACCGACCCGAGCGTCTCGGCGAGCACGGCCGAGGCGCCGCCGTGCAGCAGCCCGTACGGCTGGGTGTTGCCCTCCACCGGCATCGTGCCGACGACCCGGTCCGCCGACGCCTCGACGATCTGGACGCCCATGCGCGTCCCCAGGTGCCCGGCGGAGAACAGCGCGGGCAGGTCGACGCCGAGCGCGGCGTACTCGTCGATGACCTCCTGCGGGAACTGCACCTGCTGCTGCTCGCCCATGGCCCGGCTCCGTTTCGTCGATCCGTCTGTGCCCGACGGCCGGCCGCTGGGGCCGGCCGACGGCCGTCCGCTTCGCTTCGCTGAGCAAACGCTCAGTCGGTCGCCGATTGTTCCAGACGGACGACCACGGACTTGCTGGCCGGGGTGTTGCTGGTGTCCGCGGTGGCGTCCAGCGGCACCAGGACGTTGGTCTCCGGGTAGTACGCCGCCGCGCAGCCCCGGGCCGTCGGGTAGTGCACGACGCGGAAACCGGGCGCCCGCCGCTCCACCCCGTCCCGCCACTCGCTCACCAGGTCGACGTACGAGCCGTCCGCGACGTCCAGCTTCCGGGCGTCCTCCGGGTTGACCAGGACGACGCGACGGCCGTTCCTGATCCCCCGGTAGCGGTCGTCCAGGCCGTAGATCGTGGTGTTGTACTGGTCGTGCGAGCGCAGCGTCTGGAGCAGCAGCCGCCCCTCGGGCAGCTCGGGGAACTCGACCGGCGCGGCGGTGAAGTTGGCCTTGCCGGTGGCCGTCGGGAAGCGGCGCTCGTCGCGCGGGGCGTGCGGGAGGGCGAAGCCCCCGGGGCGCGCCACGCGCGCGTTGAAGTCCTCGAAGCCCGGCACGACCCGCCCGATGCGGTCGCGGATCGTCGCGTAGTCCTTCTCGAACTCCTCCCACGGCGTGCGGCTCTTCTCGCCCAGCACCCGGCGCGCCAGCCGGCACACGATCGCGGGCTCGGACAGCAGCTGCCGGCTCGCGGGCTCCAGCCGCCCACGCGAGGCGTGCACCATGCCCATGGAGTCCTCGACGGTCACGAACTGCTCGCCGCCGCCCTGGAGATCACGCTCCGTGCGGCCCAGCGTCGGCAGGATGAGCGCCCGTGCGCCCGTGACCGCGTGCGAGCGGTTCAGCTTCGTCGACACGTGCACGGTGAGCCGGGCGCGGCGCATCGCCGCCTCGGTGACCTCCGTGTCGGGGGAGGCGGAGACGAAGTTGCCGCCCATGGCGAAGAAGACCTTCGCGTCGCCGTCGCGCAGCGCGCGGATCGCCCGTACGACGTCGTAGCCGTGCTCGCGCGGCGGGGCGAAGCCGAACTCCTTCTCCAGGGCGTCCAGGAAGGCGGGCGCGGGCCGCTCGAAGATGCCCATCGTGCGGTCGCCCTGCACGTTGGAGTGGCCGCGCACCGGGCACACGCCCGCGCCGGGGCGGCCGATGTTGCCGCGCAGCAGCAGGAAGTTCACCACCTCGCGGATCGTGGGCACCGAGTGCTTGTGCTGGGTCAGGCCCATCGCCCAGCACACGATGGTGCGCTCGGAGGCGAGCACCATGCGCAGCGCCGCCTCGATCTCCGCGCGCGTGAGACCGGTCGCCGCGAGCGCCTCTTCCCAGTCGGCGGCGCGGGCGGCCGCGGCGAACTCCTCGTAGCCGTGGGTGTGTTCCTCGACGAAGGCCTCGTCGACCGCGCCCTCGGTCTCCAGGATCAGCTTGTTGAGGAGCCGGAACAGCGCCTGGTCGCCGCCGAGGCGGATCTGCAGGAAGAGGTCGGTGAGGGAGGCGCCCGCGGTGAGCCCCTTGGGGGTCTGCGGGTTCTTGAAGCGCTCCAGACCGGCCTCGGGCAGCGGATTGACGCTGATGATCCGCGCGCCGTTCGCCTTGGCCTTCTCCAGCGCCGAGAGCATCCGCGGGTGGTTGGTGCCCGGATTCTGGCCCGCCACGATGATCAGGTCGGACTTGTACAGGTCCTCCAGCAGGACGCTGCCCTTGCCGACGCCGATGGTCTCCGACAGGGCCGAGCCGGACGACTCGTGGCACATGTTGGAGCAGTCCGGCAGGTTGTTGGTGCCCAGCTCGCGCGCGAAGAGCTGGTAGAGGAACGCCGCCTCGTTGCTGGTGCGCCCCGAGGTGTAGAAGACCGCCTCGTCGGGCGAGTCCAGCGCGGCGATCTCCTCCGCGACGATGTCGAAGGCGCGCTCCCAGGTGACCGGCTCGTAGCGCTCGCCGCCCTCCGGGAGGTACACCGGGTGCGTCAGCCGGCCCTGCTGGCCCAGCCAGTAGCCGCTGCGGGTCGCGAGGTCGGCCACGGAGTGCGCGGCGAAGAACTCCGGGGTGACGCGGCGCAGGGTGGCCTCCTCGGCCACCGCCTTCGCGCCGTTCTCGCAGAACTCCGCCTTGTGCCGGTGGTCGCCCTCCGGCCAGGCGCAGCCCGGGCAGTCGAAGCCGTCCTTCTGGTTGACACTCAGCAGCGTCAGCGCCGTCCGCCGCACGCCCATCTGCCGCTGCGCGACCCGCAGGGTGTGGCCGATGGCGGGGATGCCCGCCGCCGCGTGCTGGGGCTCGGAGACCTGCGGCGCGTCCTGAACCGGATCACCCTTGGGCGGCTTGCTCGCCATCGCGCGCTCCTTCGCTTACGCGTTGTGAAGTACGTCTCCGATCCTCGCACGCCGCTGTGACAGTTACGGATGCCGGTCGCGATCGGCGCTCTGAAGGGCGCGGGGCGCTGCTCGATGTGCGGCTCCGCCGCGTGGGCGCGACCAGCCACGACGCACCCGCGGACGGCTGGCCGCGCCGGTGCCACCGGCGATCGCGGCACCGACTGTCAGTGGCACATGGCAGGATCGGAGTCGTGGCGAAGACAGCATCGAAGAAGACCGACAGCACCTCCGGCGACCGACCGCGGCTGATGCTCATGGACGGGCACTCGCTGGCGTACCGCGCGTTCTTCGCGCTGCCCGCGGAGAACTTCACGACCGCGACGGGCCAGCCGACCAACGCGATCTACGGCTTCGCGTCGATGCTGGCCAACACCCTGCGTGACGAGGCGCCCACGCACTTCGCGGTGGCGTTCGACGTCTCCCGCAAGACCTGGCGCTCCGAGGAGTTCACCGAGTACAAGGCGAACCGCTCCAAGACCCCGGACGAGTTCAAGGGGCAGGTGGAGCTGATCGGCGAGCTGCTCGACTCCATGCACGTACCCCGCTTCGCCGTCGAGGGCTTCGAGGCCGACGACGTCATCGCCACCCTCGCCACCCAGGCCGAGGCCGAGGGCTTCGACGTGCTGATCGTCACCGGCGACCGGGACTCCTTCCAGCTGGTCAGCGAGCACACCACGGTCCTGTACCCGACCAAGGGCGTCTCCGAGCTGACCCGCTTCACCCCGGAGAAGGTCTTCGAAAAGTACGGGCTGACCCCCGCCCAGTACCCCGACTTCGCCGCGCTGCGCGGCGACCCGTCCGACAACCTGCCCGGCATCCCGGGCGTCGGCGAGAAGACCGCCGCGAAGTGGATCAACCAGTTCGGGTCGTTCGCGGAGCTGGTCGAGCGCGTCGACGAGGTCAAGGGCAAGGCCGGGCAGAACCTGCGCGACCACCTGGAGTCCGTGCAGCTCAACCGCCGGCTCACCGAGCTGGAGCGTCGGGTCGAGCTGCCGCGGACCGTCACCGACCTGGAGCGGACGGCCTACGACCGCAAGGGCGTCGCGGTGATCCTGGACACCCTGGAGATCCGCAACCCCTCCCTGCGCGAGCGGCTCTACGCCGTCGACCCGGGCGCCGAGGAGGCCGAGGCCACCCCGGTGGTCGCGGACGGCGTGGAACTGGACGGCACCGTGCTGGGCACCGGCGAGCTGGCCGGCTGGCTCGCCGAGCACGGTACGCAGCCGCTCGGCGTGGCCACGGTCGACACCTGGGCCCTGGGCACCGGCTCGGTGACCGAGGTCGCGCTCGCCGCGTCCGACGGGAAGGCCGCCTGGTTCGATCCGACGGAGACCGACGAGGCCGACGAGACGGCGTTCCGCTCCTGGCTCTCCGACCCGGAGCGGCCGAAGGTCTTCCACAACGCCAAGGGCGCGATGCGCGTCTTCGCCGAGCACGGCTGGAGCGTCGCCGGCGTGGGCATGGACACCGCCCTCGCCGCCTACCTGGTCAAGCCGGGGCGCCGCTCCTTCGACCTGGACGCGCTGTCCCTGGAGTACCTGCACCGCGAGCTGGCCCCCGCCGCGGCGGCCGACGGACAGCTCGCCTTCGGCGCGGACGAGGGCGCCGAGGCCGAGGTGCTGATGGTGCAGGCCCGCGCCATCCTCGACCTGGGCGAGACCTTCGAGAGCCGCCTGGCGGACGTCGGCGCGGCCGACCTGCTGCGCGACATGGAGCTGCCCACCTCCGCGCTGCTCGCCCGCATGGAGCGGCACGGCATCGCGGCCGACCGTGAGCACCTCCAGGCCATGGAGCAGATGTTCGCGGGCGCCGTCCAGCAGGCCGTGAAGGAGGCCCACGCGGCGGCCGGCCGGGAGTTCAACCTCGGCTCGCCCAAGCAGCTCCAGGAGGTCCTCTTCGGCGAGCTGAACCTGCCGAAGACCAAGAAGACCAAGACCGGCTACACCACCGACGCCGACGCCCTGGCCTGGCTCGCGGCCCAGACGGACAACGAGCTGCCGGTGATCATGCTCCGCCACCGCGAGCAGGCCAAGCTGCGCGTCACGGTGGAGGGCCTGATCAAGACGATCGCCGCGGACGGCCGCATCCACACCACGTTCAACCAGACGGTCGCCGCGACCGGCCGCCTCTCCTCCACCGACCCGAACCTCCAGAACATCCCGGTCCGCACCGACGAGGGCCGGGCGATCCGCCGCGGCTTCGTGGTCGGCGAGGGCTTCGAGTCCCTGATGACGGCCGACTACAGCCAGATCGAGCTGCGGGTGATGGCCCACCTCTCCGAGGACGCGGGCCTGACCGAGGCGTTCACGTCCGGCGAGGACCTGCACACCACCGCCGCCGCCCAGGTCTTCTCCGTCGAGCAGTCCGCCGTGGACGCCGAGATGCGCCGCAAGATCAAGGCCATGTCCTACGGCCTGGCGTACGGACTGTCCGCCTTCGGCCTCTCCCAGCAGCTGAACATCGAGGCGGCCGAGGCACGGGGCCTGATGGACGCCTACTTCGAGCGCTTCGGCGGCGTACGGGACTATCTGCGCCGGGTCGTCGACGAGGCACGGGCCACCGGATACACGGCGACCCTCTTCGGCCGCCGCCGCTATCTGCCCGACCTCAACAGCGACAACCGCCAGCGCCGCGAGGCGGCCGAGCGGATGGCCCTGAACGCGCCGATCCAGGGCACGGCGGCCGACATCGTCAAGATCGCCATGCTCAACGTGGACAGGGCGCTGCGCGAGGCCGGCCTCAAGTCCCGCATGCTCCTCCAGGTCCACGACGAAATCGTCCTGGAGATCGCCCCGGGGGAGCGCGCCGCGGCGGAGGAACTCGTCCGCCGCGAGATGGCGAACGCGGTGCAGCTCAGGGTCCCCCTGGGCGTCTCCGTGGGCGCGGGCCCGGACTGGGAGTCGGCGGCCCACTAGCCGCGGGCTGTCGCCGTTCCGCCGCCCCTGCGGGCAGTCGTGCCTCCTCCAGGCGGCACGGGTGGGCGCAGGGGCACCCCGCGACGCCGGGTTGCGCACCCCCGCCCCGCCCGCGCCGCCCGCCCGGTCGGCACCGGGCTGCGCCCCCCGGCCCCGCCCACGCCGCCCGCCCCGTCACTCCGGTGGCCCCCAAGGAAACGCCCCGGCCCCGGTCTCCCGTGAGGATGCGGGCATGGGTATACGCATGCTCCACCACCGGACGACACCGGCACGGGCACGCACCGACGCACCCGCCCGCGTGCCACTCCTCCCGGTCCCGGTCTTCGCCCCGGGCGCAAGTACCGGCCGCACCCCCGCCACCCTCACGACGGTCCTGCGCCGCACCGCGACCGACCTCCGCCGCGGACTGGCCCGCCGGGCCCCCGCGACCACCGCCCCGCAGGAGACACCCGCCTGGCGGTTGTGGGCCGACCTGGCCCGCGGCTACCTCGCGCTGGCCCTCACCCTGCTGCCGCGCCCCCGACCCGCCCACACCTTCACCGTCTTCGTCGCGACCGCCGACACCCTCGGCGTGCGACCCGGCGGTCCGGCTCCGTACTGAGTACAGCCCCGGGCTCATATGGCCAGGTGGTGAATATCGGGCAGGAACGGGTGCCCGCGCAAAGCAAGTTGTCGTAGGGTCGCCTGCGGCACCGTATCGGTCGAACAGACGACCACGGTGCTCGGAGGATCGCCGTGCAACCGTCTGCGCCGGTCGATCGTCACAACAGGGCGGACACAGCCGGCACGACGGGCGAGTACGACAGCAGAAGTCGGACGGAGACGGACGCGCGGGCGTCCAGGGGAGGGGTTCACTCTATGGTGGCGCATTTCGACAGGAGGCTCCGCAAGGCGGCGGTCACCACCACCGTGGCTGCGGTCGTGGTCGCGGCCCTGTCCGCGTCCCAGGCCCCCGACGTGACGGCCGACGGCAACGGCAGACGGACCACCGCCGACAACGCGCCGACGTCCGACACGTCGTCCGAGGACAGCGCCACCGGCAACTCGCCCTACTACACCGACCTGCCGCCCCTCAACAGTCCCCTTCCCTCCCCGACCACGGGCACCCCTTCCTCCCGGGGTCCGTCCGAGGCCGGCATTCCCGCCACCGTCCTCGACGCCTACAAGCAGGCCGAGTCGGAGCTGCGCCGGTCCAAGCCCGGCTGCAACCTGCCGTGGCAACTGCTCGCCGCCATCGGCAAGGTGGAGTCCGGTCAGGCCCGCGGCGGCCGCGTCGACGCCAACGGCACGACGATCGGCCGGATCATCGGCCCGCAGCTCGACGGCAACGGCTTCGCGCTCATCAAGGACACCGACAAGGGCGTCTACGACGGCAACAGCAGCTACGACAACGCCGTCGGCCCCATGCAGTTCATCCCGTCCACCTGGGCGTGGGCGGGCCGCGACGGCAACGGCGACGGCAGGGAAGACCCCAACAACGTCTACGACGCCGCCCTCGCCGCCGGCCACTACCTGTGCCGCAACGGCTGGGACCTGTCCGTCCAGGCCGACCTCGACCGCGCGATCCTCAGCTACAACAACTCGCAGGACTACCTGAACACGGTCCTGTCGTGGCTGGAGCACTACCGCAGGGGCACCCACGAGATCCCGGACGGCACCGGCAGCCTCCCGGTCGGCCGCAGCGACGACCCCGGCGCGGGCGTCAGTCCCTCACCGGGCCGCACGGGCGCGACCACGGGATCCCGGGCCCCGGGCACGGCGACGCCCAGCCCGGACCCGTCCCCGAGCAAGCCACCGGCCTCGGGCAAGCCCGACAACCCAGGCCCGAGCACCAAGCCGCCCACGGACCCGGCGCCGCCCACCGAGAACCCCACCCCGGTCCCCACGCCCACCGACACGGTTCACCACCTGGAGAACGCCGGCGGCACGGGGCTCACCGCGGTCGCGGGCGACACGTTCGCCAAGAGGATCAGCACCCGCGCCGAGACCAAGGCCGGAGAGGCCGTGGGCAAGGTGCGCATCCGGTTCACCGTCCTGGGCGACACGGACGCCACCTTCACCGGCGGCGAGAAGGTCGCCGCGGTCACCACCGACGCCTCCGGCGTGGCCGTCGCGCCCGCGCTGGTGGCGGGCGAGCAGACCGGCGAGTTCACCGTCCGCGCCGTCGTGATCGGCCGTTCCGTGCCGGGCCTCGACTACCGGGCCACCGTCACCGAGCGCGTCGCCGACGCCCTCGTCCGCACCACCGAGACCGAGCTGACGTGCACGCCGGGCGACGAGTTCGCCGACCCGGTCGAGGTGAAGGCCACGCTCAAGGGCGCCGTCGCGGACAAGGTCGCCGTCACCGCCACGCTCATCAAGTCCGCGGCCGACCCGACCGAGAACGACAAGGGTCCCTACTTCAAGGACGCCGACGGCAAGACCGTCCGTACGCTGACCGGCCTGACCGACGCCAAGGGCCTGCTGCGGCTGCCGAAGCTGTACGCGGACGACGCCGAGGGCTCCTACGTCCTCCGCCTCACCACCGCGGGCGGCGCCCGGCTCGACCTCACCCTGAAGGTGGCCAAGGCTGCCGAACCGACGCCGGACCCGTCGACCGAGCCGTCGACGGCACCGGAGGCATAGGCACCGTCGCCCGGCGGGGTGCTCCCCGCCGGGACCGGTCACGTGCCGAGCCGGGCCTTCGTGTACCGCGTCGGCTCCGCCGTGGCCGGGTCCTCGGGCCACGGGTGTTTCGGGTACCGGCCGCGCAGCTCCGCCCGTACGCCCTGGTAGCCGTCCCTCCAGAACGAGGCCAGGTCGGCGGTGACCGCGGCGGGGCGGCCGGCGGGGGAGAGCAGGTGCACGAGGAGCGGCACCCCGGCGATCTCCGGTGACCGCTGGAGCCCGAACATCTCCTGCAACTTCACGGCGAGGACGGGCTGTTCGGGGTCGCCGTAGTCGATCCGGATCCTGGACCCGCTGGGGACGAGGATCCGCTCGGGGGCCAGCTCGTCGAGCCGCGCCGCTTCCCCGGACGCCCAGGGCAGCAGCCGCGTCAGCGCCTGCCCGGCGTCGATCCGGCCCAGGTCGGCCCGCCGCCGGGCCCGGCTCAGCTCGGGTTCCAGCCACTCGTCCGCGCGCGTGAGCAGCGCCTCGTCGGTGACGTCCGGCCAGGGCTCACCGAGGTGCCGCCGCAGGAACGCGAGCCGCCGGCGCAGCAGGTCGGCGTCGGCCGAGCGGCGCAGCAGCCCGAGCCCCTCCCGCCGCAGCCCCTCCAGCAGCGCGCCCCGCACGAGGGCGGGGTCGGGGTCGGCGAGGGGCCGCACCGCCAGTTCCACCGCCCCGAGCCGCTCGACCCGCCGGGCCACCACGTCACCGTCGGCCCAGCGCACCTCGTCCCGCTCGGTCAGCAGCGCTCCCGCCGCGAGCCGGGCGGTCTCCTCGTCGACGGCCGCGCCGAGCTGCACGCGCGCGTGCCCCCGGCCCACCGGCCGGTCGGCCACGGCGACGGCGATCCACGGCGCCCCGCGCAGCGCCGACGCCCGAGGCAGTTCCGCCCGGGTGCCGGAGACCATCAGGTACGAACCGCCGTCCTTCCTGGCCACCCGCTCGGGAAACGCCAGAGCGGCCACCAGCCCGGCGAGGACCTCGTCGCCGGCCGGCAGTCCTCGCCCGCCCTCCACGGCGGCCCGCAGCCGCCGCACCTCGGCCCGCCACCGCGCCCCGTAGGCGTCGCCACCCCGCCGAGCCGCCCGCAGTACGGACACGAGATCGTCCCCGTACTCCCGCGGCGCCTCCTCGCTCAACAGCCCCACCACCTCAGCCACCACCTCGTCCCCACGGCCCCCGGCGCCCCCACCCGTCGCGGACGGACCGGTCCCGGAGGCGGCCGGTCGCGCGGTGCCGCCGTCGGCAGGGCGCGGGCCGGCGGGGACCCCCGCTGCCGAGGTGGCCCGGGGCGGAAGGCCCGCGCTCAGGTCCGCCGCGTCCAGGAGGGCGCGCCCCAGCCGGGGGTGCAGACCGAGACGGGCCAGGCGTGCGCCCCGGTCCGTCGCCCGGCCGGCGGAGTCCACCGCGCCGACCGCCTCCAGCACCGACCTGGCGGCTGCCACCAGACCGGACGCGTCCGGATCGCCCCAGCAGGCCGCCTGCAACGCGAACGCCGTCAGGTCGGCCACCTTGATCTCCGGCGCCGGGAAGCGCGGCAGACGGGCGTCCTCCGCCTCCGCCCAGCAGCGGTACACCACCCCCGGCGCCTCGCGGCCGGCCCGGCCCGCCCGCTGCCGCGCCGCCGCCCGCGAGGCCCGTACCGTCGTCAGCGCGCTGAGCCCGCGCGCGTGGTCCACCCGCGGCTCCCGGGCCAGCCCCGCGTCCACGACCATCCGGACGCCCGGGACCGTCAGCGACGACTCGGCCACCGAGGTCGCCAGCACCACCCGGCGCCGCGCCCCGGGCGCCAGCACCGCGTCCTGCACGGCCGCGGGCGCCCGCCCGTGCACCTGGAGCACGTCCACGTCCCCGAGGCCCGCCAACTGTCCCGCCACGCGGGAGATCTCCCCGACTCCCGGCAGGAAGCACAGGACGTCCCCGTCCCGTTCGGCCAGCGCCCGGCGTACCACGGCGGCCACGTGCGCGAGCAGCGCCGGGTCCACCCGCATCCCGTGCGGCGGCCGCACCGGCCGCACCGGCGGCGTCCACACGACCTCCACGGGGTACGACACGCCCCGCGCCTCGACGACCGGCGCGTCCCCCAGCAGCCGCGACCAGCCCTCCGCGTCGGTCGTGGCCGACGCGGCCACCAGCCGCAGCTCGGGCCGCAGGGCCTGCCGCACGTCCCACAGGAACGCCGCCGAGGTGTCCGCGTCCAGATGCCGCTCGTGGCACTCGTCCAGCACCACCGCGTCGACGCCCGACAGCTCCTGGTCCCGCTGGAGCCGCTGGAGCAGCACACCGGTCGTGACGACCTCCACGCGCGCGTGGCGCCCGACGACCCGCTCCCCGCGCACGGTGTACCCGACGCTCGCGCCCGGCTTCTCACCCAGCAGCCACGCCATCCGCCGGGCCGCCGCCCGCGCCGCGATCCGCCGCGGCTCGGCCACGACCACACGCCGCGCGGGAGCCGCATCGCCGCCCAGCAGCCCCGCCAGGGCCAGCGGCACCAGCGTCGTCTTGCCGGTGCCGGGCGGCGCGACCAGCACCGCCGTGCCGTGCCCCTCCAGGGCGTCGTGCAGCGCGGGCAGGGCACCGCGCACGGGCAGCGCGTCCAGGGCGTCGTAACGGATCACGCCCCCAGTGTCGTACGTCCGCGAAACCACCCTCCGCGCGCGCGGGCCTCCGCGCCCCGGGTACGGCTCAGTCGCGCTCGCAGACGAAGATCGCCGTCCCCGGGATCAGGTGCCCGCGCAGCGGCGACCAGCCGCCCCATTCCGAGGTGTTCCAGTCCGGCCACTCCGGCTCCACGAGGTCCACCAGCCGGAACCCCGACGTCACCACGTCCCGCACCCGGTCACCGAGCGTCCTGTGGTGCTCGACGTACACCGCGAGGCCCTCGTCGTCCTGCTCGACGTACGGCGTCCGGTCGAAGTACGAGGCGGATACCGACAGCCCCTCGGGGCCCGGCTCGTCCGGGAACGCCCAGCGCAGCGGGTGCGTGACGGAGAAGACGAAGCGGCCGCCGGGCCGCAGCACCCGGCGCACCTCCCGCAGCACCAGCCGCGGGTCGGCGACGAACGGCAGCGCCCCGTACGCCGAACACGCCAGGTCGAACGAACCGTCCGCGAAGGGCAGCACCGACGCGTCGGCACACACCAGGGGGAACGAGACGCCGATGCGCAGGGCGTGCTGGAGCTGGCGGTGGGAGAGGTCCAGGGCCACCGGACGGGCCCCCTGGGCGGTCAGCCAGCGCGAACACTGGGCGGCGCCGGCGCCGATCTCCAGGACGTCCTTGCCCTTCAGCTCCTCCGGCGGGCCGAGCAGCTCGGCCTCCACCTCGTCCAGGCCCTCGGGACACCACACGAAGCGGTCGTCGCCGAGGAAGGTGCCGTGCTCGGTCTGGTACTCGTCCGCGTTCCGGTCCCACCAGCCGCGGTTGGCGCGGGAACTCTCCGTCACACCGGCGGCACGCCGGGTGGCCTCGGGCTCTGGTCCGTCGGTTCCTTCGGCCTCGGACGTTACGGGCTCTTGGATGACCGGCTCCCTCGTACTAGTCTGCGGGCTCTTCCGTGCCGCCCGCCCCGCGTGTCACGCACAGGGCATCCAGGGGTCCGTGTGGCCTCGGGAGACGGCTTTTGTGCCGGGTATGCGACGATCTGCCCCGGGTGTGCGGCTTCGCGCATTGACCCTGCCCGGCTGCCCCCGTATGCTACAAGTTGCGCTGCGGGCCTGCGCACCTCAGACGTAGCAGGTCGCGCTCGCATCTGTTGTATGTCCCCTCGGTTCTCGAGGCGTCACCAGTGGATTTCGGTGACGCTTCCTTGGCTGTCCGGCTTCTTCAGAGCGAAACGGGCTCCCGGCGTAAGCAGTACCTACGACTTCAATGTCCGTACCGGAGCCCTTTCCCACATGACGAGCAGCACCGAGACCACCGCCACCACCCCGCAGGTAGCGGTCAACGACATCGGTAACGAGGAAGCCTTCCTCGCCGCGATCGACGAGACGATCAAGTACTTCAACGACGGCGACATCGTCGACGGCGTCATCGTGAAGGTCGACCGGGACGAGGTCCTGCTCGACATCGGTTACAAGACCGAAGGCGTTATCCCGAGCCGCGAGCTCTCCATCAAGCACGACGTCGACCCCAACGAGGTCGTCGCCGTCGGTGACGAGATCGAGGCCCTTGTTCTCCAGAAGGAGGACAAGGAAGGCCGCCTGATCCTCTCGAAGAAGCGCGCCCAGTACGAGCGTGCCTGGGGCACCATCGAGAAGATCAAGGAAGAGGACGGGATCGTCACCGGTACCGTCATCGAGGTCGTCAAGGGTGGTCTCATCCTCGACATCGGCCTCCGTGGCTTCCTCCCGGCCTCCCTGGTCGAGATGCGCCGCGTCCGCGACCTCCAGCCCTACGTGGGCAAGGAGCTCGAGGCCAAGATCATCGAGCTGGACAAGAACCGCAACAACGTGGTCCTGTCCCGCCGTGCCTGGCTGGAGCAGACCCAGTCCGAGGTCCGCCAGACGTTCCTCACCACCCTCCAGAAGGGTCAGGTCCGTTCCGGCGTCGTCTCCTCGATCGTCAACTTCGGTGCCTTCGTGGACCTGGGTGGCGTCGACGGTCTGGTCCACGTCTCCGAGCTGTCCTGGAAGCACATCGACCACCCGTCCGAGGTGGTCGAGGTCGGCCAGGAGGTCACCGTCGAGGTCCTCGACGTCGACATGGACCGCGAGCGTGTCTCCCTGTCGCTGAAGGCGACCCAGGAAGACCCGTGGCAGCAGTTCGCCCGCACCCACCAGATCGGCCAGGTCGTGCCCGGCAAGGTCACGAAGCTGGTTCCGTTCGGTGCGTTCGTCCGCGTGGACGAGGGCATCGAGGGTCTGGTCCACATCTCCGAGCTGGCCGAGCGCCACGTGGAGATCCCGGAGCAGGTCGTCCAGGTCAACGACGAGATCTTCGTCAAGGTCATCGACATCGACCTCGAGCGCCGCCGCATCAGCCTCTCGCTGAAGCAGGCCAACGAGGCCTTCGGTGCCGACCCGTCCACGGTCGAGTTCGACCCGACCCTGTACGGCATGGCCGCGTCCTACGACGACCAGGGCAACTACATCTACCCCGAGGGCTTCGACCCCGAGACCAACGACTGGCTCGAGGGCTACGAGACCCAGCGCGAGGCCTGGGAGACGCAGTACGCCGAGGCCCAGCAGCGCTTCGAGCAGCACCAGGCGCAGGTCATCAAGTCCCGCGAGGCGGACGAGAAGGCCGCTGCCGAGGGCGTCGACACCGCGGGTGCGGCTCCGGCCGCGTCCGGTGGTGGTGGCGGCGGCGGCTCGTACTCCTCCGAGGGCGGCGACAACTCCGGCGCGCTCGCGTCGGACGAGGCGCTGGCCGCGCTGCGCGAGAAGCTGGCCGGCGGCCAGAGCTGAAGCTCTGAACACCGGCCGCTGACATCCGGCGGTTGAAACACAGCGGTAGCCGAGGGGCCGCACCTTCCGAGGTGCGGCCCTTCGGTGTGTCCCCGCGGGAATGCCCCACCCCGCAAGGGCGTTGAGAAAGACGAACACACGGAGGGGAGCGGTCACTGTGCTTGATCCGCAGGATTTGTACGCCTGGGAGCCGAAGGGCCTTGCCGTCGTCGACATGGCACTCGCCCAGGAGTCGGCCGGACTGGTCATGCTGTACCACTTCGACGGATACATCGACGCCGGGGAGACCGGCGACCAGATCGTCGACCAGGTGCTCGACTCGCTGCCCCATCAGGTCGTCGCGCGCTTCGACCACGACCGCCTCGTGGACTACCGGGCCCGCCGGCCGCTGCTGACCTTCAAGCGGGACGCCTACACGGACTACGAGGAACCCACCATCGAGGTGCGGCTCGTCCAGGACGCCACCGGGGCGCCGTTCCTGCTCCTGTCGGGCCCCGAGCCGGACGTCGAGTGGGAGCGTTTCGCCGCCGCCGTAGGGCAGATCGTGGAGCGGCTCGGCGTCCGCCTGGCGGTGAGTTTCCACGGCATCCCGATGGGCGTCCCGCACACCCGCCCCGTCGGCATCACCCCGCACGGCAACCGCACCGACCTCGTGCCGGGCCATCGCAGCCCCTTCGAGGAGGCGCAGGTCCCCGGCAGCGCGGAGGCACTCGTCGAGTACCGGCTCGCGCAGGCCGGCCACGACGTGCTCGGCGTCGCCGCACACGTCCCGCACTACATCGCCCGCTCCGCGTACCCGGACGCGGCGCTGACCGTCCTGGAGGCGATCACCGCGGCGACCGGACTGGTCCTCCCGGGCATCGCGCACTCGCTGCGCACGGACGCCCACCGCACCCAGACGGAGATCGACCGGCAGATCCAGGAGGGCGACGAGGAGCTCACCGCCCTCGTCCAGGGTCTTGAGCACCAGTACGACGCCGCGGCGGGCGCCGAGACCAGGGGCAACATGCTCGCCGAACCCGTCGAGATCCCCTCCGCGGACGAGATCGGCCGCGAGTTCGAACGGTTCCTCGCGGAGCGGGAGGGCGACAACTGACGTCGTGCCCGGCACCCTCTAAGCTTCCGCCCATGCTGAAGGTGGGCCTGACCGGCGGGATCGGCGCCGGCAAGAGCGAGGTGTCCCGGCTGCTCGTCGAGCACGGCGCCGTACTGATCGACGCCGACCGGATCGCACGCGAGGTCGTCGCCCCCGGAACTCCCGGGCTCGCCGCGGTCGTGGAGGCGTTCGGCGAGGACGTCCTCGCCGAGGACGGCAGCCTGGACCGGCCGAGACTGGGCGCGATCGTGTTCGCCGATCCGGAGAAGCTGGCCGTCCTGAACGGCATCGTGCATCCCCTGGTCGGCGAGCGCTCCCGTGCCCTGGAGGAGGCCGCCGCCGAGGACGCCGTCGTCGTCCACGACGTCCCCCTGCTCACGGAGAACGGCCTGGCGCCGCTGTACGACCTCGTGGTGGTCGTGGACGCCGACCCGGCCACCCAGCTCGACCGGCTGGTCCGGCTGCGCGGCATGACCGAGCAGGACGCACGGGCTCGCATGGCCGCCCAGGCGACGCGCGAGCAGCGCCGGGAGATCGCGGACCTGGTCGTCGACAACGACGTACCGCTGGAGGAACTGCGGCGCCGCGTCAAGGAGGTCTGGGACGAACTGGTGCACAGGACGCACACGGAATAGCGGCCCCCGCGCGTGCGTTGATCCCTTCCAGCGAGGGAAGGACTCAGCCGTGCCCGAGACCAGCAGTCCCACCGGACGTACTCCGGAGACGGATGTCATCGACTTCCGTGCCGCCGAGCAGTTGCTCGCGGCGCGGGACCCGCGCGGCGCGGTGAAACTGCTCGACGGAGTCATCGGCGCCCATCCCGAGAACACCGCCGCGCGGCTGCTGCGCGCGCGTGCCTTCTTCGCGGCGGCGCAACTGCGACCGGCCGAGCTGGAGTTCACCATCGTCCTGGAGCGCGAGCCGGACAACGCGTACGCGCACTTCGCCCTCGCCCGCACCTATGAGCGCCGGGGCTGTCCCGACCAGGCCCGCCGTCACTTCCGGCTGGCGGCGGCGCTGGACCCGAACCCGGAGTACGTGCAGCAGGCGCGCTTCGACTCCTGACGGTCAGCGTCTCGGCGGCGGGTACGGCGGGATGTTCCGGCCCGGCTGATAGTGCGGGCCCTGGCGGATGTGCCGGAGGATCACGCTCAGGTCGACCGTGACGACGAGCCACAGCACTCCGCAGGCGAGCGCCCAGCCGAACCGCCCCGTGAGCGCGAAGGCGGCGGTGCCGAAGACGGCCCAGACCAGCCCCCACAGGCTCAGCCAGAACCGCGCCCGCAGGGCACTGCGCGCGGTTGCCGGTTCACTGCCCGTACGCATCGGTTCACCACTCCTGTATCGAACCTACTGCGGCAGGTCGGGAAGGGGAAGCGAGCCGTACCGCCGGACCGGCGGGCCCCCGGAGCCAGGCGCGTTCACTCGGACGGGTGAACCGACGCCGGTACCTCACCGACGACGAGACGTGGGTGAGGGCCGTGCCCGCGCGGCAGGGGTAGCGCCGCACCCGGCGGCGGTACGGTCACCGGCGCGGGCGCCTCCGTAGCGGCAGGAGCCGGTCCGGCGATGAGTTCCGGGGCGGCGAGCGGTCTGTATCCCGACAGCAGCACGGACCGCCCAGCCCAGGAGACCGCCATGTCCGAGACCACCGCTTCCCCCGCCCCCACCGTGTCGGCCCGCGGACGCGGCCTCCGGGTCGCCCTGCGCGTGGTGCAGGTGTTCCTCGCACTGTTCTTCGCCCTCGCGAGCGCCCTGCCCAAGCTGATCGGACACTCCTCGGCGGCCGGCAGCTTCGCGGAGATGGGCTGGGGCGACGCGGGCATGTACGCGATCGGTGTCCTCGAGCTGGCGGGAGCGATCGCCCTGCTCGTGCCGGTGCTCCAGTCGGTGGCCGCGGCGGCGCTGAGCGCGCTGATGGTGGGCGCGTTCGTCGTCCAGCTCACCTACTTCGACGGTGCGAACGCGGCGACGCCGCTCGTCCTGATGGTGCCGCTCCTGATCGTCGCCCGGGCCCGCCGCGGGCACAACGAGGAGCTGCGCCGGCTGGTGCGTGCCCGGGTCCGGCGCGGCTGATCAGAACCGGGCCGCCCGCGGACCCCGCCCCCGCTCAGGGCCGGTTCGCGGCGTCCCGACGGGAGCTGCTCAGGCCCTCCAGGCCGCGCAGCCGGTCCATCTCGCGGCGGTCCCGCTTGGTCGGGCGTCCGGCGCCGCGGTCGCGGATGCCGGCCGGGGCGACCGCCTCACGGGGCGGGGGCGGCGGGGAGTTGTCGACGTAGCACTGGACGGCGACCGGGGCGCCGACGCGCTTGCGGATCAGCCGCTTCACGACGACGATCCGCTCCCGGCCCTCCTGCCGCAGGCGCACCTCGTCGCCGACGCGGAGCGAGTGGGCGGGCTTGACCCGCTCGCCGTTCACCCGGACGTGGCCGCCGCGGCAGGCGGTCGCGCCCAGGGAGCGGGTCTTGATCAGGCGGACGGCCCAGATCCAGCTGTCCACGCGGACGCTCTCGCCGTTCTGCGGCCCGGCCGCCTCGGCGGCGGCGATCGCCGCCACCGTCTTCGGGTCGGGTGCCCCGGCGGCGGCAGCGGCGTCGTCCTGTGCGGCGGCCACCCGGCCGCTCCCGCCTTCGTCATGCTCGGAAGCCATGCTCCGACCCTAACCAACCAGCGCGGCGGAACGGGCCGCAATTTCCGTGGCCCGTCGGCCGAGGTCTTACGGTGGACGCATGGACACCGGCGGCCTCTCCGTACTCGACCAGCGCATCGCGGGGTGCCGGGCCTGTCCGAGGCTGGTCGAGTGGCGCGAGGAGGTCGCCCGTACCAAGCGGGCCGCCTTCACCGACTGGACGTACTGGGGCCGGCCGGTGCCCGGCTTCGGCCCGCCGGACGCCCGGCTGCTGATCGTCGGGCTGGCCCCCGCCGCCCACGGCGGCAACCGCACCGGCCGGATGTTCACCGGCGACCGCTCCGGGGACGTCCTGTACCAGGCGCTGTACGACGTCGGCCTCGCCTCGCAGCCCACCGCGGTCCGGGCCGACGACGGTCTGGAGCTGTACGGCGTGCGCATCACCTCGCCGGTGCACTGCGCCCCGCCCGAGAACAAGCCGACCCCCGCCGAACGGGACACCTGCCGTTCCTGGCTCGTCCAGGAGCTGGGGCTGCTGCGGCCGACGCTGCGCGCGGTGGTCGTCCTCGGTGCCTTCGGCTGGCAGGCCGCGCTGCCCGCGTTCGCCGGGGCGGGCTGGACCGTGCCCCGCCCCCGTCCGGCCTTCGCGCACGGCGGGCACGTGCGGCTGGACGCCGCCGACGGGCCGGGCCTGCACCTCTTCGGCTGCTTCCACGTCAGCCAGCGCAACACCTTCACCGGCCGGCTCACCCCCGAGATGCTGCGCGACGTGCTGCGCACGGCGGCGGACACGGCGGGGCTGCCCGCCGAGTGAGGCCCGCGTCCTGAAGGGGGTGAGGGCTCGGGCCGCCGCGGCGACGGCACCGACGAGGGCGTGGTCCTCGGGGACGCGCACCTGCCGATGGGCGTCTCCGGCACCCTGGTGCAGGGCACCCTCGACTTCGGCAACCTCCGCGGCATCGTCCGGCGGCTCCACCATGCCTGGCCGGACAGCGAGTTGGTGAGCGCGGACGAGGCCGGGCACGGCGCCGGGGCGACCGGCGACGAGGCCCCGCCGGCGGCGACGGCCCAGTACGCGCGCGGTGACACCGGCGGGGTGAAGGACTAGGGCCGCCGCCACACGTAGCGCACGTCCGGCTCCCGCTCCTCGTTCCGGTCGCCGTCCGTCCACTCCACGGGCGTGAAACCGTGCCGTTCGTAGAAGCGCCGCGCGGGCGCGTTGACCTGGAAGGTCCACAGCGACAGCCCGTCCGCCCGCCGCTCCTTGGCCAGGGCGACGAACCGGTCCCCGATTCCGCACCCGCGCCGTTCGGGGGCGAGGTAGAGCTGCGACAGCTCCTCGCCCTCCAGCACCATCACACCGGCGACCGCGCCACCGGGCCCCTCCGCCAGCCAGGTCTCGTACCGCTCCACCACCACGTGCCGGAAGTACGCGCGGACCTCGGCGTCGGAACGGGGCCGGACCACGGTCGGCAGCGCCGCCGCGAAGGAGCGCAGCCAGACGTCGGCCGCCGCCCGCGCGTCGGCGGCGCGGGCGCGCCGCAGGACGACCGGCTCGGTACCGGACCCGGCCCCCGCCTCCCGGTTCACGGGCGGCCGGTCTCCGGCACGACCGCGGTCGCGGTGATCTCCACCAGCTGTCCCGGGTAGCCGAGGCAGCTCACCCCGAGCAGCGTCGAGGAGTGCGGACCGGTGCTGAGCCCGGACGCCTCGACGACGTCCCAGACGGCGGACAGCGGAGCGGTCTCGGTGCTCACGACGTACACATCGGTGGACAGCACGTGCTCCAGGCCGCTCCCGACGGCGCGCAGCTGCTCGGTGAGGTTCGCGATCACCTGCTCGGCCTGGCGGACCGGATCGCCCTCGCCGACCAGCTTCCCCTCCGCGTCGAGCGGGACGGAACCGGCGAGGAACGCGAGCCTGGTCCCGGTCTCGACGACGGAGGCGTGGGAGTAGACGGGCGGCGGGAAGAGGCCGGGCACGGTGACGCGCTGGATCACGAGGGCTCCTGGAAGACGGGCGGGCAACCTCCCGATCGTCCGTTCTCCGCCCGCGCCGCGCACCCGAATTTCGCTCGCGGCCCGCACCCCGGCCGCCTAGGCTCCCGGCGTCGGCCACACCCCGCCCGCACGGTCAGGAGCCCGCACCAGTGCCCACGCCCACGCTCACGGACCAGGCATTCCTCGACACCACGGCCGACCGGCTCGCCGCCCTGCCCGCGGTCCGCGCGGTGACCCTCGGCGGCTCCCGGGCACAGGGCACGCACGGACCGGACAGCGACTGGGACCTGGCGGTCTACTACCGGGGCGCCTTCGACCCGGCGGACCTGCGTGCCGTCGGCTGGGCGGGCGAGGTCTCGGAGACCGGCGCCTGGGGCGGCGGCGTCTTCAACGGGGGCGCCTGGCTGACGATCGACGAGCGCCGGGTCGACGTGCACTACCGCGACCTCGACGTGGTCGAGCACGTGACGAAGGAGGCTCAGGCGGGCCGTTTCGGCGTCGAGCCGCTGATGTTCCACCTGGCCGGCATCCCGACCTACCTCGTGGTGGCCGAGCTGGCGATCAACCGGGTGCTGCGCGGCGACCTGCCCCGCCCCGACGGCTACCCGAAGGCCCTGCGCACCACCGCGCCCGAACACTGGTACGGCGCGGCCACCGCCACCCTCGCCTACGCCAAGGCCGGCCACGCCCCCAAGGGCGCCCTCACCCAGGTCGCCGGCGCGGTCGCCCTCGCCACGGCCCAGACGGCACACGCGGTGCTGGCGGCGCGCGGGGAGTGGGTGACGAACGAGAAGGGGATGGTCGGCCGGGCCGGGCTCGACGGCATGGACGCGCTGCTCGCCGGTCTGACGCCGGAACCGGGGCCCCTGGCCGACGCGGTGACGCGGGCCGGAACACTGCTGCGCGAGACCCTGGAGGCCGCCCGCTCCTGAGCGCACGGCGCCGCGGTGCCCCCTGGCGCTCGACGGCCGTCATCCGCCCGAAACAGGCCCGTTTCCGCGCCTTCGAAAACCCGTCGTACGCTTGACAGCGCACCGCACAGCCCGGCCACCGTCGCCCGAAGGCTCACCACCGCCCTCGACCGGACGACAGGAGCCCCGCACCCCGTGTTCCGCACCGCAGCCCAAGCGCTCCCGCCCTGGCTCGGCCACGCCCTGAACGCCCAGCGCGGCCCCGTGCCCTGGAACGCGGTGGCCCGGGGAGCCCTGGCGGGCGGGCCGCTGCTGACCGCGGCCCTGGTCGCCGGGCGGGCCTCCCTCGGGGTCGTCGCCGCGATCGCCGCCATGTTGGCCGGCATCAACGACCGGCCGGGCAGCCGCCGCACCTCCGTACGCCGGATCGGTGTACCCGCGCTCGCGGGGGCCGCCGGGCTGCTCGTCGGGACGTACGCCGGGCAGCACCTCGGGGCCGTGGCGCTGACCCTGGTGCTGACCGGGCTCGGACTGGTCGCCGGGTGCGTCAGCGCCGTCGGGCCCGTGGCGTCCGGGACGGGGACGCAGCTGCTGGTCACCGCGGCCGTGGGCGCCGGGATGCCGCTGCCCGAGCCCGGATGGCAGAGCGTGCTCGCCTTCCTCGCCGGCGCCGGATGGCTGCTCCTGCTGCGACTGGCCCTGCCCACGCCGACCTCGCTCACCGGCGACCTCCGTCTCGACTTCCGCTTCGACGGGGAACGGGCGGCCGTCGCCGACGTCTACGAGGCCGTCGCCGCGCTGCTCGACGCCGTCGGCACCGAGCACGCCGTGGCTCGCCGGGCCGCGCTCACCGCCGCCCTCGACCACGCGCAGGACGCGCTCGCCGGACCCCGGCTGCGGCGCCGCGCCTCGACCGCGGCCGAACGCCGGCT
>NZ_MULI01000073.1 GCF_002939385.1 Streptomyces sp. MH60 | reverse complement strand
CAGCTCATCGCGCTGTACGAGCACAAGGTGTTCGTGCAGGGCGCGATCTGGAACATCGACTCCTTCGACCAGTGGGGTGTGGAGCTGGGCAAGGTGCTGGCCAAGCGGGTGGAGCCGGCACTGAGCGAGGGCGCGGAGGTGCCGGGGCTGGACGCGTCCACCGAGGCACTGGTCGCCGCCTACCGGGAGTTGCGCGGACGGGCGTGAACGTGCCGAAGGGGCGGCGGGAGGCTTTCGCCCCCGCCGCCCCTTCCCGTTCCCGTCCCTGAGGGCTGCCGCCCCGGACCCCCGCTTCGGCCTGAACGGCCTCGTCCTCAAACTCCCTCAGAGGGGGGCACCCTCAACGGGCTGGATTATGCCGACGCCGGTGGGTAGAGGGACCTCGGAAGTCGGGACGCCGCCGACGAGTCCAGCAGCCACAGGGTGCGGGCGCGGCCTCGGGCGCCCGCTGCCGGGGCCTGGATCTCGCCCGCGCCCGACAGGGCCATCGCCACCGCGTTTGCCTTGTCCTCGCCCGCCGCGAGCAGCCACACCTCACGGGCGGCGCGGATCGCGGGCAGGGTCAGGGAGATACGGATGGGCGGCGGCTTGGGGGAGCCGTGGACGCCGATCACCGTGCGCTCCGTCTCCCGGACTCCCGGGTGCTCCGGGAAGAGCGACGCCACGTGGGTGTCCGGGCCGACGCCGAGGAGCAGGACGTCGAAGGACGGGACCGCGGCGTGGTTCTCGGGGACGGAGGCCGTGGCCAGTTCCTGCGCGTAGGCCGCCGCTGCCGCCTCCACGTCCGAGCCGTAGGGGCCGTCGGACGGCGCCATCGCGTGCACCCGCTTCGGGTCCAGCGGCACCGCGTCGAGCAGCGCCTCGCGTGCCTGGGTGACGTTGCGCTCCGGGTCGCCGTCGGGCAGGAAGCGTTCGTCGCCCCACCACAGGTCGAGCCGGCCCCAGTCGATCGCGTCCCGGGCCGGGGAGCCGGCCAGTGCCGCGAGCAGGCCGTTGCCGTTGCGGCCGCCGGTGAGGACCACGGACGCGCTGCCCCGGGAGGCCTGCGCGTCCACGATCTTCGTGATCAGGCGGGCCGCCGCGGCCTCGGCCATCAGCTCCTTGTCGCGGTGCACGACCAGCTGCGGGGTGTCGCTCATTTCGCCGCCGCCTTCCTCACCGGTGCCTTCTCCTGCGCCGCGTCCTTCGCGGGCGCCTTCGCGACCGTCCCGACGGGAGCGGGGACCGCGCGGGCGCCTTTGCCGTCGCCCGCGGCCCCTTCGTCCCCTTTGGCCGGTGCGTTCAGCCGGTCCACCCCGTAGCGCAGCGCCGAGGCGTACGTGTCGTCCGGGTCCAGGCGCCGCAGCTCCTCCGCGATCAGCTCGGCCGTCTCCCGGCGCTTGAGCGCGACCGCGCGGGCCGGCTGGCCCTGGATGGAGAGGTTCGCCAGCGAGCCGTCGGCCCGGTCCAGGACCACCGGACCGCAGTCGGTGTCCATGCGGACCGCGGTGAGACCCGGCCCGCTCGACACCGTGCGCCGCACCGGCACGTCCAGCCGGTCGGCGAGCCACATCGCGAGCAGCTCACAGCTCGGGTTGAACTCCTCGCCCTCCACCTCGACCGACTGCACCTCGCAGTCGACCTGGTCGAGGGCCGCCGCCAGCATCGAGCGCCACGGCGTGATGCGGGTCCACGACAGGTCCGTGTCGCCCGGCGCGTAGGCGTCGGCACGGGCCACCAGCTCCCGTATCGGCTCCTCGCAGGCGTAGGTGTCGGTGACACGGCGCTGGGCGAGGGCGCCCAGCGGGTCCTTCGCCGGGTCCAGCGGCGCGTTCACCGGCCACCAGACCACGACCGGCGCGTCCGGCAGCAGCAGCGGCAGGACCACCGACTGGGCGTGGTCGACGACGTCGCCGTACAGCCGCAGCACGATCGTCTCGCCGGTCCCCGCGTCGGCACCGAGGCGCACCTCGGCGTCCAGCCGGGACTGGGTGCGGTCCCGGGGCGAGCGCGAGACCCGCTTGATGACCAGGAGTGTGCGCGAGGGGTGCTCGTGCGCGGCGTCGCTCGCGGCCCTCAGCGCGTCGTAGGCGTTCTCCTCGTCGGTGACGATGACCAGGGTGAGCACCATGCCCACGGCCGGGGTGCCGATGGCCCGGCGGCCGAGCACCAGCGCCTTGTTGATCTTGCTGGCCGTGGTGTCCGTGAGGTCGGTCTTCATGGCCGGCGCCAGCTCCGTCCGTCTCGTTCCAGCATGTCGTCCGCCTCCACGGGCCCCCAGGTGCCGGCCGGGTACTGGGCAGGGGTGCCGTGCGCGTCCCAGTACTCCTCGATCGGGTCGAGGATCTTCCAGGACAGCTCGACCTCCTCCGTGCGCGGGAAGAGGTTGGCGTCGCCGAGCAGCACGTCGAGGATCAGGCGCTCGTACGCCTCCGGGCTCGACTCCGTGAAGGACTCGCCGTACGCGAAGTCCATCGACACGTCCCGGATCTCCATCGACGTGCCCGGCACCTTGGAACCGAAGCGCACGGTGACGCCCTCGTCGGGCTGCACGCGGATGACGATCGCGTTCGAGCCGAGTTCCTCGGTGGCCGTCGTGTCGAAGGGGGAGTGCGGGGCCCGCTGGAAGACGACCGCGATCTCCGTGACCCGGCGGCCCAGCCGCTTGCCGGTGCGCAGGTAGAAGGGGACGCCCGCCCAGCGGCGGTTGTCGATGCCGACCTTGATCGCGGCGTAGGTGTCGGTCTTCGACTTGGGGTCGATGCCCTCCTCCTCCAGGTAGCCGACGGCCTTGGCGCCGCCCTGCCACCCGGCCGCGTACTGGCCGCGCACGGTGTCCCGGCCCAGGTCCTTGGGGAGGCGGACCGCGCCGAGCACCTTGGTCTTCTCCGCCGCCAGCGCGTCCGCGTCGAAGGAGGCGGGCTCCTCCATGGCGGTCAGCGCGAGCAGCTGGAGCAGGTGGTTCTGGATGACGTCGCGCGCCGCGCCGATGCCGTCGTAGTAGCCGGCCCGGCCGCCGATGCCGATGTCCTCGGCCATGGTGATCTGGACGTGGTCGACGTAGGACCGGTTCCAGATCGGCTCGAACATCGTGTTGGCGAAGCGCAGCGCCAGGATGTTCTGGACGGTCTCCTTGCCCAGGTAGTGGTCGATGCGGAAGACCTGGTCGGAGCCGAAGACCTCGTGGACGATCGCGTTCAGTTCCTCGGCCGACCTGAGATCGTGGCCGAACGGCTTCTCGATCACCGCGCGCCGCCAGGAGCCGCCCGTCTGGTCGGCGAGACCGTGCTTCTTCAGCTGCTGGATGACCACCGGGAACGACTTCGGCGGCACCGACAGGTAGAAGGCGAAGTTGCCGCCCGTGCCCTGCGCCTTGTCCAGCTCCTCGATGGTGCCGCGCAGCCGCTCGAAGGCGTCGTCGTCGTCGAAGGTGCCCTGGACGAAGCGCATCCCCTGGATGAGCTGCTGCCAGACCTCCTCGCGGAACGGCGTGCGGGAGTGTTCCTTGACGGCGTCGTGCACGACCTGGGCGAAGTCCTCGTGCTCCCAGTCGCGGCGGGCGAACCCGACGAGCGAGAAGCCCGGCGGCAGCAGGCCCCGGTTGGCGAGGTCGTACACGGCGGGCATGAGCTTCTTGCGGGACAGATCGCCGGTGACGCCGAAAATGACCAGACCCGACGGCCCCGCGATGCGCGGGAGCCGTCGGTCTGCGGGGTCACGCAGCGGATTGCTGCTCGACAATTTCTAGCCCTTCGAGGGAGCGAGGCGCTTGAGCTCCGCCTCCGTGGACTTCAGCAGGTCGTTCCAGGCCGCCTCGAACTTCTCGACGCCCTCGTCCTCCAGGAGCTGGACCACCTCGTCGTAGCCGATCCCGAGCTTCTCGACCGCGTCGAGGTCGGCACGGGCCCGCTCGTACGACCCGGCGACGGCGTCGCCGGTGATCTCGCCGTGGTCCTCGGTGGCCAGCAGCGTCGCCTCCGGCATGGTGTTGACCGTGTTCGGCGCGACCAGGTCGGTGACGTACATGGTGTCGCTGTACGCCTTGTCCTTCACACCGGTCGACGCCCACAGCGGACGCTGCTTGTTGGCGCCGGCCTTCTCCAGGGCGGCCCAGCGGTCGGTGCCGAAGACCTCCTCGTACGCCTGGTAGGCGAGGCGGGCGTTGGCGACGGCGGCCTTGCCGCGCAGCGCCTTGGCCTCGTCGGTGCCGAGCGCGTCGATCCGCTTGTCGATCTCGGTGTCCACGCGGGACACGAAGAAGGACGCCACCGAGTGGATCTGCGACAGGTCCAGGCCGCGCTCCTTGGCCTTCTCCAGGCCGGTCAGGAAGGCGTCCATCACCTTGCGGTAGCGCTCCAGGGAGAAGATCAGCGTGACGTTGACGCTGATGCCCAGGCCGATGGTCTCGGCGATGGCCGGCAGGCCCGCCTCGGTGGCCGGGATCTTGATGAAGGTGTTGGGCCGGTCCACCAGCCACGCCAGCTGCTTGGCCTCGGCCACCGTGGCGTGGGTGTTGTGCGCCAGACGCGGGTCCACCTCGATGGAGACCCGGCCGTCCTTGCCGCCGGTGTTGTCGAAGACCGGGCGCAGGATGTCGGCGGCGTCGCGGACGTCCGCCGTGGTGATCATGCGGATGGCCTCTTCGACCGTGACCCCGCGGACGGCGAGGTCGGCGAGCTGCTGGTCGTAGCCGTCGCCCTGCGAGATCGCCTTCTGGAAGATCGACGGGTTGGTGGTGACGCCCACGACGTGCTGCTGGTCGATCAGCTCGGCGAGGTTGCCGGACGTGATCCGCTTGCGCGACAGGTCGTCCAGCCAGATCGCGACGCCTTCATCGGAGAGGCGCTTGAGTGCGTCTGTCATGGAAAATGCATCTCCTACGTGTCGTATATGGGCGTCAGCGCTGGGCCGCGGCGAGTGATTCCCGCGCGGCGGAGGCCACGTTCTCGGCGGTGAAACCGAACTCCTTGAAGAGCACCTTGGCGTCCGCCGAAGCACCGAAGTGCTCCAGGGAGACGATCCGGCCGGCGTCCCCCACGTACTTGTGCCAGGTGAGGCCGATCCCGGCCTCGACCGCGACCCGGGCCTTCACCGACGGGGGCAGGACGCTGTCCCGGTACCCCTGGTCCTGCTGCTCGAACCACTCCACGGACGGCATGGACACCACACGGGTCGGCACACCGTCGGCCTGGAGCTGCTCGCGCGCCTCGACGGCGACGTGCACCTCGGAACCGGTCGCGATCAGAATCACCTCGGCGTCGCCGCCGTCCGCCTCGAACAGCACGTAGCCGCCCTTGGCCGCGTCCTCGTTGGGCTCGTACGTCGGCACGCCCTGACGGGTCAGCGCCAGACCGTGCGGCTGGCCCTTGCCGAACTCCTTCGTCCAGCGGCGCAGGATCTCCCGCCAGGCGATCGCCGTCTCGTTGGCGTCGGCCGGACGGACCACGTTCAGGCCCGGGATGGCGCGCAGCGAGGCCAGGTGCTCGACCGGCTGGTGGGTCGGGCCGTCCTCGCCCAGACCGATGGAGTCGTGCGTCCACACGTACGTCACCGGCAGGTGCATCAGCGCCGACAGCCGCACCGCGTTGCGCATGTAGTCCGAGAAGACCAGGAACGTTCCGCCGTAGATGCGGGTGTTGCCGTGCAGCGCGATGCCGTTCATCTCCGCGGCCATCGCGTGCTCGCGGATGCCGAAGTGGATGGTGCGGCCGTACGGGTCGGCCTCCGGCAGCGGGTTGCCCGCGGGGAGGAAGGACGACGTCTTGTCGATCGTCGTGTTGTTCGAGCCCGCGAGGTCGGCCGAGCCGCCCCACAGCTCCGGGATCACCGCGCCGAGCGCCTGGAGCACCTTGCCGGAAGCGGCGCGGGTGGCGAGGCCCTTGCCCGCCTCGAAGACCGGGATCTTCTCCTCCCAGCCCGTGGGCAGCTCGCCCTTGGCGACACGGTCGTACTCGGCGGCGCGCTCCGGGTTGTTGTCCCGCCACTGCTGGAAGGACTTCTCCCACACCGCGCGGGCCGCCTGGCCCTTCTCCAGTGCCTTGCGGGTGTGCTCGATGACCTCGTCGGAGACCTCGAAGGACTTCTCCGGGTCGAAGCCCAGGACCCGCTTGGTCGCCGCGACCTCGTCGTCGCCGAGCGCCGAGCCGTGCGCGGCCTCGGTGTTCTGCGCGTTCGGGGCGGGCCAGGCGATGATCGAGCGCATGGCGATGAAGGACGGCCGGTCGGTGACCTTCTTCGCCTCCTGGATCGCGTCGTAGATCGCGTTCGGGTCCAGGTCGCCGTCCGGCTGCGGGGCGACGCGCTGGACGTGCCAGCCGTACGCCTCGTACCGCTTGCAGGTGTCCTCGGAGACGGCGGTCTCGGTGTCGCCCTCGATGGAGATGTGGTTGTCGTCCCACAGAAGCACCAGGTTGCCGAGCTTCTGGTGCCCGGCGAGCGAGGACGCCTCGGCGGAGATGCCCTCCTGGAGGCAGCCGTCACCGGCGATGCAGTAGACGAAGTGGTCGAACGGGGAGGTGCCCTCGGGGGCCTCCGGGTCGAACAGGCCGCGCTCGTAGCGGGCGGCCATCGCCATGCCCACCGCGTTGGCCACGCCCTGGCCCAGCGGACCGGTCGTGGTCTCCACGCCCGTGGTGTGGCCGTACTCCGGGTGACCGGGGGTCTTGGAGCCCCAGGTGCGGAAGGACTCCAGGTCCGCCAGCTGAAGGCCGAAGCCGGCCAGGTACAGCTGGGTGTAGAGGGTCAGGGACGAGTGGCCCGCGGACAGCACGAAACGGTCGCGCCCGACCCAGTTCGCGTCGGCGGGGTCGTGCCGCATCACCTTCTGGAAGAGGGTGTAGGCGGCGGGCGCCAGGCTCATCGCCGTACCCGGATGGCCGTTGCCAACCTTCTGTACGGCGTCGGCGGCCAGGACGCGGGCGGTGTCCACGGCCCGCTGGTCCAGTTCGGTCCACTCGAGGTCTGTGGTGGTCGGCTTGGTGCTCACCCTGAGTCAGGGCTCCTCTCCACATGTCGGTTGCCGGTGCACGAGTGCACGGGCTGCCGGCGCGTCCGTGAGTCGGCCGGCCATTGCCGAGCCTACCCCCGTAAGTACGTGCGTTTTTCCGCTGGAAACCAGACTGCCGGGACTCTTGTGGATCCGCCTGTCGACTGGGCGAAACCGCATTCGGCAAGTGAATACGGAGCCGCTCATCTGACCGCTCAATCGACTCTCCGAACGCACGTCGGAGCACCCCGGCCAACACGAGCCCACCCCCGCGAAGGCCGAGGTATGGGCAACGTCTAAAGTGGCGTGGTACGCGCGAGCCTTTACCGCCACTTCACACGGGGGAGGCTCGCTGGGATGTCTCTGTCAGGGGTGTGCGTGACGGCCGTTGAATCCCGTCCTGCGGGGGTTATCGGGACGAGCCAGAGCCCGAGTCACCGGCCGTTCGGGGCCCGTGTCAAGGCGTTCGTGGCGCTGACCAAGCCGCGGATCATCGAGCTTCTGCTGATCACCACCGTTCCGGTGATGTTCCTCGCCGAACAGGGTGTTCCGAATCTGAAGCTGGTGCTGCTGACCTGCGTCGGCGGTTACCTGTCGGCCGGCGGCGCCAACGCGCTGAACATGTTCATCGACCGCGACATCGACGCGCTGATGGACCGGACCTCGCAGCGCCCGCTGGTGACCGGCATGGTCAGCCCGGTCGAATGCCTCGTCTTCGGCATCGCCCTGGCCATCGTCTCCACGCTGCTGTTCGGGTTCACCGTCAACTGGCTGTCGGCCTGGCTCTCGCTCGGCGCGCTCCTCTTCTACGTCGTCGTCTACACGATGATCCTCAAGCGCCGCACCTCGCAGAACATCGTCTGGGGCGGCATCGCCGGCTGCCTGCCGGTGCTCATCGGCTGGTCGGCCGTGACCAACTCGATGTCCTGGGCGCCGATCATCCTCTTCGGGGTGATGTTCTTCTGGACGCCGCCGCACTACTGGCCGCTGTCCATGAAGGTCAAGGAGGACTACGCGCGCGTCGGCGTGCCGATGCTTCCGGTGATCGCCTCCAACAAGGTGGTCGCCCGGCAGATCGTCATCTACAGCTGGGTGATGGTCGTGGTGTCGCTGCTGCTGCAGCCGCTCGGCTACACCGGCTGGTTCTACACGGCGGTCGCCGTTGCGGCCGGCGGCATGTGGCTGTGGGAGGCGCACGGACTGCAGAACCGTGCCAAGGCCGAGGTGACCGGCGGCAAGCTCAAGGAGATGCGGCTGTTCCACTGGTCCATCACCTATGTGTCGGTGCTGTTCCTCGCCATCGCGGTGGACCCCTTCCTGCGTTGAGACGCTGAGGACCCTGTGTCCGGGCGGGGTGCGTGGTCAAGGCCACGCACCCCGCCCGTCGCCGTTTGATCTACCCGTCGGTAGCATCCTGGTCATGGCAGACACGCAGCAGGTTGAGACGAAGCCCGACCGCTGGGCCGAGCGCCGGGTGGCCCGCCTGGCCGGCCGGATCGAGGCGTTCTCCCAGGCACACGGCGGCGCCGAGGGCCAGGTGGCCTACCTCGGTGAGCGCGGCGCCCGGATCGTGCTCGTCGGCGCGGACGGCGCCTGGGGCGACCTGGTCGCGCGCTCCTACGAGCGTGCCCAGCAGGCCGTGGAGAGGTCCGGGATCACCGTCCACGAGGACTTCGACGGCGAGTTCGCGGCCAAGGTGCGGACCGGCCGCTACGAGTGGTCGCGCATGGCGGGCATCCAGGTGGGCGGCCCGAGCAACACCTGAGCCCGGGTTCACCCGTTAGGACCGTAGGAAGCCGCACGGCGCCCGAGCCGTCCGGCGCACGGTCCCCCACGGGAGCCCGGATGATCGAAACGCCGACCCTGGTGGACCAGTACTGCCACGGCGTCCTGAGAACGGAGCTGGGCCTCGGCACCTTCGAGGCCCAGCTGGCCCGCACCGAGGGTCCGCCCGCACCGGGCACCACCCTCTTCGACACCCAGACCGGCTTCGCGGTACGCCGCTGGTGCCCGCCCCTGCTCGGCCTGGAACCGCACTGCCCGCCCGCCCGCTACCTGGCCCGGCGCCGTGAACTGGGCGTCATGGAGGCCGACCGCCGGCTGCTGCGCGGCAGCGGCATCACCACCTACCTGGTCGACGCGGGACTGCCCGGGGACCTCACCGGGCCCACCGAGATGGCCTCCGCCGCGGACGCGGACACCCGCGAGATCGTGCGCCTGGAACTGCTCGCCGAACAGGTCGCCGACACCTCCGGCACCGTCGAGTCCTTCCTCGCCAACCTCGCCGAGGCCGTGCACGGCGCCGCCGCGAACGCGGTCGCCTTCACCTCCGTCGCGGGGGTGCGGCACGGTCTGGCGCTGGCCCCGGAGCCGCCCGGCGCGGGCGAGGTGCGCGGGGCCGCCGCCCGCTGGCTGACCGGGCGCGAGGTCGGCGGGGAGCTGAGCGACCCGGTGCTGCTGCGCCACCTGCTGTGGATCGCCGTCGCCTCGGGCCTGCCGCTCCAGCTGCACGCGGGCCTCGGCGAGCCGGGCCTGCGCATCGACCGCACCGACCCGGTCCTGCTCACCGACTTCGTACGGGCCACCGCCGGGCTCGGCACCGACCTGGTCCTGCTGCACGGCTACCCCTACCACCGCCACGCCGCCCACCTGGCCGGCGTCTTCCCGCACGTCTACGCCGACTCCGGTGCCGCCCTGGTGCGCACCGGCGCCCGCGCGGCGACGGTCCTCGCGGAGATCCTGGAGCTGGCCCCGTTCGGCAAGATCCTGTTCTCCAGCGGCGCCCAGGGCCTGCCGGAGCTGCACGTGGTCGCCGCCCGGCTCTTCCGCGAGGCCCTCGGCCGGGTGCTGGGCACCTGGGTGGCCGAGGGGGCGTGGTCGCTCGGGGACGCGCAACGGGTCGCGCGGATGATCGCCTCGGGAAACGCCGGGCGGGTGTACCGGCTGGAGTGACGGGTGTACACGCCGCAGTGCGTCGCCGAGACTGGCCGCATGCCGACCGACGCCTTGCTCGACCGCTTCCTCACCGGCCTCACGCCCCTCGACCCCGTCGCCGTCTGGGCGCACGGTTCACTGGGCGCGGGGGACTACCAGGAGGGCCGCAGCGACCTGGACCTGATCGCGGTGCTGCCCCGGCCGGCCACGGCCCGCACGGCCTGGCGGCTCGGGCTGCTCCACGCCCGGCTGCGCGCCGAACCCCTGGCCGGTCTGCTGCACTGCACGTACCTGTCGCCGGACACGGTCGCCGACCCCGGCCAGCGGCATCTGACCTGGGCCCACCAGCAGCTCTTCAAGCGGACGGTCACCCCGGTCACCCGGCGTGAACTCCACAGCTCCGGCCGCGTCCTGCACGGCGAGTCGCCGGAACAGCTGCTGCCACCGGTGGCGGACCCGGAGCTGGCCGGGTTCGTCGTCGGCGAGCAGCGGGACTTCTGGCGGCCGCACGTGCGCAGGGCGGAGCTGTGGCGGCGGGACGTCTGGGTCGACCTGGGCCTGCTCACCTTCGCCCGCGCCACCGTCACGCTGCGCGAGGGCCGCCTGATCACCAAGCGGGAGGCCCTGGAGGAACTGCCCGCGCTCGGCGCGCCCGGCGAGGTCGTCGAGGACGTCGCCGAGCGGCGGTACGGGAACGGCACACGGACCGCGGCCACGGCGGAGTGGACCGCCCGCCGCGCCGAGCTGACCCGGAGCTACCTGGGACCGGCCATCGACACGCTGGTGGCGTCGTACTCCTGAGCGGGCAGCCCGGGCACCGTCTCCTCGGGCCGCTCGCGCAGCGCCAGCAGCACCCGCAGCACCGCGATCCACACCAGGCACGAACCGAACATGTGCAGGCCGACCAGGACCTCGGGCAGGTCGGTGAAGTACTGGACGTACCCGATGACCCCCTGGGCGAGCAGCACCAGGAACAGGTCGCGGGTGCGGGCCAGCGGCCCCTTGGGCGCGTCGACCGCCTTCAGCACGAACCACAGGGCGAACGTCAGCGTCACCACGATCCACGCCAGGACGGCGTGCGCCTTGCTGATCGTCTCCCAGTCGACCGGCATCCGCGGCACGTCGCTGGAGTCGCCCGCGTGCGGGCCCGCGCCGGTGACCACGGTGCCGACCAGGATCAGCAGCGCGGAGACGACGACCATCACCCACACCAGCTGCTGCACGGACTTGCCGACCAGCGGGCGCGGCGCCGTGTCGCCCTCCCGGCTGCGCTGCCACATCACCGTGGCCAGGGCGAGGAGCGCGGTGGTGGCCACGAAGTGGGCCGCGACCGTGTACGGGTTGAGGCCGACGAGCACGACGATGCCACCGAGCACCGCGTTGCTCATCACCACCCAGAACTGCGCCCACCCCAGCAGGGTGAGGCTGCGCCGGTACGGCTTCTGCGAGCGTGCGGCGATGATCGCCCAGCCGACCGCGGCGCACAGCACGTAGGTCAGCATGCGGTTGCCGAACTCGATGACGCCGTGGAAGCCCATCTCGCTCGTGGTGGTGAGCGAGTCGTCGGTGCACTTGGGCCAGGTCGGGCAGCCGAGACCGGAGCCGGTGAGCCGGACGGCGCCGCCGGTGACGACGATGACCACGGACATCACGAGAGGCGCGAGGGCCGCCCGCTGGACCGTCCGGGGGGCCGGGGTCCAGTGCGCGGCGATGAAGGCGAGCGGATTGCGCACGGCGGCTGCGACGTCGGCGCGGGTCACGTTTGGCACGCCGTCCATCGTAGGCGCCCGCTTGTGCACGCTTTCACGAGGGTCGGTCTCCGGCATGTGTCCCTACTCCCAGCGGAAGAACTTCCCGGCGGCCGCGAGCCCCACGACCGCCCACACGGCGAGGACGCCCAGGTCGCCCCAGGGCATCGAGGCCCCGTGCTGGAGGACGTCCCGCAGTCCGTCCGACAGGGCGGAGATCGGCAGCAGCCCCAGCACGTCCTGCGCCGCGTCCGGGAACTTGTCCAGCGGCACGATCACTCCGCCGCCCACCAGGAGCAGCAGGAAGACCAGGTTGGCGGCGGCCAGCGTGGCCTCGGCCCTGAGCGTGCCCGCCATCAGCAGCCCGAGCCCGGAGAAGGCGGCGGTGCCGAGGACCAGGAGCAGCAGCACGGCCGCCGGGTTGCCGTGCGGCGACCAGCCCAGCGCGAAGGCGATCACCGTCAGCAGCACGATCTGGAGCACCTCGGTGACCAGGACCGAGGCCGTCTTCGCGGTCATCAGGGCCCAGCGCGGCAGGGGCGACGCCGCCAGCCGCTTCAGCACCCCGTACCTGCGCTCGAACCCGGTGGCGATGGCCTGCCCCGTGAACGCCGTCGACAGCACCGCCAGCGCGAGGATGCCGGGGGCGAGGAAGTCGACCGCCTCTCCGGCTCCGGTGTCGACGATGTCCACGGAGCTGAACAGGACGAGCAGCAGCGTCGGGATGATCACCGTCAGCAGCAGCTGCTCGCCGTTGCGCAGCAGCATCTTCGTCTCGAGCACGGCCTGCGCCGCGATCATCCGCCCGAGCGGCGCGGCGCCGGGCCTGGGCGCGTACGTCCCCGTGGTCCCTGTCGTGGTGGTCACCCGCGCAGCTCCTTGCCGGTCAGCTCAAGAAAGACGTCCTCCAGCGTGTGCCGCTCCACCGAGATGCGGTCCGGCATCACCCCGTGCTGGGCGCACCAGGAGGTCACCGTCGCGAGCAGCTGCGGGTCCACCTCGCCGTTCACCCGGTAGGAGCCCGGGGTCAGCTCGGCCGCCGCGGAGTCCGGGGGCAGCGCCTTGAGCAGGGACGCGACGTCCAGTCCCGGGCGGCCCGTGAAGCGCAGGGTGTTCTCGGCGCCGCCGCGGCACAGCTGCTCGGGGGAGCCCTGGGCGACGACCCGGCCGGTGTCGACGATGGCCACGTCGTCGGCCAGCTGCTCGGCCTCGTCCATGTGGTGCGTGGTGAGGATCACCGAGACCCCGTCGGCACGCAGGTCCCGCACGAGGTCCCAGGTGGCGCGGCGGGCCTGCGGGTCGAGACCGGCGGTCGGCTCGTCCAGGAACACCAGCTCCGGGCGCCCGACCACGGCCATCGCGAGGGCGAGCCGCTGCTGCTGCCCGCCCGAGAGCCTGCGGTACGTGGTGCGGCCGCACGAACCCAGACCGAGCCGCTCGATCAGCGCGTCGACGTCCAGCGGGTGCGCGTGCAGTTTCGCCACGTGGCGCAGCATCTCGTCGGCGCGGGCGCCGGAGTAGACGCCGCCGGACTGGAGCATGACGCCGATCCGGGGGCGCAGCTCGGAGCCCTGTCTCACCGGGTCGAGGCCCAGCACGCGCACCGTGCCGGAGTCCGGCCTGCGGTACCCCTCGCAGGTCTCGACCGTGGTCGTCTTGCCCGCCCCGTTGGGGCCGAGCACGGCGGTGATGCCCGGGCGGGCCACCAGGTCGAGGCCGTTCACCGCGGTCTTCGTGCCGTACCGCTTCACCAGGGCCTGGACCTGGACCACGGGCTCACTTCGCATGGGTCACGAGTCTAGGGAGGCGGACGACCGGCCGGGCGCGGGGGTGTGGAAAACCTCCTGGAACCCGGGACGGGACTCACTCGCGGGGGCGGTGCACGGGCAGCCATCGCTCGGCGTAGGCGACCGCGTCCGGCAGCGGGAACAGGCGTACGTCGGCCGCGCCGACCCTGCCGCGCACGACGGGCCGGTCCCGTTCGAAGTCGTGGCCCAGTTCGGCGAAGCGCTCCGAGGTGATCGACACCTCGGTCACCCGCTCCCAGCCCACCGGCCCCGGGCGCCCCACCTCCACCAGCGGGGCGGGGATCCGGTACTCGGCGAGGTGGAAGGCGGTGCACGAGTCGTAGCCCGCGCCGAGCAGCAGGACCCGGGCGCCCAGCCGTTCCAGCGTGGCCAGCGGGCTGCGCTCGCCCAGCCGGCAGTCCCGCGCGTGGCCCGCGACCACCTCGTCGGCGCGGGCGCCGAGGGCGGCGAAGGACGTCTGCGGATGGGCGCTGCGCCGGGCGCCCGGCCAGGTGCGCACCGTCTCCGGGACCACCCCGACACCGCGCGAGGGCGAGATCAGCGGGTCGTAGGCGGGCGTCGCCGCCCGCACGGTCTCCCACCACTCCTCGGGCACCGGCGGGCTGGTCCACAGGGCCGGGTCCGAGAGGTCGCCGGTCTGGGTCGGGACCACCAGGGTGCCGCTCGGACCGAGCACGTCCAGCAGCGCCTGGACGACCGCGACGGGACCTCCGCAGACCCAGCCGAGGGCGCTGAGGGAGGAGTGCGCCAGGAGGGTGTCGCCGGTCCGCACGCCCAGTTCGCGCAGCGCGGCGGCGATCGTGCCGCGGGTGACGAGTGGGCCGGTCGGAGGGGGTGTGGGCATGCCGGGAGTGTTGCGGAAGACACTCGCCCACGCCAGTGGATTGCCCCGCCGCTGATCGATCAAAGATCGTTTCCGCAGGTCACCTTAGGTATGCCTAAGTGACGCAGGGCACCGTTCGATGATCCGGACGCGGCTTGCCCGCCCCGGAGGAATTACGCAACAATGGCGTTGTGAAAAACGTCGGCGAGGCTCCGCAGGAGGAACTCGCGACCGGTGAGCGGTCCACCCGCAACCGTGTCGCGCGCTCCATCCTGGACCACGGGCCGTCCACCGTCGCCGAGCTCGCCGGACGCCTGGGCCTGACCCAGGCCGCCGTCCGGCGCCACCTCGACGCCCTGGTCGCCGACGACGTGGTGGAGGCCCGCGAGCAGCGGGTCTACGGCACGCGCACGCGCGGGCGGCCCGCCAAGGTCTTCGCGCTCACCGACTGCGGCCGGGACGCCTTCGACCAGTCGTACGACAAGCTGGCCGCCGACGCCCTGCGCTGGATCGCCGAGCAGGAGGGCGGGGAGCAGGCGATCGCCGCCTTCGCCCGCGCCCGGATCGCCGCCCAGTCGGGTGCGTACCGCGCGGCCGTCGAGTCCGTCCCCGCCGCGCAGCGCACCGAAGCGCTGGCCAAGGCCCTGAGCACGGACGGGTACGCTGCTACCGCGCGGAGCGCACCCCACCCCCAGCAGGGCGAGCAGCTGTGCCAGCACCACTGCCCGGTCGCCCACGTCGCGGAGCAGTTCCCCCAGCTGTGCGAGGCGGAGACGGAATTTTTCGCCGAGCTGCTCGGTACGCATGTACAGCGTCTCGCGACCATCGCGCACGGCGACGGGGTGTGCACCACGTTCATTCCGAAGACTTCGAAGCCCCCCGAGATGTCCGAGACGGCTTCCGAGACGATTTCCACGACCCACAACGCATCCGCAAGCACGGCCGGGAGGAACCCCGCATGACTCTCCCCACGGAGACTGCTCACCCTGAGCTCGAGGGCCTGGGCAAGTACGAATACGGCTGGGCCGACTCCGACACGGCCGGCGCCTCTGCCAAGCGCGGCATCAACGAGGACGTCGTCCGCGACATCTCCGCGAAGAAGAACGAGCCGGAGTGGATGACCAAGCTCCGTCTCAAGGGCCTGCGCCTCTTCGAGAAGAAGCCCATGCCGAACTGGGGCTCGGACCTGTCGGGGATCGACTTCGACAACATCAAGTACTTCGTGCGCTCCACGGAGAAGCAGGCGGAGTCCTGGGAGGACCTGCCCGAGGACATCAAGAACACGTACGACAAGCTCGGCATCCCCGAGGCGGAGAAGCAGCGCCTCGTCGCCGGTGTCGCCGCGCAGTACGAGTCGGAGGTCGTCTACCACCAGATCCGCGAGGACCTGGAGGAGCAGGGCGTCATCTTCCTGGACACCGACACGGCCCTGAAGGAGCACCCGGAGCTCTTCAAGGAGTACTTCGGCACCGTCATCCCCGTCGGTGACAACAAGTTCGCCTCGCTGAACAGCGCCGTGTGGTCCGGCGGCTCCTTCATCTACGTCCCGAAGGGCGTGCACGTCGAGATCCCGCTCCAGGCCTACTTCCGCATCAACACGGAGAACATGGGCCAGTTCGAGCGGACCCTGATCATCGTCGACGAGGGCGCCTACGTGCACTACGTCGAGGGCTGCACCGCGCCGATCTACAAGTCGGACTCGCTGCACTCCGCCGTGGTCGAGATCATCGTCAAGAAGAACGCCCGCTGCCGCTACACGACCATCCAGAACTGGTCGAACAACGTCTACAACCTGGTCACCAAGCGCGCCGTGGCGTACGAGGGCGCGACCATGGAGTGGATCGACGGCAACATCGGCTCCAAGGTGACGATGAAGTACCCGGCCGTCTACCTGATGGGCGAGCACGCCAAGGGCGAGACCCTGTCCATCGCCTTCGCGGGCGAGGGCCAGCACCAGGACGCCGGCTCCAAGATGGTCCACATGGCGCCGAACACCTCCTCCAACATCGTGTCGAAGTCCGTGGCGCGCGGTGGCGGCCGCACCTCCTACCGCGGCCTCGTCGAGATCGGCGAGGGCGCCCACGGCTCCAAGTCGAACGTGCTGTGCGACGCGCTGCTCGTCGACACCATCTCCCGCTCCGACACGTACCCCTACGTGGACGTCCGCGAGGACGACGTGTCCATGGGCCACGAGGCGACCGTCTCCAAGGTCTCCGAGGACCAGCTCTTCTACCTGATGAGCCGCGGTCTGAGCGAGTTCGAGGCGATGGCGATGATCGTGCGCGGCTTCGTCGAGCCGATCGCCAAGGAGCTGCCCATGGAGTACGCACTCGAGCTCAACCGGCTGATCGAGCTGCAGATGGAGGGCGCGGTCGGCTGACCCCGCCCCCACCGCAGTCACCAGATCCAGGAACGTAGGAAGAGAGCAGACCGACAGCCATGGCTGAGGCTCAGAACATCCCCGTGGGGTCCACCACCGCGGGCCAGATCGCGGTGGCCGCCGAGTCGACCGTCGCCACGCGCATGAGCGCACCCGCGTCCTTCGACGTGGCGGACTTCCCGGTCCCCCACGGCCGCGAGGAGGAATGGCGGTTCACCCCGCTGGAGCGGCTGCGCGGGCTGCACGACGGCACCGCCGTCGCCACCGGTGACGGCGTGAAGGTCGACATCGACGCGCCCGAGGGCGTCGTCGTCGAGACCGTCGGCCGCGACGACGCGCGCATCGGCCGGGCCGGCACCCCCGTGGACCGGGTCGCCGCCCAGGCCTACTCGGCGTTCGAGAAGGCCGGCGTGATCACCGTCCCCAAGGAGACGGTCCTCACCGAGCCGATCCGCATCGCCGTGCACGGCGAGGGCGGCACCGCCTACGGCCACCAGGTCGTCGAGCTGGGCGCCTTCGCCGAGGCCGTGGTCGTCATCGACCACTCCGGTGACGCCGTGCTCGCCGCCAACGTCGACTACATCCTGGGCGACGGCGCCAAGCTGACCGTCGTCTCCGTCCAGGACTGGGACGACAAGGCGGTGCACGTCGGCCAGCACAACGCGCTGATCGGCCGCGACGCCGCCTTCAAGTCCTTCGTGGTCACCTTCGGCGGCGACCTGGTCCGGCTGCACCCGCGCGTGGCCTACGCGGGACCCGGCGGCGAGGCCGAGCTGTTCGGCCTCTACTTCACCGACGCCGGCCAGCACCAGGAGCACCGCCTCCTGGTCGACCACAACGTCCCGCACTGCAAGTCGAACGTCGTCTACAAGGGCGCGCTCCAGGGCGACGACGCGCACGCGGTCTGGATCGGCGACGTGCTCATCGAGGCCGCGGCCGAGGGCACCGACACCTACGAGATGAACCGCAACCTCGTCCTCACCGACGGCGCGCGGGTCGACTCGGTGCCGAACCTGGAGATCGAGACCGGCGAGATCGTCGGCGCCGGCCACGCCTCCGCGACCGGCCGCTTCGACGACGAGCAGCTCTTCTACCTGATGGCACGCGGCATCCCCGAGCTGGACGCCCGCCGCCTGGTGGTCCACGGCTTCTTCGCCGAGCTGGTCCAGCAGATCGGCGTCGCGGACATCGAGGAGCGCCTGCTCAGCAAGATCGCGGAGGAGCTGGAGGCGTCGGTCGCATGACCTTCGTACGCGTCTGCGGAGCGGACGAGCTGGAGGAGGACACCCCCAAGCGGGTGGAACTCGACGGCACGCCGATCTCCGTCGTGCGGACCGAGGGCGAGCTGTTCGCGATCCACGACATCTGCTCGCACGCGAACGTCTCCCTCGCCGAGGGCGAGGTCGACGACTGCCACATCGAGTGCTGGCTGCACGGCTCGCGCTTCGACCTCCGGTCCGGCAAGCCCGACAGCCTTCCGGCGACGCGCCCCGTCCCCGTATACCCCGTAAAGATCGAAGGGGACGACGTGCTCGTCTCCCTCACCCAGGAGTCCTGAGGCACCCATGGCAACGCTTGAAATCCGAGACCTGCACGTCACCGTCGAGGCCGACAACGCCACGAAGGAGATCCTCAAGGGCGTCGACCTCACCGTGAAGCAGGGCGAGACGCACGCCATCATGGGCCCGAACGGCTCCGGCAAGTCGACCCTCGCCTACTCGCTGGCGGGTCACCCCAAGTACACGATCACCGGCGGCACCGTCACCCTCGACGGCGAGGACGTCCTGGAGATGTCCGTCGACGAGCGCGCCCGCGCCGGCCTCTTCCTCGCCATGCAGTACCCGGTCGAGGTCCCCGGCGTCTCCGTCTCCAACTTCCTGCGCACCTCCGCCACCGCCGTCCGCGGCGAGGCCCCGAAGCTGCGGCACTGGGTGAAGGAGGTCAAGGAGGCCATGGAGCGCCTCAACATGGACCCCGCCTTCGCCGAGCGCAACGTCAACGAGGGCTTCTCCGGCGGTGAGAAGAAGCGCCACGAGATCCTCCAGCTGGAGCTGCTCAAGCCGAAGGTCGCGATCCTCGACGAGACCGACTCCGGCCTGGACGTCGACGCCCTGCGCGTCGTCTCCGAGGGCGTCAACCGGGTCCGCGAGTCCGGCGAGGTCGGCACGCTGCTGATCACGCACTACACGCGCATCCTGCGCTACATCAAGCCCGACTACGTCCACGTCTTCGCCAACGGCCGCATCGCCGAGTCCGGCGGCGCCGAGCTGGCCGACAAGCTCGAGGCCGAGGGCTACGAGGCATACACGAAGGGTGGCGCATCCGAGTGACACAGCTGCCGGGCCTCCTCGACACCGAGGCGATCCGCAAGGACTTCCCCATCCTGGACCGCCAGGTCCACGACGGGCACAAGCTCGTGTACCTGGACAACGCGGCGACCAGCCAGAAGCCGCGACAGGTGCTGGACGCGCTCAGCGAGTACTACGAGCGCTACAACGCCAACGTCCACCGCGGCGTGCACGTCCTCGCCGAGGAGGCCACGGCGCTGTACGAGGGCGCGCGTGACAAGGTCGCGGAGTTCATCAACGCGCCCTCGCGCGACGAGGTGATCTTCACCAAGAACGCCTCGGAGTCCCTCAACCTGGTCGCCAACATGCTGGGCTGGGCCGACGAGCCCTACCGCGTGGACCACGAGACCGAGATCGTCATCACGGAGATGGAGCACCACTCCAACATCGTGCCGTGGCAGCTGCTCGCGCAGCGCACCGGCGCGAAGCTCCGCTGGTTCGGTCTCACGGACGACGGCCGCCTGGACCTGTCCAACATCGACGAGGTCATCACCGAGAAGACGAAGATCGTCTCCTTCGTGCTGGTCTCCAACATCCTGGGCACCCAGAACCCGGTCGAGGCGATCGTGCGCCGCGCCCAGGAGGTCGGCGCGCTGGTGTGCATCGACGCCTCCCAGGCCGCGCCGCACATGCCGCTGGACGTACAGGCCCTCCAGGCCGACTTCGTGGCCTTCACCGGCCACAAGATGTGCGGCCCGACCGGCATCGGCGTCCTGTGGGGCCGCCAGGAACTCCTGGAGGACCTCCCGCCGTTCCTCGGCGGCGGCGAGATGATCGAGACCGTCTCGATGCACTCCTCCACCTACGCCCCGGCCCCGCACAAGTTCGAGGCGGGCACCCCGCCGATCGCGGGGGCGGTCGGCCTGGGCGCGGCGATCGACTACTTGAACTCGATCGGCATGGACAAGATCCTCGCCCACGAGCACGCGCTGACCGAGTACGCGGTCAAGCGGCTGCTGGAGGTCCCGGACCTGCGCATCATCGGCCCCACCACGGCCGAGGAGCGGGGCGCGGCGATCTCCTTCACGCTGGGGGACATCCACCCGCACGACGTGGGCCAGGTCCTCGACGAGCAGGGCATCGCGGTCCGGGTCGGCCACCACTGCGCCCGCCCCGTCTGCCTGCGCTACGGAATTCCTGCGACCACGCGAGCGTCGTTCTATCTGTACTCCACGCCGGCCGAGATCGACGCGCTGGTCGACGGCCTGGAGCACGTACGGAACTTCTTCGGCTGACGGGACGAGCGAAGAGCATGAAGCTGGACTCCATGTACCAGGAAGTCATCCTGGACCACTACAAGAACCCGCACGGGCGGGGCTTGCGGGATGGCGACGCCGAGGTCCACCACGTCAACCCCACCTGCGGGGACGAGATCACGCTCCGCGTGAAGTACGACGGCACGACGATCAGCGACGTCAGCTACGAGGGCCAGGGCTGCTCCATCAGCCAGGCGAGCGCCTCCGTGCTGAACGACCTGCTGGTCGGCAAGGACCTCGCCCAGGCGCAGCGCATCCAGGAGACCTTCCTGGAGCTGATGCAGTCCAAGGGCAGGGTCGAGCCGGACGACGCCATGGAGGAGGTCCTGGAGGACGCGGTCGCGTTCGCCGGGGTCTCGAAGTACCCGGCCCGGGTCAAGTGCGCCCTGCTGAGCTGGATGGCCTGGAAGGACGCGACGGCCAAGGCGCTGGACGGCGCCGACGCCGAGAAGGAGACGACGGCATGAGCGAGACCCTGGAGATGAAGCCGGCCTCGGAGGAGGAACTCCGCGAGGCCCTGATGGACGTCGTGGACCCCGAGCTGGGCATCGATGTCGTCAACCTCGGCCTGATCTACGGCATCCACGTCGACGACGCGAACATCGCCACCATCGACATGACCCTGACGTCGGCGGCCTGTCCGCTGACCGACGTGATCGAGGACCAGGCCAAGTCCGCCACGGACGGCCTGGTCAGCGAGCTGCGCATCAACTGGGTCTGGATGCCGCCGTGGGGCCCCGACAAGATCACGGACGACGGCCGCGAGCAGCTGCGCGCGCTCGGGTTCAACGTCTGAGCCGCACCGGCGCAACGGATGTGGAGAACGGCGACACCTTCGGGTGTCGCCGTTCCTCGTGTTCGCTCCCGCCCGCGTCCCTCGTTATGTACGCTCGTACACATGGGATATCTGCTCCTGGCCGGAGCCATCGCCGCCGAGGTCGCCGGCACCACCGCCATGAAGTACAGCGAGGGGTTCAGCAGGCTGGTGCCGTCCCTGGTGACGGCCCTCGCGTACGTCCTCTCCTTCGCGCTCCTCGCCCAGACCCTGAAGCTCCTCGCCGTCGGCACGGCGTACGCCATCTGGGCCGGGGTGGGCACGGCCGCCATCGCCACCATCGGGGTCGCCTTCATGGGCGAGGGGATGACCCTCACCAAGGCCGCCGGCATCGCGCTGATCATCATCGGCGTCGTCGTCCTCAACCTGGGCGGAGCGCACTGATGCCCCGCCGCCACGATCCGGAGCGCCGCCAGCGCCTCATCGACGCCGCGATCCGGGTCGTCGGGCAGAAGGGCATCGCCGGGCTCAGCCACCGCAGCGTCGCCGCCGAGGCGGACGTGCCGCTCGGTTCCACGACGTACCACTTCGCGACCCTGGACGACCTCATGGTCGCCGCCCTGCGCCAGGCCAACGAGGGCTTCGCCAAGGTCGTCGCCGCCCACCCCGCCCTGTCCGACCCCGCCGCCGACCTGCCCGGCGAACTCGCCCGCGTCCTCGGCGCATGGCTGGGCGGCGACCGCACCGGCGTGGAGCTGGAGTACGAGCTGTACCTCGCCGCCCTGCGCCGCCCCGCACTGCGCCCGGTCGCCGCCGAGTGGGCCGAGGGCGTGGGCGCCCTGCTCGCCGCCCGCACCGACCCCACGACGGCCCGCGCCCTGGTCGCCGTACTGGACGGCATCTGCCTCCAGGTGCTGCTGACGGACACGCCGTACGACGAGGAGTACGCCCGCGAGGTGCTGGCCCGCCTGGTCCCCGCGCCCGGCACCCGAGACGGCCGCGGTCCCGGCTCGCTTCCACCGGCGACGGCCGGTTAGGTTGCCCTCATGACCGACACGACTGCTCCCCGCACCACCGGCGCCGTGGCCGCCGGCCTCGCCACGATCGCCGCCGACGGCACCGTCCTCGACACCTGGTTCCCGGCGCCCGAACTGTCCGACGAGCCCGGTCCCTCCGGCACCGAGCGCCTCACCGCCGAACAGGCCGCCGAACTCCTGGGCGGCGGCGCCACCGCCGCGGTCGGTCCGGACGCCCGCCGCGGCGTCGAGGTGGTCGCGGTCCGCACGGTCATCTCCTCGCTGGACGAGAAGCCGCTCGACACGCACGACGTCTACCTGCGCCTGCACCTGCTCTCCCACCGTCTGGTCAAGCCGCACGGTCTGAGCCTGGAGGGCCAGTTCGCCTTCCTCGCCAACGTCGCCTGGACCTCGCTCGGTCCGGTCGCCGTCGACGACATCGAGAAGGTCCGCCTCAACGCCCGCGCCGAGGGCCTGCACCTCCAGGTCACCTCGATCGACAAGTTCCCCCGCATGACGGACTACGTCGCTCCCAAGGGCGTCCGCATCGCCGACGCCGACCGCGTCCGCCTCGGCGCGCACCTCTCCGCGGGCACCACGGTCATGCACGAGGGCTTCGTCAACTTCAACGCCGGCACGCTGGGCACCTCGATGGTCGAGGGCCGCATCTCCGCGGGCGTCGTCGTCGGCGACGGCTCCGACATCGGCGGCGGCGCCTCCACCATGGGCACCCTCTCCGGCGGCGGCAACGTCCGCATCACCATCGGCGAGCGCTGCCTGATCGGCGCCGAGGCGGGCGTCGGCATCGCGCTGGGCGACGAGTGCGTGGTCGAGGCCGGCCTCTACGTCACCGCGGGCACCCGCGTCACGATGCCCGACGGCCAGGTCGTCAAGGCCCGCGAACTCTCCGGCGCCTCGAACATCCTCTTCCGCCGCAACTCGGTCACCGGCACGGTCGAGGCCCGCCCGAACAACGCGGTGTGGGGCGGCCTGAACGACGTCCTGCACAGCCACAACTGAGCCGACCTCAGTTTGCCGAGCGCCCTGTCCGTCCGTCGCGGGGAGGGCGCTCAGGTGTTCGCGGGGGTGGTCTGCTCCTGTTGGCGGCGCACGATCTCCGTGATCCAGGCGGGGGCGTAGGGGGAGGTGCAGCCCGGGGGAGTGGGGTAGTCCTTCAGGACGCCGAGGCGCTCACCGATGGCGACGGCGCGGGGGCGGTGTTCGGGGTGGTCGATGCCGATCCGGGCCAGGCAGTGGTTCATCGCCCACTGCAGGCGGTCCGGGGCGTCCTTCAGCTCCGACTCGACGGTGTCCAGCAGGGCCGCGAGGTCGAGACCGGCGGGCTTCCTCGTCACGCGTTCGGTGGTCAGCGCCCAGCCGGCGCTCGCGACCACCGGGTCCGGGTCGGCGGTCCAGGCCAGACGCAGTTCCTCGGCGTGCGGGTTCTTCTTCACCACGTGGTTGACGAGCCAGTCGTGCACCTTGGGGGTGCGGGCCTGGCGCAGCATGGTGTCGAGTTCGTCGCGGTCGTAGGACCTCGGGCGGCAGATCAGGAGGCTCAGCAGGCGTGCGGCGGTGTCGTCCGCGGCCCAGAGCCGGCGCGCGAGTTCCGGCTGGGTCCTCAGGCGCTTCGCGAGCGCGCGCAGCCTGGTGAGGTTCACACCGTGGTCGTCGCCGTGCTTCTCGTTCACGGCCCGGACCCGCGGGTCCTCCAGCCCGGCCAGCTCGGCCAGCACCTCGGCCACCGTCGGTTCGGTCGGCGTCTGCTCCGGCACCTCGGTCGCCTCCTGTCGCCCTCAGCGGTCATCCGCGGGGGCTCAGCCTACGGCGCTCAGCGCTTCAGGGCCCGGTAGCGCTTCAGCAGCACGGTGACTCGGGCCTGGTCGGCCGCTCCGTTCAGCTCGGTCAGGAGGTCGTCGGGGCACAGCTCGTAGTGGTCGCCCCACCAGCGGCGGCCCTTGCTGTCCCATATGCGGTATCCGCCCGGCACGCCCCGGGCCACGTAGCGCCTTCTGCTCATCGCGGGCAACCGTAACCCGCACGTACGGATGACTGCCCGTGACCTACCGGTGGTCTTGGCGGATGAACGGGTGGACGCAGAGTCCGATCAGAGGCCGATCCGACGAAACGAGGGGCCTGGATGACGCCTGGGACGACGAACGAGCGGGTGGGGACCGTGGCACGCCTGCTGGCCGGGGCGGGTGCCGCGGTGCTGGTGTGCTGCGGGTCGGTGTGGGCCGCGGGGGCCGCGCACGCCGACGAGACGACGACCGGCTCGCACAACGGCCCCCGCGTGGGGCTCCTCAACGTCCACGTCGGCCAGATCGACGACCCCGCGGAGGACGTGCTGGAGCACACCCTGCTGTTCGGCGACGGCTACGCCTGGAACTGACCGGTGTGGACGGCCAGTTCCTCGTAGGCCGCCAGCAGACCGGCCGTGGTCTCCCGGTCCGCGGGCCGCAGCGGCGCGCGGACCGGGCCGGCCGGGAGGCCCAGGGCGCCGAGGAGGGCCTTGGCGGTGACCGTGCCGGGCAGTCCGGCCGCCATCATCGACTCGATGAGCGGAATCGCCCGGCGCTGGAGCAGGGCGGCCCGCCCGGTGTCGCCCGCGTCGAAGGCGTCGAGGACGGCCCGGAACAGATCCGGCGCGACGTTGGCGACGGTGCTGACGTACCCCGCCGCTCCGACCGCGTACAGCGCGAGGACCTGCTCGTCGCAGCCCGCGTAGTACGCCAGGCCGGTGCGGGACAGCACCTTCTGGGTGCCGAGGAGGTCGTAGGCGCAGTCCTTGACGGCGACGATCCGCGGGTGCCCGGCGAGGCGGACCAGGGTGTCGGGTTCGACGCGGGTGCCGGTGCGGCCCGGGATGTCGTAGACCATCACGGGCAGCCCGCTCGCGTCGGCGACCTCGCGGAAGTGCGCCTCCAGGGCGTCCTGCGGGGGCCTGCTGTAGTACGGCGCGACCACCAGCAGTCCGTCGGCGCCCGCCTTCTCGGCCGCCAGGGCCAGTTCCACGGTGTGCCGGGTGTCCGCGGTGCCGACCCCGGCGACCAGGGCCGCCCGGTCCCCGACCGCCTCCCGGACCGCCGTCACCAGCGCCGCCTTCTCGGCGTCCGTGGTGGTCGGCGACTCGCCCGTGGTACCCGACAGGACCAGGCCGTCGCAGCCCCGGGAGACCAGGCGCCCGGCGAGCCGCCGGGCACCGTCGAGGTCGAGGGCGCCGGACTCGGTGAAGGGCGTGACCATCGCGCACAGGGCGCGGCCGAAGGGGGCGGCGGGGCCGTCGTCGTCTGTCGTCATGGGAGTAGTGTCGGCGGTCGGACAGTGTAGCTCCACTTAATTCTTCTACGAGGTGTCTGTAAGGAATGCTTCAGGGATGAGGTGGTGCCCGGGTGCCCGTGCCGGTGGGGGTAGTGCCGTTCGGGCCGGGGTACCCGGGGTGCTCCGAACCGAGAGGAGGCGGGAACACCGTGACCGGAACCATGCACACCAGGCCGGTGCACGACGAGCAGCACTCCGTGGGCGAACTCGTCGGGCAGGCCACCGAACAGCTCTCCCGGCTCGTGCGCCAGGAAGTGGCCCTGGCCAAGATGGAACTGGCCGAGAAGGGCAAGCGGGCCGGGCGCGGCGGCGGAATGCTGGGTGCCGCGGGTGCCATCGCCTACGTGGGCCTGTTCGCCCTGGCCGGCACGGCGACCGCCGCGCTCTCGCTGGTACTGCCCGTCTGGGCCGCGGCGCTCATCGTGACGGCGGCGCTCTTCGTGATCGCCGGCGTCCTGGCCATGACCGGTCGCGCCCAGCTCCGCCGGGCCGTGCCGCCCAAGCCCGAGCAGACCCTCGGCAGCGTCAGGGCCGACGTCGACCAGATCAGGGAAAGGGCACATCGATGACCGACGCGACGAGCCGGGACGGTTCGAGGAGCGGCTCCACCGCACAGCCGGTCGGCGGGGCGAAGGGCCCCGACGAGCTGCGCCGGCAGATCGAAGAGACCCGCGGCCAGCTCGGCGACACCGTGGAGGAGCTGGCCGGCAAGGCCGACGTGAAGGGCCGCGCCAAGGCCAAGGCCGCCGACCTGAAGGACAAGGCGGGCGCCATGAGCGTGCAACTGCGCAGTTCCGCCGCGCACGCCGGGCACGCCGTACAGGACAAGGCGGGCCGGGCCGGGCACACCGCGCAGGACAAGGCGGGCCGGGCCCGGGACGCCGCGGAGCGGCGCACGCCGGGACGGGCGCGCGGCGCGGTGCGGGCGGGGCTCGGGCACCCGCGCGCCGTGCTGGCCGCCGGGGCGGCGGCGGGCGTGGTGGTCGCGGCGAGCCTCGTGCGGCACCGCCGGCACGGGCACTGCTGAGCCCCCGAGGGCGAGGTGCGGCGAGGGGCTCCGGGCGGGGCCCCTCGTCCCGTACGTCATGCCGGTAGGGGCAAGGGCTTGACCTCAACCTTGGTCGAGGTCGGAGGGTGGTGCGTACACCCGACATCCACCGATCACCGGAGGCCCGGCATGACCCGCCGCACCGACGCCCACCCCCACCTCGCCCGCCCCGACGTCCTGGCGCCCTTCTTCAGCACCTGGCGGGTCGGCACCCCCGAACGGCAGCGGCAGACCGTCGACGCCATCGCCCGTACCTGGGAGAACCGGCCCTGGCCCGCCGAAGACCTGCGCGGCTACCACGTCTACACCGGGCACGACGGCAGCACCCTGCTGCACCACTCCCAGTGGGCGAGCGAGCAGGCGTACGAGGCCTTCGCGAAGGTGCACCGGCAGGAACGCGTCGACGAGATCGACACCGCCGTGCCGGGCATCGAACGGCTGGGCCTCGGCCGGTACCGGCACTACCGCGCCGCGACCCGCGAGGCCGGGGCGGCGGCCGTCGTCCCGGGCTGTGTCGTGATCGTCGAGGTCGAGTTCGAGGGGCCCGACCCCGACCGGCAGCGCGCCTGGGTCGACGCCGTCTTCGAGGCCCTGGGGAGCGAGCCGAGGCCGCGCCCCGGCGGCATCTCCGCCCACTTCCACCTCGGCACCGACGGCACGCGCGTCCTCAACTACGCCGAGTGGGAGAGCGCGCGGGCCCACATCGACGCACTCGCCGCGCCGGGCGACGGTGTCGGCTCGGCGACGCCCCAGTGGGAGCGGGTACAGAACTGGCCCGGCCTGAAGAGCAGCACGGTCAGCCGCTACGACCACGCGCTCGGCCTCGTGCCCCGCTGAGCCCGCCCCCACCGCGGTCCGGTTACGGACGGAACCGCAGCACCTGCGGGTCGTGGTCGCTGATCTGGTCGTGGAACTCGGCGTTGACGTGCACGCTGTCGTAGGACAGGTGGCCGCGGCGGACCGACGGGCTGACCAGGATCTGGTCCAGGACCTGGCTGTTGCCCTGGTAGACGTACGAGTAGCGCTCGCTCCTCGGCAGCGACTTCACCGCCGACCACAGCGCCCCGTCGTCCTCCAGGATGCGGGCGGTCGTCGAGAACTCGAAGTCGTTGATGTCGCCGAGGGCGACGACGTCCGCGTTCTGCTGGGTGGCCAGGATCTCCTTCACGAAGGTGTTCACCACCTTCGCCTGGGCGTGGCGCTGGGTCTCCGAGCTGCGCGACGGCGGCTGGTACTGCGCCGTCAGACCCTGGTCGCCGCCCTTGGAGTTGAAGTGGTTGGCGATGACGAAGACCGTCCGGCCGCGGAAGACGAACTCACCGGCCAGCGGCTTGCGGCTGTCCTCCCAGGCCGGGTCCGCCGGGTCGACCCGGCCGGGGGAGAGGGTCAGCGCCGCCTTGCCGCGCACCTCGCGCACCCCGGTCGCCGTGGTGGCGTCGCCGCCCGCGCGGTCGGTGAAGGAGACCCGCTCCGGGTTGAACAGGAACGCCTGGCGGATGTTGCCGCCGGGCTCGCCGCCGTCCGCCTTGTCCACCGGGTCGATGCCCCGCCACTCGTAGCGGGGGCCGCCGGCCGCGACGATCGCGTCGATCAGCCTGCCGACCGTCGCGTCGGCCGCCACGGTGCCGTCGTCCGTGGCACCGTTGTTGTCCTGGATCTCCTCCAGGGACACGATGTCGGGCGACTTCAGGTGATGCACGATCGCGTCGGCGTGCGCGGCGAAGGTGCCGTCCGACGGGTCGAGGTTCTCGACGTTGTACGTCGCCACCGCCAGCTCGCGCGCGCTCTGCCGGCGCGTCGACTCGCGCTCCGTACCGCCGCTCTCCAGGGTGCCGATCTCGCTCGCGACCAGTGTGTAGCCGCCGTACTGGTTGTAGTCCAGCGGACCGGCGGTGGTGCCGGCGAGGGTGTCGCCCACGTCGGCGGCGGGGAAGTCGGCAGGCTTGCCCAGCGACTGGATCTGCAGCCGGCCGGTGTTCTGGTCGTCGTAGGAGCCGTAGACCGTGCCGCCGCGGCGGTTCGGGTTCTCCCAGGGCTTCACCGTGACCCACAGCTCGGTGTGCGGGTCCGAGGCGCCGACCACCCGGGCGTCGGAGACCTGGACGCTCATGCCCTCCAGCGACTCGTAGTAGTCCAGGGCGTACGCCCTCGGCCTCAGGGTCAGGCCGTTGACCGAGCCGTTCGCCGCCTGGACGCCCTCGGGGGCGTACGCGCGGGGCACGGACCGGGCGGAGACGGCCGTCGCGGCCGGGAGGGCGTTGCCGCTCGAGACGACGGCGACCGTCGGGCGGGTGATCTCGGTCAGCGACTGGTTCCCCGAGGAGGTGCCGCCCGGGACGTACTCCGAGACCGTGCCGGAGACGGTGACCGCGTCACCGACGGCGACCTCGGGGGCCTTGCTGGTGAAGACGAAGACGCCCTCACTGGTGGCCGGGTCCGCGTCGGGCCGCGGGTCCTGGATCCAGAAGCCCTTGGAGGAGCCGTAGCCCCGGACGCCGGTGACGATTCCGGCCACGTCCGTGACCTGGCGGCCGGCGTACGGGGACAGCCGGGTGCTGCCCTGGATGTCGTGGATCCGCACGGAGTCGGCCGGTGCGGAACCGGCGTGCGCGGGCACGGTGAGGACGACGGTGGACGCCGCCGAGCAGACGGCGGCGACGGTGAGCGCGGCGAGGCGCGTGGAGGACTTGCTGGCCAACGGATCCCTCCGGGGATGTGACGTGGCGCGGGACTCTACGCGCGTCAATCTCCTGCTTGCTCCGGCCAGTTGTCAAGGTTTCGGCCATGTACTCCACCCGACGGGGAGATGAACCGGGCGGCATGGGTGGAAACCCGTCTAGGCTGAGCAGTCGTACGGCGGTCAAGAGGCGCGCGAGGAGAAACTTCCGATGTCAGACAGCTCCACCCTGCCGCCCGCACGGCTGCGCCCCGAAGCGGAGCTGGCCCGCGACGCGCTGTCCGTGCCGGTGCTCGCCCGGGCCGCGCGGCTGGCCCGCTGGGCCGACGCAGACACCCGCGTCGACGCCGGGGGCGGGCTCGTCGAGGAGCAGCTGCCCGCGGCGGCCGAGCAGCTCGGGCTGAGCGGGGACGACGCCGCCGCGTACGCGAGCGAGGCCTGGCGGATCGCCGTCGACACCGGGCTCGTCGAGATCACCGACGAGGAGGCGGGCACCGTGGCCGCGGGCGAGGACCTCGCCCTGCTGACCGGCGGCTCCCCCCAGGACGTGCTCGGGGTGTGGCTCACCGCCCTGGAGGCCGTGCTCGCCGACGCGAGCGTGCCCGACCTCGACGACCTGGTCGACGCGATGGCCGAGGGCGGCGAGGTCGACCTGTCGTCCCTCGACTGGGACCCCGACGCCGAGTCCGAGTTCCTCGACGGCGTGCTCGGCAACCTCTACCTGCTCACCGTCGGCGGGGACGGCCCCGGTGACGGCCCGGTACCGCTGCCCGCGCTGGCCGCCTCCATGATCGTGCCCAGCGACATGGGCGAGCCCAGCAACGAGGTCCTGGAGCGGGTGTCGGACGCGATGATGCGCCTGGACGACCAGTTCCGGCTGCTCGAACCGGTCGGCCTCGTCGAGTACCAGCCGGTCGACGAGGCGCTCATGGCCGACGCCGACGAGGAGCCCGCCGCCCCCGTCGACGAGGCCGACGTCAGCCGCTACGGCATGGTGCGGCTCACCCCGCTCGGCCTGTACGGACTGCGCGCCCGGCTCCTGGACGCGGGCTTCGAGGCCCCCGCCGTCGGCGACCTCGCCGACAAGGGCGCCGACGCGCTGCTCGACGGCACCGCCCCCTTCCCGCCGGCCGCGGCGCACGCCGAGACCGAGCTGTGGCTGGCCGGGCGGAGCCCGCTCGACGCCGCCCGCGAGCTGCTGGCGGCGGCCCGCGGCTCCGACACCGGCGCGCCGCTGCGCCGGCTGCGCTGCCAGCAGGCGCTCTCCCTCGTCGGCGCGGAGGCGGAGCCCGCGCTGCGGGAGGTCCTCGACGACGCCGAACTGGGCGGCCTGGCCCGGGTGTGGCTCACCGAGCACGGGGCCCGTGACGTACCGGCGCCGTCGCAGGACATGGTCTTCTGGCTGACCATCGACACCGTCGCCGCGCAACTCGCCGCCGAGGGCAACTCCGAGGAACTGCGCGCCCTGGTGGAGGGACTCGCCCGCCAGCACAGCGGGTTCTTCGACACGGTCTGGCGGGTCGAGCACCCGGCCACGCCGGACGTCCTGGAGGCGATGGGGCGGCTGCACCCCGACAAGAAGGTCGCCAAGGAGGCCCGCAAGGCGGCGTTCAAGGCACGCTCCCAGCAGGCCGGCTGACACCCGCCAAAGCACCCCGGCGAGCGGGCGACGCCCGGTCGGCCTCGTGGACGGGGCTGGCGGGGCTCGGCCGGAGGGCGGGTGGCCGGGGCCGGCCGGGAGCGGTGGTCCCGTGCGGGGGACGAGGTGGGCATGCGGTGGTGGCCGGACGGGGGGTCGGGGCGCGGCCGTGCGGGAGAGGTCTCCGCCAGTTCAGCTTCCGTTCAGGCGGCGGCGGGATTCCCGTTCAGGCGCGGGCGGAACCGTGACGCCTGACCGAGGTCCGCCACCCTCCACGGCTCGCCCACCGTCACAGGAGACACCATGTCGCTCACCCGCAGGGACTTCGCCAGTCGATCCGCGCTCACCGGCGCCGGGGTCGTACTGGCGGGCAGCGTCGGCGCCCTCGCCACCGCACCGAACGCCCTCGCGTCCACGGACACCGACCGCGTGGGGGAGGAGCACGGTCACGGGCACGACGGCCACCACGGTCACGGCGGAGTCGGCTACGGGCCGCTGGTCCCCGACCCGGACGGCATCCTCGCCCTGCCCGCCGGCTTCCGGTACGAGATCATCACCTACTCCGGCCGCACCAAGCTGGAGTCCGGCGAGTACACCCCGTCCAACCACGACGGCACCGCCACCTTCGACGGCCCGCGCGGCGCCACCCTCCTCGTCAACAACCACGAACTCGGCGGCCACCGCGACGACTGGCCGCACCCCGTCCCGCTCACCGAGGGCCTCGTCTACGACCCGGCCGCCGCCGGTGGCTGCACCGTCGTCGAGGTCCGCCGCGGCGGCCACGTCGCCGAGTGGGTCGGCATCGCCGGCACCGCCACCAACTGCGCGGGCGGCAGCACCCCGTGGGGCACCTGGCTGACCTGCGAGGAGACCGAGGACAAGGCCGGCAAGAACGGCATGACCAAGGACCACGGGTACGTCTTCGAGGTCGACCCCGAGGACCGGCGCGCCAACCACGACCCCAAGCCGGTCAAGGCGCTCGGCCGCTACGCCCACGAGGCCGTCGTCATCGACCCCAAGCGCGGCCACGCCTACCTCACCGAGGACGCCTCGGGACCCAACGGCCTCCTGTACCGCTGGACCCCGCCGGAGCACTTCCGGCACGGCCGCGGCCGGCTGCGCACCCTCGCCGACGACGCCGGGGTCCTCCAGGCCTTCAAGTGCTTCGACTCCGGCGGCAAGTTCGTCGACGACCTGTCCCGCGCCACGAAGACCGGCACCGTCTACGGCGTCGACTGGGTCGACGTCCCCGACCGCGACGCGCGGACCACCTCCGTGCGCAAGCAGTTCGCCGCCGGTGAGGTCACCCGCGCGCGCAAGCTGGAGGGCATGTGGTGGGCCGACGGCGGGGCCTACATCGTCTCCTCCTTCGCCCGTGACGAGAGCCCCGGCCGCCCGCACGACGGCCAGGTCTGGTTCTACGACCCCAAGCGCCGCACCCTCACGCTGAAGGTCCTGCTCGGCGTCAACGCCGACCCGTCCGCCGACGGCGCCTTCGACGGCCCCGACAACATCACCGTCTCCCCGTACGGCGGTCTCGTCATCGCCGAGGACGGCGACGGCGTCCAGCACCTGTTCGGCGCCACCGACAGCGGCCGCACCTACCCCATCGCCCGCAACGAACTGAACCTGGGCACCGAGGACGACCCCGAATACAGCGAGTTCACCGGCGTCACCTTCTCGCCCGACGGCCGGACCCTCTACGCCAACATCCAGACCCCCGGCATCATGCTGGCCATCACCGGGCCGTGGAAGCGGCAGAAGCGCAGCTGATTAATTCGCTCGCCCGAGCAGTGGCCGCCCTTTTAGAGTGATGAACGTCCAGGTGCGAAGGCAGGACCTACTTCCACTGATAATGGGGCGGTCACGGGTTCGAGTCCCGTCACCGGCACAACGCGCCGGTGTAGCTCAGGGGTTGGAGCACCTTGTCGGTTCCGCCGACCTGGACTCTGGACACCCATAACTTCACGCACCTCCCGGTGCGCGGGCCGCGGCTACTTCTTCTCTCAAAAGAATCCCATGCCGCTGTCCACTTGATCTCGGGAGGCTCGGCAGTCGAGGGGTGCCCGGTGCGCAGGCGGCGGATACTTCCTGGATCGGACGGTTGCGGGTTCGAATCCCGTCATCGACTTCGGGTCGGTGTAGCTCAATCGGCAGAGCATCCGACTGTTCCCGTCGTCGATTCCGACCTCGGGCACCCTTCCGCTGCCGTGTCTCCCGCCGAAATCATTCCAGAATTCGGGGGAATTCATCATGGCGCGATTCAACACCCGGACCGCGAAGGCGCAGCCCGCCTCGCGCGTGACCTCGACGGGCCGCGTGCTGCGCACCTTCGAGGGCGGCCGGGGCACCGAGCGCGACCCGCGCTCCGAGCTGTTCCTGCTCGCGGTCGCCGACTTCGTGTCCCAGCGGACCTTCTACGAGGCCGGTGCCGCCCGCGACGACCGCTTCGCCACGCTCGTGCGCGAACTCGCCCTCAGCGACCCGTCGTGGACGGCCGGCCTGCTCGGCTGGCTGCGCGGCGAGGGCAACCTGCGCACCGCCTCCATCGTCGGCGCCGCCGAGTACGTCAAGGCCCGCCTCGACGGCGGCGTCACCGACGGACCGTCGAACCGGCAGGTCGTCGCCTCCGTCCTGCGGCGCCCCGACGAGCCCGGCGAGCTGCTCGCCTACTGGACGGCGACCCACGGCCGCGCCGTGCCCAAGCCGGTCAAGCGGGGGATCGCCGACGCCGTACGGCGGCTCTACCACGGCAGGTCGCTGCTGAAGTACGACACCGCGTCCAAGGGATACCGCTTCGGCGACATCCTCAACCTGGTGCACGCGGCGCCCGACCCGGACAAGCCGTGGCAGGGCGAGCTGTTCCAGTACGCCGTCGACCGCCGGCACAACCCGGACACCGCGGTGCCGCCCGCCTCGAACCGCGTCCTGACCGCGCACCGCGAGCTGATGGCGCTGCCCGTCGCCCAGCGGCGGGCGGTGGTCGCGGCGCCCGACGGTGCCGAGCGGCTCGCGGCGGCGGGCATCACGTGGGAGATGCTGGCCGGCTGGCTCCAGGGGCCGATGGACAAGGCCGCCTGGGAAGCGGTGATCCCGTCCATGGGAGCGATGGCATTGCTCCGCAACCTGCGGAACTTCGACGAGGCCGGCGTCTCGGACGAGGCCGCCGCCCGGGTCGCGGCGCGGATCAGCGACCCGGCCGAGGTGGCGCGCTCGCGGCAGTTCCCCTTCCGCTACCTCGCCGCGTACCAGCACGCGCCGTCGCTGCGCTGGTCGTACCCGCTGGAGCAGGCGCTCGGCCACTCGCTGGCCAACGTGCCCGCGCTGGGAGGCCGGACGCTCGTCCTCGTGGACCGCTCGGGCTCGATGTTCTACTCGCGGATGTCGGACCGCTCCGAGCTGACCCGGGCCGACGCGGCGGCGGTCTTCGGCACGGCGCTGGCGCTGCGGGCGGCCGACGCGGACCTGGTGGAGTTCGGTTCGTCGAGCAACCGTGTGACGTACCGCAGGGGCGAGTCGGTGCTGAAGGTCCTGGACCGCTTCGGCGACCTCGGCGGCACCGACACCACCGAGGCGGTACGGCGCCACTACCAGCGGCACGACCGGGTGCTGATCGTCACCGACGAGCAGTACGCGTACAGCCGGCACGGCGACCCGACCGAGCAGGTGCCGCGGGACGTGCCCGTCTACACCTGGAACCTCGCCGGGTACCGGGCGGGCCACGGTCCGTCGGGGCAGGCGAACCGGCACACCTTCGGCGGTCTCTCGGACGCCGCGTTCCGGATGGTGCCGCTGCTCGAGGCGGGCCGGGACGCCGACTGGCCCTGGGACCACCGGGGCGAGCACGCGCGGTAGGGTGCCCGGAAGGTTGCCCGCTGTGCAGGGAGGGGCTGTGGCGCAGGTCAGGCCCATGCGGGCGGATGCCCGGCGTAATCATGAGCGGTTGCTGGCGGTGGCGGCGGAGGCGTTCGCCGAGCACGGCGAGGGCGCCTCCCTGGACGACATCGCCCGGCGGGCCGGGGTGGGGGTCGGCACCCTGTACCGGCACTTCCCGACCCGGCAGGCGCTGCTGGAGGCCGCCTACCTCGAACGCGTCGAGGCGATCGCGGCCCGCGCCGACGTGATCGCGGCCGCGCGGCCGCCGGGCGCGGCGCTCCTGGCGTGGCTCGACGAGCTGGCCGTCGGCATGCTCCAGGTGCGCGGGCTCAAGGCGCTGCTCGGTACGGCCGTCACCGGCGGCGGACCCGCGTGCGGCGACTGCGTGCGCGGCGCGGCGACCCGGCTGGTGCGGGCCGCGCAGCAGGCCGGTGCGCTGCGGCCGGACGTCGAGCCGGTCGAGGTGCTGCGGCTGCTGCACGGGGTGGTGACGGCGGCCGAGGCGGCCGGCGAGGTGGACGGGACGGCCGCGCGCCGGTATCTGTCGCTGCTCATGGAGGGTCTGGCGAGGCCCTAGGGACCGCCGCCCGCGGGACGGGCGGCGGCCCTCTCGGCGTGCGGTCGTCTACAGCGCCTGGGCCGCCGGCTTCACCATGCCGCGGACCGTGCGGGACTTGACGAAGTCGCCGATGGCGGTCATCTCCCACTCGCCGGAGTACTGGCGGATCAGCTTCGCCATCATCACGCCGGTCTGCGGCTCGGCGCTGGTGAGGTCGAAGCGGACCAGCTCCTCGCCGCTCGCGGCGTCGATGAGGCGGCAGTACGCCTTGGCGACCTCGGTGAACTTCTGGCCCGAGAACGAGTTCACCGTGAAGACCAGGCCGCTGACCTCCTGCGGGAGCCGGCCGAGGTCCACGACGATCACCTCGTCGTCGCCGCCGCCCTCTCCGGTCAGGTTGTCGCCGGAGTGCTTGATCGCGCCGTTCACGATCGAGAGCTTGCCGAAGTAGCAGCTGTCGATGTGGTTGCGCTGCGGGCCGTAGGCGATGACGGACGCGTCCAGGTCGATGTCCTTGCCGCGGTACGCCGGCTCCCAGCCGAGGCCCATCTTGACCTGGGAGAGCACCGGGCGGCCGCCCTTGACGAGGGACACCGTCTGGTTCTTCTGGAGGCTGACCCGGCCCTTGTCGAGGTTGATCTTGCCGGTGCCCGGGGCGGGCGCGGCCGGCGCGGCGGCGGGCGGGGCCGGCGCGGCGGCG
>NZ_MULI01000072.1 GCF_002939385.1 Streptomyces sp. MH60 | reverse complement strand
CGGTCAGGCCGCCAGGCGGGTGCCGCGGCGCCAGACGGCGCGCGTGTTGAGGGTGTCGCCGATGTCGCCGGTCGGGTCGCCGTCGACCAGCAGCAGGTCGGCGCGCAGTCCCTCGGCGACGCGGCCCCGGTCGCTGAGGCGGAAGCGCCGGGCCGTGGTCGCCGTGGCCGCGCGCAGGGCCCGCGAGGGCGTGAGGCCGGCCGCCACGAGGTACTGCAGTTCGTGGTGCAGGCTCGCTCCGTGGGCCAGGCCGCCGAAGAACGTCTCGGGCATCGAGACGTCGGTCCCGGCCAGCACGTCGACGCCGGCGGCGTCCAGGGCGCGGACGGTGGCGTAGACGTCCTCCAGGCTGCCCTGCGGGTAGCGGTCGTAGCTGGACCGCAGGGTCCGGTCCCAGCTGTCGTCGAGGCGGGCGGCGACCCGGGGGTCGTCGGCGAGTTCGCTGCCGGTGATGCCCATCATCGAGGCGTTGAGGGTGATGCAGGGGATGACGAACATGCCCGCGTCCCTGATCACGTCGATGATCTCGGCGGTGTGCGGCTGGTCCATGAACACGTGGGTGACGCCGTCGACGCCCGCCTCCGCGGCGATCCTGGTGGCCTCCAGGGTCAGCGCGTGGGCCACGGTGAGGGCGCCGTACTTCCTGGCCTCGGCCACACCGGCGTTCAGGGTGGCCCGGTCGAGCGACGGCAGTCCGGGATGCCCCTCCACGGTGCCGTCATCGATCATGAACTTGATGAAGTCCGAGCCCCGGGCGAGGAGTTGCGGCACGTAGGCGACGGCTTCCTCCGGGGTCGTGGAGAACGGCATCAGCGGCATCACCGGCGGGAGGTCCCACTTCGGCCGGAACCCCTCGGGCATCAGCTCGCTCGGGTGACCGCCGGGCGGGGTGATGGCGAACCCGGAGGAGCGCACGTCGGCCAGGGTGTCGTCGTCGGCGATGGACCCGCGGTTCTCCCGGGTGTTCATCCCCTGCATCTCCAGCTCGGTCGTCACCCCGAACCGCAGGGCGAGCGCCAGGGAACCCGGGGCGGAGTGGACGTGGGCGTCGATGAGTCCCGGGAGCAGGGTGGCACCGCCGCCGTCGACGACCTCGCAGTCCCGGGGGACCTCGCCGCCGACGCGGGCGATCCTCGTGCCGTCGATGACCACGGTCCGTACGCCTACGGACTTCTCCCCGTCGAATACCTGCGCGTCGGTGATCGCGGTGAGTGCCATGGCAGTCCGCCTCGTTTCCTGGCTCGTCAGCATTTACATACCTGATGCTATGCAGTTGTCTGAAGGTATGCAAATGTGCGGGAGCGGCCTAGACTCGGGGCATGAGCAGCGCGTCTTCCTCCGACCGGTCCGCCGACGACCTGGCGCTGGACCAGATCGGCCCGGCGTTGTCGCGCCTGCGACGGCGCACACCTGCTTCGGGCAAGGACCTCTCCCGCAACCTGGTCCTCAACGTGATCGCCGACGCGCCGGGCGAGACGACCGTGGGCGGCCTCGCGGCCGAGATGGGCGTCGCCCAGCCGGTGGCCAGCCGCACCGTCGCCGCCTGCATCGAGGAGGGGTTGCTGCGCCGGGCGGCGTCCCAGTCCGACGGACGCCGCACCGTCCTCGAACTCACCGAGCACGGCGAGGCCGAACGCCACCGGTTCGCCGCCGAACAGCGGGAGGCGTTCCAGCAGATCACCGCCGCCTGGACACCCCAGGAACGCATCCAGTTCGCCCGCCTCCTGTCCCGCTACGGAGCCGACGCCGCCGCCTGGTCCAGAAACCGGGCCGGGGGCCGCGACTGAGCTGTCCCGTCGCTCAACCCGAGGCATCGCGCTGAATGCCCGAGGTCATCCGCATAGGGGCAGCGGAAACGAGCAGTGCGGCGAACGGGACAGACAGGCGGGACACGGTGGTTCGGGCGCGGAGGCGCGGGTGCACTCTTGCAAGCGCGGTGCTTGCAATAGTTAGCAAGGTGCTGCATGGTGGAGGCATGGCAACGCTCAATGTCGGCAATCTCGGTGAGTACCTGCGCGAGCAGCGGCGCAACGCGCAGCTGTCGTTGCGGCAGCTCGCCGATGCCGCGGGCGTGTCCAACCCGTACCTGAGCCAGATCGAGCGCGGGCTGCGCAAGCCGAGCGCGGAGGTGCTCCAGCAGGTCGCCAAGGCGCTGCGGATCTCCGCCGAGACGCTGTACGTCCGCGCGGGGATCCTCGACGCGGAGCGGGACCGGGACGACGTGGAGACGCGTGCGGTCATCCTTGCCGATCCCTCGCTGAACGAACGGCAGAAGCAGGTGCTGCTCCAGGTCTACGAGTCCTTCCGCAAGGAGAACGGGTTCGGGGCCGACGCGGATGCCGGTCCGGATGCCGACGCCGACGCTGATGCCGTTGTCGACGGGGCGGAAGCAACACAAAACCCTCAATCGTAAGCAATTCCGGAGGACCATCACCATGGCCATCACCGACGACCTGCGCAAGACCTTCAGCGACCCCACCCCGCTCTACTTCGCCGCGGGCACCGCCGACCTCGCCTTCCAGCAGGCCAAGAAGGTGCCGGTGCTGGTGGAGCAGCTGCGCGCGGAGGCCCCGGCGCGGATCGACGCCGTACGCAACACCGACCCGAAGGCCGTCCAGGAGAAGGCGACGGCCCGCGTCAAGGAGACCCAGGGAAGCCTCCAGACCAAGGCCAACGAGCTGTTCGGCTCCCTCGACGCCGACTTCAAGAAGCTCGGCGAGACCGCCCAGGACCTCGCGCTGCGCTCCGTCGGCGTCGCCGCCGAGTACGCCGTCAAGGCCCGGGAGACCTACGAGAAGGTCGCCGAGCGCGGCGAGCAGGCGGTCCGCACCTGGCGCGGCCAGGCCGCCGACGGCATCGAGGACCTCGCCGAGGACGTGGAGGACCTCGCGGTGGCCGTCGAGCCGGCCAAGCCCGCCCCGGCCAAGCCCGCGACGGCCAAGTCGGAGCCGGTCCGGGTCACCGAGGACAAGTCCGCCGCGGCGAAGAAGACCCCCGCCCCGCGCAAGGCTCCGGCCAAGAAGAGCACCACCGCCAAGAAGACGACGCCGCCCGCCAAGTAGGGCAGGGCGCGACGAGCGGGGAGCGGGCCGGGCACCCTTGGGGTGTCCGGCTCGTTCTGCGGGTACGGTGACCGCTAAATGACGATCCGATTCTGGTGGTGGACGTTGTGCTGATGCAGGGGTTCGCAGGCTTCATGTGGCTGCTGAGCGTCGCCCTGATCCTTTTCAGCGGCTTCGCTTTGATCGACGCCGCCACGCGCCGTGAGGACGCCTACCGCGCGGCCGACAAGAAGACCAAGCCCTTCTGGCTGATCATCCTCGGGCTCGCCTTCGTGGTGAACCTGATCTTCAACATCCTGTCGTTCCTGCCGATCATCGGCCTCATCGCGACGATCGTGTACATGGTCGACGTACGGCCCGCGCTGCGCGGCCTGTCCGGCGGCGGCCGCAGCAGCCGCCGCGGCTCCAGCAGCGACGGACCCTACGGCCCGTACAACGGCGGACGCTGACGGGAGCCCCCGCGCGAGTGGTCTCCGGGACCGGGCGGCTCAGGCCGTCCGGTCCAGCAGGACCACGGCCAGGTCGTCCGCCAGCTCGCCGCCGTTGAGTTCGTGGACCTCGTTGACGGTCGCCCGCAGCAGCTCCTCGCCGGTCAGACCCTCGGCGAGCTGGCGGCGGACCAGCTCCACCATGCCGTCCTGGCCGAGCCGCTCCCGGCCCCCGCCGACGTGGCCCTCGATCAGGCCGTCGGTGTACAGCATCAGGCTCCACTCGGCGCCCAGCTCCACCTGCGTCCGCGGCCAGCGGGCGCCCGGCAGCAGCCCCAGCGCCGGGCCGTTGTTGTCGTAGGGCAGCAGCCGTGCGGGCACGCCCGGGCGGCTGAGCAGCGGGGACGGGTGCCCGGCCAGGCACAGGCCCGCGCGGCGGCCGTCCGGGGAGATGTCCACGGCGCACAGCGTCGCGAAGATCTCGTCGTCCGAGCGCTCGTGCTCCAGCACCTGTTGCAGCGTGCCGAGGAGCTGGTCGCCGCAGAGCCCCGCCAGGGTCAGCGCCCGCCAGGCGATCCGCAGCTCCACGCCGAGCGCCGCCTCGTCCGGGCCGTGCCCGCAGACGTCGCCGATCATGGCGTGCACGGTGCCGTCCGGAGTGCGGACGACGTCGTAGAAGTCGCCGCCCAGCAGCGCGCGCGAGCGGCCCGGACGGTAGCGGGCGGCGAAGCGCAGCGGGGACCCGGCCAGCAGCGGGGTCGGCAGCAGGCCGCGCTCCAGGCGGCGGTTCTCCTGCGCCCGCAGCCGGCCCTCGGCCAGCCGCCGCTCCGCCGAGTCGGACCGCTTGCGCTCGACGGCGTAGCGGATCGCCCGGCTCAGCAGGCGGCCGTCCAGCTCGTCGCGGAACAGGTAGTCCTGCGCGCCGACCGCCACGGCCTCGGCGCCGCGCTCGGCGTCGCTGGAGGAGGTGAGCGCGAGCACGGCGTGCCGGGGCGCCAGCTCCAGGACGTGCCTGAGCACCGCCAGCTCGTCCTCGCCCTCGGCGGCACCGTTGCCACCGCCACCGACGTCGGTGGCGGTGGCGGTGCGGGCCGGGGCGGGGGCCGACAGGGCGAGGTCCAGCAGGATGCAGTGGACGTCGTCGGTCAGCAGCCGCCCGGCCTCGGTGAGGTTGCGCGCGGTGCGGACCCGGATCGGCTTGCCGGACTGGTCGAGCAGGTCGGGCACGATCGGCGATCCGGCCGGATCGTCCTCGATCAGCAGCACGGTCAGGTTCGTGGGAACCGCGCTCTCCGTCCGGCCGCTGGGCGTCCGGACGGTGCCGGTGCCGGTGTCCGTGCCGGGCCCGGGGCTGGTGCTCGTGCCGGGGCCGGGGCTGGTGCTCGTGCCGGGGCCGGTGCTGGTTTCGGGGCTGGTGTCCGTGGGCTTCTCGCGCTTCTCCGTGGGGTTCTCTCGCCGGCTGGCGGGGTTCTCGGCCGGGTGCGTCCCGGGCGGGGCCTGTTCCGTGGAAGGGCCGCTGTCCGGGGACGCGGCGGGCGCCTGACCACACTCCACGGCCGGGATCGCCCTCTGCCGCGGTACGGGTACGGGCATCGTCTTGTTTTCCTTCCCTCCCCCCGAGGGCATGGCGGGGCGAGGGACCTCGACCCACCGACGGGGACCATAGCGGGTGACGGCGCCGCTGCGGAATGGTCCAGAACACGTCGGGCGGCCATCGGCCACTGTCATATGCCGCGTAATCCCCCGCAGTTGGACACCTCGCCCGGGGGTCCGGGATGACGAACGTCACGCGGGGCGGGGCGCCGGGCGTGTACTGGGTCACGTGGCCCGCCTCACGCGCCCGGCGCGGGTCACGTGGCCCGCGTCACCCCTTGGGTGCGGGCGTCTGCTCCGGGGCCGTGTCCGGCCGGACCACGCCGAGGATCGGCATCGAGCCCGCGCCGGCGATGGTGATCGAGCGCCCGGGGCGCGGAGCGTGCACGACGGAGCCGTCACCGACGTACATGCCGACGTGGCTGGCGTCGTCGAAGTAGATGATCAGGTCGCCGGGGCGCATGTCCTCGATGTCGACGTGCCTGAGCTGCTTCCACTGCTGCTGCGAGGTACGGGGGATCGCCTGCCCGGCCGACACCCAGGCCTGCGAGGTCAGGCCGGAGCAGTCGTAGGACTTCGGGCCCTCGGCGCCCCACTGGTACGGCTTGCCGATCTGGGCGGTGGCGTACTCGACCGCCTTGCGGCCCCGCTCGGTCGCCTCGGTGTCGAGGTCCTTGAGGATGCCGGAGTCGAGCCAGGCGGTCTGGGCCTTGGCCTGCGCCTCCCGCTCCAGCCGGGCGAGGCGCTCCTTCTCCTCCTTCTCCAGCGCGGACTCCAGCTGCTCGGCCGCCGCGATCTGCTTCTCGATCTTCTTCTGGGCGGTGGCCTTGGCCTTGCGGTTCGCCTCCAGCTCCGTCAAGCGGGCGGAGGCGTCCGCCGCGTAGGTCTTCAGGTCCTCCTGGGCGCGGGTCAGCTCGCCGAGCAGGCCCTTGGTGGCCCGGTGGCCCTGGATCACCCGGCCGGTGCCGTCGAGGAAGTCCTCGGGGTCGTCGCTCAGCACCAGCTTGGCCCCGTCGGGCAGGCCGCCGGTGCGGTACTGGGCGCGGGCCGCGGCTCCGGCGCGGTCCTTCAGCCCGTCCAGCTTCTCCTGGCCCTTGACGATCTTCTTGGCCAGCTCGACGATCTCGGCGTTCTGCTTCTCGGCCTTCTCCTCGGCGGCGTTGTACTCCTCCGTGGCCGAGGCCGCCGCGCGGTAGAGCTTGTCGAGCTTCTTGCGTACGGCTTCCAGGTCCTTGTCGGGCGTGACGGCCGGGGCGCCGGCCGACGCCGACGGTGAGGGCGACGACGAGGGGCCCGGGTCCGCGAACGCCGTGCCCGGTGCCGCCAGCACGGTGATCGCGCAGACCACGGTCACGGCAGCGGTCGTCAAGCCACGTGTCCCCGCGCGCATACCTCGCCCCCAAACTGGTTAACCGTCAGTAACATAGGTCGCTCGGGGGATCGTGCCACGTCGGCGCGGAAAGCGACAGAGGCCGTGCTTTCCTCCCGCTTCCTCGCGATCGCTTCCCGTCGCTGCCTTCCGTCGGCCGCTTCCCGTGATGTGTGACGAACGCCGCACGGAGATCGTTCCGCGTCCGTGCCGGTGCCGGCGGTTCACGCGCGGGGCGCCAACGCCTCCCACCGCACCGTCACTTCGCCCTGCCGCCACCGCACCGGCCCGTCCGTCACCGGCCAGTCGGCCGTCAGGTCCCGCACGGCCCTCATCCAGCGCTGCCGGGCGCCGTAGGAGGCGTAGGGCGCGGCGGCGGCCCAGGCGCGGTCGAAGTCGCGCAGGAAGGCGTGCACGGGCTCGCCCGGGACGTTGCGGTGGATGAGCGCCTTCGGCAGCCGTTCGGCCAGGTCGGAGGGGAGGACCAGCGAGCCGAGCCGGGTCGCGAAGGTGACCGTGCGCGGCCCCTCGGGACCGAGCGCCACCCACACGTGCCGGCGTCCGATCTCGTCGCACGTGCCCTCGACCAGGAGCCCGCCGCGCGAGTGCTCCGACGCCGGCGCGAGCCGCGCGCACAGCCGCCGCCAGACGGCGGCGACCTCGTCCTCGTCGTACTGGCGCAGCACGTTCGCCGCGCGGATCAGCAGTGGCGGCCGGGAGACGGGGACCTCGAAGCCGCCGTGCCGAAAGTCGAGCCCCGCGCGCGCGTACGGCCGGGCCGCCACCACCCGCGCCGGGTCGATCTCGACACCCACCACGCGCGCGTGGGGCGCGACCGTGCGCAGGCGGTGCAGCAGCTCGACGGCGGTCCAGGGGGCCGCGCCGTAACCGAGGTCGACGGCGACGGGTTCGGCGGCACGGCGCAGTTCGGCGCCGTGCACGGCCGCGATCCAGCGGTCCATGCGGCGCAGCCGGTTGGGATTCGTCGTCCCGCGCGTGACCGTGCCCACGGGGCGGGTGGCGGTGGCGCGGGGTGGCATGACTACGAGGGTATGCGGCCGGCCGTCCGGCGTTCGTCCGCAGGGTGGTGGGTACCCGCGCGCCACGGCGGGGCGCCCGTCGCCACCGGCCCCGGCCGGGACCCGACCGGGGCTCGAACGGTTGAGCGATACGCGGTAATGATTCGGCAAAGGTCGGAAAACCGGAATGGAGCACCGCCCGTCCGGTGTTCCCACCCCTTGGAGGGCATCCCAGGTCCTCCGACCGGCATGCCCGCAGCGAGGAGGAACGGCTCGTGAGCCAGTACGTCAGCAGGCTCGGGCGTCGCTCACCGGCGGCTTCCCCGCGGCTCCGGCTGCTGCGCAGGCCCCGCCGCGTCGCCATGCTCTCCGTGCACACCTCACCGCTCCACCAGCCCGGCACCGGCGACGCCGGAGGCATGAACGTCTACATCGTGGAGCTGGCACAGCGCCTCGCCGCGATCAACATCGAGGTCGAGATCTTCACCCGGGCGACCACCGCCGCCCTCCCGCCCGCCGTCGAACTGGCCCCCGGCGTCCTCGTCCGGCACGTCGACGCGGGCCCGTACGAGGGACTGGCCAAGGAGGACCTGCCCGCCCAGCTCTGCGCCTTCACCCACGGCGTGATGCAGGCCTGGGCCGGCCACCGCCCCGGCCACTACGACCTGGTGCACTCCCACTACTGGCTCTCCGGCCACGTCGGCTGGCTCGCCGCCCAGCGCTGGGGCGCGCCCCTGGTGCACGCCATGCACACCATGGCCAAGGTCAAGAACGCCAACCTGGCCGACGGCGACACACCCGAACCGGCCGCCCGCGTCATCGGCGAGACCCAGATCGTCGCCGCCTCCGACCGGCTGATCGCCAACACGGCCGAGGAGGCCGACGAACTCGTCCGCCACTACGCCGCCGACCCCGACAAGGTCGCCGTCGTCCACCCCGGCGTGAACCTCGACCGGTTCCGCCCCTTCCCCAAGGGCCGCGTACCCGGCCCGGGACAGCACGGGAACGCCCGCGCCGCCGCCCGGTCCCGTCTCGGCCTGCCCCAGGACGCGCTGATCCCGCTCTTCGCGGGCCGCATACAGCCCCTGAAGGCGCCGGACGTCCTGCTGCGCGCCGTCGCCGTACTCCTCGACGAGTGCCCCGAGCTGCGCTCCCGCATCGTCGTGCCCGTCGTCGGCGGCCCCAGCGGCAGCGGCCTCGCCAAGCCGGAGGGGCTGCAGAAGCTCGCCGCGCGGCTCGGCATCGCCGACGTGGTGCGCTTCCGCCCGCCCGTCGACCAGGAACAGCTCGCCGACTGGTTCCGGGCCGCGTCCGTGCTGGTCATGCCGTCCTACAGCGAGTCGTTCGGCCTGGTCGCCATAGAGGCCCAGGCGGCCGGTACGCCGGTGCTCGCCGCCGCGGTGGGCGGGCTCCCGGTCGCGGTGCGCGACGGACACACCGGCCGCCTCGTCCACGGCCACGATCCCGCCGCCTACGCGCGCGTACTGCGCGATTTCGCCGACAATCCCGAGCTGACGCCCCGCATGGGCGACGCCGCGGCCCGGCACGCCCAGTCCTTCGGCTGGGACAGCGCCGCCGCCACCACCGCCGACGTCTACACGGCCGCGATCCAGGCGCACCGCCGTCGCGTACGCTCGCACCATGGCTGAGGCACCACAGCAGAAGGCAGCGCAGGTCCTGGAGGGGGCGCTGAAGGACGCCGACCTGGAGTGGGAGAGCCCGGAACCCGGCACCTACGTCGTCAAGCTCCCCGGCACCCGCAAGCTGTCGACGACCGTCTCCCTCCTCCTCGGCCGGCACTCGCTCTCCCTCAACGCCTTCGTCATCCGCCACCCCGACGAGAACGAACCGGCCGTCCACCGCTGGCTGCTGGAACGCAACCTCAAGCTCTACGGCATCGGGTACGCCGTCGACCGCCTCGGCGACATCTACCTCACCGCGAAACTCCCCCTGGCCGCCGTCACCCCCGACGAGATCGACCGCCTCCTCGGCCAGGTCCTCGAAGCCGCCGACGGCGCCTTCAACACCCTGCTGGAGCTGGGCTTCGCCTCCGCCATCCGCAAGGAGTACGAGTGGCGGACCTCGCGCGGGGAGTCGACGCGGAACCTGGAGGCGTTCCAGCACCTGATCGAGCGCTCCGGCGACTGATCCGGTCTCGGACGGCTCAGCTCCGGGCGCCGCTCGCCCGGTACCGCCCCGGAGTGACCCCCACCAACCGCTTGAAGTGCCGGGTCAGATGGGCCTGGTCGTAGAAACCGGTGGCACCGGCCACGTCCGCCGGGGACCGCCCGGCGAGCAGCAGCCGCCGGGCCCGGTCGACCCGGCGGGACATCAGGTACTGGTGCGGCGCGATGCCGTAGGCGCCGCTGAACGCCCGTACCAGATGCGCCGGATGGGCGGGCACGAGTGAGGCGGCCTCCGCCAGCCCGATCCCCGGGACGACCCGCTCGTCGAGCAACTCCCGCAATCGCCGGGCGAGTACGGGGTCCCGGCGAGCGGGGCCTCCGTCGCCCCCGGGGCGCAGATGGGTGCGCAGCCGCTCGCCGATCAGTGTCAGCCGGCTCTCCGCCTCCAGCTCGTCACCGGGCAGCGCGAGCGCGGCGTGCAGCTGCCCGACCCGCCGCCGCAGCACCGGGTCGGGCAGGTCGGGCGCGTCCACGGCGGGTCCGATCAGCTCGTCGCCCAGCCGGGAGGCGTCCAGGTACAGGACGCGCTTGCGGAAGCCGTCCGGTGTCGCCGGGGAGCCGTTGTGCGGCACGTGCGGCGGCAGCAGCGACACCGTGTCGTGCGGAGTCCCGTGCTCGTGCCGGTCCAGGTCGTACCGCACGGCGCCGTCGTCGACGATGAGCAGCGTCCAGGCGTCGTGGACGTGCATCGGATAGGCGTACTCGGTGTAGTGGGCGTGGAAGACCTCGACGACGCCCGGGACGCGGGGGCGCCAGGCGGAGACGTTCCGCTGGTCCTTCCCCTGGTCGTTGCGCTGGCGGGCCATGCAAAAAACGTACAAGACCGGGCGGGGTGTGCGTCGGCAGTCTCACCGTATGAGCACGCACGAAACAGCCCCCGGGACTCCCGAGGCCCCCGTCCGCTTCGACACCAAGATCGCCGTACTGCTGCGCGAGGACCTGGAGACCTGGCAGCGCCTCAACGTCACGGCGTTCCTGGTCAGCGGCCTGGGCAAGCAGTTCCCCGAGGTGATCGGAGAGCCGTACGAGGACGCGGACGCCGTCGGCTACCTGCCGATGTTCCGCCAGCCGGTACTGGTCTTCGAGGGCACGAAGGAGACCCTGACCACCGCCCACGCGCGTGCGCTGTCGCGCGCCCTGCCCCGCGCCCTCTTCACGTCCGACCTCTTCACCACGGGCAACGACCGCGACAACCGGGCGGCGGTACGGGCCGTGGGGACGACGGACCTGGACCTGGTGGGCCTCGCGGTGTACGGCCCGAAGAACGCGGTGGACAAGGTGCTGAAGGGGGCGCGGATGCACCCGTGAGCGCGCGACGGGATCAGACGGCGCCGGCGTCGACCCGGGGCGCGGGGGCCACGGACGAATCCTGGGCGACCGGTCCCTCGTCGTCGTCCGGCAGGCCGCGCATGAGCCACCCGTACCCGGCCGCCGCCACCGTGCCGACGACGGCGCAGATGCCCCACAGCCACTCGGCGCCCCAGCGGTCGATGACGAACCCGGACATCAGCGGGGCGACGAGGGCGGCGACCGACCAGGACATGGTGTACATGCCCTGGTAGCGCCCGCGCCCGTGCACGGGGGAGAGGCGGACGACGAGCCCGGTCTGGGTCGGCGCGTTGACGATCTCGGCCAGCGTCCACACGCACACGGTGAGGGCGAAGACGCCGACCGTCCCGGCGAACGCGGTGAGCCCGAAGCCGTACCCGGCCAGCAGCGACGATCCGACGAGCAGCAGCCGCGGATCGCGATGCTCGATGAACCGCGTGACGGGAATCTGAAGGACGACGATCAGGACGCCGTTGACGGCGATGGCCAGCCCGAAGTCCGCGGGCGTGAACCCGGCCTCGCCCATGGCGACCGGCAGCCCCAGGTACCCCTGTTGGAAGATCACGGCGACGAGGAAGGACAGCCCGACGACGCTCATGTACCGCCCGTCGCGCAGCACGGTCCACAGGGAGACGACCGGTTCCTCGCCCAGAGTGTCGGCGGTCTTCTCCTGCCGGGGCCGCGACTCGGGCAGCTTCACGAAGACGAGCACGGCGCAGACGAGCGTCATCCCGGCCTCGATCAGGAACCCGGCGAGATAGCTGACCTCGGCGATGAACCCGGCCGCCATGGAGGAGATCGCGAAGCCGAGGTTGATCGCCCAGTAGTTGAGCGAGAACGCCCGGATACGGTCCTCCGGCCGCACGATGTCCGCCATCATCGCCTGCACCGCCGGCCGGGAGGCGTTGCTCGCCATGCCGACCAGGAAGGCGACGGCGGCGATGGCCACCGGGTCCCGCATGAAGCCGAGCAGCGCGACGGACACGGCCGTGGAGGCCTGGGCGACGAGCAGCGTCGGCCGCCGCCCCAGCCGGTCGGTCATCACCCCGGCGCCCAGCGAGGAGATGACCCCGCCGAGCCCGTGCAGCGCGGCGACCAGACCGGCGTACGAGGCGGAGTAGCCGCGGTCGATGGTGAGGTACAGCGCCATGAAGGTGGCGACGAAGGCACCGAGCCGGTTGACCAGGGTGCTGGTCCACAGCCACCAGAACTCGCGGGGAAGTCCGGAGACGGTTTCGCGCGCGGCACGTCTGAGTCCGGCGACTGACATGGTTCCCCCGAGGTGGCTGTGACGGTGAGCTGTGGATGTAAGCGGCTGTCGCGGTGATCACAACTTACAAACGCCACCGGTGCGGGGCTACTCGATTAACACTTTCCGTCAACCGTCCGCCCACCGGGCGCGCCGAGCACCGGGTCCGGGGGTTCGATTACGCTCGGAACCATGGCCGACGCACCGTACAAGCTGATCCTCCTCCGCCACGGCGAGAGCGAGTGGAACGAGAAGAACCTGTTCACCGGCTGGGTGGACGTCAACCTCACCCCGAAGGGCGAGAAGGAGGCGACGCGCGGCGGCGAGCTGCTCAAGGACGCCGGCCTGCTGCCCGACGTGGTCCACACGTCCGTCCAGAAGCGCGCGATCCGCACGGCCCAGCTCGCGCTGGAGGCCGCCGACCGCCACTGGATCCCGGTCCACCGCCACTGGCGCCTGAACGAGCGCCACTACGGCGCCCTCCAGGGCAAGGACAAGGCCCAGACCCTGGCCGAGTTCGGCGAGGAGCAGTTCATGCTGTGGCGCCGCTCCTACGACACCCCGCCGCCGCCCCTGGACCGCGACGCCGAGTACTCCCAGTTCTCCGACGCCCGCTACGCGATGCTCCCGCCCGAGCTGCGCCCGCAGACGGAGTGCCTGAAGGACGTCGTCGGCCGCATGCTGCCGTACTGGTTCGACAGCATCGTCCCCGACCTCCTCACCGGCCGCACGGTCCTGGTCGCGGCCCACGGCAACTCCCTCCGCGCCCTGGTCAAGCACCTCGACGGCATCTCCGACGCCGACATCGCGGGCCTGAACATCCCGACGGGCATCCCGCTGTCCTACGAACTCGACGCCGAGTTCAAGCCGCTGAACCCGGGCGGCACGTACCTGGACCCGGACGCGGCGGCGGCCGCGATCGAGGCCGTGAAGAACCAGGGCAAGAAGAAGTAGGTCCCTATGAGCAGCCCCCTGCCCACACTCCTCCGCCGGGAGGGGGCTGTTCGCTAGGCTTGCGGGTCGTGTGCTTCGCTGTCCCGCTACGGATTCCGTAACGCGACGACGCAGATGAAAGCTCACTCAGGGCGCGGTGCTGTCTCCGCTGCTGCGTACGTCTTCTCGCATGCGCGCCCGCAGCGTGGCAAGGGCGTCGTCGTAAGCGCGGCGCCCCTCCAGATACACCGGGTCGGTGACCAGGATTCCCTCCATCACGCGATCGCGGAGGTCACGCAGCCGACGGAAAGTGTCCTCCGAGGCATCCACGACGCGACCGGGCGCACTGATGGTCATCTGGTACCTCAGGCCGATGCACGGCCCGAACGCCTCGCGAGCCGTGGTGCGGCGCGTGGCGGGTTCGATGTCAGGGTTCCGGGCCACGTTGCCGCAGGTGTGCCGAGCCTCGGACAGACCGGCCAGGTAGTCCCCGTACAGAGTGCGACGCGCTTGCGTCTCGCGGTCCAAGCGCTCCCGCTTCCACCGTTGACGGTCCAGCAGCATGGTGGACCCTGTGGCGATGGCCGCGCCGACTACGGTGCTGATCAAGGTGATCCACTGCATGGGCCGACCGTAGCCACTGCCACGGTGTCCGTGGCCCCGGTGCGCGGTCGGCTCTGGCAGGTCATCCGCTGGCCATCGACGTAGCCCGACCGTCGGTTAGGTCCCGGACGAATCTCCGGGCCGCCCCCAGACAGGCCGGGGATGCAACCATTCCTCACAGAGCTGGAACCCCCGGAAGCCGACCGCGCGCTTGAGAGCCTAGGTGGCGGCACTGACAACCGACGTGCGAGTGGTGGCCGTTGCACGGCGCTGTGTCTGATGGTGGGCGCACTCCGGATTCGCCGGCAGAGCAGCCGTAGAGCCGCAAGGTGGTGAGCGTGCAGGTCACGGCGCCGGGTATCGGCTAGTCGGACGGTGCCAGGGTGCGTACGACGTCGAACTCGTTGCCCTCGGGGTCGGCCATGACCACCCAGCTCCGGCCCGGGCCCTGGCCCACGTCCACCTTGGTGGCGCCGAGGTCGAGGAGTCTGGCCGCCTCGTCCTCGGTGCTGCCGTCGATGGGGCTGATGTCCAGGTGGAGCCGGTTCTTCACGGTCTTGCCCTCGGGTACCTGGACGAAGAGGACGGTGGGAGGCATCTGGCGGGCCCGGACCGCCTCGACCGTCGGCTCCCAGGAGCCGATCTCGACCTTGCCCTCGCTCCGGTCGATCACCCTGAAGTCCAGCGCCGCGCACCAGAAGGCCGCGAGGCGCTCCGGGTCGTGGCAGTCGACGACCAACTCCGTGAACCTACTGGTCATTTCTCCCCCAGGTAGCAGTGCGGATGAACGCTCAGCCTATGGTGCCCTCCACCGCCATCGAGCAGACGTTCAAGCCCCGGCGTCCTGGGCGCCGGGATCGGCCTCGTCGGCGACCGCGTAGCCGGGCACCGACGGCCACCGCACCGTGAGGACCACGGACTCCTCCTCCGCGTACCAGGAATGGTCGACGCCCCTGCCCCACACGACGTAGTCGCCCTGCTCGGCCAGGACGACGCTGCGGCCGGGGAAGTCCACCCGGAAGCGTCCGCTGATGAGGACCTGCAAGGCGGTGCGGTCCTCGCCGGTGACCCAGTGGGCACGCTCGTCCCCCCTCGGGTGGACGCCCCACTTGATCTCCACGTCCTCGCTGTGCCGGGGGTCGGAGGCGTCCTTGAAGTGCCCCAGCAGCCAGCCCCGGTCCAGTGCCGCGTCCTTGCCCGCGTTGCCCACGTACACGCTGTCCGTCATGGTCCCGGAAGCTAGCAGCCGGCCGCGCGGGGCTCGGCTCAGGCTCGGGAACTGCGCGGATCACGGGGTGCGCAGCGGGATACGCTCACGGCGCGGCATGATCAGTCGCTCTGATTCCGGGGGGAATTATGGGAAATTCACGGCGTGGTCGGATACCGCGCAGGGTGACGAGCGCGGCGTTCGCCGTCGTGCTGCTCACCGGGGGAACGGCTGCCTGCGGAGAGGGTTCGGCGAGTGACCCGGCGTCCGCGGACAACGGTTTGTCCGAGGTGACACCTGCGGCGGCCGTGGCGAAGGCGGCTTCGGACGCCGAGCGCATCACGTCGCTCCACTACCGGGTCACCGGCACGGTGCCGGAGTGGGGTCGGGTGAAGGCCGAGGCATCCATGCGTACGGCGCCCATGGCCATGGGGATGGAGATGAACGCCACCGGCCGGTACGGAGGCAGACCGCTGGAGGTCCGGTTCGTCGACGGGGCGATGTATGTGCGCGGGGACGCCGTCGCATCCGAGAAGCTGAAGGGTGCGAGCTGGTTCAGCGCCGAACCCGCCGCGTGGGGACTGGACTTGACCGACAACAATTCGTACGGCGTGCTGCCGCGTCAGCTCGAAGGCAATCCGGTCGTTCAGTCGGTGATGCTGTCCGCATCGAAAGACGTGCGGCGTATCGGGACCGAAACGATCGGCAGTGTATCGACGACGCACTACCGAGGAACGGTCACCAAGCGGGGCGTAGGTGCCGCGCGTGACGCAGCCACCGGCAAGGCGGCCCGCGAGCGTCACATCGACAGCCTTGGGCAGTTCTTCGAGCTGCGCATCGAAGGCACGCTGACCGTGGACCTGTGGATCGGCGACGACAACCGCACCAAGCAGTTCCGCATGCGGGGCGATACGTACGCGGCGAAGGGCGGCAGCGACGGGAAGCCGCTCGAGATCATCGACGGCGATCCCCTCGACATGACCGTCACCTTCCTCGACGTCGACCAACCGGTCACCGTCGAGGCGCCACCGTCCGAGGACACCGTCGACCTCGCCACACTGACGGACGGGGTACCGACGGACTGAGCCGCCCCGGAAGCCCGGACGTTCGGCCTGTCCCGGTGAAAACCCTTCGCCCCCGACCGCCCCTCCAGGTACGGTCACCAGCGCGTTCGTACCCGTGCTTCCCACGTCGAGAGCAGGTTTCCTCCATGGCATGTCGGATCAGTGAGCTCGTGCTCGGTTGTCGCGACCCCGAGGTGCTGGCGCGGTTCTGGTGCGAGGTGCTGGACTTCGTCGTGCTGGACCGCGAGGGGAACGAGTTCTTCGAGATCGGGCCGCGTGAGGGGTTCGGCGGGCCGCAGCCGACGATCATCCTCAGCCGCCGGGACGAGCCGGAGCCCGGCAAGTCCCGGCTGCACATCGACGTCAACGCCACCGACCGCGATCAGGACGCCGAGCTGGAGCGCCTCCTGAAGCTCGGGGCGCGCCCGGCCGACATCGGGCAGACCGGCGAGGAGTCGTGGCACGTCCTCGCCGATCCCGAGGGCAATGAGTTCTGTCTGCTCAAGGCCCGTCTCCGGCCCCTCTGATCAGTCCCTCTGATCAGCCGGTTCCTCAGGCCGGTTCCACCGGGAGCCACAGTTCGGTCGTCGCCGTCGTGAAGTCGTCCGCCCGGTCCAGGACCGAGACGATCGACGGGCCGGGGCGCAGGCGCCACGGGTTGGAGGGGAACCACTCGGACGCGGTGGCCGCCCAGGTGGTCTGGAGGGCGTCCGGGTAGGCGCCCGAGCTGCGGAAGACCGCCCACGTGCCGGCCGGTACCTCGATGGCGTCGAGGTCGGCGGGGGCCGGGGTGCCGGCGGTCACGGCCACGCCGTGCAGGTAGGTCAGTTCGGTGCCCTCCGCACTGTCCTGGGCCACGTCGTCGCTGACCTGGAGCAGGCCGGCCGGGTCCGTGTCACTGAGGGACTTCAGGCGGGCATGGGCCTCCTGGGGGAGTGCGGCGATGTGCTGCTGGATGTGCGGGTTGACGCCCTCGTGGATGAGCGGGACGCGGGTGGCGTGTCCGATCAGGCGGAAGGCGGGGCGGTCGGCGAAACGGGTGTCCATGGAGGTGCTCCCTTCGACGGTCAGGCGGAACCTGAGCTGCGGTTGTGACCGAAGGGGGCCTCCCGCGCGGCGAACATCGCGCGGGGCGGTGCCGTGGACCGACCGGAACGCGCGTCCGAACGCCTCCGTGGAGCCGTATCCGTACCGGACGGCGATGCCCAGCAGATCGTCCCCGCCCCGTACGACGTCGGCGGCGGCGACGGTCATGCGGCGCCGGCGGACGTACTCCGACAGCGGCATGCCCGCCAGCGACGAGAACATCCGGCGCAGGTGGTACTCGGTCGTGCCGAGCGTCGCGGCCAGCGCGGGGACGTCCGGTTCCTCGCCGAGGTGTTCCTCGACCAGGTCGATGAGCCGGTTCAGTGCCGAGATCATGAGGCCTCCCTTCGGCATCCACCGTCGCAGGGGGCGCCTCCGCGGTGCCCGATCGCTGCGGTCCGGTTCGGTCAGGCGGGCGGCGACACCGGCGGCTGGTCCGGCCACGTGAACGCGTAGCCGGGGTCTCCCCCGCGGGCCAGGCGTACGTAGCGGAGCAGCTCGCGGACGATGCCCGCGTTGCCGCCCGCCCAGCCGGGTTGGGGTTCGAGGTCGCCCGGGGTGGACCGGAAGTCGACGTTGGACCAGCGGGCGCCCGCGCCGTCCCGGATCGCGCGGGCGGTCAGGTCCGCGACCAGGACGTCGGCGAAGTCGAAGGCGTCGCGCTGCTCGGCGATCCGGTCGCAGGCCAGGGCCAGGACGCCCGCGGTGCCGCAGCAGCGGCCGTTGTTGTCCCAGAAGCCGGGGCGCAGTCGCCCAGGGAGGCCGGAGTGGGTGACCGTGTGCCAGCAGCGGTCGGCCAGCGCGGTCCAGGCGGGGTCGGCGGTGATGTCCCGCAGGGTGCGGAAGAGCTGGGCGTCGCCGGAGGGGCCGTGGCACCAGCCGTAGCTGACAGGGTCGATCAGGTCCGGGAGGAACTGCGGGGTGGAGTGCGGGGCCAGGAAGCCGTCGGGTCCCGCGGAGTCCCGGGCCACGACGTCGGCCGCGGCGGACAGCGCCAGGTCGAGCAGGTCCCCGCGGCCGGTGGCCCCGCCGACCCGGGCGAGGGCCAGGGCGATGCCGAGGGTGCCGTGCGAGACGTGGTGCAGGCGGGAGTCGGTGTCCGGGCGGTGGGGCCAGTGGACGCCGTTCGCGGTCCGCTCCGCCGTACGCAGGTACGGCTCCACGGCCAGGACGGCCAGGTCGGGGTCGCCGCACAGGAGGGCGCCCAGGCCGATGCCCGCGTTGCCGCCCATCAGCTCGAACAGCTCGCCCCAGCGGGTGCCGTCGAAGCGGGAGCGGACGAGGCGCAGGGCGCGGTCCGCGGCCTCGCCCGCGGCCGTGTCGCCCAGGGAGTCGTGGACGGACCGCAGGACCAGGGCCAGTCCGGTGCGGCCGAAGTACAGGGAGTCGTCGTCCAGGTCGTCGACGCGGGCGGCCAGGTCGCGGGCCGCGCGCAGGGCGGTGTCGGCGTACGCGTCGTCGCCGAAGTGCCGCCACGCCTCCAGGAGTACGGGGATGATGCCCGCCGTGCCGTTGTAGAGCATCGGTTCGACGGCGTCCTCCGACGGCCTGGCCGGCCAGGCGAGGCCGCCGCCGGGGGTCTCCCGCGCCGTCCCCGTCAGCCACCGCAGCCCGTCCACCGCGATGTCCTCGACCTCGTCGACCGCCACGACCGTGATTCCTGGTGCCGTCATGGGGTCACTCTCGCACCCGGGTGCCCCGGGCCCCAGCGTGCGTCGGGGTCAGTTCGCCGTCGTCAGGTGGTGCGTGCGATCTCCCCGGCGTCCCCGCAGCGTCCGCCACACCGCCCCCAGGGCCAGCGACTGGACGAGCGCCGAGAGTACGATGCCGCCGACGAAGAACCACGTCGGGGCGTCGCCGTCCCAGCCCGCCTCGCCGAGCCAGGCCACGAAGCCGAAGGCCGGGAAGGTGAACAGGGCCGGCCAGACCCAGATGAGGGAGGCGTCGGGGCCGGTCGCGAAGAGGGGCTCCGCCGCGGCGACGGCCATCGCGCCGCCGACCAGCGCGAGGTAGGCCGCCGAGACGCGGTTGGCGACGGTCAGGCGGGTCAGGGTGCGTATCCGGGTGGTGCGGGTGGTCTTCGTCATCGGGTCTCGGGCTCCCCGTGCTCGTCGTCTTCGTCCGGCTTCCTGTCTCCAGGGTCGGGCGGGAACGGGTGCGAGGGCTTGAGTACCCGTACTCAAGTCGTACGACGCGACACCCAGGGGTGGCCGTCAGCGGTGGCCGTACGGCGGCCGGGGGTGCCGGCCGCCGCCGTACCGCCGGTGCGTCAGCCGCACTGGCAGGGGCTGCCCGACTGGCAGCCGCAGCCGCAGCCCGAGCCGCAGCCGCAGGCGGCGATCAGCGGGAGGCTGCGGATCTCGGTGGGCTGCTCGGTCGGGCGTTCCTGTGCGGGGTCGGGCTTCGTGCTGGGGGAATCGGCCATGGTTCCTCCTGGAAGCGGGTGCCTGGGACCCGGGTGTGTGGGTCCATTGCACGCCCCGAACGGCCGTCGCATCAACGGCGCACGGAAGCGAACGTGCGCTCCATTGCGCCGTTGACGCGCGCGGGCCGCAGGCCCTCAGGCCCTCAGGCCCTCAGGCCCCTCGGACCCTCAGGCCCTCAGGCCCCCTCGACCTGTGTCGCCGGCTGGATGTCCGACTGGAGGTCGTCCGCGTGCTCGCCGGTGACCAGGTAGACCACCCGCTTGGCGACCGCGACCGCGTGGTCGGCGTAGCGCTCGTAGTAGCGGCCCAGGAGGGTGACGTCGACCGCCGTCTCGATGCCGTGCTTCCAGCGGTCGTCCATCAGGTGCTGGAAGAGGGTGCGGTGCAGGAGGTCCATCGCGTCGTCGTCCTGCTCCAGCTGGAGGGCCAGGTCGACGTCCTTGGTGATGATCACCTCGGCCGCCTTCGCCATCAGGCGCTGCGCGAGCTGGCCCATCTCCAGGATGGTGGCGTGCAGGTCGTGCGGCACCGCGCGCTCCGGATAGCGCAGCCGGGCCAGCTTGGCCACGTGCTGGGCCAGGTCGCCCGAACGCTCCAGATCGGCCGACATCCGCAGCGACGTGACGACGATGCGCAGGTCCGTCGCCACCGGCTGCTGCCGGGCCAGCAGGGTTATCGCCCGGGCCTCCAGCTCGTGCTGGAGGGCGTCGACCTTCTGGTCCGCCTCGATGACGGCCTCCGCCAGCTTCAGGTCGGAGTCGAGGATCGCGGTCGTGGCGCGTCCGATGGCCGACCCGACCAGCCGGGCCATCTCCACCAGACCGTCACCGATCGAATCAAGTTCCTCGTGGTACGCGTCCCGCATCAGGATTCCCTCTCGTACGTGTTGTTCGGGGGCTCGCAGACCGGCTCGCGCCCCCGCTGTGCCCCACGCTTACACGTTCCGGCCTGTACGCGTCCGTTTCCGGCACCCCAAATGAACCGTCCCTGGCTCCAAGGTGAACTCTGGGCGACGAGTGTTCGAGGTCGCACCCCGATGGCTGGGGCAGGACGGTTCGCCGTGCCTAACCTGGAGCCATGGACGTGAACGCGGCGGTCGCCGCAGCGGCAGCGATCGCCGGAGTACTCACCGGCGTCATCGCCGTGCTGGCGTTCCGCTGGAGCGAGCGGGAGCAGAAGCGCCCCACCCGCACCTCGCTCCACACGGACCCCGTGCTGCCGCCCGGTGTAGACACCGTCCTGTCCGTACTGCGCTCCTCCGCGGTCGTCCTCGACGAGGCCGACGCGGTGGTGAAGGCCAGCTCGGCGGCGTACGCCCTCGGCCTGGTCCGGGGCGGCAAGCTCGCCGTCGAGCCGATGCTGCAGATGGCCAGGGACACCCGGCGGGACGGCGAGATACGGCAGGTCGAGCTGGACCTGCCCCGGCGCGGGAACGGGCGGGGGGAGGCCCTCGCCGTCTCCGCACGCGTCGCGCCCCTCGGGTCGCGGCTGGTGCTGCTGCTGGTCGAGGACCTCACCGAGGCCCGCCGCATCGAGGCCGTACGGCGCGACTTCGTCGCCAATGTGAGCCACGAGCTGAAGACGCCGGTGGGGGCGCTCTCGCTGCTGTCCGAGGCCGTGATGGACGCGGCGGACGACCCGGAGGCCGTGGAGCGGTTCGCCGGGCGGATGCAGATCGAGGCGACCCGGCTCACCAACCTCGTGCAGGAGCTCATCGACCTCTCCCGGGTCCAGAACGACGACCCCCTCGACGACGCCGAGCCCGTCCGGGTGGACGAGCTGGTCGCCGAGGCCATCGACCGCTGCCGGCACGCGGCCGGCACCAAGCAGATCACCATGGCCGCCGGAGGAACGGCGGATCTGCACGTACGCGGCAACCGCGGCCAGCTCGCCGCCGCCCTCGGCAACCTCGTGGAGAACGCCGTCAACTACTCGCCGGCCCGCACCCGCGTCGGCATAGCCGCCCGCCGTGTCGCCGCCCCCGGCGGCGACCTGATCGAGATCGCCGTGACCGACCAGGGCATCGGCATCTCGGAGAAGGACAAGGAGCGCGTCTTCGAGCGCTTCTACCGCGTCGATCCGGCCCGCTCACGGGCCACCGGAGGCACCGGTCTGGGTCTCGCGATCGTCAAGCACGTGGTCGCCTCGCACGGCGGGGAGGTCACGGTGTGGAGCGCCGAAGGCCAGGGCTCCACCTTCACCCTGCGACTGCCGGAGGCGGGCCTGGCCCGCGACCGCGCGCAGCGGGGGTCCGACCGCGCCGGGCTCAGCGACGAGACCGAGCGGTCGTCCGCAACCCCCCACTCCCCCCAAACATCCCCGTACGAAACGTTTCCCGCCCCGGAGGTCCTTCCGTGACCCGTGTGCTCGTCGTCGAGGACGAGGAGTCCTTCTCCGACGCCCTGTCGTACATGCTCCGCAAGGAGGGCTTCGAGGTCGCCATCGCGACCACCGGCCCCGACGGACTCGACGAGTTCGAGCGCAACGGCGCCGACCTCGTGCTCCTCGACCTGATGCTGCCCGGCCTGCCGGGCACCGAGGTCTGCCGCCAGCTGCGCGGCCGCTCGAACGTTCCCGTGATCATGGTGACCGCCAAGGACAGCGAGATCGACAAGGTCGTGGGCCTGGAGATAGGGGCCGACGACTACGTCACCAAGCCCTTCTCCTCCCGCGAGCTGGTCGCCCGCATCCGTGCCGTACTGCGCCGGCGCGGCGAGCCGGAGGAGGTCGCCCCCGCCGCCCTGGAGGCCGGGCCCGTCCGCATGGACGTGGACCGGCACGTGGTGACCGTCGGCGGCACCAAGGTCGACCTGCCGCTGAAGGAGTTCGACCTGCTGGAGATGCTGCTGCGCAACGCCGGCCGCGTGCTGACCCGCATGCAGCTGATCGACCGGGTGTGGGGCGCCGACTACGTCGGTGACACCAAGACCCTCGACGTCCACGTCAAGCGGCTGCGCGCCAAGATCGAGCCCGACCCGGGCGCGCCGCGGTACCTGGTGACGGTGCGCGGACTGGGCTACAAGTTCGAGCCGTAGGCCGGCCCGCCGGCCGGGTGGCCGGGCCGGTCCGCCGGACACGGCGAAGGGCGGGACCTCACGGAGAGGTCCCGCCCTTCGGTCGTACGCCGGTGCGTCCGTACGGTGCTCAGTGGCCGGCTTCGGTGCCGGTGCCGGACTCCTGGGCGGTGCCGTCGGTCTCCGTTCCGGTCCCGTTCGCCTCGCCGGAGGGCTCGCCGGTGGACCCGCCCGTCCCGGCCGTCCCGCCGTCCGCCGGGGCGCCCGAGGACTCCCCGTCGGCCGGCTCGCCCGAGGTCTGCGCGGAGGCTTCCCCGGAGGGCTGCGCGGAGGCGCCCGGGGCCGCCGGGGTCTCGCTCGGGCCCCAGTCGGAGAAGTAGCTCTCGGCGGGGACGACGAACGCGCGCAGGCTCACGGCGCCGGTCTCGCTGAAGTTGAAGGTGATCTTCTGCGCGTTGCCGTCCCGGACCGCCTCGCGGCTGCTGGGCAGGACGGCGGCGGCGTTGTCCTTGCCGCCGAGGATCAGGCGGCCGCCGGCCGGGACGGTCAGGGAGCCCTTCTGACCCTTGGCGGGCTTCAGCTCGGCGGACTTCTCGGTGCCGGCCACGGTGATGGACTCGAGGGTCTGGTCCTTGTCGCCGCCGTTGAACAGGGTGGCGGAGACCACGGCCGGGCCGGTCGACTGCAGGTCGGGCTGGGTGATGACGACCGCGTTCTGGACCTTGATGTGGCCCACGGACGTCGCGGCGTTGTCCGGCTTGATCTCCAGCGTCTGGGCGTTGTGACCGGCGCCGCACGCGGCGAGCGAGGCGATCGAGAACGCGATGGCGGCGGCGGCGAGGGCACCGCGTCGAAGGCTGCTGCTCACGGCGGCGGCAACTCCTTGGACTCGAGCGGGGTGGCGGCAACGGATAAAGCCGCCCTAAGTGGCTGTCAGCGGCCTTAGGCTACCGAGCCGTTCTCGGGCCGCCGCACCCGACCCTCCCCGAAGACCTCCCGCTTCGCTCGGCAGGCGGTAGGCCCCGGGCGCGGTGCGAGTGCCGTCCCGGCGGGGTCCGGGCGCCGGTCCGTGGTGTTCCGCAGGGTCGTTTAGCGGCTCGTACTCGTCCGACATTCAGCTATGAAGCCCTCCGCCATACAGGTCGTGGATCGGCTGGCGAAATTTCCGTGAAGGAATGCGCGGGGCGGCCGGGAATTGATCACCGGCGGGCCGGCCGGGGTGCCTCGTGATCAATTCCGGATTCGACCGGAACCCCGACGCGGCCACCGAACGGAGTAGCGGAAGTCGCACGCATGGAACCGGACATATCGGGATCTTCGGGCAGGTGGCGAGGGCTCCGGATGTGTGTGACGTGCGTGTTTCGCCCGGCCTGGAGAGCCGCTCCGACCTGCGAATACTTTCTTCCGGCGGCCCGGCGCAGCACGTTCCTGTCGCTGTTGTCAAGCCCCGAGATATGCCCTGACCTGCGAAAACGCCATTCAGAAGACGCCGTTTCCGTGTTACCCTGGATAGCCACGGAAGGGGTACCTGTCACATGACGTTCAAGGTTGGCGACACCGTGGTCTATCCCCATCACGGGGCCGCGCTGATCGAGGCTATCGAAACTCGCCAGATCAAAGGCGTGGACAAGACCTACTTGGTGCTGAAGGTCGCCCAGGGCGACCTGACGGTACGTGTGCCAGCGGACAATGCGGAGTTCGTCGGCGTGCGTGATGTGGTCGGTCAGGACGGGCTGGACCGGGTCTTCGAGGTACTGCGCGCGCCGTACGCCGAGGAGCCCACGAACTGGTCGCGTCGTTACAAGGCAAACCTGGAGAAGCTCGCCTCCGGCGACGTCATCAAGGTCGCGGAAGTCGTACGCGATCTGTGGCGCCGTGAGCGCGAGCGCGGACTCTCCGCAGGTGAGAAGCGCATGCTCGCCAAGGCCCGCCAGATCCTGGTGAGCGAGCTGGCTCTTGCGGAGAACACCAACGAGGACAAGGCGGAGGCCCTGCTCGACGAGGTGCTCGCCTCCTGACCTGAGGCGAGGCGCAGACCGTCAGCCACTCGGTTCAGCGCACTGAAATGCCGCGGTGCCCGATGACATCCTTGCTGTCGCCGGGCGCTGCGGCATGTTCGTACCCGCACACGGTTTCCGGCATCCTGACGTCCGGATGCCGGTGATCCTCGTACGCTCATCCCGGGAGGTTTCCCCGGGTCCTGGCGTGCCGGGCCCGGGCTGCTGGCTCGACCAGGGTCACGGAAGGGTCCGGTCAAGGCATCGCGCCCGGCACGGTGAGGCCATACCCAACTAGGTCGAGCACACAAACCTGACAGGAACCGATGTCTGACGAATCGCGTCCCTCACCCGTCGAGACGCCTGCCGCGGACCGTCCGCACCCCAGGACCGCCGCCGTGATTCCGGCCGCGGGCCGGGGCGTACGGCTCGGCCCGGGCGCCCCCAAGGCCCTGCGCGCGCTGGGCGGCACGCCCATGCTCATCCACGCGGTCCGGGCGATGGCCGCCTCCCGCGGGGTCTCCCTCGTGGTGGTCGTCGCCCCGCCCGACGGCGCCGGTGAGGTCAAGAGCCTCCTGGACGCGCACGCGCTGCCCGAGAGGACGGACTTCCTCGTGGTGCCCGGCGGCGAGACGCGGCAGGAGTCCGTACGGCTCGGCCTGGACGCGCTGCCGCCCGAGTACGACATCGTCCTGGTGCACGACGCCGCCCGGCCGCTGGTGCCGGTGGACACGGTGGACGCGGTGATCGACGCCGTACGGGAGGGCGCGCCCGCCGTGGTGCCGGCGGTGCCGCTCGCCGACACCGTCAAGCAGGTCGAGCCCGCCGCGGTGCCGGGCGAGCCGGAGCCCGTGGTGGCGACGCCGGAGCGGGCGCGGCTGCGCGCGGTGCAGACCCCGCAGGGATTCGACCGGGCGACGCTGGTGCGGGCCCACGGGACGGTGACCGACGACGTCACCGACGACGCGAGCATGGTCGAGCAGCTCGGGCTCGCGGTGGTGGTGGTGCCGGGGCACGAGGAGGCGTTCAAGGTGACGCGCCCGCTCGACCTGGTGCTCGCCGAGGCGGTGCTGGCACGCAGGAGGCTGAACGATGGGTTCTGAGACGGATGCGCAGGTGCTGCTGCCGCGGGTCGGGATCGGCACGGACATCCACGCCTTCGAGGACGGGCGTGAGCTGTGGTGCGCCGGGCTGAAGTGGGAGGGCGAGGGGGCCGGGCTGGCCGGGCACTCCGACGCGGACGTCGTCGCCCACGCGGCGTGCAACGCGCTGTTCTCCGCGGCGGGGGTCGGGGACCTGGGGCAGCACTTCGGTACCGGGCGGCCGGAGTGGTCCGGGGCGTCCGGGGTGACGCTGCTGACGGAGGCGGCGCGGATCGTGCGGGCGGCGGGGTTCCGGATCGGGAACGTCGCGGTGCAGGTGGTCGGGGCGCGGCCGAAGATCGGCAAGCGGCGGGACGAGGCGGAGGCGGTGCTCTCCGGGGCGGTGGGGGCGCCGGTGTCCGTGTCGGGGGCGACGACGGACGGGCTCGGGTTCCCCGGGCGGGGGGAGGGGCTGATGGCGGTGGCCACGGCGTTGGTCGTGCGGGTGCCCTAGCCGGGCGGGGCGGGGCGGGGCGGTGTGAGAGTGCCGTCGGCGGACGCGCCGCCAGGGGCTCCGCCCCGCGCCCCGCCAGGGGCTCCGCCCTTGAACCCCGGCCTGTGCCCACTCGCCGCCCGACTCGCGGGGACGAGAAGTCGCCGCAACAACGGGGTACGTGTGCCCTGGGCACTGCTCGGCGCCTACTACCCTGGACACGTGACTATTCGCCTGTACGACACCAGCGCCCGGCAGATCCGTGACTTCGCCCCCCTCACGCCGGGCTGCGTCTCGATCTACCTGTGTGGCGCCACCGTGCAGGCCGCCCCGCACATCGGGCACATCCGGTCGGGGCTGAACTTCGACATCATGCGCCGCTGGTTCGCCTACCGGGGCTATGACGTCACGTTCGTCCGCAACGTCACCGACATCGACGACAAGATCATCAGGAAGGCGGCCGAGCAGAACCGCCCCTGGTGGTCCATCGGTTACGAGAACGAGCGGGCGTTCAACGACGCCTACGACGCCCTCGGCTGCCTGCCGCCCACCTACGAGCCGCGCGCCACGGGCCACATCACCGAGATGGTCGAGATGATGCGCGGCCTCATCGAGCGCGGTCACGCCTACGAGGCCGACGGCAACGTCTACTTCGACGTACGGTCCCTGCCGGGCTACCTGTCGCTGTCCAACCAGGACCTCGACGACCTGCGCCAGCCCTCCGAGGACGGCGAGACCGGCAAGCGGGACCTGCGCGACTTCGCCATGTGGAAGGCGGCCAAACCCGGGGAGCCCAGCTGGGAGACGCCGTGGGGGCGGGGACGGCCCGGGTGGCACCTGGAGTGCTCCGCCATGGCGCACAAGTACCTGGGCGAGGAGTTCGACATCCACGGCGGCGGGATCGACCTGATCTTCCCGCACCACGAGAACGAGATCGCCCAGGCCCGCGGCTTCGGCGACGCCTTCGCCCGGTACTGGGTGCACAACGCCTGGGTCACCATGAGCGGCGAGAAGATGTCCAAGTCGCTCGGCAACAGCGTGCTCGTGAGCGAGATGGTGAAGAAGTGGCGGCCGGTCGTGCTGCGCTACTACCTGGGCACCCCGCACTACCGCTCGACCATCGAGTACAGCGAGGAGTCCCTGCGCGAGGCCGAGTCGGCGTACGCGCGGATCGAGGGCTTCGTGCAGCGCGTCACCGAGCTGGCCGGCCACGCCGTCGAGCCCGCCGCCGAGGTGCCGCCCGCCTTCGCCGAGGCGATGGACGACGACCTGGGCGTCCCGCAGGCGCTGGCGATCGTGCACACCACCGTCCGGCAGGGCAACAGCGCGCTGGCCGCCGACGACAAGGACGCGGCCGTCGCCCGGCTCGCCGAGGTACGGGCCATGCTCGGGGTCCTCGGCCTGGACCCGCTGGACGCGCGGTGGGCGGGCGAGCAGGAGCAGGGCGAGGACCTGCGGCACGTCGTCGACAGCCTCGTACGGCTCGTGCTCGACCAGCGCGAGGCCGCGCGGACGCGGAAGGACTGGGCCACCGCCGACGCCATTCGCGACCAGCTCGGACAGTCCGGGCTGGCCATCGAGGACAGCCCGCAGGGACCCCGCTGGAGCCTCGGCCCCCGCTGACCCGGCGGGGCGGCGGGACCCGAACCCGTAGATCGATTGTGCCGCCCGGCCCTCCGGGCGGCACACTGCATAAGACGCACGTACGACGCACACTCCCGTAGAGAGCGGAGACAGGTAACTCATGGCCGCGAACAACCGCCGCATGTCCGGCAAGAAGGGCGCGCAGGTCGGCAGCGGCGGCAAGCGACGCCGGGGCCTGGAAGGCAAGGGGCCGACGCCCCCCGCCGAGATGCGCAAGGGGCACGCCAAGCAGCGCGCCGCCAACGCCAAGGCGCGCCGCACCACGGGACGCCCGCAGCAGCGGCGCGGTGGCGGCCGGTCGACGTCCGAGCTGGTCGTCGGCCGCAACCCGGTCTACGAGGCGCTGCGCGAGGGCGTGCCCGCCTCCACGCTCTACGTCCAGCAGTTCATCGACAACGACGAGCGGGTGCGCGAGGCGCTGCAGCTCGCCGCCGAGCGCGGTGGCATCAACCTCATGGAGGCGCCGCGCCCCGAGCTGGACCGGATGACCAACGGGCTCAACCACCAGGGGCTCGTGCTCCAGGTGCCGCCGTACGAGTACGCGCACCCCGAGGACCTGGTCGCCGCCGCCCACGACGAGGGCGTGGACCCGCTGATCGTCGCCCTCGACGGGGTGACCGACCCGCGCAACCTCGGCGCCGTCGTCCGCTCGGTCTCCGCCTTCGGCGGCCACGGCGTCGTCGTGCCCGAGCGGCGCGCGGCCGGCATGACGGCGGGCGCCTGGAAGACGTCCGCCGGTACGGCCGCCCGTACGCCGGTGGCCCGCGCCACCAACCTCACGCGGGCGCTGGAGTCGTACCAGAAGGCCGGCATCACGGTCGTCGGCCTCGCCGCCGACGGCGAGGCCGAACTGGGCGACCTGGCGGCCCTCGACGGCCCCGTGGTCATCGTCGTCGGCAGCGAGGGCAAGGGCCTGTCGCGACTCGTCGGCGAAACCTGCGACTTCCGGGTCCGCATCCCGATGCCGGGTGGCGCCGAGTCCCTCAACGCCGGTGTGGCCGCGGGGATCGTGCTGTACGAGGCGGCGCGCAGGCGGGGCTGACCCCGGCGGGAACGGGTGTTCGCCGGATAGCCCAGACGGGGTGTTCGAGGCTGTCCGGACATGCTTGACGCGGTCCGGACAGATCGGGGCGGTCAAGGCAGTGTCCTAACGACACATCACTCGGTTAGATGAGTGTGGACACCAGAACACCCCGCACTCCCACGGGGGACCGCTCGTCGGGATACGACGACGCTCCCGCGCTGAGCATGGTGAAGGTGCCGAGCGATCCGGCGCAGGTCATCGTCAACCACGCGAGTTTCCGCGTGCAGTTCGGTGCCTCCGCGCGGCGGACCCAGTCCCCGCGGATCGCGCGGCACCTGAGCGCCACCCAGGACATCGCCCGTACGCCCGCCGCCCCGGCCGCGGGCCGTCGCCGCGCCGTCGTGTGGAGCGGGCGGTCCGACCCGGACGACACCGGCGCGCACCGGCTGCTCCAGGCGGTGCGGGCGGGAGCCGGTCACCACGCCGACGCCCCGGCCGCCGACCGCTCGGCCGACGCCGGAGCCACGCAGGTCATCCCCCGGGTGGAGTTCGACGGCGGCCCCCTCGACTACGACGACGGCCCGGCCACCCAGACGCTGGAGACCCCCCTCGTCGGCGCCCAGCGCGGCCCCGTCCCCGACGGCACCCGGCTGCTGCCCGCGATGCGCGCCGTGGGCAGCGCCTACGACGAGCCGGCCTACGACGGATCCGCCTACGGCCCGGAGGACTTCGGGACCGGGAGCGACGGCTACGACGACGGCTACGGCCCCGACGACGACCCGGACCAGGGCGAGCGGCGCCGCAGGCGCCGCGGCGACGACCCGGCGCGGCACGCCTACTTCCCCGGCCGCCGGATGAACCTCGGCGTCGTCCTGCTGCCCCTGCGCGTCTTCCTCGGCTTCATCTCCATCTACGCCGGCATGGGCAAGCTCTGCGACCCCGTCTACTTCGACGGCGGCGAACGCGGCTCCATGGTCAAGTGGCTCAACACCCTGCACCCCTGGGACGTCGCCGAGCCGCTGCGCCAGTTCGCCCTCGCCCACCCCGTGGGCGCCGGGCTGGTCATCGCCTTCCTCCAGGTGCTGGTGGGTGTCCTGACCGTCCTCGGGTGCTGGCAGCGCGTGGCGGCCGTCATCGGCGCCGGCCTGTCCGCCGCGCTCCTCGTCACCGTCAGCTGGAAGAGCGTCCCGGTCTACGACGCGCCCGACATCATCTACCTCGCCGCCTGGTCCCCGCTGATCATCGCCGGGGCGCCCGTCTACTCCGTGGACGGCAGGCTCGCGGGCAGCGCCTGGCGCCGGCTCGGGCCCCGGTCCGACATCTGGGACCTGCGCCGCTACGTCCTGCGCCGCGGCGCCGTCATCACCTTCCTGGTCGCCGGTGTCACCCTCCTCGTCGGCTCCGTCCTCGGCGGTGCCGTCCGGGACGCCGACCGCGTGGTGGTCCCGGGGCCCGGCGAGGCCCCGCGCAACGAGCTGCCCGGCTCCCCGCTCCCGCGGGACCCCGGCACCCGCGAGCCGAAGACCTCCTCCCCGGATGCCTCCGCATCCCCCACCCAGGGCGCCACCAACGGCGCGTCCGCCCCCGCGGAGGACTCCGCGACCACCCCGGGCGCGACCCGCCACAGCAGCGGCACCGCCACCGGCGGCGGTACGCCGAGCCAGACCCAGGGCACCACGGGCCAGGCCCCGCCCCGGCAGTCCGCACCGGCCGGGCAGGCGCCGAGCACCACGGCCGGACCGACCGCGGGCGGCACCACGACCGGCGGCAACGGCGGCTCCACCGGCGGCGGCACCGGCAGCGGTGACGGCGGCGGCTCCTCCTCCACCGGAGAGCCCGGCGGCCGTCTGGTGGGCGGCCTCCTGGGCTAGCGGCAGCACGCCCCCGACGCAGTACAGCAGGGCCCCGCACACGAGGTGCGGGGCCCTGCTGCCGTACCGCGTACCCGCGGGGCCTCGGCGGCGCGCTCAGCGGCCTGCCAGGGCCGCCAGTTCCCGGGCCGCCTCGGTCAGGTCCTTCGCGGTGTCGATCGCCCGCCAGTAGGAGCCCTGCGGGACCGGGAAGCCGGCCAGCCGGCGCTCGCGGGCCAGCCGGGGGAAGGTGGTGCGCTCGTGGTCGCCGCGCTCCGGGAGCATCGCGGCGAACTCCGGCGAGAAGACGTACACGCCCGCGTTGATCTCGAAGGTCGACGGCGGCGCCTCGATGAAGTCGGTGATGTGGCCGAAGCCGTCCGTCTGGACGGCGCCCCACGGCAGCCGCGGGCGGGCCAGGGCGAGGGTGGCGACGGCGTCCCGCTCGGCGTGGAAGTCGGCCATGTCGCGCAGCGAGAAACGGGTCCAGATGTCGCCGTTGGTGGCGTACCAGGGCCGGTCCGGGTGCGGAAGGTGGGCGGCGGCGTGCCTGAGGCCGCCGCCGCGGCCCAGCGGCTCGGTCTCCACGACGGTGGCGACGGAGAGCGGCAGGTCGGCGCTCTTCAGCCAGTCCTGCAACACCTCGGCCAGATGACCGCAGGAGACCACGACGTCGGTGACGCCCTCCTCGGCGAGCCAGGCGAGCTGATGGCCGATGATCGGAGTCCCGGTGCCCGGGATCTCGACCATCGGCTTGGGCCGGTCGTCGGTGTAGGGGCGCAGCCGGGAACCCTGCCCGCCGGCCAGGACGACGGCTTGAACGGGGCGGCGGGACGCGGCGTTCGGATCGGTCATGCCCGAACTGTACGCGGCGCCCCGCCGGCCTTACGAAGGGCGCTCAGCCGTGCGCGGCCAGCACGCCCGAGGCGAAGGCGGTGTCGCAGACCGGGCGGGCGTACGACTGGGCGCGCGTCGGGCCGTAGACCCTCACCGCGGCGCGGCCGAGGGCGCGGGCGATGGTCGCGCAGTGGTCGGCCAGCGACGGGCGCTCGTTCACCGCCTGCTGGAGGTGGGTGAGGGCGACGCCCGGGTCCTCCTCCTGCAACTCGGTCAGCAGCCGGTCGCGCAGCACCTCGTGCGGGGCACGGGCGGTGCGGGCGGAGGAGGCCTTGGCGGAGGATGCCTCGGACGCGGCGAGCACCGAGTCCGCGGGATCCCCGGACCAGTTGACGCGGGTGACCGCGAGAGTCCCGGAGAGCACCAGGACGACGGGCAGGACGAAGGCGAGAGAGCGGCCGATCCGGCGGGCGGGGCCCCGGCCGCGTCGCGTCTGTCGGGTGGTGGAGTGCTTCACGGAGTGCTTCACGCGAGTGAGGGTAGCGCCCGGTAATGATTTGGCGACATTTAGTCACCCCTTCGGGGGATGAAGAGTGGTCTTCGGCCGGGTAGAGGGTTGACGAACACGGGTCGAAACGTCCGTTGTGCCGGGGTATTTGTCGACAACGAAAAGAGCCCCGCAGCAGGCCGCAGGGCTCTTTTCGTCAACGCGGGTGAGAATCACCCGGTCGCGTGGTTTCTCGGCGAGGGGTTTCGCGGGGGATTCACCGCGTCACCGCTCTCAGTCGGTGAGGCGCTCGCCCGTGGAGGACGAGAAGACGTGCGTCTCGCCCGGACGCGGCACGACGTGGACGGTCGCGCCCTTCTCCGGCACCGCGCGGCTGCTGACGCGGACCACCAGGTCCCTCGTCTCACCGCTGACCTCGACCGTGCCGTAGACGTAGCCGTCGGCGCCGGTCTCCTCCACGACGTTCACCGAGACCGCGAGACCGGCCGGGGCGTCGGCCGAGTCCTTCGACAGGGTCTTGGCGGCGCCGCCGTTCAGCTCCACCACGTCGAAGTGCTCCGGGCGGACGCCGACGGTGACCGTGCGGTCGCCCTTGTCGGAGGCGGCCTTCAGGGCGTCGCGGTTGACCGGGACGACGCTGTTGCCGAACTTCACGCCGCCGTCGGTGATCGGGACCTCGACCAGGTTCATGGCCGGGGAGCCGATGAAGCCGGCGACGAAGAGGTTGGCGGGCTTGTCGTACATGTTCCGCGGGGTGTCGACCTGCTGGAGCAGACCGTCCTTGAGGACCGCCACGCGGTCGCCCATCGTCATGGCCTCGACCTGGTCGTGGGTGACGTAGACGGTGGTGATGCCCAGGCGGCGCTGGAGCGAGGCGATCTGCGTACGGGTGGAGACACGGAGCTTGGCGTCCAGGTTGGACAGCGGCTCGTCCATGAGGAACACCTGCGGCTCACGCACGATCGCGCGGCCCATCGCCACCCGCTGGCGCTGACCGCCGGAGAGCGCCTTCGGCTTGCGGTCCAGGTACTCGGTGAGGTCGAGGATCTTCGCGGCCTCCTCGACCTTCTGCCGGATCTCCGCCTTGTTGACGCCGGCGATCTTCAGGGCGAAGCCCATGTTGTCGGCGACCGACATGTGCGGGTACAGCGCGTAGTTCTGGAACACCATGGCGATGTCCCGGTCCTTCGGCGGCAGGTGCGTCACGTCGCGGTCGCCGATGCGGATGGCGCCGCCGTTCACGTCCTCGAGCCCCGCGAGCATCCGGAGCGAGGTGGACTTGCCACAACCGGACGGGCCGACCAGGACGAGGAACTCGCCGTCCGCGATGTCGATGTCGAGACCGTCGACGGCGGGCTTCGTGGAACCCGGGTACACGCGGGTCGCCTTGTCGAACGTAACAGTGGCCATGGTGAAGGGCCCCCTTCTACCGGCAGGAACGTGCCGGACGATCCGTTGTAGGAAGGTGGTGGTGTAGTCCACACGGGTGAAGCTGAGCAGGACGGTACCCGGCGTTCACCTGATCTGTCAGTAGCTGGAGGTCGGTGAATTTCGCCGAAACTTTCGAATTTCGTCGTTCACCGGCTCTGTGTACAGTGGAGCAGCCTGCGCGCGCCCGCCGCGCGCGTGCCTCCTTAGCTCAGCTGGTCAGAGCGCCGCTCTTGTAAAGCGAAGGTCGTCGGTTCGAATCCGACAGGGGGCTTTGCACCCGGACGCCGACGCCCCCGCGATCCATGATCGCGGGGGCGTCGGCGTCCGGTGCCGGTTACTTGCCCTCCGGCAGGGGTTCCGCCTCGCAGACCGTGCCGGGCTTCGGGAGCGTGCCGTTCAGCAGGTAGGCGACGACGGTGTCCTGGACGCAGGTGTTGCCGCTGTCGTAGGCGCCGTGGCCCTCGCCCTCGTACGTCAGCTCGACGCCCACCTTCTCGCCGAGGCGCTCCGCCATGCGGGCGGCGCCCTCGTACGGGGTGGCGGGGTCGCCGGTGTTGCCGACGAGCAGGACGGGGGGTGCGCCCGGGGCGCTGACCTCGGGGTGCCGGGCGGCTCCGGGGACCGGCCAGCCGTCGCAGGACAGGGCGCTCCAGGCGAGGCCGGGGCCGAAGAGGGGGGAGGCTTCGAGGAAGTCCGCCAGGCGGGACCGGACGTCCGCGACGGTGTAGCGGCTGCTGGAGTCGTCGCAGGTGATGGCCCGGAAGGCGTCGTCCTCGTTGCTCTCCTCGTCGGTCGGGTCGTCGTCGGTGTCACCGCCCGCGCCGTGCTGGCCCAGGGCTTCGGCGAGGTCGTGGAGGACTTCGCCGTTGTCGTCGGCCGCGGCTTCCAGGCCGGCGCGGAGCGCGGGCCAGTAGTCCTGCCGGTAGAGCGCGCCGCTGATGGCGTCGATGAGGGCGTCGCCGTCGAGTTCGCCGCCGTCGGAGGTGGTGAGCGGGGTGTCGTCGAGGGCCTCTTCGAGGTCGACGGCGAGGTCCACGACGGCCTCGGCGTCGTCGCCGAGTGCGCAGCCCTGCCGGGCGCACCAGGCGGCGAAGTGCTCGAAGGCGAGCTGGAATCCGCCGGCCTGGGCGAGGGCCTGCGCCATCTGGTCGTGGGTGGGGTCGACGACGCCGTCGAGTACGGCGCGGCCGACGCGCTCGGGGAACAAGTGGGCGTAGACGCCGCCGAGTTCGGTGCCGTAGGAGATGCCGAAGTAGTGGAGCTTGTCGTCGCCGAGGACCTGGCGCACGAGGTCCATGTCCTGGGCGGCCTGGGTGGTGCCGACGTAGGGGAGGACGTCGCCGGAGTTCTTCTTGCAGGCGGCCGCCGTCGCCCGGTTGAACCGGACGAGCGCGTTGGTCTCGTCGCCGCCGTCGTCGGGGGTGTTGTCGATGTCGTCCTCGTCGGGGAGGCCGGCGTCCAGGCAGCGCACGCCCTCGCTGTTGCCGACGCCGCGCGGGTCGAAGCTGACGAGGTCGTAGCGGGTGCGGAGCTTCTCGTAGTCGGGGGCGAGACCGGGGAGGGTGGCGACGCCGGAGCCGCCGGGGCCGCCGAAGTTGAAGAGCAGGGAGCCGATCCGGTCGTCCGGGGCGCCGCTCGCGCGGGCGCGGATCAGCGCGAGGTCGATGGTCTCGCCGGAGGGGTGCTTCCAGTCCAACGGCGTGCGCAGGGTGGCGCATTGCCACCGGGTGCCGTCGGGGAGCGCGCCGGGGGCCTCGCCGCCGCCCTGGAGGGGAGTGGGGGCGGGGCAGTCCCGCCAGGTCGGGGACTGCTCGCGGAGGTCGTTCAGGGCCTGGGCGTCGGACGTGGTGCCGCCGGTGTCGCCGTGCCGTTCGCCGTCCCGGGCCGCGGGCGCGCAGGCCGCGAGGGAGGAGGCGAGCAGGGTGGCCGTGGACAGCAGGACGGCGGTGGATATCGCTCGTGCTGTGGGCATGGCCTCAGCCTCCGGTGGCCCGGAGGGCGGCGCATGGTGTGGCGTCCGTTCGGGTGGGGGCCCCGCCGGTCCGCGACGGTGCGCGGCGGCGGGGCCCCGGGCCGGGTCAGGAGGAGCGGTTGGCGCTGGAGGGGCCGAAGAACTCGATCTCGGAGATGGCGACCTGCTTCTTGGCGGACGCCGCGTGGGCGGATTCGATGGTGAAGCGGACCTTGGTGACCTCGCCGACGCGGAACGGGCGTCGCTGGCCGCCGGCGCCCTGGTCCAGGGTGAGGTCGCGGGTCTTGACCGACCCGTCCTTCATGGTGATCGTCGCCTTGACGCGGTGCGGCAGGGCCGACTCCCGCAGCTTGTCGGCGCGGGTGGAGACACCGGGGGTGATGATCACGTCGAGCAGCCGGGTCGGCTCGGTGAAGCTGACCTCGACCCACTCGCCCTGGCCGGACTGCGAGATGCCCGGCCCCCACCAGGTGTTGCTGAGCTTGTCGATGAGCAGCTCCGGCTTGTGGCCGGGGAAGGAGTGCGACGCCTTGATGGCGTCCGGGGAGACGGGGGCGCGCTTGGCGAAGTGGTCACGGGTGTTCTGGACGCCGTCGGGGATGTACATGAAGCCGAGGACGACCAGGGTGGCCACGACGACGACGGTGATCCAGGTGCCGATGCGGTCGAAGACGCGGCGCAGGCGGGGGCGGTCGCCGGCCCACGGGGTCTCCTGGCGCCGTCCGCCGAAGAGCCGGCGCCACCAGGGGGCCCGCACGGCGCCCTGGTCGCCGCTCGCGACCAGGGGCATGGCGCAGCGGGCGCAGTAGTGGCGGTCGGGGCGGTTGGGCGTGGAGCACCACGGGCAGGGCGGGCCGTTGGCGATGTCCGGCTGGTGGCCGGGGGCGCGGACCTGCGGCCGGTCCGCGTCGGGGCGGCCGGGCAGGACGGGGGCGACGGTGGG
>NZ_MULI01000071.1 GCF_002939385.1 Streptomyces sp. MH60 | reverse complement strand
CCCGCGTCCTGGACCGCGCGTCGTACGGCAGCGGCCGCCGGTCCCGGCACGGTGCCGTCCTCGTCGGCCTCCTCGGCGGCGTTCCGGAGCGCCTCGGCCACGGCGTCCGCCGCGGCCCCGGCCTCCCGCCGGGCGCGCTCCGCCCGCTCGTCCCGGTCCCGGGCGGGCCGGGAGTCGTCCAGCATCCGGCGCAGCGCGGTGCCCTGGGCGAGTACGGCCATGGCGGCGGCGTACGGGTCGCCGGCCGTCTCCCGGTGCAGCTCGGCGAAGTCCGGCGACTCCAGGAGCGCGGTGACGATGCGGTGGTTGACCAGCCGGGAGGGCGCCATCTCGCGCGGCTCGCGCAGGCGCGGAGCGGTTTTGTACGCGGCCAGGAAGACGTCGGCGAGGAGGTCGGCGGTGTACGTGTGGCGCTCGCCCAGCTCGCCGGCCAACTCGCGCAGCGCGGCCGACTGTTCGCAGGTGTCGCGCCAGGCGACGCGGTCGAAACGGTCGGCGACCACGGCCCCGGTGTGCCGTACGGTGGCGGCGGCCGACCGGGCCAGCCACACCCCGGCCAGGTCCGTCAGTACGCCGAGCCGGCTCGCCGCCCCGCCCGCGTCCACATCCGTGCCGTCGTTCACGGTGCCGTCCCGACCTGTGCTCAGAGCTGGGCCTGCACGGTGCTCGCGTCCACGCCGAGGGCCTCGGTGAGCACCCGGGCGCGTACGGCGCGCTGGCGTCCGGTGACCCGGTCGATGGCGCTGGTGGAGCGGCCCGCGCCCACCGCCTCCTCGCGCAGTCTCTCCAGCCGCTTGCCCGCCATGGCCAGCTGGTTGTGGGCCTTCTTGATGACCCACTCGCTGAGCGCCTCGCGGGACTGCCCGGCCATCGCGTCGAGCTGGGTCTCCAGCTCCTCGATGGTGTCGGCGAGGTCGAGGGCCTCCTTGGCGTCCGGGTTGACCAGGTGCAGCACCTCGCGCTCGACGGTCGGGCGTTCGGCGGGGGAGTCCCACAGCACGTGGGTCAGGACCGACAGATCGCTCTCGGCGACCGAGGGGCGCCCGTCGAGGTACGCGGACGCCTGGAGCAGACCCACCGCCTGCCGCCAGCGGCGGTCGGAGGCGATCAGCTCCTTGCGGCGCAGCGCGGCCCGCAGCGTGCACACCGCGTCCACGATCCCGTCGGTCACCTGCACGGCGGGCACGGCCTCGGCCACGGCGTGCCGCAGCGCGGCCAGGTCCACGGTGGTCCGCTTCGGCGCGGCCGGACGGCTGACGGCGGAGCGGACCAGAGCGGCGAAGTTCGAGGGGTCCTCCAGGTACTTGACCTCGATCCGCACCAGCAGCCGGTCGTAGATCGCTGCCGAGTCCTCGCCGTCGGGCAGTTCGTTGCTCGCGGTGATCGCGCCGATGAGGGGGCAGCGGACGGGCTCACCGCCGCTCTCGGGGTGGTAGATCCGCTCGTTGAGATAGCCCAGCGTCTCGTTCAGCGCCGCCGTGGAACACTTGAAGATCTCGTCGATGAACGCGACGTGCGCGGTGGTGGCGCGCCCTTCGTAGACCTGGCGGTACTCCCCGCGCGCCAGCGCGGCCACGTCGATGGGCCCGAACATCCGCGTCGGCGCGGTGAACTTGGACAGCAGGATCTCCCAGTAGGACGCGCCCACGATCCGGCCGGTCAGCTCCCGGGCCAACTCGGACTTGGCCGTTCCCGGCGGGCCGAGCACCAGCGAGTGCTGACCGGCCAGCAGCGTCACCAGCAGCGTCCGGACGACGTCGGCCCGCTCGTAGAAACGGTCCGACAACTCGTCGCCGATCGCCCGGAGCCGCTCGGCGGTGTCCGGTGCGGCCGGTGCCTCCTGCGGGTCCTGTGGGCCCATGGCCGACTCCTCCTGTGGCGGTCCTGGCGGGCTGGCGGACCAGAGCCTATCCGCACAAACGTCCACTTCGCCGTCGCGCCCCCGACCACCACCTCGGCCCGCGCCACGGTGGCGCCGTCGTCCAGACTGTCCGCCATGAACCACTTTCCCTCGCCGTCGGCCCGCACCGCGTCAGCCGTGACCGCTTCCGTCCTGGCGGCCTGCTGCCTCACCGCGTGCTCCGGGGGCCGGGACGAGCAGCCGGCGGCCATCCGCGTCAACCAGGTCGGGTACGCGTCCGGCGAGAAGAAGTTCGCCTATGTCATGGGGGACCGGGACGCGCTGGCCGACGCCGGGTTCGAGGTCCTGGACGAGCGCGGCGACACCGCCGAGCGCGGTGGGCTCGGCCCCTCCCTCGGCGGCTGGAACGGCACCTACACCGCGGTCCGCACGATCGACCTCTCGGCGCTGCGCCGCACCGGCACCTACCGACTGCGCCTGGTCGGCGCGGGCGGGAACCGGGAGGTCCGCTTCCGGGTGGCACCGGCCCGGCAGTTGCTGGACCCGCTGCGCGCGGACACCGTGCACTTCTTCGGCACCCAGCGGGACGGTGCGGACGTACTGGCCGACGCGACCGGGCGGGTGCCCTCGCACCTGACCGACGAACGGGCCCGCGTCTACGAGCCGGCCCGCACCGGCTCGGCCGCCGACGGGAAAACGGCCGACGGCGCGACCGCCGGTCCGGAACTGACCGAGGCCGGCGGTCCCGTGGACGTCTCGGGCGGGTGGTTCGACGCCGGCGACTTCCTGAAGTTCACGCACACGACGTCCTACGTGGTCGCCCAGATGCTGAGCACCGTCCGCGACACCCCGTCGGTGCCCGGGCTGCGGGAGGAGGCACGGCACGGCCTGCGCTGGCTGGACCGGATGTGGGACGGGCAGACGGGCACGCTCTACGCGCAGGTGGGGCTCGGGTCCGGCGGCAAGGGGGTCCGCGGCGACCACGACGTGTGGCGGCTGCCGGAGGAGGACGACCGGCTCACCGTACGACCCGGGGACCCCGACTACCTGATCAAGTACCGGCCCGTCTTCCGCGCCAACGAACCCGGGGAGCCCATCAGTCCCAACCTCGCGGGCCGGGTGAGCGCGGCCTTCGCCCTCGCCGCGCAGACCGAGGCCGGGGACCACCCGGCACAGGCGCGCGAGTGGCTGGACAAGGCGGCCGCCGTCTACGCGCTCGCGGACACCCGGCCCGACGAGGGGGCACTGGTCACCACGACGCCCACGGACTACTACCAGGAGCACTCCTGGCGCGACGACCTGGAATGGGCGGCCGTCGAACTCTCCCGCGGCGCGGACGCCCTGGGCGACACACGCGGCTCCCGGTGGAGCGACGAGGCGGCCACCTGGGCCCGCGCGGCCCTGCGCGAGGAGCACGGCGGTACCCTGGGCCCCGCCGACGTCAGCGCCCTCGCCCACGCCGACGTGCTCACCTCGGCGGACCCCGGCGCGGGCCTCGCGACCGCACTCGAGGCGGAACTGAGGCGGCAGGTGGAGACGGGGAGGAAGCGCGCGGCCGGGGACCCGTTCAGGTCGGGCGTCATACCCAGTGACTTCGACGCGGTGCCCCACACCTTCGGTCTGCTCGCGACCGCCGAACTGTACGCCCGCGTCACCGGCGACCACCGGTACGACGACTTCGCCGCGCGGCAACGGGCCTGGGTCTTCGGGGCCAACGCCTGGGGCACCAGTTTCATGGTGGGCGCGGGCGACCTCTACCCGCACTGCCTCCAGCACCAGGTCGCCAACCTGGCCATGAGCCGCACCGGCCGCGGCGACATCCTGCGCGGCGCCGTCGTCAACGGGCCCAACGATGCGGACCTGCTGAAGGAGCCGGACACCTTCGACGGGGGACACCCCTGCTCCTTCGCCCCCGACGGCGGGCCCTGGTCCCGGTTCGACGGTCGTGGCGCCGGTTACGTCGACGACGTGCGGGCCTGGCAGACGGTGGAACCGGCGGACGACTTCACCTCGACGGCCCTGTACGCCCTCTCCCTCACCGCCGCGCGGTCCTGACCCGAGGGGAACGGCCCCGGCGCCCGGGGCCGCGGGTCAGGACGTGGTCGGCCAGGTCCGCAGCAGGGCGTCCAGCGCGTTGAGGATCTCCGTCCAGCTCTCCTGCGAGTCGGGGGCGCTGTGGCTGAACCCTCCCGCGGCCTCCAGATTGACGTAGCCGCTGAAGACGCTGCCCAACAGCCGCACGGCATGGGTCTGGTGCGGTTCCGCCAGGTGGTACCCGCGCAGGATCGCCCGCGACATCTGGGCGTGCCGCACCCCGGCGCTGGAGGCCGCCGCCTGTGCGTCGAGGGGGAACTGCGTGGCGGCGAAGCGGCCCGGGTGCTCCAGGGCGTAGTCGCGGTAGACGTTCGCGAACGCGGTCAGCGCGTCCTTGCCGGCCCGGCCGGCCACCGCCTCGGAGGCCCGGTCGGCCAGCTCCTCCAGGGCGAACAGCGCGATCCCGGTCTTGAGGTCGTGGGCATTGCGCACATGTGAGTACAGGCTCGCCGTCCGGACGCCGAACCGCCGGGCCAGCTCCGTCGGAGTGGTGCTCTCGAAGCCGATCTCGTCGGCCGTCTCGGCCCCGGCCCTGATCACACCCTCGGTCGTCAGTCCTACGCGAGCCACACCCGTCCTCCGTATCGCTCACCCGGCAGCCGGGGAAGATTATGAGCTTGCCTAACATGATTAGGCAAACTCGGCGTCCCGGTACTCTCGGGCCGCGGTCATCAGGGCGCTGAGCGCGTCCCTGGTGCGGACGAGGTCGGCGATGTGCTCGGTCAGCCGGTCCCGCTCCTGCGCCATGCGCTCCAGCGCGGTGTCGGAGTGGTCCGCGCTGGGCGCGTCCACGCAGGGCAGCAGTTCGGCGATGGTGCGGCTGGAGAGGCCCGCTGCGTACAGCCGCTGGAGGAACCTGACCCGCTCCACCTCGTGCTCCGTGTACCGGCGCTGGCCTCCGGCGCTGCGCGTGCTGGCCAGCAGCCCCTGGTCCTCGTAGTAGCGCACCGACCGGACGCTGACCCCGGCCCGTGACGCCACTTCCCCGATGCGCATGCCCTGCTCCCTGGTGTGATTCGCGGCACACTTACTTGCCTCTGACGTCAGTGTCAGGTTCTAGCGTAGCCGTCGTGCCCGAGATCCGGGCCCGCGGACGACCAAGGAGTCCTGACATGACGTCCCTCTTCGACAGTTACCGGCTCGGCGACCTGACGCTGCCCAACCGGATGGTCATGGCCCCGATGTCACGCGTGCGTGCCGCCGAGGGTGGCCTGGCCACCCCGTCGATGGCCACGTACTACGCCCAGCGGGCCACCGCCGGACTGATCGTCTCCGAGGGGGTGCAGCCGAGCCTGGCCGGGCAGTCCAACCCGGGGACGCCGGGACTGCACACCGACGAACAGGTCGCCGCGTGGCGCCCCGTCACCGCCGCCGTGCACGCCAACGGCGGACGGATCTTCGCCCAGATCATGCACGGTGGCCGGGTCTCGCACCCCGACACCACGGGCATGCGGCCGGTCGGGCCCTCGGCCGTGGCCGCCGTCGGGGACGTGTTCACCCCGACCGGGCCGCAGCCCGCACCGGCCCCCCGTGCCCTGGAGACCGCCGAAGTGCCCGAGCACGCGCGGTCCTACGCCCTCGCCGCCCGCCGCGCCGTCGAGGCCGGCTTCGACGGGGTCGAGCTGCACGGCGCCAACGGCTACCTCATCTCGCAGTTCCTCTCCTCGAACGCGAACCTGCGCACCGACCGCTACGGAGGCCCGGTGGCCAACCGGATCCGCTTCGCGGTCGAGGCGGTGTCCGCGACCGTCGAGGCCGTCGGCGCCGCCCGGACCGGCATCCGCCTCTCCCCGGCGGGGACGTTCTGGGGCGTCGAGGAGACCGACGTGCTCGACCTCTACACCGAGCTGCTGACCGAGCTGTCGCGCCTGGGGATCGCCTACGTCCACATCGAGGCCACCGCCGACGAGGACCTGCTGGTCGCGCTGCGCCGCCTGTGGCCGGGCACGCTCGTCATGAACCCGGTGCTCCCGATGGGTCCCAAGCAGACCGGCCGCGAGGACGCCGACCACTGGCTCGGACTCGGAGCGGAGCTGATCAGCTTCGGCCGCGGCTTCATCGCCAACCCCGACCTGGTCGAGCGCCTGCGCACGGGCCTTCCCGTCGCGCCGGTGGACGAGGCCACGTACTACCAGGGGGGTGACGCGGGCTACCTGACCTACCCGGCGTACCAGCACACGGCCTGACGGCGGCCGGGGGGTCGGCGCGGTGGTGCCGTTAGCATGTTCGAACTCGTGACGATACGTACGAGCGAGCCATTTGTCCGACCCCTAGCAAACGGGCCCAACAATTGAAAACCACACCAACACGAATATCCTCGCGAAGAGACCTCGGCTCCCTGTTCGCCGCCTCGCGCCGGCCGCGGGCCGTGCTGTGGACCGCGGCGGGTGTGGTGACCCTCGGTTTCCTCATCGCGCTGGAATTCGCCGCGCGCCACTACGGCGTGCGGGGCCCGATCACCGAGCAGGCGCGAGAAGTCGTCTTCGCCCCCGACTCCGGGCCCCTGCTGTACGCCGGCCTCGCCCTGACGATGGTGGTGCTGACCTGGCGGCAGCGCCTGGTCGCGGCCGGTGCCGCGATCGGCATCGACCTCGTCTTCTGGCTGGTGCGCTGGGCGGTCGGCGCCGACATGAACTTCGGCAACGGCGCGCTGTGGGTGGTCCTGGGCTGTGCGGTCGTCGCCGTGACGCGGCGCAGGGGCGGCGAGCGTGCCCTGCTGCTCAAGGGCGTGGGGCTGGGGCTGCTCCTGGTGGCCGGGCACAAGACGGGCGACACCTGGCTGCTCATCACCTCGGAGACCCGCAAGGCGGTGCTCGACCCGTACGTGGCCACCGCCGACCAGGCGCTGGGCAACCCCTCGTGGCTGGTCGGCCGGTTCGTCGAAGCCACCGAACCGGTCGGCGGCCACGTGCTCCACCTCGTCTACGGCCAGCTGCCCCTGGCGGCGGCCCTGGTCGGGCTGTACCAACTGCGTCACGTGGCGGTCGAGCGCCGTTTCCCGAGCCACCACCTCGTGCGCACCTTCCTCGTCATCGGCCTGCTCGGGCCCGCCGTCTACATGGTCTTCCCGGTCGTCGGGCCGGTCTTCGCCTACGGCGCCGACGGCGGCCAGTGGGCGGTGGCCAACCTGTGGCCGGACACCCTGCCGCCGGGCGGCGCCCCGCACGCGATCCCGTTCGACGACATCACTCCGCGCAACTGCATGCCCAGCCTGCACACGGCGTGGGCGACGACGCTGTTCCTCCACTCCCGCAGAGGGTCCCGGGCCATGCGGTTCGCGGGCGCCTTCTGGCTGGTCGCCACCCTCACCGCGACCCTCGGCTTCGGCTACCACTACGGCGCCGACCTCCTCGCGGGTGTGGTGTTCGCCCTCACGGTCGACGCCGCGATGCGCGCGTTCGCGCGGGGCTGGGACCGTGCGGCCGCCCGGCTGGTGGCCCACGGCACGACGGTGTTCGCCGTGCTGCTGGTGTCGTACCGGTTCCTGCCGGTGGAGATGGCCGAGCACCCGTGGGCGGCCGGGCCGCTGCTCGTCCTCGCGATGGCCTCTGTGATCCTCGGCTACGCGCGGACCACCAGGCTGTGGGACACGAAGACCACGCCGGCGCGGCAGCCGGAACCGCCGCGCCCCGCGGAACCGCAGCCCGAACTGGTCTGAGGCCCGGACCGGGCTACTTGAAGTAGTGGCCCTGCTCCAGGTCCTCGACGAGTCCGGGCTGCACGGGCTCCCACCCCAGCAGCTCGCGGGTGAGGGTGCTGGACGCCGCGCGGTTGGCCGCGAACGGTCCCGCCAGCCAGGTGAAGTGGGCGCCCGCTTCGGCGGCCGGGACCGACACGGCGGGCAGGTCCAGCTGCCGGCCGATCACCTCGGCGATCTCCCGCACGGGCAGGCCCTCCTCCGCGACGGCGTGCAGCGTCGAGCCCGCGGGGGCCTTCTCCAGCGCCAGGCGGAACAGCCGCGCGGAGTCGAGACGGTGCGCGGCCGACCAGCGGTTGGTGCCGTCCGCGGGGTAGCCCGAGACGCCCTTCTCGCGGGCGATCCCGATGAGGGCCGGGACGAACCCGTTGTCCCCCTCGCCGTGATTGGTCGGCGCCAGCCGCACCACCGAGGAGCGGACACCGCGGGCCGCGAGGGACAGGGTCAGTTCGGCGGTCACGGCCCGCACGTGCTGGGCGTCGCCGCGGGCGGCCGCGGCCGGGTCCGGGTCGTGGCCGTCGCGTTCGGTCGCCACGTGGCCGGGGATCGCGGGGGTCCCGGACGCGATCGTGAACGGCCGGTCCGAGCCCGCGAGTGCCTCGCCGATCACCTCGACGGCCCGCCGGTCGGCTTCTCCGGCGCCCTTGAAGTCCCCCGAGAACGCGATGTCGTGCTTGAAGGCCAGGTGCACCACCCCGTCCGAGTCGGCGGCTGCGCTCCGCAGGACGTCGAGGTCGTCGAGGGTGCCGCGGACCACTTCGGCCCCGGCCGCGGTGAGCGCCTCGGCCGAGGCGTCCGAACGGGCGAGTCCCACGACCTGATGGCCCGCCCCGATGAGCTCGGGAACGACGGCCGAGCCGATCCAGCCGGATGCGCCGGTGACGAAAACACGCATGAGCTTCCTCCAGGTATGTCGGTACGCGGCCGCCGCCGGTTCCGCCGGGCGCGGGCACGAGCGACGGGGGCGAGGCGACCGGACTGTCGATGACAGCCGCTGTCATCGACAGTAACACGCGATGTCAGTCACTGTCGTCACGGGTCGTCACCGAGCGCGCCCGGTGGGGCGGCGCAACGGGGCGCATCAGCCCGAGGTCGTCGCCCCAGGCGTCCAGCGTCGCCGCGTGTCCCGCCGCGCGCCACGGCCTCGACCCGGCCGAACAGCTCTCGCTGCGCGCCCACGTCACCGGCCCCGGTGATCCTTCCGAGCGTCGTCAGCAGCTCGCCCGTGTCCCATCCCGGGAGGGGGAACCGGTCCAGTTCCCACGCCAGGTACTTGTTGTAGGGGCGCGGACGGCGGTCGAGGGCGAACAGCAGCTCCAGCAGGAAGCCGACGCTGTCCGCCGCGTCGAGCCGCGCGGCGAGCGGATGCCCGTCCCGGGCGTTCTTGAGCGACCGGTAGTGGGAGTTGGCGTAGGCGTCGAGCCGGGCGGCCGCCGTTCGCGAGGCCTGGGCGGCGCCGAGCCGCCCTTTGGCGGCCACCATCTCGGCGAGGCGCCCGGCCGAGGCGGTCGAGCAGGACCTGGGCCCGGGCGATCGCGTAGCGTTCCCAGCCGTCGAGCCGGTCGAACTCCGCCACCGTCACCACGACCAGGTCGAGCCGGGCGGAGCGGAAGCCGTCGAGGGCGGCCAGGCCGCTCACCGCCCCGTCGGCGATCACGACGTACAGGTCGTGGTCGGAGTACCGGGTGGTCATGCCCTCGTGGGCGTGCGACCCCTTGAGGACGAGACCGACGACGTCGGGGTCGTCGGCGGCACGGGCGACGAACGCCTCGTAGGACATCGGGTGCTGTGCGGACACGTGCGGACCTCCGGACTGCCTGACGGGGGACATGCCGAGCCGCCCTCGAAGTCCCATCGACACGAGGGCGGTCACTCCGTCCGCGGCGGCCGAGGCCACCGCACGGCAGATCAACGCACGGTCCGGACGCTAGCAGCCGGTGCGGGCGGCCCGCGAGGCGATTGCGTGAAGAGCCCGGAGCCGGGCCGGCCGTTCAGCCGGGGCGGGCACCGGCGCCCTCGGCACTCTCACCGGCGACGGGTCAGGCCTTGTCCTGCATGGACTGCCGGGCCGGGTTGTGCTGCGCGGCGGCCTTGAAGTCCTTCTCGCCCGCCTTCGCCCGCACCCCCTTGGCGATGCGCTCACCGATGGTCCGGTCGATGTTCGACCAGTACTCGAAGGCCCGCTGGAGGACGGGTTCGGTCACCTCGTTCAGGAGGTGGTCCACCACGTTGTCGACCAGCCGGTCCCGGGCCGCGTCGTCCATCACCTCCCGCACCAGGGTGCCCGGCTGCCCCCAGTCGTCGTCCTCGGCGTGGCTGACGTAGGCCGTGCGGGTGATGGCCCCGTCCGTCTCCCAGCCGGGCGGCGTGCCGAAGTGCTCGGTGTCGGCGGCCGGACCCCCCTTGGAGTTCGGCGCGTAGACCGGGTCGGTCGTCTTCCGGTAGGCCATCGCACCGTCCTTGGAGTAGGTGCGGACGTCGACCACCGGGGCGTTCACGGGCAGCTGCTGGTAGTTCGCGCCGATCCGGTAGCGGTGCGCGTCGGCGTACGAGAAGAGCCGGGCCAGCAGCATGCGGTCCGGGCTCGGGCCGATACCGGGGACCAGGTTGTTGGGCTGGAAGGCGGCCTGCTCGATCTCGGCGTGGTTGTCCGTCGGGTTCCGGTCCAGCGTCATGCGGCCGACCGGGATGAGGGGGTAGTCGCCGTGCGGCCACACCTTCGTCAGGTCGAAGGGGTTGAACCGGTAGCCCGCGGCCTCCTCGTACGGCATGACCTGCACGTGCAGCGTCCAGCTCGGGAAGTCGCCGTCACGGATGTGCTCGAAGAGGTCCCGCATGTGGTAGTCGGTGTCGGCCGCGGCCATCTGGTCGGCCTCGTGCTGGGTGAAGAACTCGATGCCCTGGTCCGTCTTGAAGTGGTACTTCACCCAGAAGCGCTCGCCGGAGGCGTTGATCCACATGTAGGTGTGGGAGGTGTAGCCGTTCATGTGGCGCCAGGTGCGCGGGATGCCGCGGTCCCCCATGAGCCAGGTGACCTGGTGCGCCGACTCCGGCGAGAGGGTCCAGAAGTCCCACTGCATGTCGTGGTCGCGCAGGTTGCTGTCCGCCCGGCGCTTCTGCGACCGGATGAAGTGCTGGAACTTCATCGGGTCCTTGACGAAGAACACCGGCGTGTTGTTGCCGACCATGTCGTAGTTGCCCTGGCTGGTGTAGAACTTCACCGCGAAGCCGCGCGGGTCGCGCCAGGTGTCTGGGCTGCCGCGCTCGCCCGCGACGGTCGAGAAGCGGGCGACCAGGTCGGTGCGGGTGCCCGGCTGGAAGACGGCCGCCTTGGTGTAGGCGCTCACGTCGTGCGTCACTTCGAAGTGGCCGAAGGCGCCGCTGCCCTTCGCGTGCGGCTGGCGCTCGGGGATGCGCTCCCGGTTGAACTGCGCCATCTGTTCGATGAGGTAGGCGTCCTGGAGGAGGACCGGACCCGCCGGACCCGCGGTGAGCGAGTGTTCGTCGCTCTCCGCCGGTGCTCCGGAGTCCGTGGTGGTGGCAGGCGGGGTGTCCGTCATGGAGCTGCCTTTCTTCGGGGAGTGGCTGACGCCCAGGGGCTACCGTCCGGAGTGCCGTCGTCGCTATCAGTCTCCGCCGCCGCCCGACCTCCGCAAGCGGGGCGAGGGGGGCCGACCGGGCTGCCGGGCCGTGCCGAGGTCACCGTCGGCGGCGGCAGCGGGAGTGCCGAGGAGGCGCGGTGCGAGGACCGGGGCCTGCCCGGTGCGCAAAAAGAAAAAGGGCGGGGGAAACGTGTTCCTCCTGCCACTCTCAAGCTATAGCCCACTGGGGGCCTTGCGGCAAGGGCCCCCACCTGGCGCAGAATCGTCGCCCTCGACCGCCGCTCGCTTACCGCGGGCGGCCTCACCTCGCGATGGCGCTCCCTGGGGGACTCATGATCGACGTGCTCGTCGTCGGCGGCGGACCGACCGGCCTGATGCTGGCCGGCGAACTGCGACTGCACGGAGTACAGGTGCGGGTGCTGGACAAGGAGCCCGAGCCGACCCGGGTGGTGCGCTCACTCGGCCTGCACGTGCGCAGCATCGAGGTGATGGACCAGCGGGGCGTGCTGGAGCGCTTCCTCGAACACGGCCGCCGGTACCCGGTCGGCGGCTTCTTCGCCGCCATCGAGAAGCCCGCGCCGAGCACACTGGACACCGCACACGGCTACGTCCTCGGCATCCCGCAGCCCGTCACCGACCGCCTGCTGGCCGAGCGCGCCACCGAACTCGGCGCCGAGGTCGTCCGGGGCCGCGAACTGGTCGGCCTGAGCCAGGACGCACACGGGGTGACCGCCGAACTCGCCGACGGCACGCGGCTGCGCTCCCGCTACCTCGTGGGCTGCGACGGCGGCCGCAGCACGGTGCGGGGACTGCTCGGCGTCGGCTTCCCCGGCGAGCCCGCCGCCCACGAGACGCTGATCGGCGAGATGAGCGTGGCCGCGGAGCCCGAGGCGGTCGCCGCCCGGGTGGCGGAGGTCCGCCGGACCCAGAAGCGGTTCGGCCTGGGACCCGTCGGCGACGGGATCTACCGCGTCGTCGTACCCGCCGCGGGCCTCGCCGAGGACCGGTCGGTCCCGCCGGGCCTGGAGGAGTTCAAGCAGCGGCTGCGGGAGTGGGCCGGCACCGACTTCGGCGTGCACTCACCGCGCTGGCTGTCCCGCTTCGGCGACGCCACCCGGCTGGCCGAGCGCTACCGGACCGGCCGGGTGCTGCTGGCCGGCGACGCGGCGCACATCCACCCCCCGGTCGGCGGGCAGGGCCTCAACCTCGGCATCCAGGACGCCTTCAACCTCGGCTGGAAGCTGGCCGCCGAGGTGAACGGCTGGGCGCCCGAGGACCTGCTGGACAGCTACCACACCGAACGGCACCCGGTGGCCGCCGGCGTGCTGGACAACACCCGCGCACAGATGGAACTGCTGTCCACCGAGCCCGGCCCCCGCGCGGTGCGCCGGCTCCTGGCCGAACTGATGCGGTTCGAGGACGTCAGCCGGCATCTGACCGAGAAGGTCACCGCGCTCGACGTCCGCTACGACTTCGGCCCGGGGCACGACCTGCTGGGCCGCAGGATGCGGGACGTCGAACTGGGGCGGGGACGCCTGTACGACCGGATGCGCGCCGGCCGCGGGCTGCTCCTCGACCGTACCGGCCGGCTGTCCGTGAAGGGCTGGTCGGACCGGGTGGATCACGTCGTCGACGACGGTGAGAAACTGACGGTGCCCGCGATGCTGCTGCGGCCCGACGGGCACGTGGCATGGGTCGGTGACGACCAGCAGGACCTGTCCGACCGGTTGCCCCGGTGGTTCGGCACCGCCACCGGCTGACCTCCCCGTCACGGGCCGCCCGGCCCCCGCTTCCCACCGGAGAACACCCATGAACCACGTCGCGGACCCCAGCCGCTACGACGGCACCATGCACTACCGCCGCACCGGACGCTCCGGGCTCGACCTGCCCGCGCTGTCCCTCGGCTACTGGCACAACTTCGGCGACGACAAGCCGTTCGAGACCCAGCGGCGGATCGCCCTGCGCGCCTTCGACCTCGGCATCACCCACCACGACCTCGCCAACAACTACGGCCCGCCCTACGGCTCCGCGGAGATCAACTTCGGCCGGATCATGCGGCAGGACCTGGCCCCGTACCGCGACGAGCTGGTGATCTCCACCAAGGCCGGGTGGGACATGTGGCCGGGCCCCTACGGCCAGGGCGGCGGCTCCCGCAAGTACGTACTCGCCTCCCTGGACCAGTCCCTGAAGCGCACGGGTCTCGACTACGTCGACATCTTCTACTCCCACCGCCTGGACGCCTCCACCCCGCTGGAGGAGACCATGACGGCGCTGGACACGGCGGTGCGCCAGGGCAAGGCCCTGTACGTCGGCATCTCCTCCTACGACGCCGAACGCTCCCGGCAGGCCGCGGCGATCCTCCGCGACCTGGACACGCCCCTGCTCATCCACCAGCCGTCGTACAACATGCTCAACCGGTGGATCGAGACCGAGGGCCTGCTCGACGCGGCCGCCGAGGAGGGCTTCGGCGTCATCGGGTTCACCGCGCTCGCCCAGGGACTGCTGACCGGCCGTTACCTCGACGGCGTGCCCGAGGGGTCCCGCGCCACCCAGGGCAAGTCCTTCGCGACCGGCTGGCTCACCGAGGACACCGTCCGGCGGTTGCGGGCCCTGAACGACATCGCCGCCCGCCGGGGTCAGAGCCTCGCGCAGATGGCGCTCGCCTGGGCGCTGCGCGACCCGCGCGTCACCTCCCTGGTGATCGGCGCCTCCCGCCCCGAGCAGCTGGAGGAGAACGTGGCCGCGCTGTCCGACCTCTCCTTCGGCGACGACGAACTCGCCGAGATCGACAAGTACGCGGTCGTCGACGGCGACGTCGACCTGTGGCGGCAGGCCCGCACCGGCGACCTCGGCTGAGGCGCCCCCGCCCGGGGAGGCGCTCAGTGGCCGCCGGTGATGCGCAGCATCCGGGGTGGCTCGCCGGCGGGCTCGGGCAGTCGCAGGGGCTCCCGCCCGGGTGTGATGCTGCCGAGCAGCGACGCCCGGCGCGCCCCCGTACCCGAGGGGATGGCGCCGGGCAGGCCGTTGACGGTCAGGAAGCCCAGGAGGGCGAAGGCCAGCGCCTCCTTGGCGTCGGACGGCAGTCCGAGCGCGTCGCTGGAGCCGAGGGCCACCCCGGGCAGCTCCTCGGCGAGCATGCCCATCAGCACGGGGTTGTGCGCGCCACCGCCGGACACGACGAGCCGCGTGACGCCGTGCGCGCGGCAGGCGTCGGCCACCGTGACGGCGGTGAGCCCGGCCAGCGTCGCCAGGACGTCGTCGGGTTCCGCGACGGGCGCCGCCGCGAGCGCCTCGAGCAGGTACGGCAGGTGGAACCGCTCCTTGCCGGTGCTCTTCGGAGCCGGCCTGCCGTAGTAGGGGTCGTCCAGCAGCACCCGCAGCAGCGCCGGATCCACCCGGCCCGCCCCGGCCCGGCGTCCGTCCTCGTCGTACTCGGCCGCACCGTTCGTGAAGTGCCGTACGGCGGCGTCCATCAGGGCGTTGGCGGGTCCGGTGTCGAAGGCCAGCGGCGCGGCGCCGGGGGCGACGACGGTGACGTTGGCGATCCCGCCCAGGTTGAGGGCGGCGGGGACGCCGGGCAGCGCGGCCAGGGCCAGGGCGTCGGTCATGGCGACCAGCGGCGCCCCCTGGCCGCCGGCCGCGACATCCCTGCTGCGCAGGTCGGAGACGACGGGCAGACCGGTCGCCTCGGCGATCCAGGCGGGCTGGCCGAGCTGGAGGGTGCCGCGCACGGCGCCGTCCTCGACCCAGTGGTACATGGTCTGCCCGTGCGAGACCACCAGATCGGCGCCGCCCCCGCACAGCTCGCGCACGGCCCGCCCGGCCACGTCGGCGAACGCCTGACCGACGCCGGTGTCGAGCCGGGCGACGTCCCGGAGCGTCGCCGCCGACGGCGGCAGGCTGCTCGCGATCAGATCGCGCAGCTCGTCCGGGTAGGGGGCGGAGAGATGGCCGAGCGGGCGCATCACCAGGGCCTCACCCTGTAGTTCGAGGTCGGCGGCGGCCGCCTCGACGGCGTCGTAGGACGTGCCTGACATCAGGCCGATCACACGCACGATGCACTCCTGCGAGGGGTTGGGCGGGCCGGGATCAGTTCCGGCCGGCCGTGGTGGTCAGCTGGTCGGGCCCGGCGCCCGGCTCCTCGTCGAGTGCGGCGCCCGCCGCGGACTGCGGTGCCCGGTGGAACAGGCTCAGCACACCGCCGACGAGCAGCGTGATCAGTACGCCGATCGGCACGAGCCACTGGGCCGCGATCGCCTGGGACACCGTGGTCCCGCCCGTGGTGACGTCGATCTTCACCCCGCGCACGATGTACGTCATCACCCCGATGGTGACCAGGAAGGCCACGACCGAGTCGACCTCGTTGGCACGCTTGACGAGCCGCCCCAGCAGGAACGCGCCGAGCAGCGCGCCGTAGGTGTAGCCCGCGATGGTCAGTCCGGTGAGGTACACGTTGCCGGTGCTCGCGCTGAACGCGCAGGCGAAGACGGCCATGAGCGTCGCCCACACCAGCGTCATCCAGCGGGCGAGCCTGAGCAGCGCCTCCTCGGACGGTGTGGTGCGGAAGAAGCTGTGGATGATGTCGGCGACCGTCGAGTTCGACATGGAGTTCAGCGCCGAGGACAGCGAACCCATCGCGGCGCCCAGGATGCCGGCCACGAGCAGGCCCGAGACCACCACGGGCAGCCCGTGCAGGATGAACTCGGGGTAGAGGTTGTCGGAGCTGGACAGCCCCAGCTCCGAGAAGGACTTGCCCTCGTTGTACGACCACAGCAGCGCGCCGACCAGGGAGAACGCGGCGAACTGGATGGTGACGAAGACACCCGAGGCGATCATGGCCTTCTGGCCCTCGCGCAGCGTCCTCGTCGCCAGCACGCGCTGGACGATCAGCTGGTCGGAGCCGTGCGAGGCCATGGCGAAGATGGCGCCGCCGATGATGGCCGTGGGCAGGGCGAACGGGCTGGTGAGGATGTGGGCGAGGTTGAAGTCGGTGTCGAAGAGCGTGAACTTCCCGGCGTCCAGGGCACGCGCGTAGCCGTCACCGCCGACGTGGGCGGAGAGCACCGCCACGGCGAGGACCGCGCCGCCGAGGTAGAGGACCATCTGGATGGCGTCGGTCCAGATGACCGCCTTGATGCCGCCCAGGTAGGTGTAGACGACGGTGATCAGCGTGATCACGACGATGATCACTCGGTAGCTCGCGTGCACACCGAACTCGTCGAGGAGCAGCTTGATGGGGATGGCGGAGGCGAACAGCCGCACGCCCTCGGCCAGGAGCCGGGTGAACACGAAGGTCACCGAGGCGAGCCCCTGCAACTTCAGGCCGAACCGGTCGCCCAGGTACTGGTAGGCGCTGACGAAGCCGCCGCGCTTGTAGAGGGGGATGAGCACGGTGGCCACGACGACGCGTCCGATGACGTAGCCCAGGGCGAGTTCGACGTTGCCGAACCCCTGGCCGCTGTAGGCACCGCCGGGGACGCTGATCACCGTGAGCACACTGGTCTCCGTGGCGACGACGGAGAAGGAGACCGTCCACCACGGCATGTGGCCTTCACCGACGAAGTAGTCCTTCGCCGACTTCTGCCGGCCTGCCTTCCGCAGGCCGATCCAGGCGATCCCGATCAGATAGACCACGATCACCACGAGGTCGAGCTGGCGCACGCTTGCTCCTAGGCACTGGCCGGTGGGGTCGCCGGCGTGGGGAGAGGGGAACTGGCGGTCGTCCGGCGGACGCGGACGACGAGGGAGGCATGAGGGGTCGCGCGGTCCAGGGCCAGCAGCCGGGCCCCGTCGAGGGGGTCGCCGAGCGGGGACGTGAGCCGCACGGGGAGCCCGGAACCGGTGAGGGCGGCGGTCAGCGGTGCCATCAGGGCCGGGCCGAGGCCGGTCAGACCACCGGTGACGGCCATCGGTACCGGGACGCCGCCCGTGGTGATCCGGCCCGCCGCCGCGAGCGCGGTCTCGGCCAGGTCGGCGGCCGCGTCCCGGACGATCGCCGAGGCCACGGCGTCCCCCGCGTCGGCGGCGCGGGCCACCTCGGGGGCGAACGAGGCGGCCGTACGGGCGGGATTGCCGTCCCGTCCGACCGTCGACGGCAGCCGTTCGAGGTCGCCGAAGAGGCCGACGGCCGCGTCCAGCAGCACGGTGGCCGGGCCCCGCCCGTCGTGGGCGCGCAGGGCCGCGCGCAGTCCCGCCGTGCCGATCCGGGCGCCGCTGCCGTCGTCGCCGAGCAGGGGACCCCACCCGTCGACGCGCGCGTACGTCCCGTCGGCACCGATGCCGACCGCGACCGATCCGGTGCCGATCGCCAGCACCACACCGGCCCGGCCGCCGAGCGCGCCGGCGTGGGCGGTGACGGCGTCGCTGGTGACGGCGGCCTCCTGGACGGGCAGGTCCGCCAGGAGGGCAGCCACCAGGGAGCGGGCCGCGGCGGGGGCCGAAGCCGCTCCGGCGGCGCCCACGAGGACGGACTCCGGCGGGGCACCGCCCGGCTCCCGAAGGAGCGGCTCGACGGCGGCGCGCACCGCCGCACGGGCCGCCGCCACCCCGTCGGGGGCCGCCAGACCGGGAGCGCCGGCCACCGAACTGACGGCCCGTGACGAGTCGGCGCTGTTCCACAGCATGGCGCGGCAACCGGTCTTCCCGAGATCTACCGCCACTACTGAAGTCATACGGCCTGCCCTTTGCCCGAGGGACCCGGCACGTCGAGAGCCACCGGGTCGTCGGTGACCGGCGCGGATCGCCGTCCGAGTATGGGAAGGCCGCCCTCCGGATGTCAATAAGTAACGTCGCGTTGCTCACCACGTAACTTTTTGACCTCCCCGGGTCACCCCCTTACCCTGTGTGCACCACATCCAGGAGGGGCCATGGTCCGCCAGTCCTCGTCCGGCGTGCCGGAGCCGTCCGCCCAGGACGCCCCGCTCGCCGACATCCTCTCCCGCGTCCGTGCGGCCCGGCCCTCCCTGGCCCCCTCCGAACGGCGGGTGGCCGACGTGGTCCTCGCCGACCCGGGGCAGGTCGCGGAGCTGTCCATCCACGCGCTGGGGGAGCGGGCGAGCACCTCGGCGGCCACCGTGATGCGGTTCTGCCGCACCATCGGCACGGGCAACTACCCCCAGCTGCGCCTGGCGCTGGCCGCCGCCGCCGCGCGGGAGCACGCGCTGGGCGGCGAGCGGGCGGCGCACAGCGGCACCGACATCAGCCCGACGGACTCGCTCGACCGGATAGTCAGCAAGATCATCTACAACGAGGTCCGGGCCCTGGAGGACTCGGGCGCCGAACTCGACGTGGACGCGCTGGGCCGGGCGGTCGACGCGGTGGCCGAGGCCCGCAGGGTCGACATCTTCGGTGTGGGGGCCAGCGCGTTCGTCGGCCAGGACCTGCACCAGAAGCTGCACCGCATAGGCCGGATGGCCTTCATCTGGAGCGACCGGCACGCGGCGCTCACCGCGACGGCGCTGCTGGGCCCCGGCGACGTGGCCCTGGCCGTCTCCCACTCCGGGGAGACCGAGGACACCACCGAGCCCCTCCAGGCCGCGGCCGAGCGCGGAGCCACCACCATCGCCCTGACCAACGACCCGGGCTCCACGCTCGCGACCAGCGCCGACCTGGTGCTGACGACCTGCGCGCGGGAAACGCCGTTCCGCTCCGGCGCCACCGTCAGCCGCATCGCCCAACTGGCCGTCATCGACTGCCTCTTCGTCGGTGTCGCCCAGCGCTCCTACGGCGCGGCGACGGCGGCCCTCGAAGCGACCTACGGCGCCGTCCAGCGCCGTAGGCGCCCCGCCCGCCGCACCGGCTGACGGGGCGTCACGGCCGCACGGTCCCCACGCCGTCCGTTTCCGGGTACTCGCCCTCGCGCAGGTCCGTCACCAGCTCGCGCGGCAGACCGTGGGTGTCATGGAGGTAGTGGAAGTCCTCCTCTCCCAGCGGGCCCCGGAAGCGGGGCCGGGCGAGCACGTTCCGGCCGCGGTCCAGGAGCCGCCGGAACCTGCGCTCCTCCTCCACCAGCAGGCGCCGTACGAGGCCGGGGCCGGCGTCCTGGCGGATGTGACCCAGGGTGTGCGTGATCAACTCGTCCGGCAGGTCCCCGAGCACCCGCGAGGGGTTCTCCCGCCACAGCACGGTGAGCAGCCGTCGCACCAGGCGGCGCAGCACATAGCCCCGGCCGGTGTTGGACGGCCGGACTCCGTCGCCGATGATCACGACGGCCGACCGGAGGTGGTCGCAGACCACCCGGAACGACGGTTCCTCCAGCGGCCACAGGGCGGGCAGCAGCCGCCGCCACGGCTCGAAGACGTCGCACTCGAACACCGACGACCTGCCTTGCAGGAGCGAGGCGAGGCGCTCCAGGCCCAGGCCGGTGTCGACGTTGCGCTGCGGCAGCGGCACGAGCCGGCCGTCGTCGAGCCGGCGGTGGCGCATCATCACGTGGTTCCACACCTCCACCCAGCGGTCGTCGCCGGTGGGCGTGGACCGGGGCGGGGTGTCACCGCTCCACAGGAAGATCTCCGAGTCGGGTCCGCACGGGCCGACCGGCCCGTTGGACCACCAGTTGTCGTCCACCGTCGGCTCCACGGGAACGCCGAGCTGCTGCCACAGCCGCAGTGACTCGGTGTCCGGGCCGACCTGCTCGTCACCCCCGTACACGGTGGCGTGCAGCCGGCCCGGGTCGACGCCCAGCCCCTCGGTGAGCAGCCGGTAGCCCCAGTCGAGACTCCGCGAGCCCCCGTAGTCGCCCAGCGACCAGGTGCCGAGCATCTGGAACACCGTCAGATGGGTGCTGTCGCCGACCTCGTCCAGGTCCGTGGTGCGCAGACAGCGCTGTACGTTGACCAGCCGCCGGCCCAGTGGGTGGGGGCGGCCCTCCAGGTACGGGGTGAGCGGATGCATGCCGGCGCTGGTGAACAGCACGGGGTCGCCCGGCTCGGTCAGCAGCGTCGAGCCGGTGATCCGGCGATGACCCTGATCCTCGTAGTACTCGACGAACGTGCGGATGATCTGCTCGGTGTCCATGGGGTGACTCCTTCGCTTCGAGGCGGAGAGGCACCGGAGAACGGAACCGTGCGGTCCTCGCACCGAGGCGAAGGCGGCGGAACGCCGCGGGAACCACCGACGGGCCGTTTCCGGTCGCCGGTGGAAGAGGGGAAGGTCAGACGGCGGCAACCGGCGAGCTGGTCGCTCGCGCGGTCGCGAAGATGCTTCTGCCGATGACGTTCATGCCCCGAAGATAACGCTCCGGGCGCCCGCGGGCACCTGGATATTCCGCGGCCCGGCGGCTTCAGGAAGTGACCGGAGCAGGAACGTTCCCCGCCCACACGGCAGGAGTTCGGTCCGACCACGGTTGGGCCCGTTCGAGCTGTCCGGCGAGGCGGAAGAGGAGGTCCTCCCGCCCGTACCCGGCGGCGAACTGCATGCCGACCGGGAGCCCCGTCCCCGGGTCGGCCGTCAGCGGAACGGACATGGCGGGTGTGCCCGCCACGTTGAACGCCATGGTGAACGGGGAGCGGTCGTTGAGCCGGTCGATCCAGCCGAGGCCGTCGAGCGCCTCCGCGCCCTCGCCGTAGGTGCCCAGCAGCGGGGGCAGCTCCGGCAGGGTGGGGGTGAGCAGCAGGTCGTGGGTGGCGAAGTACCGGGCCAGGCTGCGGGCGACGCGGTTGCGGATCGTGAGGGCGGCGACGAACTGGGGGCCGCTGACCCGCTGCCCGTAGCGGTGGGCGGCCAGCGTCGCCGGTTCGAGGGACGAGGAGTCCACGGGCCGGCCGAGGGCGGCGGCCAGCTCGTCGACCGAGGCCGCCAGATTCGCGGTCGACAGACGCGCGTTGGCCAGCACGAACTCCTCCCAGTCGGCACCGAGGCCGACCGTGGCCTCCTCCGTGCGGTGGCCGAGGGATTCCAGCAGACGCACGGTCCGCGCCAGCGCGTCGGCCACCGGGGCGGCGGTGCGGCGCCCACCCCAGGCCTGGGCGAGGACCCCGATGCGCAACGAGCCCGGCGGGCGCGTGACTTCCGCCGCGTAGGGGCGGGACGGCTGCTCGGCGTAGTAGGGGTCGCCCGGCTCCGGGCCGCGTATCAGGTCGAGCAGCGCCGCGCTGTCCCGCACGGTGCGGCTGACACTGCCCTGGACGGCCAGGCCGTTGAAGCCCTCGTCGAGGGCGGGACCCAAGGAGACCCGGCCGCGCGTGGGCTTCAGCCCGAAGAGCCCGTTGTACGCGGCGGGGATGCGCAGTGAGCCCGCGGCGTCGGTGGCGTGGGCGAGGGGGACCGCTCCGGCCGCGACGGCCGCGCCCGCGCCGCCGCTGGATCCACCGGCGCCCCGCCGGGTGTCCCACGGGTTGCGGGCCGGGCCGTACAGCACCGGTTCGGTGGTGATGCTGTAGGCCAGCTCCGGGGTCGCGGTGCGTCCGAAGGTCACCAGCCCCGCGCGGCGGAAGCGCCGCATCAGGAAGGAGTCGGAGCGGGCGACGTGCCCGGCCGCGAGCCGGCTGCCCAGCTCGCTGCGCCGGCCCGCCATCGCGACCCCGAAGTCCTTGATCAGGAAGGGTGCGCCGGCCAGCGGGGTGCTGCCGGGCGCCGGGCGGTCGTCGGCCGGCCAGGTCTCCACCACGGCGTTGATCCGCGGATCGACCCTCCGCACGGCCTCGCGCGCGGCGGCCTCCACCTCGGCGGGGGTCACCTCGCCCCTGGCCACCAGCTCCGCGAGGCCCACCGCGTCGTGGCGCACGTACTCGGAAACTCTCACTGTCACTCTCCTTGAACGTCAAACGATACCCAAGAGTCCCGAGCGATACCGAGCGGTATCGAGTGGGACGGACTGGTACCGTAGCAGGGAGTGCAGAGACCCATCGACCGGACGTCACGGAGTGCGCATGACATCGACCGCCGCCAGGCCGGGCAGGGTGGCGAAGCTGCCGCCCCGCGAGCGCATCCTCGACGCGGCCGAGGAGCTGTTCCAGAGCGAGGGCATCCGGCGCGTGGGCGTCCAGGCGATCGCCGAGAAGGCCGAGACCACCAAGATGGCGATCTACCGGCACTTCGAGACCAAGGACGCGCTGGTCGCCGAATGGCTGCGGATCCTGGCCGCCGAGTATCAGGCGGCCTTCGACCGCGTCGAGGCCGAGCACCCCGGCAGGCCCCGGGAGCAGATCCTGGGCCTGGCCCGCTTCATCGCCGACGGGCTGCCGGCGCTCTCGTACCGGGGCTGTCCCTTCATCAACTCCCTCGCCGAACTGCCCGACCGCTCCCACCCCGCGCGCCGGGTGATCGAGGAGCACAAGGCCGACCAGACCCGCAGGCTCGTCGGCATGTGCGCCGCGGCGGGGCTGCCCGACCCCGAGCAGGTCGCCGCCCAGATCACCTTCGTGCTCGAAGGGGCGCAGGTCAGCACGCAGAACGGAAGCGTCGACCGGGCGGGGGAGCGGCTGATGCGCATCGTCGAGGCGATCGTGGAGCAGTAGCGCCAGGCGAGGGATGCGTGTTCTCCCGGGGACCTCGCGAGGTCAGTGCGGGGCGTGACCGCGGCCGCCGTCGCCGTCGCCACGGTGCGGTGCCGTTGCCCAGGAGGGCAGCCAGGTGTCCTCGGGCAGCGGGGCCAGACTCGCGAAGTGGTTGATGACCGCCCGCAGGCCGGGGTGCGGATTCTCGCGGGGGAGGATGAGCGAGAGCGGGTAGGCGAGCGTCGGCCGCGCGACGGGGATGCGGCGCAGGTCGTGGCCGGTCGGCCAGACGTACCGGTCGCGCGAGCCCACGAGGGTGGCCACGTCGTCGGAGTCGGCGAGGATGTCGAGCAGTACCTCGTTGCCGAAGTTCGGGCCCGCGGCGTCCACGCGGAGGTCGAAGGCGGTCGTGAGCTGGTCGTAGAAGTCCGCCCATTCGCTGCCCGGTGCGATACCGGGCACCCAGATCCGGTGTCCGCGCAGCTGGGCCGGTGTCACGGTGCGTGCGGAGGCGAGCGGGTGTCCCGGGCCGACGACGAGTTCCAGCGGGGAGTGGAACGCGTGGATCATCCGCAGCTCGTGCGGAAGGGCGGCCGGATCGGTGACCGAGCGGAAGGAGGCGTCGACGTCGCCCGCCCGCACGGCGGCCACCGCCAGCCGCGGATCGTCGACCTTGAGCGTCACCACGTCCAGTGCGGTCTCCGGATGTGAGCGCCAATAGTCGTGCAGGACGACGGCCTGCGCGCTCCGCAGGCCGAGAACGTCGATCCGCAGCGCCCGCGAGCCCCGTCGGATCGCGGCGACGGCACGATCGGCATGCGCGACGACGTTCCGCGCGTGCGGCAGGAAGGCCTGCCCGTCGAGGGTCAGCTCGACCCCTCGGGCGGTGCGGGTGAACAACCGGACGTCCAGTGTGCGCTCAAGGGCCGCGATCCGCTTCGAGACGGCCTGCTGCGTCACCCCCAGCTCGTCGGCCGCGTGCCGCAGTTGTCCCAGCTCGGCCGCGCGGACGAACGAGCGCACCGCCTCGGTATCCATGCGCGCGAGCATAAGGCGTCGCCCGACCGCCGGTTGTGTCTCATCCCGCGCGCCTCACCTGCTGCTCCAGACCTTCGAGGATGAGGGCCAGCCCCGCCTCGAAGGCGGACTCGTGGTCCAGCGGCGGTACGTCCAGGGGCGGGTCGGCCGGCGCGGCGGCCGTACGGTCCCCGCTGTCGCCGGGACCGGTGTCCGCCTGCTCCTCCAGGACGCTGCCGACCGTGAAGCGGCTCGCGGCCAGCATCGCCGTCCGCGCGTGCTCCTCCGGTACGCCCGCCGCGGTCAGGAACGCCATCTTGTGGGCGATCCGGTCGAGGTCGGCCCCGCCGGGGCTGCTCCCGGCGTGGAGTCGTGCGCCGTCGCGGCGCAGCAGCAGGGTGCGCCGGAAGCCGCGCGTGTTCTCCAGGAACCAGTCGCGCCAGTCGTCGGCGGGCGTCGGCAGCGGAGCCGTCGCGTGCGGAGCCATCGCGGCCTCGCTCATGGCGCTGAGCAGCTCCTTCTTGTTCCGGAAGTGGTAGTAGAGCGAGGGCTGCTCGACGCCCAGACGTCTGGCCAGCTGTCTCGTGCTGACGGCGTCCAGGCCGACCTCGTCCAGCAGGTCGAGCGCCTCGGTGAGGACGGTCTCGCGGTTCATCTTCGCCACATTGACAATCTATCGCCGATAGGTGACTCTGCAAAGCGTACCTATCACCGATAGAAAAAGAGGTGCGGCATGACCCACGGATCACCGGGCGGCGACCGCCTGAAGGTCCTCATCTGCGGCGGTGGGATCGCCGGTGAGGCGCTGGCCCACTGGCTCGCCCGGGGCGGCCACCGGGTGACCGTCGTCGAGCGCTTCCCCGCCCTGCGGGCCACGGGTGCGCAGGTGGATTTGCGCGGGCAGGGCATCGACGCCGTCGAGCGCATGGGGCTCCTGGACGCCGTCAGGAGCAGGCTCGTGGACGAGGCGGGGGTCGCCTTCGTGGACCGCCGGGGCAGGAAACGGGGGACGATCATGGCCAACACCTCCGGCCGGGGCCGGCAGACCCTGACGTCCGAGTACGAGATCATGCGCGGGGACCTGGTGCGCATCCTCCACGACGCGACGCGCCAGGACGTGGACCACGTGTTCGGCACGAGTGTGGAGCGCTTCGAGCAGGACGAGACGCGGGTCGTCGCCCACTTCTCCGACGGCTCGTCCGAGGCGTTCGACCTCCTCGTCGGCGCGGACGGGCAGGGCTCGCGCATCCGCCGGGCCCTCCTGCCGCCCGGCACCCCCGACCCGTACTGGCGCGTGGGGATCCACATGGCCTACTGGTTCGTCCCGCGCATCGCGTCGGACAGCGGCATCCGGGACACCTACCACGCGCCCGGCGGCCGGATGATCATGCGCAGGAGCCACCACCCGACCGAGACCCAGGTCTACTTCGTACTGCGGGAGCGGTCCGCGCAGGCCTCAGCCGTCCACCGCGAACCGGTCGAACGCCAGAAGCAGTTCTGGACCGACAGGTTCCGCGACGCGGGATGGCAGACCGCGCGGTTCCTCGACGGCATGCACGAGTCGGAGAGCTTCTACTCCCAGGAGGTCGTGCAGGTGCGCACGGACACCTGGTCCCGGGGCCGTGTGGTCCTGGTCGGCGACGCGGCGCACTGCGCGTCCCCCTACAGCGGCATGGGCACCTCCGGCGGCCTGGTCGGCGCCTATGTCCTGGCCGGCGAGCTCAACCGGCACGCCCACGACCTGCCCACCGCCCTGGCCAACTACGACAGCGTGCTGCGGCCGTTCGTGGACGCGATCCAGGCCGAGGTGAAACCGCGCCTGCTGCGCCTGGGCATGCCCGAAAACCAACGGGCCATCGACGCCTTCCACGCGGTCACGGCACTGGCCTGCCGCCTGCGCCTCCCCGAATTCGTCGCCCGCCACGCGAAGGAGGACCGCGGAGGCGACTGGCGGCTCCCGGACCCGCCGGTGATCCGTCGCCCCGAGGCGGGTTAGCGGAGCGCGGGAGCGGCGCCGGGGCCCGCGCCCCGGTGCCATAACCTCGTCCGTGGAAACGTCAGTTGTCCTGTGTGTCCACACCGAGGAGGCGGCGGTGCTCAAAAGCGGCGGCTCGCGATTGCTCGTATGCGCCGTGGCGCTGGCCTGCTTGGCGCTGGTGGGCCCCAGCGCCCCCGGCGGCGCCCTGTCCGGCAGGTCGCTGCCCGTGGAAGCCGTCAAGGACGTCGTACCGAACCGGGTCATGACGTGGAACCTGTGCAACCCCTGCGACGCGAGCAATCTCGACCGGGCCGCGGAGATAGCCGCGCACGCGCCCCAGGTCATCGGCATGCAGGAAGCCTGTGCACGCGACGTCGACCGGATCCGGGACTACCTGGAGGCCTTCCACGGGCTGGTCTACCACGTCGAGTACGGGACGGTCCTGGAGAACTGGGGCCGCTGCGGGGGAGCGCCGTGGAACCCGGGGGGCTTCGGCCAGGCCATCCTGTCGGCGGCGCCGATGACGGACCGGGTCAACGTCGAATACCCCGACGGCGGTTCCGAGGACCGCGGATACCTCGCCGTCACCACCGAGGTGGGCGGCCGGTCCGTCCGGGTCTTCAACACCCACCTCGCCCAGCGGCGCCAGGAGGAGTTCAGGAAGGGCCAGGTCCGCGTGCTCGCCACCGAAGTCGCCCGGCGGGACCGCGCCATAGTGCTCGGCGACTTCAACGCCGTGCCGGACGCCCCCGAGCTCGACCCGATGTGGGCCCTGGCCACGGACACCGACCCGCAGTGCCATCCCTCGCCCGTCGGCACCTGCGAACCGACCACGGACTGGCAGAGCAAGTTCGACTACGTCTTCCTGCGCGGCATCGCCCCCGTCGAGCACCGGGTGGTCCACACCGAGCACTCGGACCACGACATGCTGTACGCCGACCTCGACGTCACCTGAACCGCCGTCACCTGATGCGGCGGCCCCCCCCCGGAAGGTGCCGAGGTCCACGCCGGTCGTGGCCCGGTCGGCCCGCTGGAAGCCCTCGGCGGTGGAGACGCCGTACTGGACCCGCGGCGGCGGCGACATGCCGACCGAGCCAGTCAGCGGCCGACGGTCCGCATAATCGGTTGCCCCGGGTGCCGGTGGCGGATGCAATGTCGGTCATGATCAGCGAGGTGCGTCCGCCAGGGCGGGACGAGATGAACGCGCGTGTTCGGATCGGCGCTCTCGCGCCGCTGACCCGGCCCGGCTGGGAGGAGGCGGGCCGGCACCTCATCGCCGGGATGGAACTGGCCGCACGCGAAGTCAATGACGCCGGCGGCATCGAGGGCAGACCACTCGAACTGGTGGTCCGGGACACGGCGGCCGATCCGCACCGGGCCGCGGCGGCCGTGGACGAGCTGGCACGGCTGGGCGTGGCCGCCCTGGCGGGGGAGTACCACAGCGTCGTCGCGCGCGCCGCCGCCGCCCGGGCCGACGCCCTCGGCCTGCCGTTCCTGTGCTCGTCGGCCGTGCTCGACGCGCTCACCGAGCAGCCGACGCCCTGGGTCGCGCGTCTCGCCCCGGCGCAGTCCCTCGGCTGGCGGATCTACGCGGACTTCCTCCTCGCCGCGGGCCACCGCCGCGTCGCGGTAGCCGCCGAGCCGAGCGTCTACTGGGCGTCCGGTGCCCGCATCCTGCGGGACCACCTCGCGCCACGCGGCGGCACCCTCATCGAGGTCGACATGCGGGAGTCGACCCCCGCGTCGGTGTGCGACGCACTCGTCGACGGTCACGCGACCGCCCTGCTCCTGCTGGTCGGTCATCCCGAGCCGGCCGTGTCGATCGTCCGGTCCGTCCGCCGCGACCCGCGCCTGGCCGGGATCCTGATGGGCGCCCCGGCCGGGCAGCCGGAGTTCGCCGCATGGACGACGTCGCTGGGTGACGACGGCGCCGCGGTGCCGTTCCTGCGCTACCTGCCCGAGCGCCTCGGCCCACTCGGCACACGCGTCGGGACGGCCCTGCGCGAAGGGCTGGCCGGGGCGCCGTCCTTCGTGGCCTTCGAGGGCTACGACACGGTGGCCGTCCTCGCCGAGGCCCTGCGCTCGCACGGCACCGGCCGGGCGTGGACCGCCGAATCCTGGGCGGGCGTCTCGGTCGAGGGCACCCGCGGACGGATCCGGTTCACCCGCACGCCGGGCATCGGCGTGTGGCAATGGGCCTGGGCGCCGGTCCAGGTCGTCGACCGGGATCCGGCGCGACCCGGCCGGTTCCGCGCCCTGCGCTCCGTAGACGCGCCGACACGCTGACTCGCGCGCGTGATCCGCCCGGGGCTCCGCGGCCCGGTCAGCCGTACATCGCCACGCGGTGGAAGGCCGCGAGGGCCTCGTCGATGGGGTGGGGCCGCGGCCGGCCCGAGGAGTCGAGCGCGTTCCACCTCTGGAGGTTCACCGCGACGGCCATGCGCCGCCTGCCGTCGGCGCTGATCACGGCCAGGGCCCCGGCGCCCCAGGCCGTGCCGCCGTGGCCCCAGAAGGTGTCCTGACCAGGTGCCTCGATCGGGTGCAGGCCGAGACCGTACTCGATCGTCCGGCCCTCCTGGGAGACGACCGGCACGGTGCGCCGCATCTGCGCGAGCGACGACGGGCTGACGATCTCACCGGCCAGCAGCATCCCGAAGAAGCGGTTGAGGTCCGCGACGGTGGATATCAGCGAGGCGGCGGGACCCACCCACGACATGTCGTAGACGCTGTAGTCGCGCGGCGGGTCGATCATGCCGAACCAGGCCTCGTAGAGGCACGAGTGCGGCTCGCCCACGTACGGTCCGGTGGGCAGTTCGGTGTCCTGGAGCCCGGCGCGCTCGATGACGTTCCGGGTGATGCACCGCTCGGCGGTGGTGCCGGTCACCTCCTCCAGGAGCAGGCCCAGGATCAGGTAGTTGGTGTTCGAGTACAGGCCCGGGGTGCCGCCCGGGGTGCCCACGGCGGGCGCGGCCACCCCGAGTCCGATCAGTTCGGCGGGTTGGAAACGGGTGAACCGGTGGTCGTCCAGGCTCCGGGGCCCGGTGTCCGCGAGGGCGGGGAACCCCTTGAGCGACGCGTAGGCGTGGGGGAGGTACTCGGCGAGACCGCTGGTGTGGTTCAGCAGCATCCGGACCGTGACGTCGCCGCGTTCGCCGGGAAGCAGTCCCGGCAGGTACCGGCCGATCGGCGTGTCCAGACCGATGCGGCCCCGCTCGACCTGCTGCAGGACCGCGGCGGCGGTGAAGGTCTTGGTGACGCTGCCGACACGGTGGCGCATGCCGGCGCCGACCGGACGGCCGGTGGCGAGATCGGCGACCCCGGCGGCGCCCCGCCAGACCTCGTCGCCGTCCCGCACCTCGGCGAACACACCCGGCATCCCGGCGCGATGGACGTTCTCGATGGCCGCGTTCAGTACCTCGGGGTCCAGAGAGTCACTCACGACACGTGTCCTTCCCAAGCTCTGCGACATGCCCTTGGACCTATTATGCACGCACCGCGTGCAACGCCAAGTGCAATAGAGGGGCAGATGGAGTTCCACCCGCCCTGCCGTCGTGCATGCCCACCGCCGCCCCGGGTAGGAGCCTCCCGTGCGAGGGCGTAACGCCAGGGCCCCCAGAGCGAGGAGTGTCGGACGTGATTCGAAAGCTGCAGGCGGTCGCGCTGGACTGTGCCGATCCGGTACGGCTCGCGGAGTTCTACGCGGAACTGCTCGGCGGGCGGGTGGTCGCGGATCCGGACGACTCCGACTGGATCGAGGTGCACGGCTTCGAGGGAACGTCGCTGGCCTGCCAGCGGGTGGACGGCTACCGGGCGCCCGAATGGCCCGGTCAGGACCGCCCGCAGCAGCTCCACCTGGACTTCGACGTCGACGATCTCGAAGGCGAGGAGAAGCGGGCGCTCGCACTCGGCGCGACCGTCCTGGAACGGACGGACCAGCTCCGCCCGGGTGCCAACTGGCGTGTCTACGCCGACCCGGCCGGCCATCCGTTCTGCCTCTGCCTCCACTGAGCCCACCAGTCGTACTGGACCGGCTCCTAAGGAGTCCGCGGTGCCGTTGCGCTCGCACGGCAGCCTGTCGATGAACCGGGCGCTGACGGCCGCCGGCCTGGTCGACCGGGTCCAGGTGACCCTGTACCCGGTGATCACCGGCCGGACGGGACCGGACCCGGTCTTCGGGGGCGCTGCCGACCTGGAGTCGATCGAGTCCCGTACGCTCGACGGCCACATCCAGGAGCTCGTCCACCGGCCCGTCCTGCACGCCTGAACCCCGGCCGCGCCCCCTCCCCGGCGCAGCACGGCGCCCGTCAGCCCGCCTCGGCCGCCGCGGCCAGGACCCGGGCCAGCTCGGCCGGCTTGGAGATCATGGGCCAGTGGCCCGAGTCGATGTCCGCGAAGTCGACGCGCTCGGCCCGGGCGAGTTCCGGGACGTCGCCCCCGTCGATCCACTTCCGCGCCTGCGCGGGCGTGAACTCGGGGCACACGACCACGACCGGAACCTCGAACCGGCGCTCGTCGGTCAGCCGCACCACGCCCCTGGCCACGGCCTCGGGCACCGGAATCGCGCCCGCCGCCAGCTCACGCCTGGCCGCCTCGTCCAGGTCGGCGGCATCGGGACCCTGGAAGGGCTCCCAGCCGGGAAAGGGCATCGCCCCGTCCCTGACCTCGAAGAAGTCGGCGTACGGCCGGCCGTCCGGGGTCGGGATGCCGCCGATGAGCGCGACCTTGGCCAGCCGCTCCGGCCGCCGGTCGGCGGCCAGCCAGGCCAGTGCACAGGCCGCGGAGTGCCCCACCACCATGGGCTTGCCGGGCGCCGCGTCCACCGCGGCCAGCACGGCCGCCAGCTGATCGTCGAGCGTGGCGTGCGACGCGCCGTCCCCCTGCCCCGGGAGGGTGAGCGGCACCGGACGGTGGCCGAGCGACTCCAGCGCGGTCGCGACGCGGTCCCACACGGATCCGTCCAGCCACAGGCCGCCGATGAGCAGAATGTCCATGATCGGTTCCCTTCGTTGCCTGGCTTCACCGTAGGACGGGATCCGGACGATCCACTGCCGGTTTGTTCCCCGTGACCACTCCTGGCGTCCGGCGCGCGGATTAGCCTGCTTGCGTGCCCAACGACCCCAGCCCCACCGCGCGAGCGCTGCGCACCCTGGAGATCCTCCGCACCCGCCCCACCACGACGGCCGACGAACTCGCCGAGCGGCTCGGTGTGACGGAGCGAGCGGCGCGCCGGTACGTCGGGATCCTCAGGGAGGCGGGCGTCCCGGTGGAGTCGGCCAGGGGACCGCACGGCGGATACCGGCTGGGCCCCGGGACGAGACTGCCGCCCGTGCACTTCACGCAGGCCGAGGCCCTCGGCCTCGTCATGGCGGCGCTCAGCGGCCGACCCGCCGTGACCGACGCCGACGACCTGGTGGGGGCCGCCCTGGGAAAGGTCGTCAAGGCGCTGCCGGAGAGCGTCGGCCGGCAGGCGGCACTGCTGCGGGAGTACGCCTCCGCCGCCCCCGACCCGTACGCGGCCCACCCGGATCCCGCCGTCACCAGCTCGCTCGTCGAGGCCGTCGCCCACCGGCGCCGCGTGCTGCTCTCCTACCGCAGCGAGTCCGGCAACGCCTGGGAGGAGGAGGCGGACCCCTGGTCCCTCGTCGTCCGTCACGGGCGCTGGTACCTGCTGTGCCACTCCCACCGCGTGGACGCCGTCCGCACCTACCGGGTGGACCGGATCGGCGCGGTCCGGAGCACCGCCCAAGGCTTCGACCCGCCCGCCGGCTTCGACCCGGTGGCGGTGCTGGAGGAGAACCTGGGCACCGGATGGCGGTTCGCCACCCGGGTGGTCTTCGACGCCCCGCTGGCCGAGGTCGCCCCCTGGATCCGCCCGCCCATGGGCCGGCTCGAACCGCTGGGAGACGGAGACGGCTGCGTCCTGGTCGGCAGCACCCGTAACCCGGACATGTACGCGCAGGAATGGCTCGCGAGGGTCCCGGTCCCCTTCCGTATCGACGGCGGAGCGGAACTGCGTGCCGCGGCCGCCGCACTCGCGGCGCGCTTCACCGCCGCGGTGGCGGACCACCGGCCCGGCTCCCGGCCGGCGACGGGCTGAGGCGCTTCCCGGTCGCCCGGCCGGACGGGGGCTGAACCGCCGGTTGCCCGCGGTTGAACCTTCACGGCCGAGGCCAAGTCGGGCGACGGCGGCGGAACTCCGGGAGACGGCGCACTGATCTTGTCAGGCGCAGCGTGCCCGTCGCCCCGAGGAGCCAGCCCCTGATGACCAGCACCATGCCCACCGCGGCACCTACCGTCCCGGCCGCCGAGGGATCCGCGCCGCCTCACAGCCGTCCCCCGCGGCTGGACATCCAGGGGCTGCGCGCGGTGGCCGTCGGGCTGGTGGTGCTCTCCCACGCCGGCGTGTCGCGGATCGGCGGCGGCTACGTCGGCGTCGACGTCTTCTTCGTGATCTCCGGCTTCCTCATCACCTCGCTGCTGCTGCGCGAACTCGCCACCACCGGCCGGGTGTCGCTGCGCTCCTTCTACGCCCGCCGGGCACTGCGGCTGCTCCCCGCGTCGTCCCTGGTCATCGCCGTCACGCTGGGCGGGGCATGGCTGTTCCTGTCGAAGGCGCGGCTCGCCGAGTACGCGGGCGACGCCCTCGCCGGGGCGCTGTACGTGGTCAACTTCCGGCTGGCGGCGGCCGGTACGGACTACCTGGCCCAGAACAGTCCGCCGTCGCCGTTCCAGCACGTGTGGTCGCTCGCCGTGGAGGAGCAGTTCTACCTGGTGTGGCCGGTGCTCCTGCTGCTCACCTGGCGGATCGCCCGCGGGCGGCGCGCACGGGTGGCGGTGCCGCTCGCCGCCGTGTGCGTGGTCTCGTTCGCGGTGGGCGTCCTCGTGACGAACACCTCGGCGCCCTGGGCGTACTTCAGCTCCCTCACCCGGGCCTGGGAACTGGGCGCCGGTGCGCTGCTGGCCCTGGCCGCCGCCCGGCTGCGCCGCCTGCCCGGCGCCCTCGCCGCCCCGCTGAGCTGGCTCGGCCTGGCCTGCGTCACGCTGGCGGCGCTCTGGTACGACGACGAGACGCCCTTCCCCGGCCACCACGCGCTCCTGCCCGTCGCGGGCACCGTGCTCGTCCTGGCCGGCGGCTGCGCGCCCACCCCGTACGGCGCGGGGCGGCTGCTGGAGCGACGGCCGCTCGTGTGGCTCGGCGGACTCTCGTACGGCTGGTACCTGTGGCACTGGCCGCTGCTGGTGATAGCCCCGGCGGCACTCGGCCGCGCCGACGGCACCGCCGACGTGCCGCTGGCGCTCGCGCTGTCGGCCATCGCGCTGGGCTTGGCCTGGCTCACCCTGCGCCTCGTCGAGAACCCCGTCCGCTTCCACCGGGCCTTCCGCCGGCGCCCGCGCCGCGCCCTGGCCCTCGGGGCCGCGCTGACCGCGAGCGCCTCGGCGCTGTCCCTGACGGCGACGGCGGTGCCGCCGACGATCGAGGTGGGCGGCCCCGCGCCCGCCCTGGCCCGGGCCCTTGCCGACGCCCCCGACCCGCGGGCACGCCTCGCCGAACTCCTGACGTCGTCCCCCACCGCCCTGCCGAGCAACCTCGCGACGCCCCTGCCGCGGGTCAAGTCCTCGCGCTCCGCGCTCTACCGGGACGGCTGTCACGTCGACCGCGCCGCCACCCGCCCGCTGCCCTGCGTCTACGGAGACCGGACCTCCTCCCGTACCGTGGTCCTCTTCGGCGACTCCCACGCCGCACAGTGGTTCCCGGCCCTGCGACGGCTCGCGGGCGCACGCGGCTGGAGACTGGTGCCGCTCACGAAGGCCTCCTGCAAGGTCGCCGACGTGACCATCGTCAACCTCCACAAGCCGTACACCGCCTGCGACACCTGGCGCTCCCACGCCCTGGAGAGGATCAGGGAGCTGCGCCCGGCCCTCGTGCTCGCCTCCTCCTCGGACGCGGGCGACCCGGCCCGCCCCGCCGCCGACCCCCTGCACCAGTGGACCACCGGCTTCGAGCACACCTTCCGCGCCCTGCGCGGCTCCGGCGCCCGGGTCGCCGCCCTGCTCGACACCCCGTGGCCCAAGGGCGACCCGATCGACTGCGCCGCGCGGAACTCCCTGCAACTGCGCGCCTGCGCCCACCACTTGCCGGAGGCGACCCGGGACGCGACGCGCGGCCGGGCCGTGCGGGCCGCCGCCTCCGCCACGGGCACCACGGTCATCGACCCCACCCCCTGGGTCTGCGCCCCCCGCACCGGTGTCTGCCCCGTCGTCGTTGCCGACACCGCGGTCCACCGCGACGACAGCCACCTCTCGGAGGCGTACGCCGAGGCACTCACCCCGCTCCTGGCGGCGCCGCTGGACCGGCTCGTGGGCGCGCCCTGAAGCCGGGAGCACCCGCGGGGTGTGGCCATGCCGACGGGCGTGCGCGATCATGACCGCGATGGACACTCGTTTCGTTGGCATTCCCGAGGTGGCCGAGGCCCCGTCCGTGGCGGTCGTCGTCGACGTCATGCGCGCGTTCACCGTGGCCGCGTGGGCCTTCGCCCGGGGGGCGGAGAAGATCGTCCTGGCCGGGTCGCTGGACGAGGCCCTGGCCCTCAAGGCACGCGACCCCGGCCGCGTGGCCCTCAAGGACGGTGCGCCCGCGCCCGGGTTCGACCTGGTCAACTCGCCGGGCCTGCTGCGCTCCGCCGACCTCGCCGGACGGACCGTGGTGCAGAAGACCACGGCGGGTACGGTCGGTGCCCTCGCGGTCAAGGACGCCTCGCTGGTGCTGTGCGCCGGCTTCGTGGTCGCGGAGGCGACGGCCCGCCTCCTGCGGGAACGCGCCGCCGAGCACGTCACGTTCGTGGTCACCGGCGAGGACGGCAGGGCCGACGAGGACCTGGCGTGCGCCCAGTACATCGCGGGCAGGGCCACCGGGGCCGGTACGGGCGCCGCCGGATTCCTCCGCCGTGCCGCCGCGTCGCGTGCCGCGACCGAACTGGCGGAGGGGGTGCGTCAGGGCGTCCACCCCGACGACGTCGCACTCTGTCTCGAGGTCGACCGGTTTCCCTTCGCCATGGTCGCGGCCCGGGAGGACGCGCTCATGGTCCTGCGCCCGTGCGCCGTGCCCCGGCCGGTGTGAGCGCCCGCGGTCCAGGGGGCTCAGGTGGAGCGGATCGCGGAGATGTCGAACTGCAGGCGGACCTTCTCGCTCACCATGCTGCCGCCCGCGTCGAGCCGCTGGTTGTAGACCAGACCCCAGTCCCTGCGGTCGATGGTGGTGGTCCCGTCGAAGCCGGCCCGCTCGTAGCCGAACGGGTCCACGACCGAGCCGAGGTAGTCCAGTTGGAGCTCGACGGGCCGGGTCGTGTCGCGGATGGTGAGGTCTCCCGTCATGCGGAAGCTCTCCGCGGACTCCTGGACGGTGGAGGTGCTGCGGAAGGTCATCTCGGGGTGACGCCGGGCGTCGAAGAAGTCCTTGCCGACGAGATGGGCGTCCCGTTGCTCCACGCCGGTGTCGACGCTGGCGACGCGGATGACGAGGTCGGCCCGGGACTCGGAGGGGCGGTCCCCGTCGAAGTAGAGCCTGCTGTCGTAGTCGGTGAAGGCCCCGCGGACCGTGGTGACCATGGCGTGCCGCACGGAGAAACCGATCCGGCTGTGCGGGCGGTCGATGGTCCAGTGCCCGGTCAGTGCGCGAAGGGCCGGATCGAGCGTGGCCGCTGCTGTCGCGGCCCCCGCGGCGAACCGCTCCGGTCCGGCGGCCGCCGGCTGCTCGGCGGTGGCGGTCTGGCGACGGCTGAAGATACCCATGAGTCGGCCCTTTCGAATTGATCACTTCGTGTTACCACGAAGCCGATCAGCGGCCCACGGCAAGATGGGTGACCTCGTCCGGCTTCCATGACCCCGACCGCAAAACTGCACGGGTTCGACACGAGGCCACTCCCTAGTGGAGCCGCCCGAGTGCCTCCCGCAGGCGACGGGCGTCCCGCAGTCGCTGTTCGTAGGTGGCGCCCAGGACGAGGAGTACGAGACCGGCGAGGGCCGGAGGTGCCCAGCGGGGGAGCGCGCCGACGACCTGGGTGAGGTACGGGGCCAGTTCGTGCAGCGCCACCAGCGCGAGCACCCCCGAGCCGAGGACCAGCGGCGCCTGGAGCCGCTGCCGGGCGCCCGCCAGCGTCACCGCCAGCGCGGCGACGCCGAGCAGCAGGGGCCGCAGCCAGTGCTGGTCGTCCCAGGCGGCGAGCAGACTCGGCACCAGGGTGGCGGCCAGCCCGGCACCGTACGCCGTCCACGAGGAGACCGCCGCGTCACGGCGCCGGCGCAGGAACCCGACCGCCAGCGCGGGCCCGGTCACCGGCAGGGTGTAGGCCTCCGGCGTACCGACGTCCCACGCCGCCAGGCGCACCCAGGCGGCCAGCAGGAACAGCGCGGCCGCCCCCCAACCGGCCGCCCGCCGCTCCGGGCGCAGCGCGGAGGCGGCCGCGACGACACCGCACAGGGAGAGCACCAGGGCCAGCGTCGGCGGATCCGGCACGGCGAGCGCGAGTGCGAGCAGTGCCGCGGCTCCGCCCGCCACCTCGACCGGCACGGTCGCGCGCGAACCACCCGTCCGCGACGCGATCAGGGCGGCGACCGCGGGTACGGCGAGCACCAGCAGCGCCGTGTGGTGCGGGGCGAAGCCGGCGGACGCGCCGATCGCGCAGGCCAGCGCCGTGGCGTGACCGAGGGCGGCGGGCGCGGTGAACGGAGCTGCGCCCGGGCGGCGCCCGGCCGCACCGAACAGGACCGTGAGTGTCACGAGTACGCCGATCGTCGCGGCCTTCGAGGCGAGCGAGAGGAGGGCGAGGTCGACCGAGGTGACGAGGGCCAGCAGCAGGGCCGTCAGGGCCAGTGGCGACGGCCCCTCGTCGGCGCGGTCGGCCCGCACCGCGAGGCCCAGGGCCGCGACGACCACCGCCGCCTGCGCCACCAGCCCCGCCGTGTACGGCAGTTGGAGCGCCACCGGGAGAACGAAGACGGCCGCCCACCCGAGGACGAGGGCCACCACCATGACCGCCGCACGCCGATGCGTGCGGCGCCCGGCCATCACCAGCACCCCGGCCACCACGGCGAGGACCAGCGGCACGGTGCTCGCGTACGGAGGCGGGGGCACGTCCGTGAACACGGCGTCCCGGGCGCTCCGCGGCGCGCCGGACCAGGGCGTCGCGGCCCGGGCCGCCGGACCGAGCACGCTCCCGGCGACCAGGGGGACCGCCCACAGCACCGCGAAGCCCTGGACCGCCGCCGATGCGCGCACCAGCCCCTGACGCAGCGGCCGGGGGAGCGGCGTCCGCTGTGCCGCCAGCAGGGCGAGCGCGCAGGCCAGACACCCCGGCACCGTCCACTCGCCGGGCACCGAGACCCGCAGCACTCCGCCGGCCCCGGCGA